>JASMBU010000020.1 GCA_030753675.1 Methylococcales bacterium
AAAACAGGTGGAAGAGATGTACCGTTATATGGCTATTGCCAATTATGAGGATCGTTTTGTTATTCCAACGGCTCACCGTGAACAGGCGATGGATGCCTTCCCAGAACGCGGCGGTTGTGGGTTTAGTTTTGGTGATGGTTGTAGTAATGGTACCAGTGATCTGAACTTATTTGGAACCAAAAAAACCAATGAGGTTTCAATTGCTATCGAGACCATTAAAAAATATGAGCCGGGGGTTAGAATTCCACCGGTAACACCTGAAAGTACAGGGAATTAAGACCATGAATACTTTAAAAGTACTTGGAGCCTTGATGTCTTATCCCGAACAAGATTTGTTTGGTTATCGCGATGATATGACCGCAATTCTGGAGCAAGAGCAGTTGTTAGAGCCGTCGCTACACGATCAGTTAATCACTTTTATTAATGACTTGTGTGCTCAGGATCTAATGGATACGCAGTCAGAATATGTGGAATTATTTGATCGGGGTCGGACACTGTCTTTGTTATTGTTTGAGCATGTGCACGGTGAGTCACGTGATCGGGGTCAAGCCATGGTCGATTTGTTAGCGGTTTATAACGATAACGGTTTCGAGTTAACGGCCAATGAATTGCCGGATCATATTCCTTTGTTTCTTGAGTATTTGTCTCAGCGACCGGTTGTAGAAATTAAGCAATGGTTAGGGGATGTTGAACATATTATAGGGTTACTGGCAGTGCGCTTAGAGCAGCGCGAACACCCGTATCAAGTTATCTTTCAGAGTCTGTTGGCTGTAACAGGGGCAACCGTGGATTTGAACAAAATACGCAGTTCTGTTGCCGGTGAAGTCCCTGACAACACGCCGGAAGCAATGGATAAGGTTTGGGAGGAAGAAGCGGTGCTTTTTGGCGGCGATGATCCAAAAGGCAGTTGTTCACCCGCAATGCTAAGAGCGAATGAACAGCAGGTATCGGTAGATTCGATTAAACGAAGTAGTCGCCCTAGTTAAGGTCACTCATGGCGATGGTTACCGTGAGTTGGAAAAGAATACATTTGGGAGTTTTTTTATGAATTATATGAATGATTTATTGTTTGGTGTCTATCCTTATCTGGCAGGGACTATTTTTTTGCTGGGAAGTTGGATCCGTTTTGATAAGGATCAATACTCATGGAAAGCGGGTTCAAGTCAGATGTTAAACAGTAAAGGTTTTCGTAAAGCAAATACCCAGTTTCATGTGGGTATTTTGTTATTGTTTCTGGGCCACTTGTTTGGCTTATTAACACCCCCATCGTTTTATCATGCTTTCGGTCTGACCACTGAAATAAAACAATTGATTGCCATGGTTATGGGCGGAACCTTTGGTATTCTTTGTTTTTTAGGAATGACCGCTTTAGTTAAACGGCGTTTGACAGACCCGCGGGTCAAAGCAACCAGTAATCGTAGTGACGTTTTTATTTTGTTATTGATTTATGTTCAGTTGATTTTGGGGTTGTTGAGTATTTTTGTTTCCGGTGCCCATATGGATGGCCAACAAATGTTGTTATTAGCCGAATGGGCGCAACAAATTGTGACCTTTCATGGGGGTGCGGCAGAGGCTCTATTGAACGTTAATTGGCTTTATAAATTGCATATCTTTGTTGGTTTGACGATGTTTCTAACGTTCCCATTTACCCGGTTAGTGCATGTATGGAGTGCGCCTATTTGGTATTTTGGTCGGAATTTTCAAGTGGTCAGGAAGCGATCTTGATGATGGTAAGCAATAAGTTAAATGTTGATGTTGTTGTGGAACCGCCGGCACCGATAGAAATTTCTGTAAATGGGGAAGTTATTGCGGAGAGTGAAATTGCTGCAGAAATGCAGTATCACCCAGCAGGCTCTCAAGAAGAGGCTTATCATTTAGCCGCCAGAGCATTAGTGATTCGTTTGTTGTTGTTACAGCGAGTAGGTGAGCGTGAGCTCACGGCGGTTGATGGGCAGGGCCATGAGCGGGACGTAGAATCGGCGATTGAGGTTTTGATCGAACAAGAAGTACAAGTGCCACAATCAGATTTAGACAGTTGCCGGCAATATTTCGAAAATAATAAGCAAAAATTTAAGACTCAGGATTTAATTGAAGCCAGCCATATTTTATTACCGGCGGCACCCGATGATGTTAAAGAACGTCGACGTATGCGTGAGTTAGCCGATGAAATTTTACTGGCGCTGAGTCAGGGAAGTTCATTTAAAGAGCAGGCCAATCGTTATTCTGTGTGCCCATCCAAGAAGGAAGGGGGCCATTTAGGGCAGTTAACACGGGGGCAAACAGTTGAGGAATTTGAACGTCAGGTTTTTTCATTAACCGAAACAGGTGTTGCAAAAAAACCAATTGAGTCACGATACGGATTTCATGTCGTTCGAATTGATCAGCGTGTTGAAGGCGAACTTATGCCCTTTTCAGCCGTCAAAGATCAAATTGCAGATTATTTGCAAGAGCGGGTCAGACGTAAGGCGATTAGTCAATTTATTGAATTCACGGCGAGTGAGGCAGAAATAATCGGTTTTAATTTGAACGTGTCAGATTCGCCATTAATTCAATAATTTTAAATTCAAAATAGATTAAGTATTATGCTCTTTGGTCGTCATCAAAAAAACCCAATTAAAATTGCTGATAAAGGAATAGAAAAGTGGTCTTATTCGACTTGTGGTTATTGTTCCACGGGTTGTTCTATAGAAATTGGTATTAATAAGGATGGCAAGCCGGTCGCCTCAAGAGGGGTTGCTGATGCCGATGTTAATCGAGGGAAATTATGTGTCAAAGGCCTCTTTGAGCATGAATTGTTCGAGTCCTCAGGTCGAGGTAAAACGCCCTTACTGCGTAACAGTATCCATGATGACTATCAGGAATCCGGTTGGGATGGTGCCTTGGATAAGATGGCCGCTGAGATCAATCGTATTCAGGAAAAATATGGCCCTGATTCTTTTGCCATTGTTTCAACCGGACAGATATTAACGGAAGGTTTTTATACCTTAGGAAAATTGGCTCGTGGTGTCATCGGAACCAATAATTATGATGGCAATACGACCTTGTGTATGGCGTCAGCCGTGTCAGGGTATAAACGGTCTTTTGGGTCTGATGGTCCACCGGGCTGTTATGAAGATTTTGAGCATACCGAGTGTTTACTGGCCTGGGGATCAAACCTTCCGGAGCAACACCCCATTATTTATTGGCGTTTTAAGGAGGCGCGCGAAAAGCGTCAATTTCCTTTAATTGTTATTGATCCGCGGGTGACGATGTTAGCGCAATACGCCGATTTTCACCTGTGTATTACCCCGGGAACAGATGTCGTGCTTATGAATGCCATGATGCAGGTTATTCTTGAGGAAGGGTTGGAAGATCGGGCCTATCTTGAGGCGAATACGGTGGGCTTTGAAGCACTGGCGGCAGAGGTTAAAAATTATGACCCGGTGAGTGCCTCGCGCATTTGCGGCATTGATGAAGATACGATTCGAACGGTTGCCAGAATTTATGCTAAAGCCGGTAGCGCCATGAGTATTTGGTGTATGGGAATTAACCAAAGTACCCACGGCTCGGATGGGGTTGTGGGTATTAATAACTTGAGTTTATTAACCGGTAATATCGGTAAGCCGGGGGGTACCAGTTTGTCTATTACCGGGCAATGTAATGCGATGGGGACACGAGAGTGGTCTTCTTGTTCTGGGTTACCGGGTTATCGCTTGTTGGAAAATAGTCAAGATCGAGAAGACATCGGTAAATTTTGGGGGGTAGACCCGGATTTTTTTCCGAAAAAACGAGGGTTAACCCAAACCGACATCTTTCCGGCGATTGAGGCTGGCGACATTAAAGGGCTATGGTTGGTGGGGACTAATCCGATGACCTCAATGCCGAATACATCTCGAATACGTAAAACGCTTGAAAAGTTAGAGTGCTGTGTGGTGCAGGATTCTTATGTAGATGTTGAGACCGCGCAGTATGCGCATATTTTTCTGCCCGCGGCTATTTGGGCCGAAAAAGAGGGCGTGTTTACCAATACGGAACGACGGGTCAATATTATCCGTAAGATTAAAGAGCCGTACGCACAGTCTAAAACGGATTTACATATTTTTAATGCTTTGGCAAAACGATTTAAGCGTGCAGAAAAGATGCATTTTCCGCATCATTTTGATGATGTTTTTGATGAGATGCGTGAGTTATCTAAAGGGCGGTTAGTCGATATTTCAGGGTTGACACATGACCTCATTGAAGCGCATAAAGGTATTCAATGGCCCTATACTAAAGAGCAATCCGAAAACGGTGAGTTGCCACCGAAGGGCGGTAAGCGCTTATATGTTGAATCCGCGACGTTTAGCTATCCTGATGGTAGGGCTAAATTGATTCCACTACCGTTTGTGGATAATAATGAAAAACCCGATAAAGAATACCCTTTTTGGCTCAATTCAGGACGCTTAGTTGAGCATTTTCATTCCCGCACGCGAACGGGGAAGATTGCTAATAATAACAAGTTCAGCCCGACACCTTTTATGGAAATGAACCCCGATGCAGCCGTGGCATTAGGGGTTAAGCACCAATCTTATGTTCGTGTTGTTTCCAGACGTAGTGATGCCGTGGTATTGGTGATGTTGACCCAGCGGGTATCTAGAGATATGGTTTTTATACCTTTTCATTTTTTTGATTGTGTGAATCGATTAACACTGGGATTGTTGGACCCTCACTCTCGTCAGCCGGCTTTTAAACAAGGGGCTGTTCGTATTGAACAAATAGATCAGGTATTAGCTGCAAGATTAAATAAGGAAGCCAGGGAGTTTTGATGAAAATACGTTAAAGGTTTTGTTTTTTCTGTCAGCAGTATTTTGCATTACCGTTAAAGTGGTTTGGGTAGGCATTGATGATATTTTTAAGGATTAATAATGTATAAAGTACGGGAAGGTGAACCTAGTTACGCTTTTTTAAAGGATTCTGAAAGCCAAGAAAAAAGTCGTTATGGACAGCCGATAGAGTTGACTGTAGAAGACAGTGCTTTGCGAGGTGAAAGTTTAACCATTAATGGTGATGGTGACATTGGTGAAAACCCTAACCGCTATAAGCAGCATGGGTTTTATTTAAATGCTGATAATTGTATCGGTTGCCATGCTTGTGAGTCGGCCTGTAGTGAGAAAAATGATGTACCGTCACATATCGCTTTTCGGTCTGTCGGTTTTGTCGAGGGCGGTACTTACCCTAATTATCAGCGGATTAATATCTCAATGGCGTGTAACCATTGTGAGGACCCAGTTTGTTTAAAAGGCTGCCCAACACGTGCTTATACAAAATTTGCCGAATACGGTGCGGTTCTGCAAGACCCCGATATTTGTTTTGGTTGTGGTTACTGTACTTGGGTCTGCCCCTATAATGCGCCGCAATTAGACCCTGTTAAGGGTGAAGTATCAAAATGTAATATGTGTGTTGACCGTCTTGAGGTGGGATTGAAACCGGCCTGCGTGTCGGCCTGTTTGGGTAATGCTTTGGACTTTGGTGTGATTGAAAATATTCCAGAAAACCGTGAGCAGGCCGAAACCGAAATATCAGGTTTTCCGCGTGCAGATATTACTCGGCCGAATATCCGCTTTCAGCAGAACAAACCTACCGAACATGAGATGACACGTACGGATTCGATGCCGGTTAAATATCACCGGGAACATTATGGTGAGTCTTTTAAGGCGACTGTTGATGAAAAACAAGGTCATGAAAAATATTGGAATTTTAAAAAATTACTTACCAGTCATGAAATTGCGCATGTGGTGTTTACCTTATGCACACAAGCAACCATGGGTGCTTTCATCTTGTTGCTTTTAGGTACTCTTGTCGGTGTTGAGAGTTTGGCTTTGCTAAAAACCCCCGTTGTTTTTCCTGTGTTATTAGCGGTATTAGTGATTATATGTACGATGGGTTTATATCAATTGAATATGCACTTGGGTAAACCGCATCGTTTTTATCGGGGTTTTTATAATTTAAAACTATCACCGGTGAGCCGAGAGATTGCCGGAGTTTCCTTGTTTTATTTAGGTCTTTTAGGCTACAGCAGTTTGGCTTTATTCGAGGTGGCTATTTTTCAATGGCTCGCCATGGTTTTTGCATGGTTAGGTGTTTTAGGTGCTCTGGTTGGGGGGTACTTTATGTATAAACTATATCGAATTCCGGCTCGCCCTTTTTGGGATCATTGGCAAACTGGTAGTGCTTTTGTCTCGGCAGCATTGATTTATGGGGCCTTGGTCCCTTTAATGGTTACGGTTTTGGTGGCACCTTCATGGATTGCGGTTCAGCCGGTTATTGCCGTTTTGGCTTGGGTGATGGTGGCTGGGTTAATTATTGAAGGCGTGGGACATGTTTTTCATGCCCGAGATATGAAAAAATGGGGTAATGAAGGAGCCGGGTCTTATTATTGGCAAGTGACCAAGTACGGCAAAAGTTATTGGCTTCGAAATGGGTTGTTAGGTCTGGCTATGCTGCTGGCGGCTGGTTTAGCGCTGATAGGTATAGAGAATGGCATTGGTCTTGTGCTATTAGGGGTGTTAACCGGAATGGTTTTAGTAACCGGTGCCATTGGGCGGTCTTTATTTTTTGTATTAGTGATTCCAACGACGATGCCAGGTGCATTTTTTTGGAAAAATGACGGTTTTGTTGAGCATGCGCGTGAAACGGGGTTGGCAGAAATGGAGCAAGTCGGGGTCGCTTACGAACGCCACCATAAATTTAAGACTGATGAGTTGATAGCGACCATTAAAGAACATTCGCTCTTGGCAATGGTTGAAGAGGCCAAAAATATTCTCAAAGGGTGATTTTGAATTGTGTATTTTATAACATATTGATTTAAAAGCATATTTTACTTAAAATGCACCTTAATAGTGCGTGTTAGATGAATAATGCCCTGATTTATTTCGAACCCTTATAGGTGTTTGCTAATTGATGATAAGACGCCTTTTTCAAGGTTTTATTAGTGCTGTATTCCTACTATTTCCATAAAAAATATTTTTTATTTTCAATAGCTTGGCTGTGATATGGGCTCAGGATTAATTGCTTTTTGATTGCGGTTGTTTAGACCCCATAGCAGTCGTGGCTAAGTATTCCTGTGGGTGAATAGAGGGCATTCTCAAGCCATAAGCGCACCAAAAGTGAGCGTAGTTTGATTGTAGTGAGCCATCTTGGTGCAATAGGAGGATGATTAAATCCTTTACTTTCAATGACTTGTGTTTGGCATGCCCTTTGCATAAGCTACTTTTCGTGTGATGAACCAAAATAATGCAGGAGATGAAATGAAATTAATCACAGCAATAATTAAACCGTTTAAATTAGATGACGTGCGTGAAGCACTGTCTGAAATTGGTGTGGCGGGGATGACCGTAACTGAAGTAAAGGGTTTTGGACGCCAGAAAGGGCATACGGAACTCTATCGAGGGGCAGAATATGTGGTTGATTTTTTGCCTAAAGTTAAATTAGAAATCGCGGTTTCGGACGATATTTTAGAGGCGGCTGTGAATGCGATGGTGGAAGGGGCGAGTACGGGGAAAATTGGTGACGGTAAGGTTTTTGTGACGTCGTTAGAGCAAGTCATCCGTATCAGAACCGGTGAGTCCGGTGTCGAAGCAATTTAATAATCATTAAATACAGAGATAAAGAAATGAATAATTTACTTGTTAAGATAGGTGCGTTGAGTATTTTGAGTTTGATGCCTGAAATAGCCAGTGCCGATGAATTAAATGGCGGTAATACCGCATGGATTTTAACATCAACAGCATTGGTGTTATTTATGACGTTACCGGGTTTATCCTTATTTTATGCCGGTTTAGTGCGCTCTAAAAATGTATTGACGGTTTTAATGCAATGTTTTTCAATTGCCTGTTTAGTGTCTGTTTTGTGGTTATTGGGTGCTTACAGCTTTATTTTCACCGACGGCGGGGCTTTAAACGGTTTTATCGGGGGTGCTGAGAAGATATTAGCGTTAGGTATGGGAACAGCGGACTTAAGTGGGGATATTCCTGAAACGGTCTTTTTTATGTTTCAAATGACCTTTGCAATTATTACCCCGGCATTGATTGTAGGTGGTTTTGCAGAACGGATGAAATTTTCCAGTATGTTCTGGTTTAGCGGTTTATGGCTTGTATTGGTTTATGTGCCGGTTTGTCATTGGGTCTGGGGAGGCGGCTGGCTGGCTGAGATGGGCGTCATGGATTTTGCCGGTGGTATTGTTATTCATATTAACGCGGGAGTTGCTGCTTTGGTGGCTGCTATTGTGATTGGTAAACGCAACGGTTTTCCTAAAATCCCGATGCCACCGCATAACATGACGATGGTGGTTGCCGGTGCCGGTATGCTGTGGGTGGGCTGGTTTGGTTTTAATGCTGGAAGCGCTTTAACGGCTGACGGCGCGGCGGGTATGGCCATGTTAGTTACCCATATCAGTGCGGCGGCGGCTTCGCTGACTTGGATGTTTTTGGAATGGAAAATCCATGGTAAGCCGAGTGTATTAGGGATTGTTACCGGTATGGTGGCAGGTCTTGGAACGATCACACCGGCATCGGGTTTTGTTGGTCCGGTTGGTGGATTGTTGATTGGTATTTCAGCAGGGTTTATTTGTTATTATGCGACCCAGTATATTAAAACAAAACTGCAGATTGATGATTCATTAGATGTTTTTTCAGTCCATGGTGTCGGTGGTATAACAGGCTCTTTGTTAACCGCAGTTTTTGCAGCAACTGAGATGGGCGGTTTAGGGTTAGCTGATGGGGTAACTGTCATGAGTCAGGTTACCGTGCAGTTTATTGCTATTTTTGCCACTATTATCTGGAGCGCTTTTTTTACCTTTGTTATTTTGAAAATACTGGACAGTACTCTCGGTATTCGAGTCTCAGCAGAGCAAGAACAAGAAGGGTTAGATGTGGTATTACATGATGAGCGGGGTTACGATCAACTTTAAATTACTGAAGTTAAGAAAGGTTATTAAAACCGATGTCATTGCATCGGTTTTTTTTGTAACCGCTTTGCTTTTTGTGCAATGACTGTTTTCGGTAAAAGTGGTATGTTTTTATAGCCAGCATTTGATATTGATGGCATTAGGTTGTGACCAGTTTCAGGGATATTTGTTTTCAAAACCGGTGCAACTAAAAAAACTTGCGATGTTAATTAAATCTTAGCGATAGCCACTCAAACATGGATAATGTAGCTGATTTTATAAGACTTTAACCTAAAGGGTTTTGGTTGGGCCAAGGCGTTTCTGAACGCTTAACGGGGTCAGTTAATTCTGTAAGTTGCAGTAAGGCAAAGAGCGTTTTTAAGTGCGGACATTCAGTATTTGTGAGCGAAGCCGCTTTGATCGTATTGCCTAAAATAGCATTAATTTCCATGGGACGACCGGCCTGATAGTCTAGTAGCATGCTGGTTTTGTAGGGCGGCATTTGTTGGGTATGGTTAATGTTGGTTTCAATGATATCTTCAGGGAGTCTGTGACCTAAGGCTTGGGCAATGGTAAAAACTTCTTGCATGATGGAGCGTATTAAGGGTTCTTGGGTTTGTAAAATGGTCTGTGTGCTAAGACCGCCCGAGAGGACCGATAAGGGGTTGAAAGGGGCATTCCAAATACATTTTTGCCATCGTGCGGTGGTAATGGATTCACTTAATTGACAATCTATGCCAGCATCGTTAAAAAATGCTGCCAGGCATCGGGTTTTCTCGCTAAAACCTGACGGTACATTTCCGAGCGTTAACCGTCCATAGGCTAAATGTTCAATTTCACCATGGCTAATGCGATTACTGCAAATAAAAGCGAGTCCGCTGACCACCTCGTTATCTGGAAAAGCGGCGATGATTTCATCTTCAATCGCAATACCATTTTGAATCAGTACGATAGTGGTTTTTTTGCCTACAGCCGGTTTAATTAATTTTACCTGGTCCAGGGTGTCAAGAACTTTGGTGCAAACCAACAGGTAGTCAGTGGGTGCTTTTACAGCTGATGCCGAATTAAATATTTGCTCGGGTTGAAAAGACCACAGGCCTAATTCATGGCTGTTAATTTGAAAGCCGTGTTGTTTAATATGGGTGTAATCTGAGCGGCAGACGACGGAAACCTGAACCCCTTGTTGCGCTAAAAGGCTACCGTAAAAACCGCCGATAGCGCCAGTGCCAAAGACTAAAGCGGTGGTCATAGATTCAGTATTTCTTTTAGAAAAGGAACGGTCACTTTACGCTGCGCGGATAATGTTGCGTGGTCCAGAATGTTCAGCAAGGCCCAGAAGTCAGTCAGTTCGCGCGTATAGCGAGACAGAATAAAAGTCGCGGCCTGCGGAGAAATATCAAAGCCCATGCGATGCGCTTTATGACTGAGTGCAATCATTAAATTGGAGTCGCTTAAGCGTTCTAGTTTCAAGGTAAGTCCCCAGTTGAGGCGGGTTTTAAGGTCGGCTAAGGGGATGTTTAATTGTGTAGGTGAACAGTTAGCGCTGATAATGAGTTGATTACCTTGTTCAGTAATGCGGTTAAAAAAATTAAAGTAGTGTTCTTGGTGCTGTTGAATCTCATGGAGTAAATGAATATTGTCTATACAAACTAGCGCTAAGTTTTCTAGTCCGTCAAGAATACTGGGGTCTGGGAGTTGTCCGCTTTTTAATTCCAAATAGAAAGTATTGTTTCCTGTTTGCGCGGTTTGTTGGCAACAGGCTTGTAAAAGGTGAGTTTTTCCGGTTCCAGAGGGTCCCCAGACAAAGATGAAGGGTTCGCCTTTTTTATCGCTGCATTGCTTTAAATGGCTGACAACCTCTTCGTTTTCACCAGAGAAATAGTCGTCAAAACTTTGGTTGTTTCGGTGTTTGAAATCAAGGGGTAATTGTTTGCTCATTGATTAGGTTATTTGCCATTTGAGCGAACATAAAACGTAGCGCTTAGGAATAAGGTTAGGGCAAGAATGGCTTCGCCGGTGGCATACCAACGTTCAGTGAGATTAGCCATGGCTTCGACCAGTCCGTGGGTAATATATAATAAACTTACATAGGCCATCCAGGCGGTACTTTTGGAGTGGCCGTGAAGAAAGCCGCGTAATGGTAGCAGTAGCGGCGAAACGGTAACGATGAGCACCAATGCGGTTGGGAATCGTACTGATGGCATCAGCAGTGTATGCCAGGCCATCAGCAAAGCAAAAAGGCTAAAGTAGGCGCTGAGTGCTAAGGTGTAGAAAGTCTGTTTACTGAGTGTCATGAGGAGTTAAGTAGGTGAGCAGTTTGGGTTAATTGTTGCCCCATGAGCTGGCATAAAGTTTTTTCTTCTTCGCTTAACGGTTGGCCGTGGTTAGCGAGGTGGCTAGGTCCATAGGGTGTGCCGCCAGTTTGTGTTTCCCGTAAGGCTGATTCACCGCAAGGCACACTCATAATCATCATGCCTTGGTGCATCAACGGCAACATCATTGACAGTAAGGTGCTTTCGTGACCACCATGCATGCTGCTGGAGGAGGTAAAAACGACGGCGGGTTTTCCAGTCAGTGCGCCAGCAAACCATAGTTCAGTCGTGCTATCAATAAAATGTTTAAGAGGTGCCGCCATATTGCCAAAATGAGTGGGGCTGCCAAGTGCTAAACCGTGACAGTTTTTTAAATCTTCAAGTGTTGCATAAGGCGCGCCTTGTTCTGGAATGCTATCTTCAGTCGCTTCACAGATAGGGGATATATTCGGAACAGTACGGATTATTGCACTGGCATTTTGTGTGGATTCAACGCCGCGGGCAATTTGTTGAGCCATATCGATCGTTGAGCCATGCCGGCTGTAATAGAGGATAAGTATCTGTGTGTCCATGTTATGTGTTTTTGAGTAAGAAGGCGTCTTTATAGGGTTGTTCGAGAGGGCTTATAAAATAGTAAGGACGTTTTCCGGAGGGCGGCCAATGGCAGCTTTATTGTTTGCTAAAACAATGGGGCGTTCGATAAGTTTAGGGTATTCAGCCATGGCTCTAATAAGAGTCTCTGAGTCGAGCGAAGTATCATTCAGACCGGCAGATTTATAATCAGGCTCACTTTTACGTAGTAGTGCTCGGGGTTCAATAGCCAGTTTAGTTAAAATGGTTTTGATTTCTTCGGCGTTGAGCGGTGTTTCCAGATATTTTATGATTTCAGGCTCTATGCCCTGGTCTTGTAGGAGTTGTAGCGTTTGGCGTGATTTACTGCAACGGGGGTTGTGGTAGATAGTGACCTTCATGGAAGTATCCTTAATGCTAAAATGAAGATAATAATTCTATCATAGCATTTGAACGAATAGCCGAGTTAGTGCAGTGTTGTTGCTTTGTGTGGGTTAAGCATGGGCTGGTGTTAGATAGGGTTATTATGGTATTTTGAATTCTTTTTTAGGTAGGATTATAGATAATGCAGTTTCCTGGGTTTACTTCTGCGAAAGTTTTAGTGGTCGGTGATTTAATGCTTGATCAATATTGGCATGGCTCAACGTCTCGCGTTTCGCCAGAAGCACCGGTGCCTATTGTCCATGTTAATGATCGTGAATTCCGCCCTGGAGGGGCCGGTAATGTTGCGTTAAATTTAGCCGCGTTAGGTGTGGATGTGACGTTGGTGGGTTATTGTGGTCAGGATGAGTCGGCTGAGACGTTAACGACAATGTTAACGAATGCCGGAGTAACGTGTTGTTTTATTACCTTAGACGAATACCCTACGATTACAAAGTTGCGGGTTATGAGTCGAAATCAGCAACTTATTCGTCTTGATTTTGAGGAGGATTTTCAACAATTTAGCAGTGATCAACTGCTTACTGTTTGCCCTGAGCTAATTGAGCAAGCCGATGCGGTTATTTTCTCAGATTACGGAAAAGGAACTTTGGCACAAGTGGAGCAGTTAATCGCATTGGCCAAGCGTTATAACAAGCCCGCATTGGTTGACCCTAAAGGGGCTGATTTTGAACGTTATCGTAAATCAACGATTATGACGCCTAATTTAAGCGAGTTTGAAGCCGTTGTCGGCCCTTGTCCTGATCAAGATGTATTGGTCGAAAAAGGCTACCAATTGATGGCCGAATTGGGGATGTCTGGGTTGTTGATTACGCGCAGTGAACATGGAATGACCCTGTTAGAGCATGGCTGTGAGCCCTTGCACTTGCCGACTCAGGCGCGAGATGTTTTTGATGTGACAGGGGCTGGGGATACGGTGATTTCAGTGTTGGCTGCGAGCCTGGCCGCCAATGAATCATTTGCCAATGCAACATGGCTGGCGAATACGGCAGCGGGCATTGTGGTCGGTAAATCGGGCACGGCAGTAGTTAGTACGGCAGAAATGGTCCAAGCGCTAGAAGGGCGACAGTTGACTCACGGCGGTGTTGTTTTAGTGGCGGAATTAGAGTCTGCAATGGATCAGGCGCATAAAAATAATGAAATTATTGTTGCGACTAACGGGTGTTTTGATATTTTACATCCGGGCCATGTTCGTTATTTGCAGCAGGCTCGGGAGTTAGGGGATCGTCTGGTTGTTTTAGTAAATAGTGATGAATCAGTACGGCGTTTAAAAGGTTCAACGAGACCGGTGAATAGCTTAGCGCAACGAATGGAAATGTTGGCGGCCTTAACCTGTGTGGATTGGGTGGTGGCTTTTAGCGAAGATACGCCTCAAGCCATTATCGATAGACTATTGCCAGATGTATTGGTTAAAGGCGGTGATTATCAGGATATTACAGAAATTGCGGGCCATGAAAGTGTGCTTGCGAATGGCGGTGACGTTAAAATATTGTCTTTTAATGAAGGTCATTCAACCACTAACATTATTAATGCTATTAAGGACGGAGAAAAATCTATCGCGGGGTAGAGTTTTGGTTAGACCCGTTGTAGGATTAACTCCAATGCCAGTTTGCTACCAAAATAAGCCAGTGTGAGAAAGATAAAACCAATAATAGTGCCGCGAATGGCTTTTTTCCCACGCCACCCATAACGAATACGACCGGATAATAAAATGCCAAAGACAACCCATGCCAGTAGTGACAGGACTGTTTTGTGAGCTAGGTGTTGTGCAAAAAGATCCTCAAGAAAGAAAAAGCCGCTGAGTAGGGAGCCCGATAAAAAGAGCATGCCTGCCCCTATCATTTGAAATAATAAGAGTTCCATCGTTTGCAAGGGGGGCAATGAAAATACCAGCTTGTGTGGGCGGGGGCTATGAAGTTGGTGGTCTTGTATCGCGAGCAAGACCGCTTGGAAAGCAGCTATGTTAAAAAGGCTGAAGGCGATAATAGACGTAAGAATATGAAGATTCATTTGCCAAGAATGATTAGCCAGAATTTGAGGTTTTATTTCAATATAGCTCTGTATACCTAACATCAGTGCAGCAATAGGAAATATCGCTAGGGCTAATTTTTCGATGGGAGGGCGTGTTAATGCCGCTAACAGGAATAGCCAGACAAGAATGTTGGAAACCAGTGAGCCCGCTGTAAAGAAATTGAGATTTAAGCCTTCAGGCGTAAATAATTGTTGCGTGACTGTTGTGGTGTGTAAAAGCACAGCAATCCAACCGAGTGTGAGCGGTTGAAGGTGCGGAAATGAACCGGTATGGGAGGTATTTTTATTCTTGGCAATTAAAAAAGCACTTAATAAATAACTGATAATAGTCAGGTTATTGATTAATGTATGAATCATTAAGGCTGTCCTTATTGGATTAGTCTGTCATAATAGTCACTTTTACGGTAAAGCTATCATTTACTAAGGGGCAACCGTTGCATCCTTAGAGTAGCTCAGAATTATAACCTGTTTGGGCTCTATGTGAGTCATAGTTTAAGAGTTGTGAAGGTGTTCGTCTATTATGTTTGAAAATTTAACCGATCGTTTAACGAAAACGCTTAAGGTCGTCCGCGGGCAGGGACGTCTTACTGAAGATAATATTAAGGATACGTTGCGTGAGATTCGTTTATCCTTGTTAGAAGCTGATGTGGCTTTACCCGTGGTTCAGGCCTTTATTAATGGTGTGAAAAAACGGGCATTGGGAACCGAGGTTGAAACTAGTCTTCTGCCCAGCCAAGCCTTATTGAAAATCGTTCAAGACGAACTCATGACCGTGATGGGTGGGGCGAATGAAGGTCTAAATTTTAAAACTAATCCGCCGGCGGTTATTTTAATGGCGGGTTTGCAAGGGGCTGGTAAAACCACGACCGTTGCAAAATTAGGACGTTGGCTGAAGGAAAATCATAAAAAATCAGTGGGTGTTGTCAGTGCCGATGTGTATCGACCTGCGGCAATCAAGCAATTAGAAACATTGGCCAATGATCTGTCATTGGAGTTTATTGAAAGCGATGTTTCGCAAAAACCAATTGATATTGCTAATAACGCTATTGATAAAGCACGACGTAAATTTCTAGACGTACTGATTGTTGATACGGCAGGGCGTTTGGCTATTGATGATGAAATGATGACCGAGATTAAAGGTCTTCATGCGGCGATCAATCCGATTGAAACACTCTTTGTGGTCGATAGTATGACCGGGCAGGATGCGGCTAATACTGCAAAAGCATTTGATGAAGCGCTTCCGTTAACCGGCGTTGTGCTGACTAAGGCCGATGGTGATGCGCGTGGTGGTGCAGCATTATCGATTCGTCATATTACCGGAAAACCCATTAAATTCATTGGTACCGGTGAGAAAACGGACGAAATAGAGTTATTTCACCCGGATCGTTTGGCCTCTCGTATTCTTGGTATGGGCGATATGCTCAGTCTTATCGAAGAAGTTGAGCGCAAGGTTGATCAGAAGAAAGCCGAACGACTTGCGAAGAAAGTTAAAAAAGGTCAGGCGTTTACTTTGGAAGACTTTAGAGATCAATTGCAACAAATGCAAAGTATGGGGGGCGTTGGTTCTTTGGTGGAGAAATTGCCTGGTATGAGTAACTTATCTGAAAGTGTTAAAGATAAAGTTAACGATAAAGAGCTTTCTCGACAAGTTGCAGTAATTAATTCGATGACGATTCAGGAAAGGAAGTTCCCTGATATTATTAAAGGTAAGCGCAAAAAACGTATTGCGGCTGGTTGTGGACAAGATGTTCAAGATCTTAATAAGTTGTTGAAACAATTCAAAATGATGCAGAAAATGATGAAACGCTTTAAAAAGGGCAATATGGCCAATATGATGCGTGGATTACAGAGCAATATGGGCGGTATGGGCGGTGGTTTAGGCCGCTAAAATTCATTGGTGTTGGCTTTGAGGTGAGTTTTATAGCCTCTGAATGTAATTATTTCTTCACATTCTGTTAAAAGCCCGTACAATGATCCGATTTATTTGATTATAGTTTTGTGAGGAAATTTTAATGGTAACCATTCGTCTTGCAAGAGGTGGTGCGAAGGATAGTCCTTTTTATCATGTCGTTGTAGCAGATAGTAGAAGAAGTCGTGATGGGCGTTACATTGAACGTCTTGGTTTTTTTAACCCATTAGCACGTGGTAATGAAGAAAGATTACGCTTGGACGTTGACCGCGTAACGCATTGGAAGTCACACGGTGCACAAACTTCAGAGCGTGTTGCTAAGTTGGTAAAAGAAGCAAAGAAAGCGGCAGAGTAAAAGATTACCAGTGGCAGAAACGCATCTTGTCATAGGTAAAATCACCGGTGTTTTTGGTGTTAATGGCTGGGTTAAGGTTTTTTCGGACACCAGTCCGAGAGAAAATATAGTGAATTATTCGCCCTGGTTATTAGAGAAGGGGCGTGAACAGCGGTTATTGAAAGTAATCGATGGTCGAATTCAGGGTAAAGGTGTTGTCGCTCGTTTGGAAACGATTGAGCGGTGCGAGCAAGCAGAGCCCTTATCTGGTTGGACGATCTCAATAGCACGAAGTCAATTACCTGATCCAGAGGAAGGTGAATACTACTGGTCAGATCTTATTGGTTTGGCCGTTGTGACGACGACGGGTGTTTCTTTAGGTGTTGTGGATCATCTTTTAGAAACCGGTGCGAATGATGTGCTTGTGGTTAAAGGTGATAGTGAACGGCTGATTCCTTTTATTCAAGGGTCGGTTCTTAAAAAGATTGATTTAGTGGCAGGCCTCATTGAAGTTGATTGGGATCCTGACTTTTAGTGGCTAGTATGCGTTTTGATGTTGTAACGTTGTTTCCTGAGATGATTCAGCAGGCTTCTGATTTCGGCATTGTTGGCAGAGCCATAGATAATCAGTTGGTCGATTTGGTGACCTGGAATCCTAGGGATTTCACTGAAGATCGACATAGAACGGTAGATGCTAGACCTTATGGTGGTGGGCCTGGAATGGTGATGATGTATCAACCTTTACAGGACGCTATTATAAACGCCAAAAAGGCGGGTGATAGCAAAGCGAGAAAAGTGGTTTATTTAAGTCCACAGGGAAGACCGCTAACTCAAGATTTATTGGTAAAGACTTGTGAACTAACACAATTGGTTTTGGTTGCAGGTCGTTATGAAGGTATTGATGAACGCTTAATAGAAGCTGAAATCGATGAAGAATGGTCGCTGGGAGATTATGTAATCAGTGGCGGTGAATTGGCTGCGTTAGTGGTTATAGATGCAGTTACTCGGTTAGTACCGGG
This sequence comes from Methylococcales bacterium, assembly GCA_030753675.1. Lineage (GTDB taxonomy): Bacteria > Pseudomonadota > Gammaproteobacteria > Methylococcales > Methylomonadaceae > OPU3-GD-OMZ. The sequence continues at coordinate 17,516 of JASMBU010000020.1, forward strand.
TGCGTTGGGTGCTAAGGAATCGGCTCAGCAAGATTCATATATGAATGGTTTGTTGGACTGCCCGCATTATACTCGGCCAGAGGTGATAGACGGTAAGTCGGTTCCGGGTGTGCTGTTGAGCGGTAATCATGTGGAAATTGCTCGTTGGCGACTACAACAGTCCTGGAAAAATACTCGGTCTAAAAGGCCGGATTTATTAAATGAGATGACGTTGTCTGATGAGCAGGCAGCATTATTGAAAGAGATTAAAACTAAGAGTTAAGGGTGTGTCATGAGTAATATTATTGAGCAACTGGAACAAGAACAATTTAAGACTAATATTCCGGATTTCAATCCCGGTGATACTGTTGTTGTTCAGGTTAAAGTAACAGAGGGAAGTCGTGAAAGATTACAGGCTTTTGAAGGCGTCGTGATTGCTAAACGAAATCGTGGTGCTAATTCAGCGTTTACAGTACGTAAGATTTCTCATGGCGAAGGTGTTGAGCGTGTTTTCCAAACACACAGTCACATAGTGGGTAATATTGAAGTTCTGCGCCGTGGTGATGTGCGTCGGGCTAAATTGTATTACTTGCGTGACTTAACCGGTAAACGTGCACGTATTAAGGAAAAACTTAAGTAAGCAATCGTTGAGTTTTCAGAAAAAAGACAGCCTTAGGGCTGTTTTTTTTTGAGTATCACTTTAGCGCGCTAAGTTTTAGAGACACCTTTTTGATATAACCGTATTGAATTCAGTATACTGCTGTAGGTTTTCCGCTAACGGTTAGTTATTTTAAATGATAAAGGCTAAGGCTTTAATTGATCTATTCTTAGATGCGAGTTGGTCTGAGCAAGGATTGAGTGAGAATACGCTGAGTGCTTATGGCAGTGACTTACTGATTTTTGCCGAATTTTTAGCCGCTAAAAGTATGCTTGATGTACATGGCAGTGATATTTCACAATTTATGGCCGTGCGCTTTGAACATGGGGTAAGTCGTCGTTCAGCAGCACGCATGTTGTCAGCATTACGCCAGTTTTATCGTTATTTAGTGCGCGAAGGTCAAATAAAAGTAGATCCGACTACGCATATTGAGCCGCCACAGTTAGGTCGGCCGTTACCGGTGAGTTTATCCGAAGATGATGTTGAGAAATTACTGGCAGCACCGGATGAGACATTGGTCTTAGGGTGTCGTGATCGAACCATGTTGGAGTTGCTATACGCAACCGGACTTCGGGTTTCAGAATTAATCTCGCTTCGGTTTGAACAAATCAGTTTGCGCCAAGGCGCGGTGCGTATAGTTGGGAAGGGTAATAAAGAGCGCCTTGTCCCGGTGGGCGAACAAGCCTTGAGTTGGTTGGAACAATATATTAGCACGGCACGAGAAGTTATTTTAGCCGGTCGGCAAAGTGATTTTTTGTTTATAACGCATCGTGGTTCAGCGATGTCTCGTCAGGCTTTTTGGTATTTGATTAAGCGTTATGCCCGTGTGGCCGGTATCACTAAATCACTGTCTCCGCATACATTACGACACGCTTTTGCGACACATTTGTTAAATCATGGGGCTGACTTAAGAGTGGTACAATTATTACTCGGGCACAGTGATTTATCGACAACACAGATTTATACACATATTGCGCAAGAACGGTTAAAAGAATTACATCAGCAGTTTCATCCAAGAGGTTAATTAACATGACAAATCATATTCACCCTACAGCGTGTATTGCCGACAATGTAAAACTTGGTGATGCAGTTATTGTTGGTCCCTATGTGGTGATAGAACCAGATGTGGTTATTGGTGAGGGTTGTGAGATTCAAGCGCATGCCGTGATAAAACGTTTTACGCAAATGGGTTCTAGCAATCGGGTTCATTCACATGTGGTGCTGGGTGATTTACCGCAAGATATCGCGTTTAAAGCCGCAACAGTCAGTTATTTAACTATCGGTGATAACAATGTTTTTCGAGAAGGTTTTACCGCCCATCGTGCAACGGTTGTTGAGGGGGCGACGATTATTGGCTCACAGTGTTTTTTTATGAATCATAGTCATGTTGCGCATGATTGTATGATTGGGGACCAGACTATTTTTGCGAATAATGTTGCCATTGGTGGTTTTGTTGAGGTGGGTAATAATGTGTTTATGGGCGGTGCGGTGGTCGCACATCAATTTTGCCGCGTAGGCCCTTTTGCGATTGTTAGAGGAACCTCAGGGTTAAGTATGGATGTTTTACCTTTTACGACAGCAGGTGGCGCACCGGCTAAGCATTATCGACTTAACTCCATTGGGTTGCGACGAGCAGGTATTAGTGGTGAACGTTATAAAATGTTAACAACGGCTTTTAGACGCCTTAAAGCACAAGAATCTATTGAAGATTTAGAGGATACGCCGGAAATATTGATCTTGAAAGCATGGCTAGCGGTCAAGTCAAAGCGGGGTGTGCATGGGTTTAAATAACGGTTTATATTAAAATTATTTTTTCTAAGTAAAGATATCAGCGATGAAAAAAATTAAAAGTGCAGTGATTGGTGCCGGTTATTTGGGTAAGTTTCATGCAGAAAAATATGCCAGTTTGCCAGATTCGGAATTGATTGCGGTCGTTGATGTCAATCAACAGGCGGCTGAAGAGATCGCACAAAAACATCAAACGAAGGCGCTGACAGATTACCGTCAGTTATTGGGTCAGGTCGATGCGGTCAGTATTGTAGTGCCGACCACCTTACACCACCAAGTTGCTTTGGATTTTATTAATCACGGCACCCATGTCTTGGTGGAAAAGCCTATTACGGTGACTGTTAAAGAAGCTGATGAATTAATAGCCGCCGCCCAAGCAAATAATGTGTTATTACAAGTCGGTCATTTAGAACGCTTTAACTCCGCCGTCATGGGGTTAGATCATTTGCCGGATAAGCCACTGTTTATTGAATCGCATCGTTTATCGCCTTTTAATCCGCGTGCTAATGATGTCAGTGTGGTTTTGGATTTAATGATTCATGATATCGATATTATTTTAGCATTGGTTGATTCGGAAATAGAGCGCTTGGATGCGAGTGGTACACCGGTTTTAACAAAAGGAACGGACATTGCTAATGCACGTATTGTGTTTAAGAATGGTTGTGTTGCCAATGTGACTGCCAGCCGGGTGAGCATGAAAATGGAACGTAAAATGCGTATGTTCCGCCCCAGTTGTTATGTGTCGGTTGATTTTCAAAATCGTGTTCTGACGCAGCATCAAATCGGCGATAAAGAAATGTTTCCAGGGATCCCAGATATTAAAACAAACAAGTCGACTTTTGAAAATGGTGACGCTTTATTGGAAGAGATCAAATCATTCTTACAGTGTATTAAAATGGGTGAGGCGCCGTTAGTCAGTGGTGAATCCGGAAAAAGAGCGCTTCAAGTCGCCATACAAATTAGTCAGCTCATTGGTGAGTCAGAATAAATGCCCGAAGGTGACTAATTAAAATAAGTTATCAATGTTAAAAGATAAGGATAGTGATCATGATTCCAATGGTAAATCTGAAAGCAGAATACAACGAAATTAAAGCTGAGATCAAAGCTGGTATCAATGGGGTTTTAGACAGTTGTGCTTTTATATTAGGACCGAATGTGCAGGCGTTTGAGCAAGAAGCAGCCGATTTTTTAGGGGTAAAACATGCGATTGGTGTGGCCTCTGGAACTGATGCGCTGCATTTGGCATTGATAGCGGCCGGTATTGGTGAAGGTGATGAAGTGATTACTTCGGCTTTTACTTTTATTGCCACAGCGGAGGCGATTCGTTACGTTGGAGCGACGCCGGTGTTTGTAGATATCGATGCAAAGACGCTTAATATTACAGCAGCAACGATCGCCGCTGCGATTACTACAAAAACCCGCGCAATTATGCCGGTGCATCTCTTTGGTCAGCCAGTGGCTATGAGTGCCATTAAGGATTTATGTGAGCGTCACAGTCTTAAATTGATTGAAGATTGTGCGCAATCTTTTGGCGCTTCGATTGACGGGCAACAAACCGGTAGCTTTGGTGATGCGGCAGGGTTTAGTTTTTTCCCCAGTAAGAATTTAGGGGCTTATGGCGATGGAGGGTTAGTGACAACGTCCTCCGATGAGGTCGCTTCGATGATAAAAAAACTACGTAATCACGGTTCTGACGTGCGTTATTACCATGATGTGATTGGTTATAATAGTCGGTTAGATGAAATGCAGGCGGTTATTTTGCGGGCTAAGTTGAAGCGTATTGAGAACAGTAATCAGCGTCGGAGTGCGGCAGCACATTTGTATTCCGAGTTACTTCAAGGTCTACCGTTAGAAACACCGTTTGAAGATGGTATCGGTGTGCATGTTTATCATCAGTACACGATGTTATCAGATCATCGAGAAAAGATTTTAGCCGCCCTACAGGCGCAGCAGATCGCTTGTGCGGTGTACTACCCCGTACCGTTGCACCAACAAGCGGTCTTTTTAGACAGTTGCGAGGGGTTATCTTTACCGGTTACGGAATCGGTTGCAGCACGTTGCCTTTCACTCCCTATTTGCCCCAGTCTGAGTGATAGTCAAGTCAGAGAGATTGCGGCTGTTATTAGCGCTACTTTGTCCTAGTGTGCTGATCGGTTAAGGGGGAGCGGGGCGTTGACAGATAAGCATAAAAAAAATCCGAGCGTCATGATCGTGGCCGGTGAAGCCTCGGGTGATCGTCACGGTGCAGAATTGTTTTTGGCACTTAAAGCCATGTCTCCTGCGGTAAAAGGCATCGGTATGGGTAGCACCTGTATGCGTGAGGCGGGCATTGATTTGTGTTTTGATGCCTCGAATATTGGTGTGATTGGTATTGTGGAAGTACTGCGCCATTACCGTGAAATTAAGCGGGCTTTAGAGCAGGTCAAAAGAACCCTGCGTGAACAACAACCCGATCTCTTAATTTGTGTTGATTATAAAGAGTTTAATTATAAATTAGCCACGTATGCGAAACAGTGTGGGGTTAAAGTGCTCTTCTATGTAAGCCCGCAAGTGTGGGCCTGGCGCCCGGGGCGGGTTAAAAAATATGGTTGTGTTATTGATATGATGGCCGTTATCTTTCCTTTTGAAGTCCCTTACTATGAACGCGAAAAGGTACCGGTTCGTTATGTGGGCCATCCGTCGGTAGATACCGTGAAGCCTAAATATACCAAGGCGGCAGTGCGGGATCATTTTGAGATCAATGCGGACACGACGGTTATTGGTTTGCTACCCGGTAGTCGGCATAATGAAATTAAACGGTTGTTGCCGGAAATGGTGATGGCAGCTGAGCAGATAGCAGGTCAACTACCGGGGTGTCAGTTTATTTTGCCGCAAGCCAATTCTGTCAGCGATGACTTGATAGCGTCTTATTTGGCAACAGCGAAGGTTAACGTGCGCGTGGTCAAACAAGAGTTTTATGATGTGGTGCAGTGTTGTGATGCGGTGTTAACTACCTCAGGCACCGCGACATTAGAAATTGCTCTGTTAGAAGTCCCGATGGTCATCGTCTATAAATTATCTGCCTTAACCTATGGGTTAGGTCGATTGTTGGTTAATATTGATTTCATTGGTTTACCGAATATTATTGCCAATCAGGGTATTGTTAAAGAATTGATTCAACATGAAGCCAGCGCTGAAAATATGGCCCGTGAAGTTTTAGCTATTTGTCACGATCAGCAATACCGAGCAGATATGTGTAAAAACCTCTCAGCAGTCAAGCAGCAATTAGGTGATGGTGGTAGCTTTACCACTATGGCCAAACTGGCTTTGGAAAT
>JASMBU010000021.1 GCA_030753675.1 Methylococcales bacterium
CGGATGCGATAACCCAACAGCAATTAACACATGTCATAAGCACCGTCCATCATGACCTTCAACAACGCTTTGGTATTAACAACCCAACATTACTGGTTGCTGGACTCAATCCACACGCCGGCGAAAACGGTCATTTAGGTGATGAAGAAATTACGACCATCATTCCTGTATTAACTGCATTACGAGAACAAGGCTTAAATTTGATAGGTCCATTACCTGCCGACACTTTATTCACACCCAAATACTTAGACCGAGCTGATGCTGTGATTGCCATGTACCATGATCAAGGACTGCCCGTTCTTAAACACAAAGGATTTGGCAATGCCGTCAATATTACGTTAGGCCTTTCTGTTATCCGCACTTCTGTTGACCATGGAACGGCACTGGATTTAGCAGGCTCAGGATTAGCCAACGAAAATAGCTTAAACTGCGCTATCGATACCGCACAACAATTAATCCGCCATTAAAAACACTATGACTCATAAAGCCCGTAAACGTTTTGGCCAGAATTTCCTCCAAGATAGCCATATCATTGATAACATTCTGATGACTGCAAACCCTGAACACGGTGAGCATTGGGTCGAAATTGGCCCAGGGCAAGGTGCACTAACCGCACCGTTACTCGCTACCGGTGTTAAATTAGATCTCATTGAATTAGACCGTGACCTAGTCAGTTACTTATCACATAAATTCGCTGACGAAGAACAATTAACCCTCCATAGTCAAGATGCTCTCACGGTGGATTTCAGCCAATTAGCTACAAACTCTAGCCGATTACATATTATCGGAAATCTACCTTACAATATTTCCACACCGATACTTTTTCATCTCATGAAATATGCTGATCATATTCACAGCATGTACTTTATGTTACAAAAAGAGGTCGTTGAACGAATTTGTGCAACACCGGGTAACAAGCGATATGGTCGACTTACCATTATGCTGCAATATTACTGTCAGGCAGAACCGCTGTTTGATGTCCCACCCGAAAGTTTTGATCCACAACCAAAGGTGATGTCTGCCATCTTTAAGCTCACACCGCACCAAAAAGCACCTGTAGACATTACTAATCTTAAGCATCTTAACCAAGTTGTCACTCAAGCTTTTTCGCAACGTCGAAAAACACTGCGTAACTCCCTAAAGAAATCTTTTACCGAAGCTGAAATATACGCCCTTGATATCAATCCTGAACTCAGGGCTGAGGCAATTTCATTAACTGAATTTGCCCGCCTTAGCAATGCATTCACTTTAAAAAACCCATAGCGATAAACCGCTAATATTGCTTTAATAAGATCTTAATTCATAGACGCCAACTGACGGAAATTACCCAAATGAAAATGAGCGCAAAAGATTTCCTAACTTGTGAAAGAAAACAAATTACCTTGTTGGGAATGTCCGGGGCTGGAAAAACCACACTCGCTAATAAATTATCGCCCAAAAAATGGTTCCATTATTCAGGTGACTACCGAATTGGTACCCAATACTTATCGGAGCCTATTTTAGATAACATTAAGCAACAGGCGATGGATACGCCTTTTCTCAAAGAGCTGCTTATTTCAGATTCCATTTATATTTGCAATAACATTACTGTTGATAATTTAATGCCTGTTTCAAGTTTTATGGGAAAAATTGGTAATCCGGATCTAGGCGGTCTATCCTTAGAAACCTTCAAAAATCGACAACTTTTACACCGCGAAGCAGAAATAGCAGCGATGAAAGATGTCCCTAAATTCATTGAAAAAGCACAGGATATTTATAACTACAACCATTTTATTAATGATGCTGGCGGTAGTGTTTGCGAACTCGACGAGCCTGAGGTTCTTAACCTTTTAGCCAAACACACACTCATTATTTACATTAAAACATCCCAGAACCAAGAACAGTTACTCTTTGATCGGGCACAACAAGATCCCAAACCACTCTACTATCGCGTTGATTTCCTCGAAAAAAACCTCAATACCTTTATGGCTGAGCACCACTATAGCCATACCGATCAAATCCCACCCAATGAATTTGTTTCATGGGTTTTTCCAAGATTATTTCACGCCCGCCTACCACGCTATCAAGCTATAGCCGATCAATACGGTTATACCGTGGATGCTGGCGCAATCGCTGAGGTCAAAAACGAGGATGAATTTATCAACCTTATTGCGCAAACACTTGATAATAACTCATAAAAAAACACCCCTATTATGCCTTTAGTAAATCTATCAAATTTACCGTCTTTTGCACGTCTTCAAGAAGAAGGCGAAGCAATATTATCAGCCGAACGCGCCAAACACCAAGATATCCGAGAACTCCATATTGGATTATTAAATATGATGCCCGATGCAGCACTTGAGGCCACGGAAAGACAATTCTGCCGACTTGTGAGCGCCTGCAACCAAATCGTTCAGTTCCATGTTCATATCTTCACTGTTGAAGGTATCGAAAGAGGCCCCGAGGCCAAAAATCATATCGACACCTATTACGAATCCTTCGATAAGATACAACAAGACGGCTTAGACGCGCTCATTATTAGTGGTGCCAATGTTACCCACGCCCATTTACAAGAGGAAGCTTTTTGGGAACCTTTAACCGAAGTTTTTAATTGGGCTAAAAAAAATGTCACGTCGGTTTTATGCTCCTGTCTAGCCACCCATGCCCTGATTCAAAAATGTTACCAAATAGAACGTACACGACTAACCCATAAACGCTGGGGTGTTTTCGAACATACTGTGCTCGACAACAACCACCCTTTAGTTTCTGATATTAACACCCGCTTTGATGTCCCTCACTCACGTTTTAACGAACAATTTCAACCGGATCTTGAGCAAGCTGGCCTAAAAGTTCTCGTCGCCAGCGAAGAAGCCGGTGCACATTTGTTCGTCAGTCCGGATGGTTTTCGGTTGGTATTTTTTCAAGGTCACCCTGAGTATGATGCCGTTAGTCTACTGAAAGAATATAAACGTGAAGTCAACCGTTATATTGATGGCGAGTTAACCAACTACCCGCCGCTCCCTGATAATTATTTTAATACCCTTTGTATCGCGCAACTGGAACAGTATCAAAAACATGTCGAAACCGCTGTAAAAAACAATCAAACACCCGATGAGTTTCCAGAACAGGCGCTCACAAACCACGTAGATAACACGTGGCGCGATACGGCAAAAGCTGTCTTTAATAACTGGTTAGGGAAAATCTACCAAATAACACACCAAGACCGACGCCAAGCCCTAATGCCCGGTATTGACCCTCAAAACCCACTGAACTTATAACCAAACGCCGACTTATTATTTAACGACAATAGGTATATTACCAATACGCCGCTGCCACTCTCTGGGCGCTTGTTGATGAATGGATTCACCTTGTATATCCACAGCAACGGTAACCGGCATATCCTCAACCACAAACTCATGAATAGCCTCCATACCTAACTCAGGAAACGCAACGACCCGTGATGCTTTAATCGCCTTAGACACCAGATAAGCCGCACCACCCACCGCCATTAAATAAACCGCCCGGTATTTCTTGATTGCAGCGAGCCCTTCAGGTCCTCGCTCAGCCTTACCGATCATGCCCAATAAACCGCTATGCTGCAACATACTGTCCGTAAATTTATCCATTCGCGTTGCCGTCGTTGGGCCTGCCGGACCGACGACTTCATCCCGTACCGGAGCAACAGGGCCAACATAGTAAATCAACTTATTTTTAAAATCCAAACCCGCTGGCAAGGGTAATTTTTGCTCAAAAAGTGCCACTAATCGCTTATGTGCTGCATCCCGCCCCGTCAACAAAGTGCCGGATAACAATAAGGTTTCTCCAATCTTCCACTGCGCTACCTCTTCAGCAGTTAAACAATCCAGATTCACTTTCCGGCTATCTTTTGCACCCCTATGAGTCACTTTAGGCCAATTCGCTACGTTAGGAGGGTCTAAAGATACCGGACCCTCACCCTCTAAGGTAAAATGGACATGCCGCGTAGCAGCACAATTTGGAATCATCGCGACCGGTTTATTCGCCGCATGGGTCGGGTAATCCTTGACCTTAATATCTAACACCGTCGTCAGCCCACCCAACCCTTGTGCCCCAATACCTAAGGCATTCACTTTCTCGTACAATTCTAAACGTAAGGCCTCAGCCGCATTGTCTGCTCCTTTTGTTATTAATGCCTGAATATCGATAGACTCCATACAGGCTTCTTTAGCAAGTAGCATTGCCTTCTCTGCCGTTCCCCCGACACCAATCCCTAAGATTCCGGGTGGACACCAGCCAGCGCCCATTTTAGGAACAGTTTCAAGCACCCAATCAACAATATTATCCGATGGATTTAGCATCGCTAATTGTGCCTTTGCCTCTGAACCTCCTCCTTTTGCAGCAATATCCACGGTAACGATTGCCCCCGGAACCATGTCCATATGAATTACCGCCGGTGTATTATCTTGTGTATTTATGCGCTGACCAATAGGATCTGAAACTATTGATGCACGAAGGATATTATCAGGGTGACTATAAGCTAACCTAACACCCTCATTCACCATATCTGCTATACTTATCGCCGAATCTATTTCCCAGACCACCGCCATACCTATTTTAAGAAAAACCGTCACAATTCCGGTATCCTGACAAACAGGCCTTTGCCCTTCAGCGCATAATCTTGAATTAATCAAGATTTGTGCCAGCGCATCCTTCGCTGCTGGGTTTTGTTCTTTCTCATAAGCCTGATTCATGGCTTGAATAAAATCAGGAGGGTGATAGTAAGAAATATATTGCAAGGCATCAGCAATACTTTGCACAAAGTCCTGTTGACGTATCACGGTCATTGAATCAAACCCTATTGTTTTTATTCATGAAACTTCTGACCACCTCATGCCAAAAATTCACTGATATTAAAGGTCATCAGTAGCACCATCGCTTCCACTAACTTTAATAAGCCACCCGCCCTGCCCTTTGCAGCCAGAACTGCTTTTAGCGGTAATCACTATCCGCGCATAATTTCCCGCAAGACCCATGGGCAATTGCCCGGTAACCAGAAGACCACCTGACTGCGGCGTTACTTGAACCACAACGGGTTTTTTCTTAACGGTGACCGTTAATTCGCTCTCTTGAGTATATTTATTCGCAACAAAAGAAAAACCAGACTCCGGTGCCACTTCAGCCAAGTGCACCGGATTAAAATCACTGAATTTAGGTTTTTTACACGCGCTTGTTGTTCCGCTGCCACCACCATAAGCCCAAAGTGCACCGGTAAATAAAAAACAACCGATAAAAACAACTACCTTAGTCCTTATTTCTCTAATCATGTGCCCTCCCCAAAATGGTTCTTCAAATAACAGCGTTCCCTTATCTCAATGCTTTAATTGTCTTAACCGTTCAAGATCTACCCTATTATGGGGTGACCTCAGTATCGTCACCTTTAATCTTCAGTAACCACCCGCCGTTTTTATAACAGCCTCGTCCGCCTGCCTTTGTCGTTGATACCCCACGGATATGAACTCTCGCCCATTTCCCTTTGACTGAATCTGGAAACGTTCCAGACACCACATAAAAACTATTCTTATTCTTGACTTGATATTCATTAACCTCTACATCTTTTAATTTTATCTGTAACGTATAAGGATCTAATTGTTTAGACGCGACAAAGCTAAATTCCGATCCTGGATCAATTTCACTTTTATCTGCTGGCAACATTTTAGAAAACCGTGGTTTTACGCAGGGAACCCTCGTACCCTCCTCTGCCCAAACAGTATTCCCATACATCACCGTTACAACTAACACGATCCCCATTATTAATTTTTTCATTTTCTACTCTCCTTTCTGAATTATTTTTATTAATTATTCCTGCCAAAATTGAAATTCAGCCAATTCAGGCATAACCGAGATATCTTGAGTGGTCTTAATGACTTTATCAAGTAGAAATTTATTTGCCAACGAATTCCAATCCCCGTTAAATTCTATCTTATAAAAATTATGACCATTCTCAATTTTATAACTGTAAAAAGACCGAATTAAATCAATTGACTTAAAATACTCGGTCAACCGATGTAAATCTTTCAACTTATTAACACCCGAAACCTTTATTAAAAAGGAATCTTGTGCTTGTTGATTATCAGGATGTATGGCAAATTTTGGCCCCAACTCCCGATTAACATTACGAAACGTGTCTTGAATCAATGTCGGTAAATCTGCACATAACTGATTCCAATCTACAGTCTGTTCGCGGAAAAATAATGACCACCGCCCCTGCCAACACTTATTGCCCTCTTTAACAAAACCTGACAATATCACATCAACATTATAGCGATTCGATACTTGCTTTATTTTCTCACTATTATTTAAGGCCACGTCACTGACTGTGACAGACACATAATCGTCAAAATCAAATAAAGGAAACAACGGTTGAAACCCCAACAGACTACTCTTAGCAAGTAGCATTTCCTTAATAGCTTCGTCCCGTTGTGGATAAAAGAAACCTCTTTTCTGGTCTTTTTCAAGGACTAACCATAGCAATATTTTAGGTCTCGATTGAACCCAAAAACTTAACGATCCATTACGAAGGCGTGCTAACAAGGCTCCTTTCTTAAAGGAAACATGCATCATCTGCTTACCGAATAATGCTGCAACAGCAGTATGAAACGTTGCCACATACCGTGGTGCATCCGCTAGTATGGCCTGAACAGTCTCATCCTGTTCTATTTCAGCCGGTTCAGCCACCATAATCCGCTGCAAGACTTCAGACAGACCCTGCCGAATCGCTTGTTGTCGTATTTTGGATGACTGAGCACTTAAAACAATATCCGCATCAAACAAATGATTCTCTTGTGCTGAAGTTTCTATTACCCAAGAACCCAAAAACACGAATACAAGTATCCTTGCTAACACCACACATCCTTCACACAATTCACCACTGGTCTTGTACAATACACTTCATTTTACCGATTTATTTAAAGGGGACATCATTTTGAATCAACAAATTCAAAATAGTTTGAGCTATAAGCAAGCCGGTGTCGATATAGATGCAGGTAACGAGCTAATTGAACGTATTAAACCGATTGCTAAAAAAACTCAAACGCCCGGTGTGATGCAGGGTTTAGGTGGCTTTGGCTCCATGTTTGAATTACCTCTGGATCGTTTTAACCAGCCAATCCTTGTTTCCGGAACAGACGGCGTCGGTACCAAACTAAAATTAGCGGATGACCTTAACCAACATAACACCATCGGCATTGATCTCGTTGCTATGTGTGTTAACGATATTATTGTTCAAGGTGCAGAACCTTTATTTTTTCTCGATTATTTTGCAACCGGAAAACTTAATATAAATACGGCCACTGATGTTATTTCCGGTATTGGTCAAGGCTGTGAACTTGCTGGCGCCGCTTTAGTCGGTGGAGAAACGGCTGAAATGCCCGGGATGTACCAAGGTGAAGATTATGATTTAGCCGGCTTTTGTGTGGGTATTGTTGAAAAATCAAAACTTATTGATGGCAGTCGCGTAAAAGCAGGCGATATTCTGTTAGGGCTTGCATCCTCTGGCCCGCATTCCAATGGTTATTCTCTGATTCGAAAAATAATCGAACGTGCCGCCGTACCACTCAGCGATCTTTTAGAAGAAAAACCTTTAGCTCAACATCTCCTCGCCCCAACACGAATTTATGTAAAATCATTACTGGCATTATTTGACCAAATCCCTGTTCATGCCTTAGCGCATATCACCGGTGGCGGCATAACGGAAAACCTGCCTCGGGTACTTCCTAATGATCTACAAGCAGAGATTGATTTATCTGCCTGGGAGTGGCCTGCTATTTTCGACTGGCTTCAAACCCATGGTCAAATCACTGATACTGAAATGCTTAAGACATTTAACTGTGGTATCGGCATGGTCATCTGTGTTGCCCCAGAGGACCGAAACACCGCTATTAGATACTTAGAAAATATGGGTGAAACAGTGATGCCGATCGGCCAAATTGCCCCGCTATCCGGTAGCCAACAAGTTAGCTATAGCACTGCATTAGACTAAAGCATTAACACCTTAAATAAGAACTAAAAAAATCACAATGACCTTATTCAGATTTTTGGTGTAACTCAACGGCCTCTTTTTCACGATAAAACTCACTGTCGGTATATTTATCGTGAATATGATCTAATAGCACTCGGATAACCGAAGCGACCGGCAGTGCAATTAAAACACCGATAAAACCAAATAGCTGCCCGCCGGCTAAGACTGCAAAAATAACTGTTACTGGATGTAAGCCAATTTTATCGCCGACCAGCCAAGGCGTTAACAATGCCCCTTCTATCACTTGACCGGCCCCAAAAACAGCAAGAACCGGCAACAATTGAGCGAAATCCTGAAATTGTACAAGAACGGCGACACAAGCAATAACCACCCCAACAATTGAACCTAAATACGGTACAAAACTGACGAATCCAGCTACCATGCCAATTAATACTGCCAAATCTAGGCCCACAAAAGTCAAGCCCATGCTGTATATCAAGCCCAATGCCAACATTACATAAAACTGCCCTCGCATAAAAGCGGCTAAAACCAAGTCTATTTCCAGTGTAAGCTGCCGAATATAACCTGCAGATTTACGTGGTACTAACCCTTGGACTTTAGCAACCAATATATCCCAATCTCGCAATAAGTAGAAAGTTACCACGGGGACTAAAAATACATTCATCAGCCACTGAAAAACTACCGCACCCGATTTTGAAACAGAGCCCGCAACAGTCGTCATAATTCCGCCGGCTTCTTTCCAGTGTTGCTCCAAAACCGTACGTAACTCACTCAAATCAATGGATCCTATGCCAAATCCAAATTGCCCATCCAACCAAGGTATTAAGCGTGAATTAATACTCTGAAGATAATACGGAAGCTGAGTAAAGAAATGAGTTATTTGACCTTCCATCAACGGAATAATAAAGAATAACACGGCTCCGAAAGCGAGAACCATTAACGCAAAGACAAAGACAACACCCAAAGTTCGACCCACCCCACGCGCTTCTAATTGATCAACGACCGGATCGCCCAAATAAGCTAAAAATGCCGCAACAAAAAAAGGCATTAAAACAGGGGTTAATAAATAGAGGAGTCCAAAAGAAATGCCCGTCACGGCAAGCACCATCCATTTCTGTGAATCAGTCATGATCAACTAACCTTAGCATCCAATATTCGCCCTACTCTTATCCAAAAAAAGGAGAAAACCTCAGACAAAAAAATGAGTCAGCATCCCTGCCTGACTCATTATATTTCTTTCGCCATTACTAAAAAAAATATGCACTTACACTGGGCAACTATTCTGCTGCTTTCTCTGCTGCTGGAGCTTCCTCTGCTGCAGGAGCTTCCTCTGCTGCTGGGGCTGCTGCTGCCGCTGCTGCTGCCGCTGCTGCATGTGCCTTTGGGCAATTCCCATCAGGCCAAGCACAATCTGAAGCTGCTGCCGTTTGAACCAGTGATGCGCCCATAAATAACCCCAAAACAGTTAATACCCGTATTGATAATTTCATTCCTCTCCTCCTTATTGTTTATCTTTATTTTTTTTATTTCGCAAAAGCCCTTACATAACTTCTACAACAACAAGCATACACCCTCTGGGGTTATTTTTTAAGAACTTGATGAAATCTTTCACTTCATTTTTTTTAAAAAAACACCCTCAAATTCTCATTCGTCCCCATCGCTCATATTTTCGAGTCAACAGCCCCGCCAGATGCTGTCAACATTCCTTGATCAATAATAAAATTAATCACTGAATCAATCCCGTCTCCAGACTTCAAGTTAGTAAATACAAACGGTTTAATACCGCGCATTCGTTTAGAATCTGCCTCCATCACCTCTAATGAAGCACCCACATAAGGTGCTAAATCAGTTTTATTAATAACTAACAAGTCTG
Source organism: Methylococcales bacterium (assembly GCA_030753675.1). GTDB lineage: Bacteria > Pseudomonadota > Gammaproteobacteria > Methylococcales > Methylomonadaceae > OPU3-GD-OMZ. The sequence continues at coordinate 9,870 of JASMBU010000021.1, forward strand.
ATTTAGTAATTCCCGGCCCACCTTTACGCGGTATTTTCTCTCCGGCAGCAACATCAATCACATAGATGGTTAAATCCGCTAATTCCGGACTAAATGACGCGCTCAAATTATCACCGCCACTTTCTATTAAAATGAAATCCAAATCGGTAAATTCCGTTAATAATTTATCGACCGCTAATAAATTCATTGAGGCATCTTCTCGAATCGCCGTATGTGGACAACCCCCTGTTTCTACACCCACAATTCGTTCTTCAGGGAGCGCCTGACTACGACATAAAAACTGAGCATCTTCTTGGGTATAAATATCGTTGGTCACCACCGCCATTTTAAAACGCCCACGCAACGCCTTACATAAAACATCTAACAATGCCGTTTTTCCCGAACCCACAGGCCCGCCAACACCGACCCTTAAGACTTCATTTTTATTTTTCATCTACCCCTCACGAACGAAATAATCTGGAATACTGGGTTTCATGACGACTACTGGCAATCGCCCACAGTGGCATCGAGCCCCCTATAGCATTATCATCGATCTCAAATGCCGCCCCGACATAACTCGGTATTGACTGGCTTAAATTAAATAAGATACGTTGCCCGGCTTGTTGACCTAACGGAATCAGTTTCATGGCTGCCAACACCTGATTCTCCAGCCACCCCCAGAAATAACCGGCTACCATTTTATCCGCGCTAATGCCCCAGTTAAATGCCGCTAAACTGTAGGGTGTTACAAAAGCCATGTCGCTGGGTTCATTTTGATAAGGCCAAGTCACGTCAAGACCCTCTAAAACATTAACCAAGGCTCGCCCCATGAATTGATCTTCATTCTGTAATTCATACGTTTCCCGGGTTGCTAAGATAAACTGGTTCCAAAAAACCAAGGCGTCCGTATCCCCTGCTAGCCAACTGTGGCTCAATCGAATTAAAACCGGCCCCTCTGTTGACACCAGAGAATGTCTTAACAGTTCCTCAATCCAACCGCTTGCCGTCTCTTCATTCGTTACCCATCCCTCTTCAACAGCCCACTCAAGCCCTTGAGAGTAACTGTAGGCACCCACCGGTAACGATGGACTCACTAACTGAAACAAACGTAACAACGGTAACAACGACTCAGTGCTCATGAGAATGATGCTTAGGTCCATGACTGTGATAAGCGCCTGTTTCCGGCTCAAAGGAAACGGCTTCATGCCGCACCTCTAACCCAAAAGCAGCAACCATTTCATCTAATACATGGTCATGTTGATAGCGCACAAAGCACTCCCCTAACTGCAAAGCGACATGTCGATTACCTAAATGATAACTGGCCTTCATCAGTAGCAACGGTTCTTTTGAATAAGCGGTTGATGTCTTTTCGGGTGCTGAGACCACTAACACAATAAAACCTTGTTCTGTTTTCAGTTGATCGCCCCCCCGAAGAACCGTACCCCGAGGCAAAAACACCCCCGCCTCTTCATTATTTTCCAAGGTAACAAGCAACCTGCTTTTTTGGCGTTGATCATACGGTAAAATAACCGTGGTATCGGGTACTTTTCCATCTCGATCAAACGCAATTAATCTACGCATTCCCCCTCCTAAAAAAGAAAATAACGCTGCGCCAACGGTAAAACAGACATGGGTTCACAAACTAGTAACTCCCCATCAGCACGCACTTCATAGGTTTGTGGATCCACTTCGATGTTAGGAAGATAGCTATTGTGTACCAAATCGGCCTTAGTCACCTGCCGAGTTCCTTTAACGACAGCCAACTGATTTTCTAAACCCAGACGATCACCCACGCCGTTATTAAAACCTGCCTGTGATAAGAAGGTTAAACAACTCGCCGAGCGTGCTTTACCCAAAGCACCAAACATAGGTCGGTAATGGACTGGCTGAGGCGTTGGTATCGAAGCGTTCGGGTCACCCATAGGTGCTGCCGAAATAAACCCCGCTTTAATAATTAAACTGGGCTTAACCCCAAAAAAAGCCGGTTTCCACAACACCAAATCAGCCAACTTACCCCGCTCAACAGAACCCACATGATGACTGATACCGTGCGTTATAGCTGGGTTAATCGTATATTTGGCAATATATCGTTTAATCCTGTTATTATCATTGGCTGCTGTATCTTCTGCCAGAGCTCCCCGCTGCACCTTCATTTTATGTGCAGTTTGCCAGGTTCGACTAATCACCTCACCCACACGACCCATCGCTTGAGAATCAGAAGCAATCATAGAAAACGCACCCAAATCATGCAAAATATCTTCGGCGGCAATGGTTTCTCGTCGAATACGACTTTCAGCAAAAGCCACATCTTCTGCAATATTAGTATCCAGATGATGACAAACCATCAGCATGTCCAAATGCTCATCAATCGTATTAACGGTAAAAGGCCGGGTTGGATTCGTTGATGAAGGTAAAATATTAGCCACGCCACAGGCTTTAATAATATCAGGTGCGTGCCCCCCGCCTGCCCCCTCGGTATGGTAGGTATGAATAGCTCTGTCGCCAATAGCTGCTAAGGTATCTTCAACAAAGCCTGATTCATTTAACGTATCGGTATGAATAGCAACCTGAACATCGTATTGCTCGGCGACATTGAGACAATTATCAATTGCCGCCGGTGTCGTTCCCCAATCTTCATGCAATTTTAACCCCATGGCACCGGCTTCAACTTGCTCTACCAAAGCCCCAGGTAAACTGGCATTACCTTTACCCAAAAAACCCAGATTCATTGGTAAAGCTTCCGCAGCTTGTAACATTCGTTGGATATTCCACGGCCCCGGTGTACAAGTCGTCGCATTGGTTCCAGTGGCAGGACCTGTACCTCCGCCAAGCATAGTCGTCACACCGGACATCAAGGCTTCTTCAATCTGTTGCGGGCAAATAAAATGAATATGCGCATCTATCCCCCCTGCTGTCACGATTTGGCCTTCACCGGCAATGGCCTCAGTTCCGGGACCGATAATAATGTCAACGCCGGCCTGAGTATCCGGATTACCCGCCTTACCAATACCCGCAATCAACCCATCTTTAATACCGATATCGGCTTTAATAATGCCCCAATGATCGATAATCAAGGCATTGGTAATCACCGTATCAACGGCTTCTGCCGCTAAGCATTGGCTTTGCCCCATCCCATCGCGAATGACCTTACCGCCCCCGAACTTAACTTCATCGCCATAAACCGTACGATCGTCTTCGACTTCAAGAAACAATTCAGTATCCGCTAGCCGAACCTTATCTCCGGTCGTAGGTCCATACATTTCTGCATAAGCGCTCCGATCTATACGACTCACGACAGCCTCCCCATAACCTGTTTATTAAAACCGTAAATTTCTCTCTTCCCTGCATATTCAACCAGCGTGACGGTCCGTTCTTGACCCGGTTCAAAACGCACGGCGGTTCCTGCCGGTATATTAAGTCGAAACCCTTTCGCTTGCTCCCTAGCAAAAGACAAACCTGAATTAACTTCAAAAAAATGATAATGCGAGCCGACCTGAACCGGACGGTCACCGGTATTTGCAACTAAAATTTCAACCTGCCTACGGCCTTGATTTAATTCTATTTCCCCCGCAAGCGGAATACATTCACCTGGTATCATAATGACCTCTCAAACAATTGGGTTATGGACAGTCACTAATTTAGTGCCATCAGGAAAAGTTGCTTCAACCTGTACATCGTGAACCATTTCAGCAATCCCTTCCATCACATCGTCCCGGGACAACAAAGTTCGCCCATAATTCATTAATTCAGCCACGCTCCGACCATCACGCGCACCCTCAACAATGGCTGCACTAATATAAGCCACTGATTCAGGGTAATTTAATTTAACACCCCGATTCTTTCGCCGCTCCGCCACTAAGGCAGCCGTAAATAACATTAATTTATCTTTTTCTCTCGGCGTTAATTCCATAATTCACCTTCCGTCACAAAAAAAATTAACTCTTAATTCAGGTTGACCAAATCCTCGGCAAACTAGGTTGCCGTTGATTGAAACTAGGTCGCAATGCTTCCCAGATAGCGGTAAAAACTTTTTTAGCAGGCTCAGCCTGCTCCGCTAACAGACGAACAATCAACACCTCATTGCGTAACGTTACGCCTGAAAAACGGTGCTCATCAATCATCACCCTGACCTTATCCAACTGCGCTTTAGTTGCAGGATAAACGACCAAAGTCGCGACTAAGGCATGTCCTGCTAAACCACTACTCGCCTTGATGATTTGCTCATTCAACACCATACGGTCAATCAATAAAGGCTGGTCTTGTTTAAATACTTCAATAGCCACCGTTGCCTGCCCCTGACTAAATCCTTCATCGCAGGCAGGTCGTCCTAAACTAACCATCTCCCAGCCAAAAAAACGACTGTTTTCATTAAGTTCCACCCGCGTCTTCGTTTTAACAACAGCACCGTCAAACAAGATGGTTTCCTGAGGCAGATATTCCAATACACTGCCCTCAGCAACCTTTAACAATACCTGCTGATCAGCAAGTTGACCGTTACTGCGGTAAAATTTGCCCGCCGCCGGGGTGGTGACGACAACATCGGTATCAACACAGCAATCAATCGCAATCGTTAACTGATCTCCGCCAACCACTCCCCCCGGGGGATGAATCAGATAAATATGACAAACCGGGCCTTCTGGGTAAAAGGGCCTCTGCACTAATAACGGCCCCTGATGAGAACGCTGCGTTAAGTAGGTCTTACCTCCGCGATTCTCAAAAACCAATGACAATGCCCCTTGCCAACTGCCAAACCCGACAGGCTTCTCAGGCACCTTTTCCAGAGCCACGACCATGATTGTCGTTAACTCACGGCCAATAAATAAAAGCCACTACCAAGACTCACCCACGTGACCAATTGATAAATCCGGTTTTCAGAGAACAAACCCAGAACCGCAGCGCTTATTGAAATCATAAAACTACTCAACAGTAATAACATTAAATAATTCAGGCTATCGATACCGTCAGGTATTTCTGAAACATGAACATAGCCATGGAAAACACCGAATAGAGCTAACAATGCAAAACTAAAATAATGATGTGCCATCATGAGCGAATAACCCATGAGAATAACCGATAACGCAATCATGGTTTCTAAAAAGGGAATTTGAATCCCTCCAAAGTTCAGCCCTGCACCCACCACCATCATTACTAAAAAAACCAACGGATACACGACAACAGCGTAGCCTCTTTTTTTAGCACCTAACAATCCAACACTCACTAAAACCAGTAAATGATCGATACCGGTTAACGGGTGTATTAAACTTTGCCACAGCGTTTCGTTAAACATCCCATCGGTGTGAGCTAAAAGTGGCGATGACATCAACAACAGGATTACAGCGAGAAAATAGTTTGCTTTCATAAGAAGTCCCCTTAATAATTTACACTTTTAAACCGTTAAATATTGTCGTACGATGTCATCATTCAAGTTCTCCATTTCCCCTTGGACAACCACACGCCCTTTTTCCATAATTCTAAAATGGTCTGCAACCCTACGGGCAAAATGTAGTTTTTGCTCAACCAATAAGACCGTCAAACCATGCTCTTGATTAAGCCGCATAATAATCGAACCAATTTCTTTGACAATATTCGGTTGAATACCTTCTGTCGGTTCATCAAGAATTAATAACTTCGGCTCAATAACCAAGGCACGACCAATTGCTAACTGTTGTTGTTGTCCCCCTGAAAGATCGCCACCCCGGCGTTGTAACATTTGTTTTAAAACCGGAAAAATTTCAAATACATTCTCAGGAATTGTTTTCAAACCATCCGCTCTGGCAGTCAGCCCTATTTTCAGATTTTCTTCAACCGTCAACATCGGAAAAATTTCACGACCTTGCGGAACAAAACCAATACCCATCGAGGCTCTGGATTCTGCTGGCATTTTAGTTAAATCATGACTCTGAAATTGAATACTACCGGTTGCTACAGGCAAAAGACCCATAAGGCATTGCAATAACGTTGTTTTCCCCACACCGTTTCGACCCATCAGACAGGCACACGTCCCTTTGGGGATACTCAAATCTATATCCCACAAGGTATGGCTTTGACCGTAAAATTGGTTTAACCCCTTAACCTTAAGCACGCCCTACCCTCCTAAATAAACTTCAATCACACGCGCATCGTTTTGCACACTGGCCATGGTACCTTCAGCAAGCACTGAGCCTTCATGCAAAACAGTCACGGTTCTGGCAATAGAACGAACAAATTCCATATCATGCTCAACCACAACAATCGAATGTTTACCTTCTAAAGCTAATAACAACTCCGTGGTCCGCTCAATTTCTTGATGCGTCATCCCGGCAACCGGCTCATCAATCAGTAACACCTTCGGTTGCTGGATTAATAACATACCAATTTCTAACCATTGTTTTTGTCCGTGCGACAATTCCCCTGCCAGCCGATGTCTGTGCTCCATTAAACCAATCATTAATAAAGTTTCATCAATCGCTTCTTTTTGTGGCCCGGAGAGTTGTGCAAACAACGTTGGCCAAACGCGTTTATCCGTTCTTAACGCCAGCTCCAAATTAGCGTAAACAGATAACGTTTCAAAGACCGTGGGTTTCTGAAATTTACGACCAATACCCGCCCGTGCGATTGCCGGTTCATCCATTTTCAATAAATCAATGCGTTGACCAAAAAAAACTGATCCGGTATCGGGCCGTGTTTTACCGGTAATGACATCCATCATGGTTGTTTTACCAGCGCCATTAGCCCCGATAATACAGCGCATTTCACCGTCATTAATATAAAGATTTAAATTATTAAGCGCTTTAAAACCATCAAAACTAACACTGATGTCTTCCAAATATAAAATAGGTCCATGCCGAGTATCCAAGTTATCATCAAAAACCGGCTCTGGCATCAAAAAATCATAAACTTTATCCCGACTGGCAAAGGTGCGCGTTTTCTCCAGAAAACTCATGAGGACACCGCTTTCTTACGCCGTAACAGACCGACGATTCCATAAGGTAAAAACAGCGTCACCAAAACAAATAATCCCCCTAAGGCAAACAACCAAACTTCCGGTAATGCTGCGGTAAAAAAGGTCTTACCAAAATTGACTAAAACGGCACCTAAAATAGCACCATACAAGGAGAAACGCCCCCCCACGGCCACCCAAATCACTAACTCAATAGAATTTAAGGGCGCAAATTCACCGGGGTTAATAATACCTACTTGGGGCACATACAAGGCCCCTGCAATTCCGGCTAAAATCGCTGAAAACACAAACACCCATAACTTAAACAATTCGACGCGATAACCAATAAAGCGGGTTCTGTTTTCAGCATCTCGTAACGCGACAATCACACGACCCAATTTAGAACTGACAATATAACGGCAAGCCAAATAACCGCTGATTAACGCGGCAATCGAAAACATAAAAAGAATAATCCGAGTCAAATCTGACTGCAAACTAAAACCCAGAAGATCTTTAAAATCGGTCAAACCGTTATTACCGCCAAAACCCATTTCATTTCGAAAAAAGGCTAAATACAGTGCATAAGTCATGGCTTGCGTAATAATTGACAAATAAACGCCGGTGACCCGTGAACGAAAAGCTAACCAGCCAAAAACAAAAGCCAACAGCCCCGGCACCAACATCACCATAATCATGGCAAACCAGAATTGGTCAAAGCCATGCCAATACCACGGTAACTCCGACCAATTCAGAAACACCATAAAGTCCGGCAACAAGGGGTTACCGTAAACACCTCTATCACCGATTTGGCGCATTAAATACATGCCCATGGCATAACCGCCCAAAGCAAAAAAAGCACCATGTCCCAATGTTAAAATACCGCAATAACCCCAAACCAAGTCAACAGCTAAGGCTAACAGCGCAAAGGCCAGATATTTTCCTAATAAGGTCACGACATAGGTACTGACATGGAAAAATGACGTTTCAGGAACCCATAGATTACAAATCGGCACCCCGACAGCCAAGACCACTAGAATCCCTAAGAGCCATTGCCCACCAGTATCGCCTTGTAATAATTTTGATAAGCCCATGATCAGCCCTCAGCCGCCCGACCTTTTTGCGGGAACAAACCCCGGGGTCTTTTTTGAATAAAAATAATGATAAAGACCAACACCAAAATCTTGGCTAAAACGGCACCGGCATAAGGCTCAATAAATTTCGTCGCCACGCCTAATGAAAAACCACTGATTAACGTACCCAGTAAATTCCCTGCACCGCCAAAAACCACCACCATAAACGAGTCGACTATATAAGATTGCCCTAAATTCGGCCCGACATTAGTCAACTGACTCAAGGCGACGCCAGCAAGCCCTGCAACACCTGACCCTAAACCAAACGTCAACGCATCCACTCGTTCTGTTTTAATCCCCATTGCTTTAGCCATGGCACGATTTTGTGACACCGCTCGCACCTCAAGACCCAATCTAGTCCGCTTCAGAATCATTAACAACACGAAAAAGACCAACAGGGTAAAAGCCAAAATATAAAGCCGGTTCAAAGTCAGACTTAACACCGGATTAAAATCAATCGAACCGCTCATCCACTGCGGTGTTGACACCGACCGGTTTAAGGGCGAGAAGACCGAACGCACTAACTGTTGTAACACTAAACTAATGCCAAATGTTGCCAACAAGGTTTCTAAAGGCCGGCCCGTTAAATGCCGAATCACGCCGCGTTCGATTAAAATACCGCACAACCCAGAAACTATAAACGCCGCCGGAATAGCGATAAAAAGCGATAACTCTAATTGTTCCGGCATTAAAAGTTGCACCACATAAGTGGTATAAGCCCCGAGCATGATTAATTCACCGTGGGCCATATTAATAACGCCCATCACCCCAAAAGTAATCGCTAAGCCAATGGCCGCCAATACCAAAACCGACCCCAAACTCAAGCCAAAAAATAAGGTCTGAATATTTTCATACCAACTAATTCTGGATTCAATTTCTTTAATTGCCTGTTTAGCCGCTGTTATAACCTGACGATCTGACTCTGAATAAATCCCTTCTGCATCAACCCCTAAAAGCCCCTTGAGTGTGCTGACATATTCAACTTGCATGGTTTTGGCTAAAACCTTTATAGCAGCAAGGCGCACCGCCCCATCCGTTGCGGTCAAATCTGCATTGGCCACAGCCGCTAACATCAACAGTTGAATGTCTTCATCACGCTCATGTTTCGAAGTTTCCCGAAATAAAGCCACCACCGCCGGGGTCATATTCTTACTCATAGTATGAACCGCTTGAAGCCGCACAGAAGGATCAGCAGCCCTTAAATCTTTTTGTGCCAGCGCCCCACGTATCAGTCGCCGTAAACGATTATTAATTCGAACTTTTTTAATGCTCTTCTTGGCAACAATACCAAGCGACTGACCGCTCACTGCATCGGTGAGTTGGTATCCTTGGTCAACCACCTCGACAATATAAATGGGATGTGGTGCAGCTTTTCCATAAAACAACCGCGCTTCAAGTAAGGCCTCCAACAACGACCGAACCCGGTCATTTTCCAGTTTGACAATAGCCTCAACAGTGATTTTCTTTTTGCTTAATGATTTTACTGATAATTGACTGACCAATGCCTTAAAACCCGACGTTTTATCTTTAGGACCAGTCACTGCCACAGTAACATTCAAATCATGACTATCTGCCCATGTGATTGGACAGAGCCCCAACATCATCGAGATTACTATAACTCTTATTGTCATAACGCTCCATTTTCTAAGGGCAAAACCTTATAGCCAGTTGTTATTTCTACCTGATTACTACGGCATATTCAACTGGCTATAACATCTTTACGGATTTAAAAAACATGGGCATCAGAATGATGCCCATGTGACACTGACTTACTTTAGAAATTTTGTCCTGAGCATTTATGCGTTTTAGTGTTGTAATTACCGCAACGCATGTTAGGCCGCCAGTTAGCGACAATATCTTTACTACCCGGTAGATAATCCGTCCAAGCATCACCCCAAACCAAACCATCAGTTTCCCAAACGGTTTCTAATTGGCCGTCTTCTTGAATTTCACCGATCAAGACCGGTTTAGATAAATGGTGATTACTATTCATAACCGCCATACCACCGGTTAAATTAGGAAATTTAATCCCTAACATCGCTTGCTCGACCGCATCAACATCGGTGGTACCGGCTTTTTCAACAGCCTTCACCCACATATTAAAACCAATATAATGCGCTTCCATTGGATCATTCGTTACCCGTTTTGGATCCTTAATAAAGGCATGCCACTTTTTAATAAATGCTGCATTTTCAGGCGCATCCACACTCATGAAATAATTCCATGCGGCTAGATGACCCACCAACGGCTTAGTATCCAGCCCTGATAATTCTTCTTCACCGACAGAAAAAGCAATGACAGGAATATCGTCAGCAGAGACCCCTTGGTTACCTAATTCCTTATAAAAAGGAACATTCGCATCACCGTTAATGGTTGAAACCACCGCTGTTTTCTTACCCGCCGAGCCAAATTTTTTCACATCAGCAACAATACTTTGCCAATCTGAATGACCAAATGGCGTGTAATTAATCATGATGTCTTCATCAGCGACGCCTTTAAGTTTTAAATAGGCTTCTAAGATTTTATTGGTGGTCCGTGGATAGACATAATCCGTCCCTGCCAAGACCCAACGTTTAACACCAATATCGTTCATCAAATAATCCACCGCCGGAATCGCTTGTTGGTTCGGCGCGGCACCGGTGTAGAACACATTTTTAGAAGACTCTTCACCCTCGTACTGCACCGGGTAAAACAACAAGCCGTTTAATTCTTCGATGACCGGTAACACTGATTTACGTGAAACCGAGGTCCAGCAACCAAACATCACATCAACCTTGTCCTGTGTTAATAATCCCCGTGCCTTTTCAGCAAACAGCGGCCAATTTGACGCTGGATCCACGACCACAGCTTCAAGTTTTTTACCTAATAAACCGCCTTTGGCATTTTGTTCTTCAATCAACATCAACATGGTATCTTTTAACGTGGTCTCACTGATCGCCATGGTGCCCGATAGTGAATGTAAAACCCCAACCTTAATCGTATCGCCGAACAGATTAAACGCCATGGCTCCGGGGCTGAGTAGCACCCCTGCCGTTATTGCCACCGCTGATAATGAGCGCATGGCTTTTTTTAAAAACATCATCTTCAACCCCCTCTAAAAAAACCTAAAAAAACAATAACCCTAACCCACGGGCTACCACAACAAAAGCCAACATAGACTTACCCCTTGACATCATGCATACGCTGTGCCACTTAATTCTAAATCATTGATAAATAACACTTTAGACCAAATACACTATTAATTGACGCCCATTGCGGGGAAAGTTTTGCACCATATTAGCTCACCTAAACAGGGCGACGCCCTTAAATAGAACAACATCAATGGCGCGCACGACTTAAGTACGGTGTATTAACTCAAGAATATGCTGTTACCACACCTCTTCATAAGGACATACGCGCACCTTTTTGGTTCATTTTTTGTTTCCTAACAAGGCTTTATGGTGAATAACTCTCTTTTTCGGCATCCTCGCGCCTAGTCAGAACGCTTTAGTGACCCAAACTGACCCACAACTCACCTTGAGCCATGAAACCCCTGAAGACTTAGGAAAGATCCAGACATAAAAAAACCCCTGCCAAGAGCCTTAGCAGGGGTTTTTAACTGAAGTACTTATGTCATCAAACTAGATTTGCATTTGAAAACCAATTTTAATGGCATGCACATCATCACCTGCTCTACCAGCACTATAAGTACGTCCTTTAGTGGCAATATCGCCATATTGATACATTAAGGATACCCGCGCATTGTGGCCATCGATAATGTAGTTAAGGCCTGCTTCGTACTCATCTCTATTGGGTGTACCATTACCGTCATTATTGGTGTAACGTACATACGGTTGCAGTTGGCCAATACCGACTTTACCCGGCATTAAATACAGTGCCGTTCCGGTATAAGCATCGCCTTCAAACATCCCGAGGGTCCCTGTTCCTGAATCGTTACCATCCAGTTCAAAGCGTTTGTATTGCGCTTCAACTGTTGCTACCGCACCGTTGCCTAAGGTAGTCTCCCCTAATAAGTCAACACTGTAGCCAGTAAAATCAGCTGGCTGGGCTTGAGTGCCGGCACCATCTTGTTCATATTGTGCAGCAAAGGCGACAGTTAAAATATCACCG
>JASMBU010000022.1 GCA_030753675.1 Methylococcales bacterium
CCATTCCTTCTCGAGATGTCCAAACGTTTTTACAGGTCACTGAACAGGTATGACAGCCAATACATTTATCTAAATTCAGAACTTTCCCTATCTGTGCACGAATTTTCATTGAACAACCTCTTTCTCTTGAGTGGCACCGTCAACAGACTCTTCATCAAGCCAATCCACATCATTCATTTTACGTACGATGACAAATTCATCACGATTTGAACCGACGGTTCCATAATAATTAAAGCCATAAGATTGCTGTGCGTACGAGCCAATCATATGCGTCGGTTTCAAGACCGTCCGGGTCACTGAATTATGCATCCCGCCCCGAGTGCCTGTTGTTTCTGAACCCGGAACATTAACGGTTCGCTCTTGCGCGTGATACATCATGGTCATGCCCTCATTAACGCGCTGACTCACCACAACACGAGCGGTTAATGCGCCGTTAACATTAAAGGCCTCAACCCAGTCATTATCTTCAAGCCCCACTTTCTTGGCATCAATCTCACTCATCCAGATAATCGGTCCGCCCCGTGACAAGGTCAGCATCAACAAGTTATCGGTATAAGTACTGTGTATCCCCCATTTCTGATGCGGGGTAATCCAGTTCAATGCAATCTCAGGGTGGCCATTGGGTTTTTTATTCATTAAGGGCCGTACCGTTTTAGTATCAATAGGCGGCCTGTAGGTTGAAAACCCCTCTCCAAAAGCAATCATCCATTCATGATCTTGATAAAATTGTTGGCGACCCGTTATCGTACGCCAAGGAATTAACTCATGAACATTGGTATACCCCGCGTTATAACTCACATGCTCGTCTTCTAACCCGCTCCATATGGGCGATGAAATAATTTTTCGTGGTTGGGCCTTAATATCGCGGAAACGAATTTTCTCATCTTCCTTCGATTTTGCCAGATGGGTATGATCCCGCCCGGTTTTTTCCCCTAACGCTTCCCAAGCTTTAACAGCAACTTGACCATTGGTTTCAGGCGCGAGTGTTAAAATAACTTCACAGGCATTAATCGCTGTCTCAATCGCCGGCATGCCTTTAGAGACACCTTCATCCATAATTTTATGATTGAGTTTACCCAACAACTCCACTTCCGGTTCGGTATTCCAATGAATACCTTTGCCGCCATTACCCAACTTCGCCATTAACGGTCCTAAGGCGGTAAATCGTTTATAGGTATTAGGATAATCCCGTTCGACAACGGTAATATTTGGCATGGTCTTACCCGGTATCGCTGCGCATTCTCCTTTCGACCATTCGGTCACCCCTAACGGCTGCCCGAGTTCACCCGGGGTATCGTGCATGGTCGGCACGGTCACGACATCTTTTTCTACACCTAAGTGACCGACACAAACCTCAGAAAATTTCTTGGCAATACCTTTATAAATATCCCAGTCACTACGTGCCTCCCAAGCCGGATCAACAGCCGCCGATAACGGATGAATAAAGGGGTGCATATCCGAGGTATTCATATCATCTTTTTCATACCAAGTCGCTGTTGGCAAAACAATATCAGAATACAAACAGGTTGTTGACATTCGAAAATCAAGCGTGACCAATAAATCTAATTTACCGGTCTGCTCTTGTTCATGCCAAACTACTTCCTCAGGCTTTAAGCCGCCTTCTTCACCGAGATCTTTACCCAATAATCCATGGCGGGTCCCCAATAAATGTTTCAGCATATACTCATGCCCTTTACCGCTGGAACCTAATAAGTTTGAGCGCCATATAAACATATTTCGAGGAAAATTCTGCGGATCATCCGGGTCCTCACACGCCATCTTTAACGCACCGGACTCCAACTGTTTAACGGTAAAATCAACCGGATCCTGACCTGCTTTTTGTGCTGCTGCCACCAAACCCAATGGATTAGTCGCTAATTGCGGCGCGGACGGTAACCAACCCATGCGTTCAGCACGGACGTTATAATCAATAACACTGCCGGTGTATTTTTTCTGGTCCGCTAGGGGTGATAATATCTCATTCAATTCAATTTTTTCATAACGCCACTGATCACTGTGATTATAGAAAAAAGAAGTCCCATTCATTTGCCGGGGTGGACGCTGCCAGTCCAATGCAAAAGCCAACGGCTGCCAACCGGTTTGCGGGCGTAATTTCTCCTGTCCTACGTAATGCGCCCACCCCCCCCCAGACTGCCCGATACAACCACACATCATCAGCATATTGATCAAACTACGATAGTTCATATCCTGGTGGTACCAGTGATTTAAACCGGCCCCGACAATGACCATCGATTTACCTTGTGTCTTGTGAGCATTTTCAGCGAATTGCTCGGCCACAGTAATCACATCCTGTGGTTTAACACCGGTAATCGACTGTTGCCACCCCGGCGTATAAGGCACATCATCGAGAAAAGATGTCGCAACATTATCTCCGCCTAAGCCGCGATCAATGCTGTAATGCGCCATCATCAAATCATAGACTGTTGCAACGCTTATCTCTTGACCCTCGGCCGTTTTAAGCTTACGCACAGGCACATTGCGATAAAGCACTTCGCCATGGTCCGTATTATTAAAATGCTCATGTGCTATCGAGCCAAAATAAGGAAAGGCAACAGATGCCACTGCATCTTTCTTATCAATCAAGGTCAATAACAAACCTGTTTTGCTGTTTTTCTCACCTTCTTTTTCTTCTAAATTCCAACGCCCTTTTTCGCCCCAGCGAAAACCAATTGACCCATTCGGTGCCACTAAGTTATCACCGCTAAAAGCCATTGTTTTCCATTCTGGGTTATTGTCCTGACCCAAAGCACCGTCAATATCTGCCGCACGCAAGAAACGTCCTGCTTTAAGGTGTCCGTCCTGATAATCTTCCAAACAAACCAACATCGGCATATCGGTATATTGGCGCACATAATCAATGAAATAATCACTGGGGTTATCAATATGATATTTCTTCAGAATAACGTGACCAAACGCCATCGCTAAAGCGGCATCGGTTCCTTGCTTAGGTGCCAACCAGATATCAGCAAATTTTGATGCCTCGGAAAAATCAGGTGTAATTACAACGCTTTTAACCCCTTTATAACGCGCCTCACTGTAGAAATGCGCATCTGGCGTTCGGGTCTGAGGAACGTTCGAACCCCACAACAGTAAAAAATTCGAATTATACCAATCTGCAGACTCTGGTACATCGGTTTGCTCACCCCAAACCTGTGGTGAACTCGGTGGCAAATCACAATACCAGTCATAAAAACTTAAACAGGTTCCACCGATCAAAGACAGGTAACGTGTCCCGGCTGCATAAGAAGCCATGGACATCGCTGGAATCGGCGAGAACCCAACCACGCGATCCGGTCCATATTCTTTGACCGTATAAATATTCGCTGCAGCAATGATTTCATTCATCTCATCCCAAGGTGCACGAACAAAGCCCCCCATACCGCGTTTGGATTTATACGATTCCGTTTTCTCTGGGGATGAAACAATTGAGTGCCAGGCATCAACTGGTTCCATTTCTGCCCGTGCTGCACGCCATAATTTCAATAACCGTTTACGTATCAACGGATACCGCAATCGATTAGCACTGTACAGATACCACGAATAACTCGCTCCGCGCGGACACCCTCGTGGTTCATGATTAGGTAGGTCAGGCCGAGTTTCAGGGTAATCAGTTTGCTGCGTTTCCCAGGTCACCAACCCATTTTTAACATAGATTTTCCAGCTGCATGAGCCGGTACAATTGACCCCATGGGTTGAACGAACAATCTTGTCATGTTGCCAACGCTGACGGTAGGATTTCTCCCACGACCGGTCTTCATTAGACACTTCACCATGATTATCAGAAAAGCTCTCTTGTTTTTTCTTGAAAAATTGCAAACGATCCAGAAAGTGACTCATTATAATCTCAAATATTGATATTTAAAAAATGCGTTAGAAATTTAAGCCGAGTATCGCCTCAGAGAAGATTAACGCTTCTCTATCGGGCCAATAAAACTACTCCTTAGGGTCTTACAGGTCGGGCACCTTCATACTACCCTCAGCAACTAACACAGCCTCACCACCTAACCGAAGGGTCATCAACTGGTCTGCCTTTTTATCCATTTCCAAAGACAAGACACTGCGCCTGTTTTTGGCTTCACCGCGATCAACTGAAAAAGTATACGTCCCTTCTCTAATATGGTCATAGGAACACAGATAGGCCGCCAAAGCAGGCATTGCCGTTCCAACCGGTGGGTCATCGTAATGGGAAATTTTTGATCCTAACAATCGACAATGAAAATCGATATCCTGATATGCGCTCTTACGAGAAAATAACAATACTTCCTGTGCTGTCGTCTGGGGGGCTACTGATTGACTCCAAGCATTAAAATCAAAACGCGCTTCTCTGACCGCCTCATAACTGTGGACTGGAACCACTAAGTAAGGTGCGCCACAAAAAACCAACCGCGCCGTATAGTGCTTATTATCAATAAGCTCTGGGGCAATCGATAAAATTTGCGCCAATTCAACATCACGCGGTGCAAAGCGGTCCACGATAGATGAAAACTGACGACTAAATCGTACAAATTCAGGTTTATTTCCTTCCCCGTTAATCGTAACGTCAATAGGCCCTACATTTTGTTGCAACGTTAATGCAGTATGAGTACCCTCCAGTGTAATAATACCTGAAGACGCTAAAACAAAGCCTGTTGCAATAATGGGGTGTCCTGAAAAATCCACTTCACCGTTTGGCGTAAAAACATACATGCGATAACTGTCTTCTACGTCATTGGGCGGCACGACAAAAACAGATTCGGATAAGTTCAACTCCTTTGCCATAATTGCCATTTGGCCTTTTTCTAAGCCACTGGCATCCGGAAACACCGCTACCTGAGCGCCACCAAATGCCTGCTTGGTAAAAACATCTGTAATATAAAAATTACACTTCATAATGAACCTCTTTAATTTTTTTCCGCCAATTCAATCCTGTCATCATGCACCCGTACAGAATAACAAGGTACTTGTTCATCTTGCTCTAAGCAACGCCCTGACTGTAGACTAAAGTGTTGCTTAAAAAGTGGCGAGGCGACTACTGGCTCACCGTTAATATCCCCGACCATACCGCGCGATAAAACATTGGCTTTGCCAATGGGATCATAGTTACCAATCGCATATATTTTATCTTCATTGGGAAAATAAAAGATCGCCACCTGTTGGTTATTCACTAAGGCACAAACTCCAGAATTAGGCTGCAAATCATCAACGCTACAAATATCTATCCACTGAGTCATTTACGCATCCTCCATCGGCTGCATGACCACCAACTGCTCACGCTCTTGCTCATTAGCGGGTCTCACCTGACCACGCTCTTCAACAAAGACCACACGTTCATCTGACTGTTCACTATTCACAAAATGTCTAAAACGTTTTTGATGTTCTGGATTCTCTAAGGTGGTTTTCCACTCGCACTGATAGGTCTCAATGACGTATTCCATTTGTTGCTCTAATTGCTCACAACTATTTAATCGATCCTCAATCACAACTGATTTCAAATAATCTAAACCCCCTTCCATATTTTCCATCCAGACCGACGTACGCTGCAAACGGTCAGCGGTACGCACATAAAAAGTTAGCACCCGGTCTATATATTTGATCAAGGTTTCTTTATCTAAATTAGTCGCAAATAAATCAGCGTGCCGTGGTTTCATACCCCCATTACCGCAAACGTATAAATTCCAGCCATGCTCCGTAGCGATAACGCCAATATCCTTACTTTGCGCTTCGGCACATTCCCGTGTACAACCGGAAACTGCCATTTTAATTTTATGTGGAGCCCGAAGACCTTTGTAACGATTTTCTAATTCAATCGCAAGACCCACACTATCATCTAGACCAAACCGACACCAAGTGCTTCCCACACAAGACTTAACAGTACGCAATGACTTTCCATAAGCATGGCCACTTTCAAAACCCACTGCAATCAACTCATTCCAAATAGCGGGCAATTGATTAATTTGTGCACCAAATAAGTCAACCCGCTGACCGCCGGTAATTTTGGTATACAAACCATATGCTTTACCGACTTCACCTAAAGCAATCAACATATCTGGGGTAATTTCTCCACCGGTAACGCGCGGTACGATTGAATACGTACCGTCTTTTTGCATATTAGCCAGATACACATCGTTGGTATCTTGAACGCCTAAGTGTTGCTTTTCTAAAACATACTCATTCCAATAGGAAGCTAAAATAGACCCTACCGCCTGCCGGCAAACTTCACAGCCTCGCCCACGACCATGACTCGTTAATAGTTCATCAAAAGTTTTAATTTCATCAACCATCACCAAGTTATACAAATCTTGCCGGGTATGGGAAAAGTGCTCACAAATATCGGTATTAACTTCAAAACCTAATTTATCCAACTCACAATCCAGTACTGATTTCAACAAAGCCGTACACCCACCACAACCGGTAGCGGCTTTCGTTTCAGATTTTAATGCCCCCATATCCTGACAGCCCGCAGTAATGGCTTCACAGACCTGTCCTTTACTCACATCATGACAGGAACAAATTTGCGCGGTGCTTGGCAAAGCGTCAGGCCCTAAACCCACCGACTCATCAGAACGACTCGGGAGTATCAGCGCATCTGGATTTTCAGGTAATTCAATACCATTTAAACAATATTGCAATAGCGTTCCGTAACCGGCTGAATCACCCACCAGAACGGCGCCCAATAAACTCTTTTTATCTTCACTCACGACGATGCGCTTATAAATCTCACTGGAACCATCTTGGTAGGTATAAACCAAAGCACCTTGTGTCTTGGCGTGTGCATCACCAATACTGGCGACATCAACACCCATTAATTTAAGTTTTGTACTCATGTCAGAACCCAAAAAAGCAGCCTCTTTTTCTTCCAAATGAGCCACCACAGTACGTGCCATTTGGTAACCCGGCGCCACTAACCCAAAAATCTGATTGTTCCAAAGCGCACATTCACCGATTGCATAAATATCAGAATCTGAAGTCAAACATTGATTATCAATCACAATGCCCCCTCGCTGACCCACTTCTAAGAAACTCTCTCGGGCAATATCATCCCGCGGCCTAATTCCTGCCGAAAAAAGGACGATGTCCGTTTCTAGCTCTTCACCATCAGCAAAACACATTTTATGAATCGCCTGATCACCATCAACAATCTTCTGGGTGTTTTTACTGGTGTGAATCATGACGCCCAATGCTTCAATTTTACTTCTGAGCATTGCCGCACCACCCTCATCAAGTTGTACCGCCATCAACCGAGGAGCAAATTCAACCACATGGGTATCTAGACCTAAATCAGTAAGTGCCTTAGCCGCCTCAAGACCTAACAGACCGCCGCCAACCACTACCCCTGTTTTTGCCTTTTTCGCAGCACCCGTTATCGCTTCTAAATCTTCAATGGTTCGGTAAACCAAACAACCATCACGATCATGACCTGGCATTGGAGGAACAAAAGGATAAGAACCTGATGCGATGACGACTTTATCGTAGGCTATGCGTTCACCCTTTTGTGAAAGCACCTGTTTTTTGTCACGATCTATTCGCACCGCACGATCGCCTAGATGTAAGGTGATATTATTATTTTCAAAAAAACCACGTTCAACCAACGACAAATCGTCTGCCGATTTCCCTGAGAAATACTCAGACAAGTGCACCCTGTCATAAGCAACACGCGGTTCTTCACAAAAAGTAACCACTTGATAATCAGCATAAGCCGAACTGGCGACCAATGTTTCTAGAAAATTCTGACCCACCATGCCATTACCAATTACTACCAGTGTTTTTTTAACACCCATTCAAACCCCGCATAAGAAAATTTAAAGACCATCTTTTCTTAAATAAAGCATAATACATGCCAAAACTATAATAACGCTTGATCGCCGTAGCCGATAGGAATACCTAACCTTCACTAAAACAACCAATTAGCACACAACGGTCAGCCACAGGGTGAATTAATGTCATCATCCAATCCACCCTATCCGGGTAGCAAAAATAACCGCACGCACCATTATGGCCCACGCACTTCTACAGCGCACACCCGTAGCGCACCTTATTCGTATCTTTTGCTACACGCCCCCTTCATTCTTGCTTAAAATAGAAAAGACAACCACATCGAGACCACCGACACATGATCGCTCTTTGGCTTATTGGATTACTACTTTCAACGACGCCCTTGCCGGCTAACGGCAAGCCCGTTGTCATCGAACCCCACCTCGGACTCCCACAACTTGCCATACCAGACAACAACCCCCTCACAACTGAAAAAATAGCACTGGGTCAGATGCTTTTTTTTGATCGGCGCCTATCACGTGACAATACACTGTCTTGCGCCATGTGCCACATTCCAAACCAGGGATTTAGCAATAATTTCGTAACCACACCCACCGGCTATCAACGCCGCAAAGGAAGACGCAACGCCCCGACCTTGCTTAATGTCGGCTACTTAGCTCCTCTGTTTCATGATGGTCGCGCCCAATCACTCGAAGATCAAGCCTGGGGGCCTCTGTTAAATCACCGTGAAATGGCTAACACCAGCCCCACTGTTGTGATGGCTAAAATCAATCTAATTCCTCAGTACCGACAAGCCTTTAACAAAGCTTTCAAGACAGCCCCTTCAAAAACAACACTTGCCCAAGCGATTGCCAGCTTTGAAAGAACATTAATAGCCGGTAACTCTCCTTTTGATCGATGGTATTACGGGCATCAAGAAGAGGCGATCAATCAAACGGCTAAAAAAGGGTTCTCCCTCTTTACCGGCAAAGCAAACTGCATCCGCTGCCACACCATTAATCAGAAAACCGCCCTTCTAACCGACCAAGATTTTCATAATACCGGCATAGGCACTCGTAGCCATAAAGCCAACACACCGGACTTAAAAAAACGTGACCTTGGGCGCTTTGAAATCACCGGTAACCCTACCGATCGCGGGCGTTACAAAACACCCACACTTAGAAATATCGCACTGACAAAACCCTATATGCACAACGGCAGCATCAACTCGTTAGAACAAGTCATTCATTTTTACAATAACGGCGGAATAACCAACTCTAACCTCTCACCCCTTATTCAACCCCTGTCTTTGAAACCCGATGAAATAAACCAGCTCACTGCCTTTTTAAAGACCCTATCTAGCCCGCACGTTGCAGCGTTGATTGAAAATAATCAACCAAAAAATTAACAAACGTCGATAACTTACTGGGGATAAATTTACGTTGCATATAGCTTGCATAAATAGGAATAGAATCAGGCCGCATGTTCGGTAAAACCTCTTCAACCTCTACAGAATCGATTAAATGCCTAAAAAACAACTCAGGCGCCTGAACAATACCCAAACCTAACGTTACCGCCTCACTCAAAGCGCGGCTATTATTACACGCCAAAACCCATTCTACGCGCAACTTTCTAACCGCCCTTCCCTGTTTAAAGAACCAATAGTCACCGTGTGGTGTATCCAGATAATGCAGACATTGATGCTGCTTTAAGTCATCTATCGTTTGCGGCCGACCGTGTTTATTTAAATAGTCTGATGAAGCATATAAACACAATGGGGTCTCAGTAATTTTCCGAGCCACTAAACTAGGCTCTGGAATATCTGTGACGCGAATGGCACAATCAAAATTACCCCCAGCTAAATTAACCATCCCGTTATCCAAGGTTAAAGCCACTTTAACGTCAGGATAAGTAGCTTGATAGGCCACAATAATAGGCATTAACTGAGAACTACCAAAATCAATCGGCGCAACGAGACGAAGCATTCCTTTTACTGTCTTCCCGAGGTTTCGCGTTTGCTCCTCCAGACTGGATAAGTCCTCCATAATAGACTTACTTTGACGGTAAAACCGTTCTCCCGCTTCCGTTAAACTTATCTGACGCGTGGTTCTATTT
The DNA here is from genome assembly GCA_030753675.1 of Methylococcales bacterium. Lineage (GTDB taxonomy): Bacteria > Pseudomonadota > Gammaproteobacteria > Methylococcales > Methylomonadaceae > OPU3-GD-OMZ. The sequence goes on from JASMBU010000022.1 coordinate 9,868, forward strand.
AATAAACTCACGCCCAACTCGCGCTCTAACTGGGCAATATATTTGCTGATCATCATTGCCGAAAGCTTACGTTCTCGTGCAACTGCGATAAAACTACCTAACTCAACAATACGACAAAACACGTGAATGCAGATAAATTTGTCCATAACTAAACCCTGAAAAAATATAAACTAATAGTTTACTTACTTTAAAATAAACACGCTATTTAAACTTATCGCAAGGTAATCTATACTGCTCAGTGAGATGGTTAAAGTCGTTTAGGGTATTGAAAGCTAAGGCTCCTTCAGTTTTTTAAACGACTTTGCTTCCCTTCTTTTCTCAAAACATTCCCCGCGCAAACCCACACAACCGCCACTGCCTCAGAAACCTCTCCAATTCCACCAGCTTCATTCACCGCATTGCCCAGCTGTTTATCAAGAACATCACACCCAAAAAACAAAAACCGGCCCGTTCACAGCACACAGAGCGATTAAAAAATGGCACACTTGTTGCTTTATTTATATTTTTAACCGTACTCAAGAGCATTCATGTCCAACGCACAATTCAATTTGTTTAAAATTAGTGACCCTAAAATAAAAACCTTACACCTCACTTGGTTTGCCTTTTTTATCAGCTTTATGGTTTGGTTCTCACACGCCCCGCTACTCGCTTTTATTCGAGACAGCATGGGACTCAGTGATCAAGAAATCAAAGTCCTGTTGATCCTCAATGTTGCCTTCACTATACCAGCGCGTATTATTGTCGGCATCTTGGTCGATAAATACGGCCCTAAGCAATTATTCTCCAGCATCCTTATTTTAGGCGGGCTGGTCTCCATCGGCTTTGCTTGTGCTCAAACCTACCAACAACTGGCCATTATTCGTTTCTTCCTGGGATTTATCGGCGCCGGCTTTGTGGTCGGAATCCGCATGATCTCAGAATGGTTTCCGGCCCGACAAACCGGGATTGCCCAAGGTATCTACGGTGGCTGGGGCAACTTCGGTTCTGCTGGCGCCGCCCTCATATTACCGGCCTTAACACTGTATTTTGGTGGCGCTGACGGCTGGCGTTATGCGATTGCCACAACCGGTTGCATAGCCATTTTATACGGCATTATTTACTACTTCAGCGTTTCCAACACACCCAAAGGATCCACTTATTTCCGCCCTAAAAAAACCGGCGCTATGGAAGTCAGTAGTAAAAAAGACCTGTTGTTATACCTCCTTATGAATCTACCCATGTATTTAACCTTGGCCGTACTGATCTGGAAACTGACGGATAAAATGCACTGGCTCCCCCCTCTGGCCGCCTACTGTGGCTACGGGCTTTTGACGATTCTCTACCTCTATCAAACTTGGAAAGTCATTCAGGTCAACAAGCTCATACTCACAGAGCAGCCCCCAGAACTATTACGTTACGCATTCAGCCAAGTTGCAATCCTAAACCTTTGCTACCTATTAACATTTGGTACCGAACTGGCTGTGGTCTCCATGCTACCGTTATTTTATGTCGATCATTTTGATCTTGACCCTATTTTGGCCGGCTTATTAGCCGGAATTTACCCGGTAATCAATCTCTTTGCGCGCCCCGCCGGAGGCTGGTTGAGCGATAAAATGGGCCGAAAAATTACCCTCGTTATCGCCACCCTAGGTATTTCCGCTACATTCTTAAGCCTTGGACAATTTACTTCTGACTGGCCGCTTTGGGTTGTCGTTGCAGGAACCATTATTGGCGGCATTTTCTCTAAAGGCGGATCTGGTGCCGTTTACGCGATGGTCCCCTTAATTCAACGCCGAATGACCGGACAAATCGCCGGCATGACCGGTGCCTTTGGTAATATTGGCGGCGTCATGTTTTTAACTGTTTTATCCTTTGTCACACCGGGGACGTTCTTTATGGTTATTGGCGCCATGGGCGTAACCACTTTAATGCTCATCACCCTTATTCTTAAAGAACCTAAAGGACAAATGGCTGAAGTCATGCCCGATGGCACGGTACATATCATTGATATTTCTAAAGATTAAGTAAAAAATAGCCCTTTCAAACAGTCGTTAAATATCACGCTAGATGAAAACCATACCGCGATACTGACACCGAAACCGACAATAAAGCTTTTTATCGGAAATCGAACCGATACGTCAACTGATAGTTAGAGACTGCCAACGGCGCTGGCAGTCTCTAAATGTTCTTTTTTACAAAAAAAATATCGGCAACGACCGCACCAAAAAAACATCATTAAGCTCGTTTTTGGGTCAATCCCCAGCCTGCCGTTGGTCAATATGTCAAAGCAAGCCACTGATTAATGAGAAAACATATTAATTGGCGTGATTGTTGCTTTTATTCTAATGATCAAAGACCTCTAATCAAAGGAAAAGCATGTCTGACCAACCATTCAATTTATTTAGATTTCGTGATCCTAAAATAAAAACCTTGCACCTCACCTGGTTTGCCTTCTTTTTAAGCTTTATGGTTTGGTTCTCTCACGCGCCCCTTTTAGCCTTTATTCGAGACAGCATGAGTATCACTGATCAAGAGATCAAAGTCCTGCTGATCCTAAATGTTGCCTTCACCATTCCAGCGCGCATTATTGTCGGCATCTTGGTCGATAAATACGGCCCTAAGCAATTATTCTCTAGCATCCTTATTGTAGGCGGAATCGTCTCCATCGGCTTTGCTTGTGCACAAAACTACCAACAACTGGCTATTATCCGTTTCTTTCTAGGATTTGTTGGCGCCGGCTTTGTAGTCGGAATCCGCATGATCTCAGAATGGTTTCCGGCCCGACAAACCGGAATTGCCCAAGGTATCTACGGCGGCTGGGGAAATTTTGGCTCTGCCGGTGCCGCCCTCATGTTACCCGCCTTAACACTGTATTTTGGCGGCGTTGACGGCTGGCGTTATGCGATTGCTACCACCGGTAGTATGGCTATTTTGTATGGCATTATATATTTCTTCAGTGTTTCCAATACCCCCAAAGGCTCGACTTATTTCCGCCCCAAAAAAACCGGTGGCATGGAAGTCAGCAGCAAAAAGGATCTATTGCTCTATGCCTTGATGAACCTTCCTCTGTACTTAACCTTAGCAGCCATTATCTGGAAACTTGCCGATAAAATGCATTGGCTATCTCCGGTAACCGCCTACAGCGCCTACGGATTACTGGCCCTAATCTACTGTTATCAAACATTTAAGGTTATCCAAATCAACAAATCCCTTTTCCACACCGCCCCACCCGAACATCAATGCTACTCATTCAGCCAGGTCGCCACGCTAAACTTTTGCTACTTACTCACTTTTGGCACTGAACTCGCTGTCGTCTCAATGCTGCCTTTATTTTATGTTGATAACTTCCACGTTGAGCCTATTACAGCAGGCCTTTTAGCCGGCACTTATCCGGTGATCAACCTTTTTGCTCGCCCAGCAGGGGGCTGGCTAAGCGATAAGATTGGTCGAAAAATAACACTCATCATTGCAACCGTCGGTGTTTCTGTTACTTTCTTGGGCCTTGGGCAATTTACCACCGATTGGCCACTGTGGGTTTTCGTTACCGGAACTATTATTGGCGGCCTTTTCTCCCAAAGCGGGTCGGGGGCTATTTTCGCCATGGTACCGCTCATCCAACGCCGAATGACCGGACAAATCGCCGGCATGACCGGTGCCTTTGGCAACATTGGCGGCGTTCTGTTTTTAATTGTGCTTTCAATTGTTGCTCCAAACACTTTCTTTCTGGCCATTGGCGCCGTGGGCTTGTTAACATTCATTCTCATTGCCCTCGTTCTCAAAGAACCCAAAGGACAAATGACCGAAATCATGCCTGATGGCACGGTTCATATGATTACTATTTCAGAGAGCAAAAAAAAATAGTGCTATTAAACGGACTCTTACTATTTATAATCACTTCAGATGTCCTTTAGTAAATACTTACGATGAAAACAACGCCCCTTAAAATTACCATTGGCCAACACAGCGACGCAGGCACCAAAGCCGATAATGAAGATTTTTATGGCTATGCGGAACCGGCAGAACCTCAATTAACACTCAAAGGTGCCAGCGCCGTTATTGCCGATGGCATGAGCGGCAGTGATGCCGGCAAAAAGGCCAGCCACGCCTGTGTCATTGGTTTCTTAAGTGATTACTACAGCACCCCTGAAAGCTGGTCAGTGATAAAGTCTTGCCAACAAATCTTGTCGGCCACCAACACCTGGCTCTACAGCCAAGGGCAATCGAAATACCAATCCAGCAAAGGCATGGTCAGCACCCTAAGCATTCTCATTCTTAAATCGAATACCGCCCATATTTTTCACATCGGAGATTCACGCATTTATCGCCTACGCGACAACACGCTAGAACAACTGACTCGCGACCATCGGGTCTGGGTTTCAGAAGAAAAAAATTATCTCAACCGAGCGATGGGCATTGAACCCCGATTAGAGGTTGACCACCGCACCACTACGCTACTGAAAGACGACATCTTTATTCTGACGACCGATGGGGTACATGACTTTATTAATGACAAAACGATTAAAAAGATCGTCAATAAACACAACACCCCACAAGAGGCTGCCAACCAACTGATTAAAACAGCCAACGCCAATCACAGCGATGATAATTTAACCTGTCAGATCCTACGCATTGATTCACTGCCAACCGTTGCCAAAGACGAAATCTTAAAACAACACAAAAACCTGCCCTTCCCCCCTTTTCTTGACCCAGGCATGATTCTTGACAGCTATCGCATTGAAAAAGAATTACACGCCAATAAACGCACCCAAATTTATCAAGCCTACGACACATTAACAGACACTCGGGTTATCTTAAAATCACCTTCTATTCTTTATGACGATGACCCGCACTATATCGAACATTTTCTCCATGAAGAATGGGCTGGTAAACGGGTTAATCATAAAAATCTACTCACCATACTAGAGTCCGATCGACCTAAAAGCTGCATCTATTATGTGACTGAGTTCTTAGAGGGTATGACGTTACGTGATTGGATCACAAAGCACCCAAAACCTACTATTGAAGAGGTCATTCAAATCATTAAGCAAATAACCCATGGCCTGTATGCTATGCACCACATGGAAATGCTTCACCAAGACTTGAAGCCTGAAAACATCATGATTGACAACACCGGAGCCGTCAAAATAATTGATTTTGGTTCGGTTAAAATTGCCGGTATTGAAGAAATAACACCGCTGGAACTACATAAAGAAAATAATATTCTGGGCACACTAAACTACACCGCACCTGAATATCATTTAAATCACCGAGGTGCTGTGAATTCAGACCTTTATTCTTTGGGCGTGATCACTTACGAAATGCTAACAGGAAGCCTCCCTTTTGGGAAAGACATGCCTGAAAAACCGAATAAAATGAATTTATCAAAACTTAACTATGTTTCCAGTTTTCATCACAACCCGATGATTCCGACATGGATAGACGGCGCACTTAGAAAAGCAACGGCCATTAACCCACAAATACGCTATAAAGACCTCTCTGAATTTATTTATGACCTGTCTCACCCCAATGCTCAATTTCTGGTAAGCCCTAAAAGCTCCCCTCTTATCGAACGCAACCCACTAATCTTTTGGAAAACAATTGCCACCACCTTGTTGATCAGCAATTTAATTCTAGGCTACTTCCTTTCCACCCCATAATAAGACCCTCGATAGCGGGTACACACGACTCCTCAAATAGCATTAACTTTTAATAAGCAAAAAAAAACGGGCGCCTAAAGCGCCCGTTTTTACATCTTCAAAAGACCTTATTACGATTTACCCGAATCGGTAAATTCCGGATAGGCTTCCAAACCACATTCCGAATAATCACAGCCTTGATGCTCTTCCTCTTCAGAGACCCGAATACCCACCATAGCCTTGATAGCAGCCCAAACAATCAAACTACTCACGAATACGAAGCCTAAAATAGTACCCAAACCAATCAGCTGCGCTTTCAAAGTCGCATCGTCGTTAGAGAGACATACCGCCAACAGCCCCCACATACCCACAACACCGTGCACTGAAATCGCGCCGACAGGATCATCAATTTTAAGTTTATCCAAATTGATAATGGAGAAAACGACTAATATACCGCCAACCAGACCAATACCGGTTGCCAGTAACGGTGTGGGTGTTAAAGGCTCTGCAGTAATCGCAACCAATCCTGCTAAAGCACCGTTAAGCACCATAGTTAAATCCGCTTTACCAAATAATAATTGTGACGTAATAAGCGCCCCAAGAACACCGCCTGCTGCCGCTGCATTAGTATTAACAAAAACTAATGCGACCGCATTGGCTTCAGCAACATCCGTTACTTTAAGTTCTGAACCGCCATTAAATCCAAACCATCCCAACCATAAAATGAATGTTCCTAAGGTTGCTAGCGGCAAATTAGCACCCGGAATCGGGTGTATTTCACCATTTTTACCGTACTTTCCTAAACGCGGCCCTAACAACATGACACCCGCCAACGCGGCAGCTCCACCACATAAATGCACCACACCTGAGCCTGCAAAATCAAGAAAACCTAGCGCATCTAAGAAACCACCGCCCCATTTCCAGTACCCTTGTAGCGGATAAATAAAACCGGTTAAAACAACACAAAAAATCAGAAATGACCAGAGCTTCATACGCTCAGCCACGGCACCAGAAACTATAGACATCGCGGTAGCAACAAAAACAACCTGAAAGAAGAAATCTGACATGCCAGAATAATAGGTATCCCCATTACTCGCGATCACATCGGCTGCAGCATTATCACCGCCTAATAAGAAACTCACACCCGGCCAGAAACTATTAACTGCTTCACCCGGATACATAATGTTATAACCGCATAACATATACATCGTACAGGCAATAGCAAATAAACAGACGTTCTTGGTTAAAATTTCTGTCGTGTTTTTAGCACGTACCAAACCGGCCTCCAGCATAGAAAAACCAGCTGCCATCCACATTACAAATGCACCCATCACTAAAAAATAAAACGTGTCTAGGGCATAACTTAATTCAATTACTTGTTCCACAATAAATACCTCTTCACTTAAAGTTATTAAATCTGATTACAGCGCTTCTTCGCCTGTTTCACCGGTTCGTATACGCACCACTTGCTCAAGCGGACTCACAAAAATCTTACCATCACCAATTTTTCCGGTATTCGCTGCTTGCGAAATAGCACTGACAGCGCCGTCTACTAAATCATCTCCCACGGCGGCTTCAATCTTGACTTTCGGCAAAAAGTCGACCACATATTCCGCACCTCTATAGAGCTCTGTATGTCCCTTTTGACGCCCGAAGCCTTTCACTTCTGTCACTGTTACCCCTGCGACCCCAACTTCAGATAATGCCTCACGAACATCATCTAATTTAAAGGGCTTTATTATTGCTGTAATCAATTTCATTTAAATCTCCAAAGTAGTTAGACTCAAATTAATCTATGCATTTACCTTGCCAAGGTAGATCGATACTTAAAAAATACCTATTTTTCAAACACTTAATAAATTTGTGAACCGGTAACACCGCCGTTTTACCCGCATACAATCGCCTAAACGCACTTCAATGGATCAAAAATACCCTGAATGCCTCTTTTTGGTGCGCCCACGCAACATGCTGAAGCATCCCACCGCTTGCCACCCCACGCTCCCCCTATAAACCTAGGCCAACACTGCTTGTTGTAACAAAACAACGGTTGTGACATTTTTTTGACATAAACCTTTTTTAATTGAAAAATTACTGCTATAGTCGACAAAACCAAAAATTTAAATTTTTATGGTTCTTTGAGAATAACTTTTTAAAAATACTCCGAGGGGGAGCAAATGAAAAAACAACTACTTACCTCCGCAATCGCAGGTTGCTTTTTAGCAGCAAGCGGCGTTGCAACGGCAAGCGATCACGCAGGTGCTCTTGAAGCACTAACCGGTACTG
>JASMBU010000023.1 GCA_030753675.1 Methylococcales bacterium
GACCTTACTCGAAGATTGTGAGTTGCAAGGTGTGTGCTGTAAAAATAATCAGATTACCGCCCTTGCCACCTCCCAAGGCACCTTACCGGTTAATCATCTCACCTTAACCACCGGCGCCTGGTCGGGCCAACTGTGGCAAAACCTTCAGCCCAGCGCCCATGCGAGCACACTCAATGTCCAACCCCTTAAAGGCCAAATGCTTGTTTTTGATAGCCCACAAGGCCTTTTAGAACCGATGATTTTAGCCGGCGATCGCTACTTAATACCGCGCAAAGACGGCAAAATACTGGCCGGCAGCACCGTCGAGAAAATGGATTTTGACAAAACCACCACCGCACAAGCCAAACAATCCTTAACGGACTTTGCTTTAAATTTACTACCGGACTTAAGTCCATACCCGATCACCCACCACTGGGCCGGCCTTCGACCGGGTTCTCCCAATGGCATTCCCATTATTGGCTTACACCCAACCCTTAACAATCTGAGCATCAACTGCGGTCATGGCCGTAGCGGCCTGATCATGGCGCCGGCATCGGCGCGCTTGTTAACCGATTTAATTTGTCAACGTACCCCGCTCGTTGACCCCAGCCCCTATCAACTTAACGCACAAACCCTATGAACTTATACGCTTTAGTTAGACCGCTGCTGTTTAAACTAGACCCTGAAACAGCCCATACTTTCACCCTCACGCTACTGGACTGGCTGCATTTTTTTAAACTCACCACAATAATCTTTCCGACCGTCAAAACGCCCCCCTCAACCGTCATGGGGCTGAGTTTTAAAAATACCGTTGGACTGGCTGCAGGACTAGATAAAAATGGCGCCCATATCGAGTCACTGGCTGCTTTAGGGTTTGGTTTCATTGAAATTGGTACGGTGACTCCGCGCCCACAACCCGGGAACCCCAAGCCTCGTTTATTTCGCCTCGTTGAACACGAAGCCATTATCAACCGCATGGGCTTTAATAACTTAGGCGTAGACCGGTTGGTTGAAAATGTTAAAAAAGCACAGTTTAAAGGGATTATCGGAATTAATATCGGCAAAAATGCCGACACCCCGATTGAAAGCGCCGCTGATGATTACCTCATTTGCTTAAAAAAAGTGTACCCGTACGCCAGTTATGTGACGGTTAATATTTCCTCTCCGAACACCCAGAACTTACGGCAACTCCAGCAAGGCGATGACATCAGACAGCTCCTTGCCGCATTGTCCAAAGAACAACAAGCCCTTAACCTCAAGCATAAAAAATACGTTCCTTTGGTGTTAAAAATTGCGCCGGATTTATCGACTGAAGAAATTGACCATATTGCGGCATTGCTACTTGAATTTAAACTCGACGGCGTGATTGCTACCAATACCACACTCAGCCGTACCGCCGTTGCAGGACACCCAGCCGCTCACGAGGCGGGCGGTTTAAGCGGCGGCCCAGTCCGAGACCTTGCCACCACGGTGATTACACGCCTCAACCAACAACTGGCCGGGAAAATTCCAGTGATTGCAGCGGGCGGTATTTTAACCGTCGCCGATGCTGAGGAAAAACACGCCGCCGGCGCGGCCTTAGTACAACTCTACAGCGGCCTCATCTATAAGGGACCAACTCTTATCAATAAACTCTTAAAAGCCTCAAATTGCTCACAATAACAACTTACTTAAAATTACCATCACCGATTACTATACCTTTATCAAAAAACAACTAACTGAGAAAGCCCCATTTTATAGACAGTTCTAAATCAACTAACACAATAGACTTCAACCAAAAGGTCTGCTAGTGTCAAATAAAAAATTTGAACTATAGATGCTCTAAAGAATAAAAAATGGCTAAAAAAAACACCCATCTTCCTCAATCAATTTCTAAGGCTCTTGATCAAGCTGTTCAACATCATCAAACTAGCGATTTCGAATCAGCTGAAAAAACCTACCGACAAGTCCTCAAAATAGACCCTAAGAATGCTACTGCAAATAATTTTTTAGGCATTCTTATGGGGCAAAAAGGAGACTTTAGAAAAGCCACTAAACTTTTCCAAAACTCAATTAAAACCAACCCACAAAACCCCACTACTCACAAGAATCTCGGCAATGCCTTCAAAGAACTGGGACATCTTAAAAAGTCTATATCAAGCTACCAAAAAGCAATCTTTTTAAAATCCGACTATACTGATGCGTATCATGATCTCGGTATTATTTACTTTGCGTTAGGGCAAACAACTGACGCCATCAACAGCTTTCAAAAAACACTTACACTTAATCCAAACCATGCAAACGCTCATTTTAATTTAGGAATTACTTTTAATGCTTTGGGTCAATTAGAAAAGGCCTGTCAACACTATCAAAAATCATTAACACTTCGACCAGACAATGCTCAAGCCCAACTCAATTTAGGCGAAGTTTTTTATGAGAGAGGTCTATATTCTGAAGCATTAATTCATTTTGAATACGCAATTGCTTTAAACCCAGACCTGCACGATGCTTTTTATAATCTGGGCATGACGCATACAGCCTTAAATCAATTAGGGCTCGCTAAAAAGAATTACCAAAAAGCCATATCGTTAAAACCAGATTATACTGAGGCATACAATAACCTCGGAATGATATGCCACAATCTTAATCGCTTTGATGAGGCGATCATTTTTTACAAAAAAGCTTTATCAATCAATCCTAAACATGCAAAAACTCACTATAACTTAGCTGGAAGTTTCATGGATATTGGCCACTCATTAGATGCCATAACCCACTACAAAATAGCACTAAAAATACATCCTGACTATATGGATGCTCACACCAACCTACTCAATGCTCTCAATTACAGTACAGATTATGCCCTTGAGGATAAAGTTGCAGAAGCATTCAAATTTGGCCACCTAGCTACAAAATTAGCTAAAAAACAGGCTTTTAACTTTAATTTTAATGAAATTAACCAATTGCATATCGGTTTAATCTCAGGTGATTTACGCAGTCACCCAGTGGGATACTTTTTGGAAGGTATGCTCGAATTCTTTAATTACAAAAAAATTAAACTTACTGCGTATACAACACAACCACAATCGGACGCATTAACTACACGCATTAAACCCTATTTTTCCGCTTGGAAACCTATTTACAATTTAGCAGATAGAGAGGCTGTGAATTTAATACATGACGATGGCATCCATATTTTAATAGATCTCTCTGGCCATACCGCTCATAATCGTCTACCTATCTTTGCATGGAAACCTGCTCCAATACAATTAAGTTGGTTAGGATATTGCGCCACAACTGGCTTAAAAGAAATTGACTACATTATTGGAGATAACAATGTAATACCTCTAGGAAAGGAAAATAATTTCTCAGAAAAAATATGGCGCTTACCAAAAACTTACCTTTGCTTTAATCGACCGGCTTTTGAAAACAACACATCCTCACTGCCTGCCCAGAAAAATGGCCATATTACTTTCGGCTGTTTTAACAACTTGAAAAAAATGAATACTCATGTAATCGAAATATGGGCCAAAATTCTTTTATCGGTTCCTAACAGCAGACTATTTCTTAAAGCGAGTCAACTTAATTCACCAATAGTACAAAAAAATACCTTGCAACAATTCTCGGCACATGGAATTGATAGTCAACGAATAACTCTTGAAGGTTTTGAATCACAAGAACAATATTTTGCAGCTTACCATCAAGTTGATATTGCCTTAGACCCTTTTCCATACCCAGGCACAACTAGCACCATTGACGCTTTATGGATGGGTGTACCTGTATTAACTAAATGTGGTAATAGTTTTTTATCACGGCAAGGGCTTGGAATATTAATGCATGCAGGCTTACCTGATTGGATTTCTAAAGATGAAGAAATGTATATCACTAAAGCAATAAGTTTTGCTTCTAATTTTGATCAACTTGCTTCATTACGGCGTATTTTAAGGCAACAAATCATAGACTCACCGTTATTTGACACCTCAAATTTTATAATGAGTTTTGAAGATGCTCTCTGGAAAATGTGGTTACAATGGGAAAAAACACCAAAAGACTAATCGGTACTGCCGGCTACCGTCATTTGAGCGACTAAAATAGAGCCGGTACGGGTATTGCGCCGAAAATCAACATCATTACCAACCGCAACAATATTTTGATACATGTCTTTTAAATTACCGGCAATGGTAATCTCTTCAACCGGGTATTGAATCACACCGCCCTCCACCCAAAAGCCAGCCGCTCCACGTGAATAATCACCGGTCATTGAATTAACGCCCTGACCGATTAATTCTGTCACTAACAACCCGGTATCCATGGTCGCTAATAACCCACGTTGGTCTTGATCGCCGGGTTCAATGGTTAAATTATGAACACCACCGGCATTGCCGGTCGTCACCATCCCTAATTTTCTCGCCGAATAACTACTAAGCACATAACTGGCTAAAATTCCGTCAGTTACAATATCGTGTGCATAGGCCGCAACGCCCTCCCCATCGTAGGCAGAGCTGCCTAATGCCTTAGGTAAAAAAGGTTGCTCATGAATCCGGATAAAATCAGGAAACACCTGAGTTTCTAAAGTATCTAATAAGAACGATGATTTACGGTATAAACTCCCGCCGCTAATCGCACCAACAAAATGCCCTAACAAACTCGCCGCCACTTCAGGGGCATACAAGACCGGGCATTGCCGAGAACTTAAGCTTTGCGCGCCTAAGCGCCGAACCACTCTTTCTGCCGCCATTACGCCCACATGTCTTGATGAATCCAAGTCATCGGCGTTACGAGCAACGGTATACCAATAATCACGCTGCATATCATCGCCCTGTTGACCGATGACCGAACAACTGAGTGAATGCCGCGTACTCTCATAACCGTTTAAAAAACCCAGTGAATTACCCAAGACACTAATCCCTTGATGGCTATTGACCGTTGCCCCTTCCGAATTAGTAATGAGAGGGTCTAACTCTCGAGCAACTGTTTCACAATCTAACGCCAAGGTCATGGCTTGATCGGCTGATAACGCCCAAGGATGACAAACATCTAAATTAGGAAACTGTGTCGCTAGCCGATCGGGATCAGGCAAGCCCGCATAACGGTCATCACCGGAAAAACGGGCAATACTACAAGCGGCTTTGACGCCGTCTTTAATTGAGTCTTCACCCAGATCGGTCACATTGGCTGAGCCTTTCTGCTGGCCCCAAAAAACCGTAATCCCTAAACCTTGATCACGGTGATGTTCAATCGTTTCAACCGCGCCGAGCCGACAGATCACCGACAAACCGCTTTCAATGGATAACCCCACTTCTGCGGCACTGGCACCTTGGTTTTTAGCTTCTTCCAACACGTTGGCGACAACCGTCTCCATGCGCGCTATTTCTTCCTTATTTTGCAAAATAATACCCTACCCTAAACTGTATTAAAGACTGGTTCCACCCACAGTTAACGAATCAATCTTAATGGTCGGCTGCCCCACCCCCACCGGAACACTTTGACCCTCCTTACCACAGGTACCGACTCCGCTATCTAATTCAAGATCATTACCGACCATCGACACTCGGGTTAATACATCGGGACCATTGCCAATCAAGGTGGCGCCTTTAACCGGCTGGGTCACTTTGCCATTTTCAATCAAATAAGCCTCACTGGCTGAAAAGACAAATTTACCGGAGGTGATATCTACTTGGCCACCGCCAAAATTACTGGCGTAAAGCCCTTTGTCCACCGAGGCAATAATCTCACCGGGATCACTTTGTCCGGGCAACATATAGGTATTGGTCATACGCGGCATCGGTAAATGCGCATAAGATTCACGCCGACCATTACCGGTTGCTTTAACACCCATTAACCGTGCATTGAGTTTATCTTGCATATAGCCTTTTAAGATTCCCTTCTCAATCAATACCGTATTTTCAGTGGGCGTCCCTTCGTCATCAACAGTTAAAGACCCCCGTCGTCCGGCTAAGGTACCGTCATCAACAATGGTGCATAATTCTGAAGCGACGCGCTCACCGACACGACCACTAAAGGCTGAAGTGCCTTTGCGGTTAAAATCACCCTCTAAACCATGACCAATGGCTTCATGCAATAAAATACCCGGCCATCCTGGGCCCAAGACCACCGTCATGGCACCGGCCGGGGCTTCTGTCGCTTCCAAATTAATAAGGGCTTGATGAAGCGCCTGACGACCGTACTCAAGGCCTTTATCAGCATCCAAAAAATACCCGTAATCAGCGCGAGCACCACCGCCCATACTCCCTTGTTCACGCCGCCCGGCATCTTCAATGATGACCGTGACATTCATACGAATTAAAGGCCGCACATCGCCGGTTAACTGACCGTCTTGATCAGCCACTAAAATACTGTCATGCGCTCCGATTAAACTCACAATAACCTGTTCAATTCGATCATCTAACTTTCGAGTTTCTCGATCGATACGGTGTAATAAATCAACCTTTTCCTGGTCGTTTAAAGAGCTCAAGGGATCAACCGGCAAATAAAGTGCTGGTGCACTCAAACCGGATGTCACTTGAATTTGTCGTTGTTGACCCTGACGGGTAATCGCTTTGACATTATTAGCGGCCTCCAAAAGAGCCGGTAGCGCTAACTGGTCACTGTAGGCAAACCCTGTTTTCTCACCTGAAATAGCCCGAACACCCGCGCCCTGCTCGCTATTATGCGTGCCTTGCTTAATGATGCCGTCTTCTAAAACCCAGGACTCATATCGACTGGATTGAAAATAAATATCCGCAGCATCAACCTGAGCACTCAATAAACACCCGATAATTTGATCGATATCGCGTTCTAGCAGATTGGCGGGTGCCAAAATAGACTCTTTGGCTAACGATAACACACTCACTGTCATGGCGTTCCACCGACATAAAATTTACGATGCGATAAAACTGGGAAAGAGGAACGGGTTTGACTCAACCGTTCAATATCAATTTCGGCAATCGCCATACCTTTACCGGCCTTATGACAATCTAAGACACCACCCCAGGGGTCAATAATCATACTGTGCCCATAAGTTTGCCGTCCATTGGTATGAAAACCCCCTTGATTGGGCGCGACAATATAACACAGGTTCTCAATCGCTCGTGCCCGCAACAATACTTCCCAATGCGCCGCTCCGGTTTTAGAGGTAAATGCCGAGGGTACAAAAATCACTTGTGCCCCTTGACGAACCAGACGACGAAAATACTCCGGAAACCGCAGATCATAACAAATGGAGAATCCTAAGGTTCCAAACGGACTTTCCGCAACCTGTTCTTTGTGTCCGGGTTCAATGGAATTTGATTCACGGTATTCTTCATCGGTCCCCAGAACGCTCACATCAAACAAATGAACCTTATCGTAACGGTTAACCCGCTCGCCTTGATCGTTAAAGGTCAAACACGCCGCCCTTATTTTATGCTCATCATCGGCTACTAACGGCGCGGTCCCCCCGACAACCCAAACACCGTGCTTTTTTGCCGTTTCAGAAAGAAATTCCTGTATCGGCCCGACGCCATCGACTTCACGAATATGAACCTTGTCGAACTCTGATTCCCCCATAATGGCAAAATTTTCTGGCAAGGCGACCACACGTGCCCCCGCTTGTGCTGCTTCAGCTATTAAGCTATCCGCTTCAAGTAAATTAGCTGCAACGGTGGGGCCTGATGCCATCTGAATGGCTGCAAACTTAATCATAGTAACTCTCTAAATCCTTTAATATACGGCGATGGTGTTATCGTCAGAACTATTGATCGTCCTCAGCAAAATGAGTGATTCCTGTCCAAAACTTCTGCAACAACCCATCGTTCTCATAAATTCTGATCACTTCAGGTTGCGCCCATGGACCTTCAATAAAATACTGTAACTGTGTTAATTCGTCTGGGTGACTTCCAGTAATACGCTCAACAACGTTGCCCGCAATTGTACCAGCAAATGGTATTAAGGCTGTGCCTTTAGGCGTTAAGGTAATCACTTGACGAATATTTTTCTGCGCCAAATCGACTGTCCCCATCACCGCTATTTTGCCAGAAACACCGTCAATAGCTAAATCTTGCGTTTGCCCTACCCCCTTAAATACATTAAAACTGCCGCTCATTTGATTAAACGCCAACCCTTTCCCAAACATATCACTAAAATCAAGCTCTAGGCGCCGGCGCCATTCAGAAAGATCAAAAGCCCCCAGAAGGCGACCAATCCCAGGCTCAATACCCAATAAACTACCCTTTCCTAAAACACCACGAACATAGCCATTCAACTTTTCCAATGCAACCGACGTTGGCCGACCCGCCCAATTTAGAGTGAAATCAATCGCTGCTGTAGCACCTAATAATTCATCGGTAATCGCCATCTCCGTTAACAACCCACCGAAATCATCACCCTTGAATTGCCCGACTAGATCGGTCTGGTTTTCTAAGAAAGACCATCGCCCTTTGAGTCGTAACTCGTGGTCATTAGAGATTAAACTTAATTTGTTAATCGCCAGCCGATCAGGGAAAGTGGTTGTCGTTAGCCTTAATCGACCCAAATCAACCCCCCGCCACAAGAACTGCTCACTGGTAAATTGTAACCGCGGTAAGGTTCTAAAACTGTCTGAACCACGATCAAACTGTTGATAAAAATCATTAACTTCTACCATGTCGAAGGTTTTTAACGCTAAACGAATCGTTTCATCAACGACACCCTTAATCGGCCATTGAAATGCGCCTTGTGTATGGCCCGCCTTAAAATCACCGGACAACTGCCCATCTTTAGGTTCAAGTGTTAACGCTATATCGGCTAATTCACCACCTTTGTAGATGAGCCTATCTGCGGCCACCGTGAATAAATTAAGTTGCTCCCACCCTACGTTATGACGATCCCCGTCCTCTCGAACCAGCCCTAACCAATGATC
Organism: Methylococcales bacterium; assembly: GCA_030753675.1. GTDB lineage: Bacteria > Pseudomonadota > Gammaproteobacteria > Methylococcales > Methylomonadaceae > OPU3-GD-OMZ. The sequence continues at coordinate 8,834 of JASMBU010000023.1, forward strand.
TAAGTCTATCTGCTCTTTTTTAACCGCAACCACCCAACCAGACTCGGTCGGCATCGTGGGTAACCCTTCTCCGACGACGACATGGGCTCCATGCACTTGTTGTGCTTGTGCATCAAAACGCAAGGCGGCCTTTAATTGCGAACCATAGCGAACACGGCCTTCATATAATGACGCCTCCCCAACACGCACCGATGCTGAAAAATCAGCATCAAGCGGTGCTTTATTTTTTGAAATTTGCTCATGCAACCCAATTAGATCTGAAGATAACAGCCATTGCGTCGCGACTTCGGGGTCGTTCGGAAATTGGATAGCTAATTGGTAGTCTGCACCACCCTTAATATAGGACCACTGTGGACCCGGAAAAAAAGCATCTAAATGATTAATGTCGGTATACCCTTTCAACAAGACGCGTGTCTGATCAGGTAAACCCTCAATCACAGCAGATACGGGAAAACCCAAAGCCTCGCCCTGAATAGGAGTACCGGGCGTATAGATCCCTTGCTCGCTAAACCCCAATTCACCGTAAATATTTTGTATCACAAAATTAGCCGATGACATTGCTAAGGATACATTTGTAAGTCGTGCTAACCCATTAACATGCGCGGAGGCTGACAATACCATCGGAATTTTCATATCCAGAAAAATATGATTTTCCCCTTGTAGCGACAGATTCTCAACGACGGGTTCTAGCGTGCTCTTTAAGGGGCTGGCGGCTAAAAATGCTAAGGTTTTTTCAATCTTCCCAACGACTTCCCCTTTAACCCAAACATGATCACTCTGCAATAATGACGGAATAAAAAATTCACTATTTAATACCGCTGAGCTGTTCAGTAACCATTGGTCGGCCGAACCCATCATGGCATCGTTTAAAAACAAAATATTGGCATCTATACCGGTAAATACAGGCCATTTCGGCTCATAATGAAAGCCTAACCCTCGAACCTCTAAAAGCGCTTCTAAGATACCGTTACCCTTTACAAAAGGATAATCAGCGATTCGACCGTGAAATAAAAAATCTGCCTGCTTGAGTTCCCCTTCAAAAAATGCTTGCTGCAACCAAGCTGCCAAATCAGCATCCAAAATACCGACCGGCAAGTAAGGGCTTATATTTTGGGCTTGAACGGCTTTAATTTGACTTTGAAAACTCAAAGATGTCTCTTCTTCGACTTCTGGTATCAGCAACTGAAATCGATTATGAAAAACACCCGGCGCCATCGCCACGGTTAAGTCGTCACTGGATAAAACACGCCCCTTCGCTGTCGACTGTAACTCAACCGCACCGGTTATTGATTGAATATCCAAAGCTTTTGCAAATACATGGCGGTCAGAATAGCGAACATTATTCGCATCAAGATGAAACACCATAGCCTGGTCCGTTCCAGAAAAACGGCCGGTTAAATGACTGATCCCGGGATAACTTTCAATCGGTAAAAAACTAAAATCAGTCAACTGCCCATCAACAGTAAAAGCCTTAGACTGCGTGTGATAATGACCCGTGAGTGCTGGTAGGGTGCCCGTTAAAGCCCACTTCTTAAACCGGGGTAGTGGATGAAGTTTTAAAGACTTTAAAAAATCACTGACCTTAGCCAACAGCGACAACGGCATTTTAGTCAACGACAATCCAATTTGATAACCGCCATTGTGAACATCTTCAGACCAGCTGACTGATAGGTTATTCAACGGCCTCGATCTTCCGCCATTGCCTACTGTCATTTTTCTGAGATCTAAATAAGAAACGCCGGCATCCCGATGCCACTGAAACCAACTGCCAAACGACTTCAGAAAGGCCTGATGCTGAAGCGGGTTAAAAACATTGACTTGGGTAAGATCAACGCGGCCAGAAAGACCTGTCAAGGCCCTCTGTTTAAAGTCGCCCCAAAGTTCAACATCCCCCGAGCCTGCAAGAAAAAGCGCTTGACCCTTAAGTAATTCAGTTAACGCCACTGCTTTTGCAACATTTAATCGATCACTCTTAAGGTAAAAACGCCCGGTCATGGTTTGTAAAGAAAAATCACGCCGTTGTAATTGGATCGCTACCGTCGCCCTATGGCCCAGATCACGTGGCCACCCAAATTCCATTCGAATCTCATGCTCTAATGGCTGACGGTTATTCAACCAAAGCTTAATATCCTTAAACTTCAGCACCTGACCACCGAGCATCTGGTCTTGAAAAACCAACTGACTTTCGAAGACATCGACCGTACCAACTTGTGACAACCAAACGGACGAATCTGCTTGACCTTCAAACCCGGTAATCTGTAGTTCACCTTGGCGATTTCGCGTCACGTTAATTTCCGCACCCACCAACTGAACCCGACTCGCTGAGAGTAAACTCTGGGTCTTAATTAAATGCCACAAATCTACCCTTAACCGCACTTGTTTCAGGGTAAAAAAAGACTTTGGCTTCTCGGCCGATACTATTTCAACCCTATCTAGAATTAACTCAGGCAATCCCCTTCGGGTTGCTGAACGTAACGCCCCAATACGAATTGCTACCCCGGCTTCCTCTGCCACTACCGCTTCCAACGAGGCTTTATATGGTTCAATATTAAACGTTAAAAGTTGTATAACTAAAAACAAAACACCCAAAATAGCGATTGCCCACACCAAAACACTGCGTGTTTTATTCACAACCGTGTGCATTTGACTGGTCGAAACAACTCTCAAAAAACAACCCTGCCTATCTAAGAAAAATTAACACTTTAATTCACGTTCAAAAAACTATAACAAGACCACGTCATATTGTTCCTGTGTATAACTCGCTTCTGCCCTAAACTTTACTTGAACCCCCAAAAAAGATTCTAATTCAGCCAACATATGCGCTTCTTCATCCAACAATCTATCCACCACATCATTCGAACCTAGAATCATTAATCGCTGAACATTGTATTGCCTGACCTCACGAAAAATTTCCCTGAAAATTTCCAGACAAATGGTTTCTGGTGTCCTTAAAACACCTCGACCACTACACGTACTGCATGGCTCACAAAGAATATGCTCTAGACTTTCCCGAGTCCGCTTACGGGTCATTTCAACCAACCCTAATGACGAAACCTCTGAAATCTGCGTTTTGGCATGATCCTTGGCTAAATTTTTCTCTAATGCTAAGAACACCTGGCTTCGATGTTCCTCACTTTGCATATCAATAAAATCAATAATGATAATGCCGCCTAAATTCCGGAGCCGTAATTGCCGTGCTATCGCTTGGGTTGCTTCCAGATTCGTTTTAAAAATAGTCTCTTCGAGATTGCGCCCACCGACATAACCACCGGTATTAACATCCACCGTAGCCATGGCCTCCGTTTGGTCAAACACCAAATGACCTCCGGACTTTAGACTGACCTTACGGTCAAGGGCACGGGTAATTTCATCTTCAACCTGAAAAATATCAAAAAGCGGTCGGTCGCCACTATAATGCTCAATAATAGGCAACAATTCAGGCACAAATTCTTGTGCAAATTGAACCAATTTTATATGTGTCTCTCGCGAATCCACCCTGACTCGGTCCAACCCTTCACGGTATAAATCACGCAATGCACGAACGCTTAAAGGCGAATCTTGGTATACTAGCGTTTTACTTTTAGCTGTTGTTATTTTAGTTGCAACCGCCTGCCATAATTTATCTAGGAACATCAAGTCAGCTTCTAAAACACTTTCCTCTTCACCCTCGGCGGCTGTTCTTGCAATAAACCCGCCGGTTTCATATTCACTTTGGAAAGCTTCTAAGCAAGCTCTGAGTCGATCTCGCTCTTCCTCGCACTCAATACGCTGCGAAATACCAATGTTATGTGCATAAGGCATATAGACCTGATAACGCGAAGGAATAGAAATTTCTGCACTTAATCGTGCGCCCTTACTTCCAATAGGATCTTTAATCACCTGAACAGTCACACGCTTGCTCTGATATAAATAATCCTCAATGTTGGTCGTTCCTTTAGCATCAAGATCACGCTGACAAAGATCTCCAATATGTAAAAACCCCGCTTTAGATAACCCAATATCTACAAAAGCCGCTTCCATCCCCGGTAAAACCCGACAAACTTCACCAATGTAAATATTACCCAAAAGCTCTTGTTGGCTCATACGCTCAATAACAATTTCTTGCAACACACCGTTTTCAATCACCGCCACACGGGTTTCTGGGGGCGTTACATTAATTAGAATTTCTTCACTCATGCTGCTTCAACACCTTTACTCCAACGTTTGCTAACAGACTCATAGTTTCAAATAGCGGTAGCCCGACAACGCCTGAATAACTACCTGAGCAACGTTCAACAAACATTGCAGCTAACCCTTGAATCGCATAAGCCCCTGCCTTATCAACCGGCTCACCAGTTGCCCAGTAATCATTTATTTCCTGTAACGACAATCCCCGAAAGGTGACCTCTGAAAAACTTAATGCCTGCCAATGTTGATCCTGTCTTAAAGAAACAGCGGTCAACACCTGATGTGTCGACCCTGACAATGCCGTCAGCATTGCCACAGCATCAGCCTGGTCTTTAGGCTTGCCCATAATCATACCATTTAAGACCACACTGGTATCAGCAGATAATACCGGTAGATTTTTATCACTCGCTTGCCATACTTGCTGTGATTTTTTAGCGGCCACTCGACACACGTAATCTACCGGCAACTCAGCATCCAAAACACGCTCATCAATATCGGCAATATGCACCCTATATTTGAGACCCATTTGCTCTAATAATTCACCACGACGCGGCGAAGCTGACGCTAAAATAATTTCAGCAGTCATTATCGATGGTAAGGGTGATTTCTAGATAAACTCCAAGCACGATAAATTTGCTCTGCCACCACAACCCGAACCAACGGGTGAGGGAAAGTCAAATTAGATAAACACCAAGACTCGTTAGCACTCGCTAAAACCGGCTCGGCCAAACCATCCGGACCACCGACCAATAGTGCTATATTCTGCCCCAAGGACTGCCACCGACTCAACGCACCGGCCAGCTCTTTGGTACTCCACGGACGCCCTTTAAGATCCAGTGCTACACGATGAGCGCCGACCGGTATTTTAGCCGTCATTTTATCGCCTTCTTCTGCAATCACTCGCTCTATACTGGAACTTTTAGAGCGTTTTCCAGGCGCAACTTCTTTTAACACCAGTTCGCACTCACGCGGTAATCGCCGCGCATACTCTTGATAACCCTGCGTAACCCAGCCCGGCATTTTATGACCCACTGACACTAAAAAAATCTGCATAATTCGTGCTAAAACACGACCTCCTTTGCACCGGTTAATGACCCTTATTAATCCTTCTTTTAGTCGTCTTGAGCTCAAGAAATTTAACGGCTACTTATTTCACCCACAAAACCTAAAAAACTAACGTTTTACTCGCCCCGCCACTGTCTGCCCATTGAATCGTTGTTTACTGGACTTATAAACAGTGGTGTTGGTGTACATATAAAATAGCGTCGTCATAACCTTCTTATGTTGCAAAATCTTTGGCGCTGCCTTTTCTCGATATTCAGTGACCGCTTTGTCAGCATACTCGTGATATTCAGTGACTGCTTTTTCAGCATACTCTTTTATTTTGGGGGCAATCTCTAGTTGATACTTAGAAACATAAGGCTCTATTTTTTCTCGCTGTTTGACTATTTTAGCCACAACGTCATCTAATTCTTTTCTGGTTATTTTCTTCATATCACTTCCCCCAATAAACAAAAAATGCACAACTTAAGCTAACGCAAGAGCAACTTTCCTTGGTAACCGTCAAACAATTAATCCGCCTGACGGAGGTTCTTTAGGATTTTTCCCATATTGATTGTCACCACGCTCACTATCAATGGCAAAAAAATAAATCAATGCCAAACTACCTAGAACAGGAATTAAAGCCAACAAGACCCACCAACCGCTACGCCCGGTATCGTGTAAACGGCGCACCCCTACCGCAATACTCGGCACTAACATCAAAACGGCATACACCATGCTAAACATGCCCATTCCGGTTTCGGCATTAATATTACCGGTCATGGCATCAACAAATGCAATGGCAAAACTCAACAGAAAATTACATAAAATAAAATACCAATACTCTTTACGACGTGCTCGCCCGTTAAAAACAGCATATTTCTGTAAAACCGCTAGGTACCAGTACATAAATCACCCATCATCAAAAAATATTTCCTTCATAATATAATTTTTCCTACACAACACCAAGCTTTGTTAAGTGCAAACATCTAAATTATAAATACTGACTGACGATCAAATCGTAATAAAAACCGACCTAGAAAACACATAGAAATAAAAACGACATAACCCTTTATCCAAGGATAAAGAATCTTGATAGGGTTATTTAGAGAAAAAAGTACAACACGCTAACCATTTAATTAGCTTAATTTCATAAATTAAATGGTGCCTCGGGCCAGAATCGAACTGGCACGCCCAGAAGGCGAGGGATTTTAAGTCCCTTGCGTCTACCAATTTCGCCACCGAGGCTTTAGTGCTACCTTTGGAAGAAGCGTGATTATAGCCTATCCATGGGATTAATTTCTAGTCCCTATTTATTATTAAATAAAGCATCGCGTTTTAATAATAAAACCGAATTATTATCAGGAAAATTTCTCAACTTAAGTTACGCTAAAAGACATGAAGAAAAAATTCCCTTACGATTTATGTGTCATTGGCGGTGGCGCCGCCGGCTTAACGGCCGCTGCCGGAGCATCTACACTCGGCGCTAAAGTTGCTCTGATTGAAAAAAAGGCATTAGGCGGAGATTGTCTTTATTCAGGATGTATTCCTAGTAAGACGCTCATTCACTTAGCTAAAAGAGCAGCTCTTTTTAAACAAAATATTACTGCACCCTGCGACACACCTGCGCAAATAACAGCGCATCTCAATAAAGTCATCCAACAAATAGCGCTCCACGATAGCCCTGAGCGTTTTAAAAAATTAGGTGTTGAGGTTATCTTGGGTCAGGGGGAATTTGTCAATCGCAATGAATTTAAAATAAACGACCAAATCATAAGAGCTAAAAACTTTGTACTGGCAACTGGAACCTCACCGTTTATACCCCCTATTGCAGGACTTAAACAAACACCGTACTTCACTACAGAAACGATTTTTACAACCTCAGAAGCCTTTTCTCACTTGCTTATCGTCGGTGCCGGACCTGTGGGCTGTGAATTAGCACAAAGTTATGCCCGCTTAGGGACACAAGTCAGCTTATTTAGTTCAACACCGCATCTACTGCCCCATGAAGACACTGATCTGAGTGCGGTTATCCAGCAGCAATTGGTCCACGAAGGCATTACGCTCTACCTTAATAGTACGGTAGAGCATATTTGCTCGACTGAACAAACCATAAAACTAACATTCACTAACGACAGCCAACAAACTCGTTACCGACAAGGCAGTCACCTCCTTATTGCTACCGGACGCAAGGCGAATCTAACCGGTCTTAACCTGGCCGCTATTAACCTGA
>JASMBU010000024.1 GCA_030753675.1 Methylococcales bacterium
GCGATGGTTTTACTTGGGATACCAAGAATCCGGCGCAAGATATTAAAACCTCACAAGAAATTTGGCAGTTTAGTCAGGAAAAAATAAGCTCTGAGGCTTTTGATTTAGTGGTCCTTGATGAGATAAATTATTGCAGTAGTTATGGGTGGATCACCGGCAAGGAAATTGCCGATTTTATTACCGCTAAACGACCGCCTTGGATGCATTTGGTTTTAACTGGGCGTGGTGCTACAGAGGAAGTAATCACGGTAGCGCATACGGTTTCTGAAATGCAAGCCGTAAAACATGCGTTTGATCAGGGTATTATGGCCGAACAGGGCATTGAGTTTTAACTAAGGTTTATGTCGATGGCAAAGCGACTCTTTTTAGCAGTATGTCCACCGATGTCATTAACGCAAACCATTGAGCAGTCGATAAGATTGCCCATTGATTGTAGGCCGGTGGCGGTTGAAAATTATCATGTTACGTTGGTGTTTCTAGGTTTAGTTGAACCTGAGCTGCAGGTTGAAATTTGTCGTAGTATGACGCAGGTAACATCGACTCCGTTTACTGTGCAATTCAGACAAATAACACACTGGGAAAAGCCAAAGGTTCTCTGTTTAACAGATGCAAAACCCAATGCAGCGTTACTTAATGTAGTGACTCAAATTAAAAAAGGTGTTGAAAAACTAGGTGTTTCGGTAGAGCGTCGACCTTATCAAGCGCACCTGACGATTGCTAAAGGTGCGCTCAGACCACATTTTGCTCCCGTGAATGGTATTTCTTGGCAAGTTGAAAGTTTTTGCTTACTTGAATCCATTGGTGTTTCTTCTGGGGTGCGTTATAACGTTATTCAAACATGGAATTTTTAATTGTGAGTTGCGACTTGCTTGTCTGTGGCCTTAGAAGAACGCTTGTTTGCTTTTCATTGTAAGTTCTTAGAGCAACCCTTACCGCACAAGAAATAAATAATAGTGTATAATCTTTGAGTTTTTTTAATGGCAGCGTTATGGTGATTGTAAAATCTATTGGCAGTAAATTATATCTTCTTTTCAGCCTTGTTCTAATTAGTTGCTCATTGGACTCCGTCGTTGATGATGTTGGAAGCAATGAGTTTTATTCATTACCGGGTCTAGAGCATGGCTTAATTCAATCACCGATTAATATTTTATCCTTGGAGCAGCATGATTTAGGGCGTCACATGGTGACGTTGCATTTTGAAGATGTTATTAATGAAATTGAAAATTTAGGTAATACCGTACAATTGGATTTCGAAGCGGGAAGCACAATCACCAGTGACGGTCTGACCTATGAATTCAAACAAATGCACTTTCATACCCCTTCAGAGCACTTAGTTGATGGCGTAACTTACCCCATGGAGATGCATATTGTTAATTACCGAGCGCCCTTATACGAAGGCGACCATCCGCATTATTTAGTGATCGGTGTTTTATTTAAAATGGGTCAGGAAAATAAGTTTATTAGTGAATTTTTAGGAAAAATACCGAAAAAGGCACACAGTCACGCTGCTATAAAAAAAGGGGTAGTCCGATTACATGATCTTTTTAGCGCATCTTTAGAGGAAGAATTAAATCATTTTTACCATTACAAGGGCTCATTAACAACGCCGCCCTATACTGAAACGGTGAATTGGTTTGTGTTAAAGCATATTATTGAGGCATCGCCTAATCAGATATATTCCATTAATAAGATAGAGGGCAATAATGCTAGACATATTCAGGGTGAGTACGGGAGAGTTGTTGATTAATTAAACTTTATTTGCTGGGCCAATTCCGAAAACTAGAGCAGAATCGGTGTGGAATGTATTTACCTATAACTCCAGTGGCGATGTTAATTGCGTTTGAGTTGTTCACAAAAATGGGGATAAATTTGTGGGTTATTGGTTCCTTTAGCGATACAGAATATATTTTTCAACCGGTTTACTCAGGTGGCTAGAAAATATTATCGATAAAATAGCTTTAAAATGAATAGGTTAAGATAATTTTGTTGAAAAATAATAACGTACGGTTTTTTGTAAACAAACTATATGTTAATGGTTTTGGAGCACAAGAGTCTAATCATCCTTGCCGAATTTATTGTGAGCGAAGACTGAAGGGTTGGATATGATCTAAAGAAACCCATAGTTAACGTCAATAAATCTAAAGGGTAGTAGAAAGTGGGACAGTGAAGGCGTTGTGGGGCAAATTGTCGCGCGACAACATGCCACATTTTCAATAGTGAATAATTTACATAAAATAGAACCATATTTAAGATCTCCTCTTAAATTAGAATTTTTTTACATTTTATGTAAATTTTAACCATCCCGTTTATAGCGGGGTGGTTTTTTTTGCCCGTTTATCTAGTGTTTCCTGATTGTTACAAAGGATAGTTTTTTCGCGTGATGGGATTATATGTTAGAAAATGCAAGATACTATCCCAATATCGTCTCATCAACGTTATTCAATCAAAAAAATGGAAGGTAGTCCTACCAGACAGATTCAAAGACAGTATCGCTTATGAGAATTGAGATTCTTGAGTTCAGTGTGTTGGGTAGGTAGTGATCGGGGTAAACCCACGCACAATTTTATGTTCACCCTGAGCGCCAGCATCAAAGCGATTCAGTTTGTTTTTTTATACAATAGTCAATATCTTATATTGAGGATATTGTTTCTTTAGTGACAAGTGTCAGAATGATTTTGAGAAAAACATTGTCATGCCGGCCAATAATTAATTACTCGTTTTTCAGAAATAGCGTTGAATTCATAGGTCATGCTGCTTTCTTTTACGCCAAAAGGTGGCGCGACTCATCCCGAGGCTTTTTGCAGCGGGGTTTATTTTTCCTCGGTATTGGTTGAGTGCATTTTGAATCGTTGTGCGTTCTTGCTCAATGGTTAATGGGTTAGGGAAATGTATATTCGGGGCTGGGGAAAGGGTTTCTTTGGCTGTTTTGAACTCGGGAGGAAGCTCTGAATAATGAAGCGTATTTCCTTGGCCAACAACAAAAGCATATTCTAAGACGTTTTGTAATTCACGGATATTACCGGGCCAAGAGTGATTGAGTAGTGCTTGCATGGCTTTAGGGGAAATTTTAGAGATAATGCGAAATTTCTTCAGGTTGTTTTGTTTGGTAAAGTGCCAGAGTAGTAGTTGGATATCTTCACGGCGTTCTTTAAGAGACGGTATGAAAATTGGAACGACACGTAGACGATACATGAGGTCGGCGCGAAAGAGTCCATGAGTGACGCGTTCTCGGAGAGAATGGTGCGTTGCGGCAACAAGTCTTACATCAATGGTAACGCTTTGGTTTCCACCCACAGGAGTCAAGGTGCGTTCTTGAATGACGCGGAGTAGTTTGGCTTGCAATTCTAAAGGAAGTTCAGCAATTTCATCTAAAAATAATGTCCCTTTATGGGCGCGTTGAAATAAACCGGTATGGTTGTTAATAGCTCCGGTAAATGCACCTTTAACATGTCCAAAGAGTTCACTCTCCAGTAAATTAGCCGATAAGGCTGCACAGTTAATAGCAAGAAAGGGTTGCTTGTTGCGGCTACTCAGGGTGTGTATAGCTTTAGCGACTAATTCTTTTCCAGAACCACTTTCACCCCGGACAAGAACTGTTGAATCGGTTCTGGCTGCATTTTCTATGATTTGAAAGACCGGTTTCATTTTGGAAGACTGGCTGAGGATGCCGTGGAAATTCATCTCAACGGTAGATAAATCCGTATGGGGTAAGGTGTTGTCAGGCGTTGAGGGGTGTTCTGACAAAACGAGTAGATGGCCTATTTTTTGTTGTGTTGCTAACTGAAGAGAGTATGTCTCTATGATAAAAGGGGTTTTGTTAAGAATTATGGTTTTGGGTTCGTTGTCAGTGGCGCTTGGGTTAAATAACTCAGTTGGACAGATTGTGCCTATCAAGTGCTTGTTGATAAGTCGTAATAAGTGAGAAGTATTCGCATTGCTATATAAAATGATTTGTTGTTTATCAAGCAATAAGAAATGGCTTTCTTCAAAAGCTTTCAATAAAGAGAGAATGAGGTGATTTTCGCGGTGTTGTAGGAGCCATTGATCAAAAAGACTGTGAGGCGGTGTGGGTGTGGTTAGGGGCATAGTTGTTTCTCTAGTGTTTCATTGAAACATTACAGAAACAATCATAAAAGTACAAACAATATTTTTTTACCATATTATCAAAGACTTAGCTGTTTTATGTGTTGTTGGCATTGGATTTGCTTTTAGTTTGTTATGATTATAGCGTGAAACGCTGTTTTTTATGTCGGTTTTGAAATTTTAGGGAGATAAATTTAAATGTTTTTTAAACAATTTTTTGATGAGGATACGTGGACTTTTACCTATTTTTTAGCGGATGAGCTTAGCCAAGAAGCGGTCATTATTGATCCTGTTAAAGCGCAGATAGAGTATTATCTGAATTTAATTAACGATATGGGGGTTACCTTAAAGTACGCGTTGGAGACACATGCTCATGCCGACCATATTACCGCCGGTGGGTTATTAAGAAATAACTTGGGTACTCTAACCGGTGTCGGCGCAGCTTGTGGTGTAGAATGTGCCGATATTCAGATTAATTCTGGCGATATTTTGACTTTTGGGGGAAATGAACAAATTAGAGTGATTGGTACGCCAGGACATACCCCGGGGAGTGTGAGTTTCTATTGGCGCGATCGTGTTTTTACTGGGGACTCACTGTTTATAGGTGGCTGTGGGCGTGCAGATTTTCAAGGCGGTGATGCAGGAGCGCTTTATGATGGCATCACGACACAGTTATTTACCTTACCCGATGAGACTTTGGTTTATCCAGGGCATGATTATCATGGCAATGAAGTGAGTAGCATTGGTCAAGAACGTCGCCATAATTCGCGCTTAGTTGGTAAATCCAGAGCACAATTTATTGATTTAATGAATAATTTAAATTTACCTAATCCTAAATATATTGATCAGGCAGTACCGGCCAATAAAGTCTGTGGATTAGATGACTCAGAGCGACAAGATGCCAAGGTTAAGGTAATTCCTACAGGAAATTTAGCTGAAATAATGGTTTTAGATGCGCGCCAACAAATTTGTGAAATTAGTGTTGATCAGGCAGAAATAGAAATGCAACAGTGCGATGATTTGGTGATTATTGACGTACGAGAAGAAAATGAATTTGTATTAGGACATATTAATCAGGCAATGCATATTCCTCGCGGTGTTTTGGAGTTTAAACTACAAAATATCAATAAACTAGCGGACAAAATGACCCCTGTACTGTTATATTGCGAGAGTGGTGCTCGTTCTGCATTTGCAAGCGTTGCTATGCAGCAATTAGGTTACGGTAAGGTCATGTCCTTAGCTGGAGGCTATAAAGCGTGGAGTTTAAAGTAGAATAACAATAACTGATCGGTATGGACTTAGTTAGAGTTGATTTAAATGATTAGAAGAATAATATTTAAACTGAGGGGGAGTTATTAATGGCGACAAGTAAGGTGAAAGAAACTAAGGCTAAAACGGCGGCAAAGACTAAAACGAGTGCTGCTAAGACCAAGGTTAAAGCGAGTGCATCAAAAGCTAAAGCAAGTGCTGTGAAAGCGGCAACGGCAACGGCAACGAAATCGACAGCGGCAAAAGTAAAAGCCAAGGTTCAGTCGACTGTTCAAAGTGCCGCAAAAGTAAGTCATTACCCAGTGTTGATTATCGGCGGCGGAGCAGCAGGAGTTTCTATAGCTAATACGTTGCGAAGAAAAAGTAGATTATTGGAAATAGCTTTGATAGAACCTTCGGAACAACATTACTATCAACCTGGATTTACCATTATCGGTGGTGGTGCTTATAGTTTAAAGAAAGCGACAAAACAGGAAGTAGACCTCCTTCACCCGAGTATTATTTGGGTAAAAGATTTTGCAGAAACGTTTGAACCCAAGAAGAATTCAGTGCTACTCAAGTCAGGTGATAAAATTACTTATGATTATTTGGTGGTTTGTCCTGGGTTACAGTTGGACTGGGATAAAATCAGTGGTCTTGAGGAAACGTTAGGTAAGAATGGTGTGTGTAGTAATTATTCTCCTAAATATGTTGAATATACTTGGGAATGTATTAAGGGGTTAGAGTCAGGAACGACCTTGTTTACGCAACCACCGATGCCGATAAAGTGTGCCGGTGCGCCACAAAAAATCATGTATTTGGCAGCTGATCGTTTTCGTAAAAAAGGTATCTTAGATAAGTTCGATATTCAATTTTGTAATGCGGGCCCTGGTCTGTTTGGAGTGCCTTTCTTTGCTAAGGCATTGAGTAAAGTGATTGCAGATTATGGTATTACCACGAATTTTGGCAGTAATCTTGTTGAGATTGATGGTAAAGCCAAAAAGGCTACTTTTGAAGTCACTGACGGTGATGGTAAGAAAAGTAAAGTCACGAAAGATTTTGATATGATTCATGTGACGCCGCCACAAAGTGCGCCTGATTTTATTAAATCTAGCCCATTGGCTAATGCCGGGGGGTGGGTTGATTTGAATGATCGAACTTTACAACATAATAAGTTTGCCAATATATTCGGATTAGGGGATGCGGGCTCAACACCTAATGCTAAAACAGCTGCGGCGGTGAGAAAGCAGGTTCCGGTTGTGGTAAAAAACATTTTGAGATTAATTAACAATGAGGCTGTTCAGGAAGGTTATGAGGGTTACGGTTCTTGTCCTTTAACCACCTCGTTAAATACCGTTATGTTGGCGGAATTTTCTTACGGTGGCAAAGTAACACCTTCTTTCCCTAAATTAGATCCACGGGAAAATCGTTTTATCTGGTGGATTGGTAAGAAAATAGGTTTTCCTTGGATGTATTGGTATTGGATGCTTCCAGGATATACCTTAGATATACCCAGCAAAGAGTCTTATGCCGAAGAGTTTTTGGATAAAGACTAATATGTGCTGTCAGGATAAAGGGAATTCTCGTGTATGATGCAATTCCCAATTTTCTCGAAAATACCTTGTCAAGGGATGGCAAGGTATTTTCCAATTCTTCATTGGCTTAAGTTTTATTCTCGCCGTGATCTGAACGGTGACTTATTTGCCGGTGTTATTACGGCCATTTTGTTGATTCCTCAAGGCATCGCGTATGCCATGGTTGCTGGACTACCTGTCCAAATGGGTTTGTATGCCAGTATCTTGCCACCTTTTTTTTATGCTTTAACTGGAACCAGTCGTGTTTTGTCTGTAGGCCCGGTTTCTATTGCTGCAATTATGGTCTTAGCCGCACTATCCGTACCCGAGGTAAGTGCTTTAGGCAGGCCTATGGAAAGTGCCATTATTTTGGCAGCCGAAGGCGGCATAATTTTACTGCTGATGGCGGTGCTTCGCTTAGGTGGGATTGTTAAATTTATTAGTCATCCGGTTTTAACGGGTTTTACTAGCGGCGCGGCTATTTTAATTATTTTAAGTCAGCTTTCTCATGTGGTCGGTGTTCAGTTAAGGGGCTGTGAAGTTGATGGGGTGTGCTGGGCAACAAGACTCACAAATTTTAATGCCATAGCGCTTCTTTTAGCCTTAGCAACTTTATTTATTATGTTGCTCTTTGGAAAGCCATTGACTTCTTTTATGAGGCGGTTGTCTTTTTCTGAAGTTATTGCGTTAGGGTCCAGTAAATGTGCGCCGATTGTTGCGGTTATCGGAACCTCGGTTGTAGTATACGGGTTTGATTTAAATGGATTGTTTAATGTTGCGGTGGTGGGCAATGTGCCGGCAGGATTACCGCAGTTGAGTCTGGATTTTATCGGGTCACCTAAGTGGCAAATATTACTGCCTTTTTCGGCTATGATTGCTTTAATTGCCTATATCGAAAGTGTCGCTATTTCTAAAGTGATTGCCAATATTACGCAGAAAAAGATTGATCCTAACCAGGAGCTTATTGCTTTAGGAGGGGCCAATTTATTGTCAGCTTTATCGGGGGGCATGTCTGTGGCAGGTGGCTTTAGTCGGACGATGGTTAATTATTCGGCAGGAGCTAGAACGCAGTTAGCGATGTTGGTTGCTGTATCGGTGGTAACGATTGCGATGTTATTTTTTACGGCAGGGTTCTATTTTATCCCTAAAGCATCATTATCAGCGATTATCATTATTGCCGTGTTGCCCTTAGTGCGCGTCAATTCAATTATAAAAACATGGCGTTATGATAGGGGTGAAGGCTTTTCAGAAGTTCTGACCTTGTTGGGTGTTTTGTTATTAGGGATTGAAGAAGGCTTGGCTATTGGCATCATAATGACCTTAGTGAGTCATACGCGTACAATTAGCCAGCCACATATTGCTGTTGTTGGACGGGTTCCGGGGACTGAGCATTTTCGGAATGTGCATCGACATAATGTTCAAACGTGGGATAAGTTGTTATTGCTTCGGATTGATGAGAATATGACTTATAGCAATATTGTCTTTATTGAAGAGTTTGTTCATGAGGAGATAGTCAAGCAGCCTTTAGCACGCCACGTTGTTTTGAGTTTTGCTTCTGTGAGTAGTATTGATTCAACCGCATTGGAGGTGTTGGTGAATCTAAATAAAGCGCTGTCCTCAGCTAATATTCAGTTGTATTTATCAGAGATAAAGGGTCCCGTGATGGATCGTCTTGAACAGACGGAGTTCTTTACACAATTAACGCCTGAGAAAATTTTTTTGACAACAGACCAAGCAGTCAAAACACTGCTGGAATGAATGTTGTTTATGGGTGTTGAGCGATTCCGTTAATGGGGTATTGGGTTATTTCTGAATAAGGTGGTATCCGGCCTTGTAATAAAGTAGTGGGTCGCCATCGTTAAAGTGAGTTTTTTGGATTTCACCGATTACAATCCAGTGGGTACCCACAGCTATTTGTTTAATAACGCTACATTCCAGTGAAGCTAGGCTATCAGTTAGCAGTGGTGCGCCATTGTCACCAAAGGTATGAGGCGTATTGATGAAGCGTTCTTCATATTTATTCGGGTTGGCAAATAGGTTAGATGTGGTTTGTTGTTCAGAGGACAAAATATTAATGGTAAATACACCGCTTTCCTTCAGTCCCGTGCCCGTACTTACCGATTGGTTGATGCAGACTAAAACTTGAGGGGGTTCCATCGATACACTAGAAAATGAGGAAACAGTCATTCCTTGTGAGCCAAAAGAATCACTGTGAGTGGTTACAATAGTAATCCCGCTGGCCCAGTTTTGTAGGGCTTGTTTAAATTCTTTACTACTTATAGCCACAATTAATCCTTATGATTATATGGGGTTAAAATTAACCAATTATTATAGCAATGTTTTTTGTTATTCCGGATAGAACCTCGTAGTTAATAGGATTTTGCCGTGTTTAGTTGGAGTCTAGAAAGTGGCTATATCGAAAACAATCGCGCGTGTGGTCGTTGACCATTCCAGTTGCTTGCATAAAAGAATAACAAATAGTTGGGCCGACAAAGGTAAAACCTCGTCGTTTAAGGTCTTTACTGAGGGTTTGTGACAGCGGTGTTTGAGCAGGTATTTCTGCGGCTGTTTTCCAATGGTTTTGCATGGTTTGGTGATTAACAAATTGCCAAATGTAATTGTCAAAGGATCCTAGTTCCTGTTGTATCTTAATAAAGGCCTGGGCGTTATTGATTGCCGAGTGTATTTTTAGCCGATTACGTATGATAGCGGTATTGCAGAGCAGTTCATCAATTTTAGCTTTATCGTAGTGTGCGACGTGTTCAACGGAGAATTGGTCAAAGGCTATGCGAAAGTCATGCCGTTTATTCAGAATCGTTGACCAACGCAGTCCGGCCTGTGCACCTTCTAAAATGAGGAATTCAAATAATGTTGGGTCATGATGAACCGGTACGCCCCATTCATGGTCATGGTAATGCTGTTCAGATGGGCTTTGGTTAGCCCAGGCACACCTTACCAGCATCCATTATTTTCCATGCTTACCCACGGTTCTTGAGGTTTTAAGGGTTTATTTTTTTGCAACAGTTCGATGGAAATTTCATCAGGGGAGCGAATAAAAGCCATATAACCGTCGCGAGGAGGGCGGTTGATGGTGATGCCCTGAGTTAATAGTTGTTGGCAAGTCGCATAAATATCATCAACTTCAAAGGCTAAGTGGCCAAAATTTCGTCCCCAGGTATAGTGTTCGGGGTCCCAGTTATAAGTCAATTCGATTAAGGGAGCCAGCATGGCGGTGGCTTGTTGTTCATCGTAGGGGGCGTATAAATAAATTAAAGTAAAACGCCCTGGCTCACTTTCTATACGGTGGCTTTCTAGAAGACCGAGTTTAGTGCAATAAAAATCCAATGATGTTTCTAAATCATGGACTCTAATCATTGTATGTAGAAAACGCATAAGGATTCAGTGCCTCTTTAAGGGTAGCTAGGGTGATTTTATTTTAGCGTTATGAGTGATTATCCTCCAGTGTATTTCCGCAAAATTTACAAAATTCGGCATCAGAACCATGACCGGTTTCACCACAAGAAGGACAGGCGTCATTGCGTATGGTGTTAGCATTGTATGACTTAACCAACTCGAGGCTATAAATACCTGTGGGAACAGCAATAATGCCATAGCCTAAAATCATAATCGCTGAGGCGACTATTTGGCCGAGAGGGGACTGGGGGGCAATGTCGCCATAACCCACTGTAGTGAGTGTCACAATCGCCCAATAGACAGAACGTGGAATACTCGTGAATCCTGATGTGGGGCCTTCAATAGTATACATGAGCGCACCACAGACGATCGCGACGGCTAAGACGGTGTAAAGGAAAACTAAGATTTTACGTTTACTATTATTTAGAGCGTCCATCAGTACACTGGCTTCGCCCATATACTCGGTTAGTTTAAGGATTCTGAAGATACGTAAAAGGCGGAGAATTCTAATAACCAGTAGGTATTGGGCACCGGGGAATAGTAAAGAAATATAGGTGGGTAAGATCGATAATAAGTCGACAAACCCAAAGAAACTGATGCAATAGCGTAAAGGTTGTTTCACGCAAATTATTCTTAGAAAATATTCAACTGTGAAAAGAAAAGTAAATATCCACTCAGTGTAGAAAAGTTCAGTACGATAATTTTTTTGAATGGATTCTACACTGTCTAGCATAACTGCAATGACACTGAATATGATGCAGAGGATAAGGACAATATCAAAAGTTTTTCCTGCGGGCGTTTCAGCGCCAAAAATAAGGGTGTTTAATCTTTCTCGCCAAGGCGAGAAGTCTTTTTCAGTACCGTTCTTTTCAGGAAGTGATTGGTTCATAGCTCATCTTAATAGAAAGTATATAAGGTTTTGTAGGTAGGTTAATTGAGTATAGTCTTAGGGAATATATTTTTGTTGATGAAAGTAAGGCGGTTTAAATATTCTGGCAGGCAAAAATCCCCGGGGCATTTCTTAAGTAGCCTTGATAATCCATGCCATAGCCAAATAAAAAACGATTAGGTGACGTGAGTGCAACAAAATCAGCGGTTATGGGTTTAGGTTTATTCAGTTGTTTATCGACTAAAATGGCACTAAAAATTTCTTTAGCACCCTGATTACGACAAAACGTAGCGATTTTATGCAAGGTGATTCCTTCATCCAAAATATCATCGACGATTAGTATGGTGCGATCAGTTAGAGAAGATTTAGGTTTGGCAATCCATTTAAGGGTGTCACCGTGGGTATTATGAGCATAACGGCTGACATGAACGCTATCAAATGTTAAGGGGAAGTTAAGTTTGGGAAGTAAATTCCCTGCCGTGATAATGCCGCCGTTGATGACGCAAATAACGAGAGGATTTTTGTTGTTGAGTTGGGTGTTAATTTGATGAGCGACCTTGGTTAGAGCAGTGTCTATTTGATTTTCATCATAAAGTAATTCGGCATTTTCTTGGATTGTCTTGAGGGTATCTAACGTCAGCATAATTAACTAGTCATTTACTTGGGATAAGAGGTGCTTGCGGGCAAAAGAGCAAAGTTCAGAGTGACCTAATGGTACCGGTTTTTTAGTTGCTTGCATTTTTTTTAGGCGGTATTGGCGTAAGGCATGATTTTTGATGGGTAACGATTCAAGAACGTTACTGGCCGCATCAGAATTATTGCAAACCAGAACCATATCGCAGCCTGCAGCAAGAGCCGTATTTGCGCGTTCGAGGTAACTTCCTAAGAAAGCCGCCCCAGCCATCGATAAGTCATCACTAAAAATAGCACCGGTAAAATTAAGCTGTTCACGAAGAATAGTATTAAGCCAGAAAGATGAAAACCCAGCCGGTTGATCATCAATTTCGGGGTAGACGATATGCGCGGGCATGATCCCTTCAATAGCATCTGTAATCAGTGCTTTAAAAGGGACTAAGTCATGTGATTGTAGGGTCTGTAAATTCCGTTTGTCTATGGGTAATTCGAGATGGGAGTCAGCTGCAATTGCACCATGGCCTGGAAAATGTTTCCCAACAGCGGCCATGCCTGCACGCCTCATGCCGTTACGGAAGGCAGCAGCAAGTTGGGCCGCTTGAATGGGGTCATGAGAGAAGGAGCGGTTACCAATAATGTCGCTTACACCGCTGTCAACATCTAGAACCGGTGCAAAACTGAAATCCACATGACAATTTAACAGTTCCGTGGCCATAAGCCAGCCGGCCGTTGTGGCTAATGACGCGGCTTCTTTCCTGAAGGATTGGTATCTATGGGCTGGCGGTAGTTGGGTAAAGCCCTTTTGAAACCGTTGTACGCGCCCTCCTTCTTGGTCGACACAAATAAGGATATCGCCTTTTCGAGTCGTACGAATGTCGCGGCATAATTGAGAAATTTGTTGTAAATCTTGAAAATTACGTTGGAATAAAATGATGCCGCCAGTATTGGGATGGCGTATTTTTTCCTTTTCGTGATCTAAAATAGATGGACCGACAAGGTCAATCATGACGGGTCCCATAGGTTTCTCGTAGATCATGCGTTATAGTTTGAAACTAAGGTGTGGGTGTAATTGAGCACCGTGGACAGGGCGGGTTCACTGTACGGTTCAGGTTCAAATTGCCCCCAAACAGGGTTAGGCCAAGCGCGATCAGATTGGAAACGAACCACATGGTGAATATGAAGTTGGGGTACTTTATTGCCAATAGCGGCGATATTTAATTTATCGGCTTTAAAGTGTTGCTGAAGGTGTTCTGCTAAATAGCAAGATTCATGGATGAATTGCAGTCGATCGTTATGGTTGAGTTGATGGATTTCCTGAAGATTATTACCTGCTGGAATCAGAATAAACCAGGGATAATGACGCTCATTCATAAGGCGTAAGTGGCAAAGTTTAAAACGGCCAAGCGCGATGGTATCTTGAGCTAATTGGGGATGTAGGGTGAAGGTCATCGATAGTCGGTCATTAATTATGATTATATTTAAAAAAGCGCTTGATCGTAGCGTGTGATTCAGTGTACTTTTCCTTTAAGTAAAATACAAATTTCAGATTAATTGGGTTTTATAATGACAACAGAAGTACTGCAACAAGTTCCCCAAGCGCATCTTCCGGAAAAGCCGTTAGCGATTTCATTTCGTTGGTTATTGGGTGTTTATGCGATTATTCCCATTTGTTTATTGTTGCAGTTAGTCGATAGTCAGTTCTGGGGTGGGTTTTTGAAAGACGCTTTACCAACAAGCCCGAATCATTTTGTTTTTTTTAATATATTATTTGGTATTCCACATATTGTTGCCAGTGCAGTAGTCATGACCAGTAATGTTGACTACCTTAAAACCTTTAAGGTTAAGGTGATTGCAATGACCTTGGCTTTAGCGGTATTTTTTGGGTTGGGCAGTCAATGGTTACCGTATTATTTCATGTATATTTTAGTGGCTTCTTGGACTGTGTTACATGTTTTAAAGCAACAACATGGTTTAGCCCGAGGTGTTTGTCAATTGTCAGACAGGCAGTTTAATATCCAACTGTATTTGAGCGTTGCGGCCGGTATTTTGGTTTATATAGGCATCTTTTTGAAAAACAATCTGTCACCTGCTGAAGTACTTGTTATTAAAAGTCTTATTTCTGTGTTGAGTATTGCGTTAGTCGTGTCGACGTTTTCTTGTCAGAAGTCAGTTCCTACCTTATTTGGTAAAATGTTTTTATGGGCAAATGCTTTTTTAGTGTTTTCAGGTTTTTATTTATTTGCTCACGAGCATTATTTTTTGGCTATTTTGGTGCCAAGATTAGTGCACGATATTACTGCGTATATTTTTTATGTAACGCATGATTACAATCGCCATAGCGTCGAACCTCGAAATTTTATTTATCGGGGTGCTAAGAAAATAGGGCTATCGATTTTTCTGGTCTTGCCACTATTATCGTTTGCGATAGCTTTTGGATTGCAACAATACGGTGATTATATTTGTCAGGTGTTAATAGAGTTTTTCTTTGGGGTTGAAATTAGACGCGTTGTCACGTTAGTGGTTATTGGTTATTTGAGTCTGATGCACTACTACACAGAATCTTTTACCTGGAAAGGAGATTCGCCTTACCGGCAGTTTATTACCTTTACTAAATAATCTAAATAGTTTGTTTTTGATTTTTAAAGGTTGTTTGTGACATGTTGTTCGAACTGTTTTAGGCGTTCAACAGTGCCAATATCCAGCCAGAAATCATGGCTGAGTTCACCGGATATGCCTTTTTTCTGGATACCCGCTTGCAGGAGTGGTTTGAGTGCGGATTTACTGACGGGTTGATTGTTAAAAAGTTTGGGATGATAGAGGCCAATGCCACTGAAAGTGTAGCGGGGAGAGGCGTTCTCTGTAATAAGGGTGTTTTTGATAGCAAAATCACCGTGAGGGTGATGCTCTGGATTAGGGACAAGAATGAGGTGCGCTAAATCAATCGGTTGTTCTTTTAAAGTTGAAAAATTAAAGTCAGTAGCGATATCGCCGTTGACCACAATAAACGGTTTTTCACCGAGTAAGGGTAAGGCATGGATAATACCGCCTGCAGTTTCCAGGGGATTGCTTCCTTCATCAGAGTAGTTTATTTTGGCATTAAAACGCTGGCCGTTGCCTAAGGTCTCTTTGATTTGTGCGCCGAGATAAGCAATATTGATGACTAAGTCTTGAAAGCCTTCGCTGACAAGACGTTCAATAGTGTATTCGATTAACGGCTTGCCTGCGACAGGGAGTAAAGGTTTGGGGTGTTTATCGGTCAGTGGGCGAAGTCTTTTACCGCGGCCGGCAGCTAGAATCATGGCTTTCATGACGGCAGATTTTTTGCCGGCAGAACTTCATTTTTGAGTAACTGGCTGAATGATGATAGCTCGGGGTAATTATCGCTGATATGAATGACATAATTAAGGGTGCGTGGAATATCATTAATATAATTTTCTTTGTGGTCGCGTATTTTTAAACGCGAAAAAATACCGATCGCTTTCAGATGGCGCTGAAGTCCCATTAAGTCAAACCAACGAATAAATTGGGGTAAGCCACATTGCCACTGAGGGTGATGTTGTAATTGACGGTGGTAGGCGGTCACCCAGTGTAAAACCTGTTGTTTAGGCCAAGTGATATAACAATCACGTAAAAGAGACACTAAATCGTAAGTGATCGGGCCGTGTACAGCATCTTGAAAATCAATAATGCCAGGGGAGTGTTCTTCGAGAATCATCAGGTTGCGGCTGTGAAAATCTCGATGGACGAAGACTTGTGGTTGTTCGAGTGCTGATTTAATCAGCAGTGTCCACGTACGATCTAATTCTCGATGTGCTGCTGGCGAGAGGGTGATATCGAGAAGTTGAGTTAAAAACCAGTCTTTAAATAAGTCGAGTTCTTGATGCAATAAGGCGTTATTATAGACCGGTAGAGTATTCTGGGCGGGATTAATATTTACTTGCATCTTGAGTAAAGCCTGCATA
>JASMBU010000025.1 GCA_030753675.1 Methylococcales bacterium
GTCTTACCATGATCTACGTGGCCAATCGTGCCTACGTTGACATGGGGTTTGGTACGTTCAAATTTTTCTTTAGCCATGCGCCAACACCTTAATACTATGTAATATTCTAAGAATACCTGTTAACAATTGCATCGGTTATACTCACCGGTGCTTCCTTATATTTATCAAAGCGCATACTGTATGTTGCACGCCCTTGAGTAGCTGACCTTAAGTCTGTTGCGTAACCAAACATTTCAGCCAACGGTACTTCACAAACAATCGCCTTACCAGAAGGCGTGTCATTCATCCCATGAATGACACCTCGTCGACGATTAACATCACCAACAACATCACCCATATGACTCTCCGGAGTAATTATCTCAACCTCCATAATCGGCTCAAGTAATACCGGAGCAGCCTCTTTAGCACCCTCCCTAAAACCCATTGAGCCGGCTATTTTAAAAGCCATTTCATTCGAATCCACATCATGGTAAGAACCATCAAACAAAGTTACTTTGACGTCAACAACTGGAAAACCAGCTAAAACACCATTTTTCATTTGCTCAACAATACCCTTGTCAACCGCAGGTATATAGTCCCTGGGTACTGAGCCACCAACAATCTGGTTAACAAACTCATACCCTGACCCTTGAGATTGAGGCTCCAACTTTAGCCAAACATGACCGTATTGCCCTCGACCACCAGATTGACGGATAAACTTACCTTCACACTCAACAGTTAACCCAATAGTTTCTCTATAGGACACCTGAGGCGCACCAACATTGGCCTCAACGGAAAACTCACGCTTCAGCCGGTCTACAATAATCTCAAGATGAAGCTCGCCCATCCCAGAAATAATCGTCTGAGCCGTCTCCTCATCCGTATGAACCCGAAAAGAGGGATCTTCTTGCGCCAATTTCACAAACGCAGTACTCATTCTCTCCTGATCAGCCTTAGTTCTAGGCTCAACAGCAACAGATATTACCGGCTCCGGAAACTCCATTCGCTCAAGAACGATTTCAGAATCCATCACACACAAGGTATCCCCTGTATTTACTTCTTTTAAGCCAATGGCAGCCGCTATATCTCCAGCATAAACCTCATCAACTTCTTGTCGACTATTCGCATGCATCTGAACAATACGACCGACACGTTCTTTCTTCTTTTTAACCGAATTAAAAATCCGATCTCCAGTTTTCAAAATCCCTGAATAGACTCTGAAAAAAACCAACGTCCCAACAAAGGGGTCCGTTGCAATCTTAAATGCCAATGCTGCAAAAGGCGCTTTATCATCAGCAGGCCGCTCAGCCTCAGTCTCCTCGTCAGCCAGCACACCCTTAATGGCGACTACCTCTGTAGGTGCAGGAAGATACTCAATCACTGCATCTAACATTGCTTGAACGCCTTTATTTTTAAAGGCTGAACCGCAAATCGTCGGAACCAACTGATTCGCAATCGTTTGTTGGCGTATACCGGCTTTAATATCTGCATCAGACAACAACCCAGACTCCAGATACCTATCCAACAACTCTTCATTAGCCTCCGCTGCCGCTTCAACTAAACGTTCGCGCCACTCCTGGCACGAATCACGCATCTCCACCGGGATATCCTTTTCCTCGAACGCAACACCCATGTTGCCTTCTTCCCAATAGATAGCCTTCATCTTAATAAGGTCAACCACCCCTTCAAAATTCTCTTCGGCCCCGATCGGAAGCTGTAAAACTACCGGCTTAGCTGCCAGACGCTCAGAAATCTGACTAACCACCCGAAAAAAGTCGGCACCCGATCTATCCATCTTATTCACAAACGCCAACCGTGGCACTTGGTATTTATTAGCCTGACGCCAAACTGTCTCTGACTGCGGCTCAACACCACCAACAGCGCAAAAAACTGAACACGCACCGTCTAATACACGCAACGACCGCTCGACCTCAATGGTGAAATCAACATGCCCTGGAGTATCAATTATATTGATACGATGCTCAGGAAACTGCTGATTCATACCACTCCAAAAACAAGTGGTTGCCGCAGAGGTTATGGTAATTCCTCGCTCCTGCTCTTGAGCCATCCAGTCCATGATTGCTGCACCATCATGAACCTCTCCTATCTTATGAGAGACCCCAGTATAATAAAGCACTCGCTCTGTTGTCGTGGTCTTACCAGCATCAATATGTGCCATGATACCAATATTACGGTATCGATTAATATCTGTCTGGCGAGCCATTTCAAATCACTACCCAACAATAAAAACTAACTTACCAGCGATAATGTGCAAATGCTTTATTCGCATCAGCCATTCTATGTGTATCCTCTCGCTTCTTAGCCGCTGCACCACGATTTTCAGAGGCATCTAATAACTCACCTGCCAACTTAAACGCCATGCCGCGTTCATTTCTTTTTCTTGCTGCATCAATGGTCCAACGCATTGCTAAACCAACACGACGAGAAGGCATTACCTCAACAGGCACCTGATATGTTGCACCACCAACACGTCGAGACTTAACTTCCACCCGAGGTTGAATGTTTTCCAATGCTTTTTTCAGTACTTCCAAAGGCTCTTCATGGCCTTTGCCTTCAATGACATCCAAAGCACCGTAAACAATACTCTCAGCAACTGACTTCTTGCCACTTACCATGATCATATTCATGAACTTCGCTAACATTTCGCTTCCAAATCTAGGATCTGGAAGGATACTTCTCTTTTCGGCCGCTCTTCTTCTAGACATTTTCTACCATACCTGTTTAACTTTTTGGTTTTTTAGCGCCATACTTCGAGCGCCCACTTTTTCTTCCATCTACACCTGAGGTATCAAGACTACCTCGCACCACATGGTATCGAACACCCGGAAGATCTTTTACACGACCTCCACGAATCAAGACCACGGAATGCTCTTGAAGATTATGTCCCTCACCACCGATATAACTACTCACTTCCGATCCGTTAGTCAATCTAACACGAGCTACTTTACGCAAAGCCGAGTTCGGTTTCTTAGGCGTGGTGGTATAAACACGTGTACACACACCTCTTCTTTGTGGGCATGCATCTAATGCAGGCACATTACTTTTAACAATCTTTCTAACTCTCGGCTTACGAACCAACTGGTTAATCGTGGCCATATCTTTTAGACTCCAAATTAATTTTTTAAGCGTCAGGCAATAAAAAAAACCGTTGCATTCCGAGCAACGGATTTACTAATATTCTTTAACTAACCTGATGTAACAAGCTAGCCGCTTATGATAAATAGTTAAACCATACAAGTCAAGTTATACCTAACCGAAGATCTATAAATCCTTTTAGAACCTTATCCCATGCGAACTCGGAATTACACAGACTTACTCAGCTTCGATGGGCAGATTAAGCCAAAACAAGACCTAACCTGCCAAAAAATAAAACTACTTGTACCCTTTTTTAATTTACTTGAAATTACATTTCAGTATTTAAAGCTTTTTTCAATGCTTCTTCAACCTCATCAATATCAACCTTAGTTTCTTCAACAACGTTTAATGAGTTCAGTCGATCTAACTTATCCTGTTTTCGCTTCGCATGGTAAGCCAAGCCTGTACCGGCTGGAATTAAACGCCCTACAATTACATTCTCTTTTAAACCGTGAAGCTCATCTTTCAAACCCCTTACTGCAGCATCTGTCAACACTCGAGTTGTTTCTTGGAATGAAGCAGCTGAAATAAAAGACTCTGTTGCCAATGATGCTTTAGTAATCCCTAAAAGCATCGGTGAGAAAGTAGCCGGAACCTTATCTTCAGACTCCATTTGCCTATTAACTTCATTCACCAATAAGCGCTCCAACTGCTCACCTTTGGTAAAGTCAGTATCACCAGAAGAAGTGATCTCAACTTTTCTCAGCATTTGACGAATAATTGCCTCAATATGCTTATCGTTAATTTTTACGCCTTGCAAACGGTAAACATCCTGAATTTCCTTAACTAAATAAGCAGCTAATTCTTCAACGCCTCGCAACCGTAAAATATCATGCGGCGTTAATTCACCTTCCGCAATCGTCTCTCCTTTTTCAACAAACTCACCCTCAAAAACCGTAATATGACGCCATTTCGGCACCAAGGTTTCAAACTGTTCGCCACTTGCATCGGTAATAACAATTCGTTGCTTACCTTTAGTCTCCTTACCAAAAGAAACCGCTCCCGTCGCTTCCGCAAGAATAGCAGGGTCTTTTGTTTTACGTGCTTCAAACAAATCAGCAACCCGCGGTAAACCACCAGTTATATCACGCGTCTTACTGGATTCTTGCGGGATTCTAGCCAACACATCACCAACCAGGACTTCTTCCCCATCTTTGATATTGGCAATCGCACCGGTAGGTAAGAAATATTGCGCAACAATTTCTGTACCCGAAAGATACAAATCATCACCATTTTCATCAACCAACTTAACCATAGGGCGCAACTCTTTACCCGCACTGCCCCGTTGTTTTGGATCAATAACAATCAAAGAACTCAAACCGGTTACTTCATCAGATTCCTGACGCACTGTAATGCCTTCAATAAAATCGACTAATTTAACCAGCCCACGCACCTCAGTCACAACAGGATGTGTATGCGGATCCCAATTCACGATAATATCACCCGCTTTAATTTCCCCACCTTCTTTAGCGGAAATTACTGCACCATATGGAATCTTATAACGCTCTCTTTCCCGACCATATTTATCAACAATACCGACTTCACCAGAACGCGACACAGCAACCAAACTACCTTCTTTATTCTCAACAGTCTTAAGGTTATTTAATTTGATAGTCCCTTCAGACTTAACCTGCACATTACTCACTGCCGCAGCCCTTGACGCCGCACCACCAATATGGAACGTACGCATAGTCAACTGAGTTCCAGGCTCACCAATTGATTGTGCTGCAATAACACCGACGGCTTCGCCCCTATTAATTATATGACCACGACCCAAATCACGCCCGTAACAACGCGCACAAACACCATGCCGCGCTTCACAAGTAATAATAGATCGAACCAGCAACTCATCAACTCCATTTTCTTCTAAAAGTGCGACCAAGGCCTCGTCTAACATTGTTTTAGCTGGAACCAGTACCTTCTCACCCGACCCATCAAACACATCATTAGTCACGACACGCCCTAACACACGCTCACTCAGCGGCATGACTACGTCACCCCCTTCAATGATCGGCGTTAAGGTTAGCCCACCTTCAGACCCACAATCGTCCATGGAGACCACTAAATCTTGCGCCACATCCACTAACCGGCGAGTTAAATAACCTGAATTTGCTGTTTTTAACGCAGTATCAGCCAAACCTTTCCGAGCACCGTGAGTAGAAATAAAGTACTGCAAAACATCCAGTCCTTCACGAAAATTCGCTGTAATCGGTGTTTCGATAATAGAACCATCAGGCTTAGCCATCAAGCCCCTCATCCCAGCAAGCTGTCTAATTTGGGCCGCTGAACCCCGAGCGCCAGAATCTGCCATCATAAAAATAGAATTAAATGACTTCTCTTTAACGGCATTACCTTGTGCGTCAATTGCATCTTCTTCGCCAAGTCCTTCCATCATGACCTTAGCAACTTTCTCATTAGCACGAGACCAAATATCAACAACCTTATTATATCGCTCCCCTTCTGTGACCAAACCGGAAGCATATTGGTCCTGAATATCTTTAACTTCTTTTTCTGAAGCTTCAATAATTGGCGATTTACCCTTAGGCACCGCCATATCTTCTAGACCGATTGAAACACCGGCTTTCGTTGCTGATTTAAAACCCAAATACATAAATTGGTCTGCCAAAACAACGGTATCTTTTATACCCAAATTCCGATAACAATAATCAATTAACCGTGAGATGTTCTTTTTGGTCATATCACAGTTAACTAGGTCAAAAGGAATACCTCCAGGAACAATTTTCCAAATCAGTCCACGACCCACTGTCGTTTTAACACGACGGGTTTGATATTCAAATTCACCGGCATCATTAAAGATTTTTTCTTTAATTCTCAGCTGAATGCTTGTTCTCACCTCAACACGCTTAAAATACAACGCTTTAGTAAGCTCATCTAGACCAGAAAAAACACTACCATCACCTTTCGCATTGATTTTTTCACGACTAATAGCATATAAACCCAAAACCACGTCTTGCGTTGGATTGATAACCGGCTCCC
Organism: Methylococcales bacterium; assembly: GCA_030753675.1. Lineage (GTDB taxonomy): Bacteria > Pseudomonadota > Gammaproteobacteria > Methylococcales > Methylomonadaceae > OPU3-GD-OMZ. Next base: position 6,133 of record JASMBU010000025.1, read on the forward strand.
CGCTTGCAGGCGAAAGAATATTATTCGTAGCCATCATCAACGTTCTTGCTTCGAGTTGCGCCTCTATTGACAGTGGCACGTGAACCGCCATTTGATCGCCGTCAAAATCGGCATTAAAAGCACTACAAACAAGAGGGTGTAATTGTATGGCCTTACCCTCAATCAGGATGGGTTCAAAAGCTTGAATACCTAACCTGTGCAGTGTTGGCGCACGGTTAAGCATAATTGGATGCTCTCGGATAACCTCTTCAAGAATATCCCAAACTTCCCCACCTTCTTTTTCAACTAACTTCTTAGCGGCTTTGATTGTAGTCGCTAAACCTCGCAATTGAAGTTTGCTAAAAATAAACGGTTTAAATAACTCCAAGCCCATCTTTTTCGGCAAGCCACATTGATGCAATTTCAGCGTAGGCCCAACCACAATAACCGATCGGCCGGAATAATCGACACGCTTACCCAGTAAATTTTGTCTGAAACGACCTTGTTTACCTTTAATCATATCTGCAAGCGACTTTAACGCACGCCGATTAGTTCCGGTAATTGCCCGCCCGCGACGACCATTGTCTAACAGCGCGTCAACAGACTCCTGAAGCATTCTTTTTTCATTACGAACGATAATATCCGGCGCGCTCAACTCAAGCAAACGCCCTAACCGGTTGTTTCGGTTAATCACACGGCGATACAAATCATTTAAATCTGAAGTCGCAAAACGCCCACCATCCAATGGAACTAAAGGCCGCAATTCAGGCGGCAATACCGGTAGAATGGTTAAAATCATCCACTCTGGACGGTTTTGAGAGTTCGCCAATGCTTCTAATACTTTTAATCGTTTCGAAAACTTCTTAATTTTAGTTTCTGAACTAGTCGCATTAATGTTATCGCGCAGATCTTTTACTTCACCCGGCAAATCAATCGTTTTCAGTAGCTCAAAGATCGCTTCCGCACCCATCTTGGCATCAAAGTCGTCACCGTACTCTTCTACCTTTTCGAGATATTCTTCATCGGTTAGTAACTCACCCCGTTCCAATGGAGTCATACCCGGCTCCAAAACAACAAATGACTCAAAATACAAAACGCGTTCAATTTCGCGTAAAGTCATGTTTAGCAACAATGCAATTCTAGAAGGTAATGATTTGAGGAACCAAATATGCGCAACCGGGCTTGCCAAATCAATATGCCCCATCCGTTCCCGACGAACTTTTGAAAGCGTTACCTCGACACCACACTTTTCACAAATAACTCCGCGATGCTTAAGGCGCTTATATTTTCCACACAAACATTCATAATCACTGACTGGACCAAAAATCTTGGCGCAAAACAAACCATCTCTTTCTGGTTTAAATGTCCGGTAATTAATTGTTTCTGGTTTTTTAACTTCTCCGAATGACCACGACTTAATCAGGTGCGGCGATGCCAACCCAATTCGAATAGCATCAAAGTCTTCAATCTGACCTTGACGGTTTAAAACATTAAATAAATCTTTCAAGCGCTTGTCCTCTAATCAAACGATACAATCTGGGCAACCCAGTGTCTCTATAAGCCATTATGACCTGAACTATTTCTGTCTTTCGAGCTCAATATTAATTCCTAAAGATCGAATCTCTTTAGTCAAAACATTAAATGACTCAGGCATCCCGGCATCCATATCATGCTTGCCATCGACAATATTTTTATACATTCTCGTCCTCCCACTGACATCATCAGATTTTACAGTTAGCATTTCTTGCAAAGTATAAGCCGCCCCATAAGCCTCAAGCGCCCATACCTCCATCTCACCAAAACGCTGCCCACCAAACTGTGCCTTACCGCCTAGTGGTTGTTGCGTTACCAAGCTATATGGCCCCGTTGACCTTGCATGCATCTTGTCATCAACTAAATGATTTAATTTCAGCATATACATGTAGCCCACTGTAATCTCGCGCTCAAAGGCATCACCCGTTAATCCATCGAATAAGGTTACTTGACCGTGTTCCGGCAAATCAGCTAATTTCAACATAGACCGAATATCATCCTCAGAAGCACCATCAAACACAGGCGATGCCATTGGCACACCCCCTGTCAAGTTTTTAGCCATTTCGAGTATTTGTTTATCAGAAAAGCTATCTAAATCTTCATGACGCCCACTGGTATTATAAATACGCCCTAAATAATCCCTGATTTCTGTTATTTGAGACTGCGCCCTAATCATCTTGCCAATCTTGACACCTAAACCTTTGGCCGCCCAACCCAAATGAGTCTCTAAAACCTGACCGACGTTCATCCTAGAAGGTACGCCTAAAGGATTCAGAAGAATATCTACAGGCCGCCCATCGGCAGTAAAAGGCATATCTTCAACAGGGACAATTTGAGAAATAACCCCCTTGTTACCGTGTCGACCCGCCATTTTATCGCCGGGCTGAATCCGTCTTTTAACGGCCAAATGGACTTTAACCATTTTCAATACACCAGGCGCCAAATCATCGCCCATAGTGATCTTATTGCGTTTTATGTCCAGTTGCTTTTCAAAATCTTTACGCAATTTTTCAATTTGTACACTAATAACTTCTAATTGAACATTAAGATCTTCATTTGTAGTAGTAATATTCAACCACTTTTTCTGCTCCATTCCCTGCAATATTTCCGCAGTGATCTCTTTGCTCTTCTTGAACCCTAACATCGATGACTCAGTGGACTCACCGATCAATAACTTTTCTACACGACTATAAATATCCTGCTCAAGGATAATCCGTCGGTCATCAAAATCCTTTTTAGCCTGCTTAATTTCATCGTCTTCAATTGATAGTGCACGCGCATCCTTCTTAACGCCATCTCGAGTAAAAACTTGAACATCAATGACGTGGCCATCCATACCATTAGGTACACGTAGGGAAGTATCCTTCACATCAGCTGCTTTTTCACCAAAAATTGCACGTAGCAATTTCTCTTCAGGTGTCAACTGACTCTCTCCCTTCGGCGTTACCTTACCGACCAATATATCTCCACCCTTAACTTCAGCACCAACGTAGACAATACCAGACTCATCTAACTTAGAGAGTGCATCTTCACTCACGTTAGGAATATCGGCAGTGATTTCTTCCGGACTTTGCTTAGTATCTCGGGCTACACAGGTTTTCTCTTCGATATGGATTGTCGTGAAACGATCTTCTTTTACAACATTCTCAGATACCAAAATGGAATCTTCAAAGTTATAACCATTCCACGGCATAAAAGCGATCAGCATATTCTGACCCAAAGCCAATTCACCAATATCGGTAGATGGCCCGTCCGCCATAATATCACCGGCTTTAACGGTATCAGACAATTTAACCAACGGCTTCTGATTAATACAGGTATTTTGATTTGACCGGGTATATTTAATTAGATTATAAATATCAACACCGGACTCACCAGCCTCAGTTTCAGAATCGTCAACACGCACAACAATTCGAGCCGCATCTACTTTCTCAATAACACCGCTACGCTTAGCAACAACCGTTACGCCAGAATCCTTAGCTACCGTACGCTCCATTCCTGTACCCACCAATGGCTTTTGAGCAATTAATGTTGGCACCGCTTGGCGCTGCATATTCGACCCCATTAATGCACGGTTGGCATCATCATGTTCTAGGAATGGAATAATTGACGCTGCAACAGATACAATCTGTTTTGAAGAAACGTCCATATATTGCACATCTTTAGATGCTGCTAATTGGAATTCATCTTTATAGCGACATGAAACCAAACCTTCAACCAAGTGGTTGTTTTTATCGACAGCCACACTGGCCTGAGCAATAACGTACTCTCCTTCTTCAATTGCCGATAGATAATCAACCTGCGAAGTTACATTACCGTCAACAACTTTACGATATGGCGTTTCTAGAAAACCGTATTTATTCGTCCGCGCATACACCGCTAACGAATTAATCAAACCAATATTCGGCCCTTCTGGCGTCTCAATAGGACAAACACGACCATAATGGGTGGTATGAACATCTCGCACCTCAAAACCCGCACGTTCGCGCGCAAGCCCGCCTGGCCCTAATGCAGAAACACGCCGCTTATGCGTCACTTGCGATAATGGATTATTTTGATCCATAAATTGTGACAACTGGCTAGATCCAAAAAACTCTTTGACAGCTGCTGATACCGGCTTAGCATTAATAATTTCTTGAGGCATTAAGCCTTCTGAATCCGCTAACGTGAGACGCTCTCTAACAGCCCTTTCAACACGGACTAAACCGACTCTAAATTGATTTTCAATCATTTCGCCTACCGAACGCACGCGTCGGTTACCTAAATGATCAATATCATCGATATTTAAATTTCCATTCCGAATATCAATCAACTCTTTAAGAACATCAACAATATCTTCCTTACTGAGCGTTCCTTCACCAACAATTTCTTGTCGTCCTAGACGACGGTTAAACTTCATTCTACCAACCGCAGAAAGATCGTAACGGTCAGAACTAAAAAATAAGTTCTTGAACAACTTTTCAGCGGCATCTTGGGTCGGCGGCTCACCCGGACGCATCATGCGATAGATTTCGATCAACGCCTCAATTCTATTGGTACTACTATCAATTTTCATTGCATTGGAAATATAAGGCCCTCTGTCAAGCTCATTGACAAACAGAGTCTCTATTTCAGTGATACCCACAGCCTGAATAGCTGCTAATAATTCATCGGTAATTTCCACATTAACTTCAGCGACCAACTCACCGGTAGATTCGTCCACCAAATTATTAGCTAATACCTTTCCAAACAGGTAGTCTCTAGGCACTTCAATCTGATCAACACCAGCCTTAGCCATTTGGCGAATATGTTTTATCGTAATCCGACGACCTTCTTCTACATAAACCGTACCATCATAAGTGAAATCAAAAGTAGCAATATCACCTCTTACGCGTTCTGGAACAATATCGAATAAATAATGGTCACCAGACAAATGGAATTTATTAGTCTCATAGAACAATGAAATAATTTCTTCGTTGTTATAAGACAGTGCTTTCAACAATATAGTTGCAGGAATCTTACGACGTCTGTCAATCCTTACAAACAGAGTATCTTTATGATCAAACTCAAAATCTAACCAAGATCCACGATATGGAATGACTCGCGCATTAAAAAGTAATTTCCCAGAAGAATGTGTTTTACCTTTATCGTGATCAAAGAAAACACCCGGTGAACGATGCAATTGAGAAACAATAACACGCTCAGTACCATTAATAACGAAAGTACCATTATCCGTCATCAGTGGTAACTCACCCATATACACTTCTTGTTCACGTACGTCTTTTACCACTTTTGCAGATAACGGCGACTCTTTATCATAAATCACCAAGCGCACTAAAACACGCAATGCAGCCGCAAAGGTCACACCTCGTTGTTGACATTCACGAACATCAAAAACAGGATCGCTGAGCCGATAACTCACATACTCCAAAACCGCAAAACCCGAATGACTAACAATTGGAAAAACAGTTGTAAATGCTGCGTGCAACCCCAACTCTTCACGAGTATCGGATGATTGACCTGACTGTAAAAATTTAGCGTATGAATCGATTTGAGTGGCCAAGAGGTAAGGTACGTCAATAACCTCAGAAGCTTTGCCAAAATTATTTCGAATTCGCTTTTTCTCGGTAAAAGAGTAGACCATAGTGCGTGTTTCCTTCAACGTAAAGAACGGTACTTATTATTAGCTAATACAAACAGTAAAAGGCCGGTGACTAAAAGTCACCAGCCAAACACATATATTAGGCTTTGCCTAAATAACAGAACAGAAATTAAATTATTTAATTTCTGCAGAAGCACCTGCTTCTTCAAGCTGTTTCTTAATTTCTTCAGCTTCTGCTTTACTAGCACCTTCTTTTACAGCTGAAGGAACGCCGTCTACTTCTGCCTTAGCTTCTTTCAAACCTAGACCAGTTATAGCACGTACTGCTTTAATAACTGAAACTTTATTTGAACCTTGAGCTGTTAATATTACATCAAATTCAGTTTGCTCTTCAGCAGCAGAAGCATCGCCACCTGCAGCAGGAGCCGCAGCAACTGCCGCAGTTGCAGAAACACCAAATTTTTCTTCCATCGCTGAAATCAAGTCAACGACTTCCATTACACTCATGCTTGAAATCGCTTCCAAGATATCTTCTTGTGAAAGTGCCATATTTTTAATCCTCTATAATTTATTTCGTTTGTTACACGTGAAAGAGACTTACGCCGCTTCTTTCTGATCTTTTACCGCTGCAACTGTGCGCGTTAACTTAGCATGTGGTTCCGCTAAAGTACGGACAAATTTTTCTACCGGTGCTTTCATCAATGCCATTAGCATACTAATCGCTTGATCACGCGTAGGTAAAGCAGCTAAACGTTTCAATTCAGAGGCATCATACAACTGCCCACCGATAGAAACTAATTTAGTCACCAACTTATCATGTTCTTTTGCAAAATCATTGATTACACGCGGTGCCGATCCTGGATCTTCCATTGAAAATGCAAAGATCAAAGGTCCTGTCATACCCTCTTTCATGCATTCAAACTCTGTCCCTTCAACAGCACGTTGTGCCAACGTATTTTTTACCACACGTAGATAAACACCTGATTCGCGAGCAACCCGACGCAATTCTGTTAACTCTGATACCGTTAAACCACGATATTCAGCAGCAATAGCCGAGTGTGCGTCAGCGGCGATAGCAGCAACCTCTTCGACGACAACTCTTTTGTCATCCAGTCCTAATGCCACAATTTACCTCCGAATTTTTTCTGATAAAATCAGAATTTTCATAACACATCATTAAAAATATCCCTAATGATGCAGCCTAATAGTTACTTTCACCGGTCACCTGGATCCAGACACCATCTACGTAGGAAAAACCTTTAACTCAATAAGGCTTAATTATGCTTACACACCTACGGTCTTTGACGACCACCGAAAACCGGTAACCCAAAGTCTTAATTAAGAACGTTAATATGTCCTTAAAATATTACTCACCTAAACTGCTTTTATCAATCGACAAACCCGGGCCCATCGTTGATGACAAGGTGATTTTCTGTAAATAAATTCCTTTCGCAGCGCTCGGCTTAGCTTTCTTTAAATCCGCAATCAATGCTTGCAAATTTTGGGTAATCGCATCACCCTCAAAACTAACCTTTCCAACTGTACAATGGATAATTCCAGCCTTATCAGTTCGGTAACGCACTTGACCAGATTTAGCATTCTTAACTGCTAGCGCCACATCCGGAGTAACCGTACCTACTTTTGGGTTCGGCATTAACCCACGAGGGCCTAAAATCTGACCTAACTGACCGACGACACGCATAGCGTCGGGTGATGCAATGACCACATCGAAATCCATTACGCCTTTTTTAACCTCAGCCGCTAAATCATCCATGCCCACAATATCAGCACCTGCAGCCTTCGCAATATCAGCATTTTCACCCTGAGTGAAAACAGCTACCCGTACCGTTTTTCCAGTACCGTTTGGCAATACAGTTGCACCACGGACATTTTGATCTGATTTACGCGAATCAACACCTAAGTTAATACTCACATCAACAGACTCATTAAAATTTGACAGCGCGACATCTTTAAGCACGCCGACGGCGTCAGTCACAGAGTAAGACTTAGTGGGATCAACTTTTTCCGCAATAACCTTAGCTCGTTTTGTTAATTTAGCCATTTACAGACCCTCCACGATCAAGCCCATACTACGAGCACTACCAGCTATTGATTTTACAGCCGCATCTAAGTCAGCCGCATTTAAATCTGGCATTTTAGTTTTAGCAATTTCTTCTAACTGTGCAACAGTAACCGTTCCTACCTTATCAACATTAGGCACACCACTACCTTTTGTGATACCCGCTGCTTTCTTTAACAATACAGACGCCGGTGGTGTTTTAGTCACGAAAGTAAAACTACGATCAGCATAAACGCTGATGATGACAGGAATAGGCATTCCTTTTTCTAACTCTTGAGTCTTTGCATTAAACGCCTTACAAAACTCCATGATATTAACACCATGCTGACCCAATGCTGGACCCACCGGAGGACTTGGATTAGCCTCACCTGCTTTTACCTGCAACTTAATATATGCTTCAATTTTTTTAGCCATTAGCTATACTCCATAATGGGTTCAAACGCCGACTAGGCTCCCCTTTATACGCCTTCAAACAACAAGGGTCATTTTAAAAAATTATCAACCTTTTTCCACTTGAGTAAACTCAAGATCAACGGGCGTTGATCGCCCAAAAATCATAACCGTAACAGTTAAGCGACTTTTCTCGTAGTTAACTTCCTCAACTACACCATCGAAATCCTTAAATGGCCCATCCACTACACGTATCACCTCACCAACCTCGAACAGCACCTTCGGTTTTGGCTTATTAACACCATCTTCAACACGATTCAATATAAGGTCAGCTTCCGCATCTGTGATAGCTGCTGGTTTATCCGCTGTACCGCCGATAAAACCTAAAACACGCGGGATATCACGAACCAAATGCCAAGTCACATCGGTTAATTCCATTTGTACGAGCACATAGCCAGGAAAAAACTTTCTCTCACTTTTACGCTGTTGACCTGATCGCATTTCAACAACTTCTTCAGTCGGAACAATTACTTTACCGAAGAAATCCTGTAACTCTTCGCGTTCAATTCGCTCCTCTAATGCTAAGCGAACCTTGTTCTCATAATTCGAGTAGGCATGAACAACATACCATTTAAGAGCCATACTAGCCCCCCTGCCCGGTTAAGACCTGAACACCCCAAAACAAGAACATATCAAACAACCACAAAATCAGGCCCACCACAAAAACCATTGCAAACACAGTCAATGTAGTCTGCACAGTCTCCTGACGAGAAGGCCAAACCACTTTTCGAACTTCTTGACGCGCCTCTCGCACAAAAGCGCTAAAGTTACGCCCTGTAGTCGATGTTAACGCTATTAACATAGCCACCAAAATAACCGCAACTAATCCAAGAACCCGATAAAGTAACGGGAACTCCGAAAAATAATAAAAACCAGCCAGCCCTGCAATCACTAGAGATACAGAAAATACCAGTTTCACAACATCCATAACAGATCTTGTCGCTTCAGTTTGAGTTGACATTATTGCTCTTTATTTAAATTAAATTTTAAAAAATAGAATGGCAGGCCAGGAGGGACTCGAACCCCCAACCCGCGGTTTTGGAGACCGCTGCTCTACCAATTGAGCCACTGACCTACTGGCTACCTGCTTATATAACGACAGTGGCCCTGCCCACTAAAGAGCAGAGCCACTATACGATAATATCACTCTATAATTTTAGCTACTACGCCCGCACCCACTGTGCGACCACCTTCTCTTACCGCGAAACGCAAACCATCTT
>JASMBU010000026.1 GCA_030753675.1 Methylococcales bacterium
AGCTATAGTCATTTCTGGTGTATGAGTTAAAAAGATAGCGGTGTATCCTGTTGGATAAGATCAGGCCGATCCTTCACCAACAACAAAGGAAACACCACCATGAAGAACAGTAATATTATCGCTCTTAATAAGCAAGAAGAAATAGACCTTTTACAAAGCATACTAAAAGATGGAGCGCAAAGAATGCTCTCTGTAGCCATTGAATCAGAAGTTGAAGGGTTTATTGATAAAAATAGATCATTAAAAACCGCTAATGATAAAGCAGCAATTGTACGCAATGGTTACCTACCGGAGAGCACAATCCAAACTGGGCTGGGAGATATTGCTGTTAAAGTTCCAAAAGTAAGGGATCGGTCAGGCTCAAATCTTAAGTTTAATAGCTATCGTGAATCCTCTGCCAGTTGGGAAGATATGTTGATGGACTTAATCCAGCGTGGGCTAACGGTCCCACCTAAGCTTGCTATTGGTGATGGTGCCATGGGTGGTTTTTGGAATGCGGTAGGTAAAGTCTGGCCCGCCACTGATCAGCAACGTTGCTGGCTGCATAAGACAGCTAATGTGATGGAAAAGCTACCGAAGGCAATGCAGCCTAAAGTTAAAGAGGCATTGCACAATATCTGGCATGCTGAGACTCGGGATGAAGCTTATAAAGCTGGAAAATATAAAAAATAAAAGACTGAGTAAAAAGCCTTTTAATGTCATGCTCAGGATTTTGAGTAGTACTTTACCACTATCCAAGATTAATGATAAAAGTAATAGCTCTGCGAAAGGTTGACTCACATCAAGATTAATTTAAAAAGAATCAATTGGTATCTTCAATCTACTTTGATAATTTCAAATGATGGGCGGCAGTGTGTATTTGACTTAAAAGTCTATTTTTGAGCTAACAAATATTGATCTAAATCAATTTAATCTAAGTTGTTCTAGTGCGGCGTCTGCGATCTTGATCTAAATCAAAAAAATATTTTTTCACGTATGTAACCTAGCTCCATCTGTTGAAACAGATATTAATTTTCTAACTGAAGGAGTGAAGTTATGAGTGTAAGTAATCAAGAAATAGAAGATCAAGGCGGTTTTGGATATCTTAAATGGCCTGCTGTTATAGTTGGTGTTTTAGTTTTGTCCCTATTAGTAATTAAAGGTGATAACGCTGATAAGTATGATACCTCTAGGGCAGCAATGGCGGAAGACCCAGCTTTTGGAGCTTACAATGGTGTTAAAGCAGGTTCGCAAGGATCTACCTTCGGGAAAGCCGACTGGGGAAAAACCGAGTAGTAACACGATAAGTAAAGTGGGGCCTAAATCGGGTCCCATTTTAATATGAGTGAGTTATAACTGTTCAACTTCTCACTCGTCCTTTCAATAGAGAGTGTTCAAAATGCTGTGTCAGGTTAATTTAAATATCCAGCATGCTATCTAAGCGACCTTCAAAATAAATCTATTGGGGCAGTACCTGAATCAACCATAAGCCAACTCATGGGTCACAAGAAATAAAGTATCTCGCTGTACCTCTACTCAGGGGGATTAGAGTTCACACGATTGCAAACAGAAATAGAAAGGATTAGCTTTAAACTAACGTAGCACCATTGTATAGAAAATAGACAGCCTTCCAACGACTCCTGATACAGCAATAACTTAAGTCAGTTGTGTCCGAGTTGGCCACACGGTTACTCACAGAAGTTGTGGATTAGTAGAGCGTAGATACTAAAAAGGCACACCCCAACTGTTGTCAGAATGCGCCTCCAGTAGAATGACTTATTGACTCGTCATTCAAAATGATTAACTGAGGATTAAAATCGCATCAACGCATTTAAGTTAAGGCTATCGCTATAGCCCACGTCAAAAGACTCAATGCGTTCATAACCTACTGAAAGATCTAAAGCATCCAGTAGGTAATTAAACTCATTACCTATCTTTAAATTAGACTGTAGTGGTACAGTGAATTAGGCCACCTAACAAGAGATGTTATGATCATCTCTAAGCAATTAGGTGAACCCATTAAAAAACGTATAAGATCCACTTTTAGCCCTGAATTTAGACTGGAAGCATCCCAAACTAGTGGTCGACCAAAATTACACCGTTCGTGAAGCCGCCAAAGCCATGAATGTAGGTGTTTCAATTATGGCCAAGTGGGTAGCTCAGTTGAAACAAGAACGACAGGGCAAGCCTTATGCGGCAGCTACTCCAATGACGTCAGACCAACTCAAGATCCGTGAGTTGGAGAAGCGGATCCAGCGAATTGAACTGGAGAAAGAAATTTTAAAAAAGGCTACGGCTCTCTTGATGTCGGATTCACTGAACAGCTAAAGCTGATTCGTCGCCTTCAAGGGAGCTATCCAGTCAAACTGTTATGTGAGCAGTTTGGCGTTTGCCGCAGTAGTTATAAATACTGGCGTAGCCGTCGTCGAGTTATCGACCCTGATAAGGTAAAACTACGCGCACTTGTCAATGAAAAACATGAGTTAAGTAATGGCTGGTCGGGATCAAGAAGCATTGCAATCATGGTGTCTCAGGACGGTATCCAGCTAAGCAGGTACCGGGCCAGACGCATCATGAAAGAGCTAGGCTTGGTGAGTTGTCAATTACCTACACATGCGTATAAAAAGGCATTGCAGCCACATGTGGCAATACCTAACGAACTGAATAGGCAGTTCAATGTTGGTGGCCCAAATCGAGTCTGGTATGGTAACGTGACCTATATTTGGACAGGGCAACGATGGAGCTACTTGGCAGTCGTCATTGATTTATTTGCACGAAAGCCGATTGGTTGGGTGCTATCTAGATCGCCTGACAGCAACCTAACAAAGCAAGCATTAAACATGGCCTATGAATTACGCGGCAGGCCAAAAGGAATTATGTTTCACTGAGACCAAGGTAGCCATTACACGAGTATTAGTTTCCGTCAAAACCTCTGGCGGTTACAGATAAGGCAAAGTATGAGTCGCCGCGGCAATTGTTGGGATAATTCGCCAATAGAACGGTTCTTTAGAAGTTTAAAGAGCGAATGGGTACCCACAACAGGATACTCATGTTTTAACGAGGCTCAGGCTGCAATTACCCAATATATTGCAGGGTATTATAGCCAGCACAGGCCGCATCAACATGACGGTGGCTTGTCACCAAATAAAGCAGAGGCGAAGTATGACTTTGTCTCTAATACCTTGGCCAAATTTACTTGACCACTACAATAGGTTACTATCCGTGTATGGTTGGCCCGCCTCCACCAATCAATCTGTTAGAGCTAACGTTTACCCTAAAAATGCTTATTTGTCGCCTTCAGGGTCTAATCGTTAAATTATGATTATTATTAAGTTCCATATCCCAAATCCGATTAAGAACTATACAGCAACGGGCTTTAACATTGACGTGCGTCCCGCCATTATATCCACTGCCTTAATTAAGCGTTTAAATACTGATTCCTGACAATAGGGAATGCCATGTTTTTTACATATCTGAAGAACCTTAGGTTGTACATATCGATACTGATTTAATGAGAGATCTGGCCATATATGGTGTTCAATCTGATAATTTAACCAACCGTACATAAAATCATTTGCATCCGATCCTGTTGGGTAATTTACCGATCCAAGAATCTGACGTAAATAAAACTCTCCACGGCTGTTGCATTTACTGTCAAACATCATGATATCATCCCCGGCATGATTGGGTACAATGACTAGAAATGAATGTATGTTAGTGAAAATCTCGGCCAGAATAGAGTTAATTAAAACACTGACCGCTGCATATGTACCTAAGGGTAAAAATAATAAAGGAAGTAATACAAAACGAAAACCCATATAAGGAAGAATACTTTGAAGCCACAGCGCTTGACCCTGTTGAGTAAAAAAACTCCAGGCGCCTATTGCTGTCATCTGAGGAATTTCCTCACCCGCTTGTTTAGCTTGAAGCAAGCACAATTCTTTATGCGCTCGGGGTGCGTAATAAATAATTTTCCAAACGGAAGAAAAGATCGCAATTAAAAGATAACGCAGCCAGACTGGAATATTCGATTCTCTTAGCCATTTAGCATTATTTTGTAACTGGTCAGGGTCTAGTTGTTCTCCCAAATTATAATGGTGCAAAACATCATGCTCTTGATGCCAACTGGATGGTGTAATCCAATCGGGCCAATCTATAAATCGTCGCCACCCTTTGGCAAACTTCTTACTTGAAAAATGATTGGGTGCCCCTTTAATATTATCATAGCCCTTATGGACAACAGGGTGTGCTAGATGTGTCCAACGTGTGAAATTACCTAAGCTTATTAAAAATGCAGATACAGGGTTAGGTATGATCCATGCTGTTCCATAACCAAGCAAAGAACAGACCTTTCCCCAGCGTTCCATTTTAACCAAATGTTTCACATTTTCCTCATCACCGCGGGATAAAACATCGTCATGGATCTCAATGAGATCTTTAGCTAATTGCTTTCTATCTACATTGTTGTAACTATTTAAACTCAACATAATCTCCAATTAGCCCTGATAAAGTGCTTTACTTATCACTATAGCTATTTAAGCTACAAAATGGTTCAAGTTTTTTATCGAGCAAAAATGAGTATTTTAGTCTATTACCAACAATCAGTTGTGACTGATTCAAATAAATGTAACAAGCTCGCGAAGCTAATTGGTAACATGATTTCAAGATTAAATTTTAATTTAAGGTATTAATGAATGAAATAAAAAGAATAATTTTTCTGCTAGTGGTGATAGCTTTTGTGTTGCTACTGAGTTATGTTGCTTTTTATTTTTTGTTTTTGGATTTGTTCGTTGATTTCTGGTGGTTTAAATCACTTAATTTTGAAAGTTATTTTGGGCTCCGGACTTTTTACCGTTACTTTTTCTCTTTTGGTGTTACGGTCTTTTTCTTCAGCATATTTGTCATACACTTCTGGGTGGCATCGCGTTATTTAGGGATTGATGCCGAAAAAGAAGCCACATTGGCTATTAGTCAACGAAAAAAACTTAATGAGATCATACATTGGTTCAGAACGGGGTCATTAGTTCTATTAACCCCAGTCTCATTGATTATGGCTTTTATTATAGCGATACCATTTTATCAGCACTGGGAATATGCCACCTTATTCTTTTTTGGCAGTGCTTCAGGTATTGTCGATCCGGTTTTTGGTAATGACACCAGCTTTTACATTTTTTCTTATCCAATGCTCACCTTGATACAAAATGAATTATTGATTCTTTCCTTTTTTATTTTGGTTTTGGTTTCTCTTCAATACTGGCTGGCACACCATTATATCCCGGCACAAAAAAAGAACTATCCTCTGGGTGTTAAAATTCACTTGGCCATACTACTTTTTTTCTTTGTGGCCAATTCGGTTTGGGGCTGGCTTTTAGAGCGTTTTAGTTTGCTCTATGTTGATGACCACTTGCCGGATTTTTTTGGCCCTGGTTTTATTGAATTACGTTATCAATTACCGCTGATCTGGCTGAAAATTTTAACCTTTATCTGTTTGGTGGCGTTAGTGACTACTTACTTTTCTTCTAAAAGTAAGCGCAGTATTTTTCCCATGACATCATGTGTTTTATTTTTTGTAGTTCTTGTTGGGTTGCAGCTTTGGCCTGTTATTCCGGACTTTATATCAAAATATTTTGTGAAACCCAATCCAGTGAGTATGGAGCGTGCGTTCATGGAAAATAATATTGAGGCAACTTTAGCCGCTTATAAGCTTGATAATATTCATGTCGAAGAAAAAAGATTAGCTTTAAATGCTGTGGCTGACATTGAGAAATGGAAACTAAAAAAACATTTTGACAACGTCCCGCTATGGGATAGCGAACTATTGATTGATGGCTACAGGCAACTCCAAGGAATCAGGAGTTATTACAGTTTCCCAAATGTAGATGAGTCGCGTTATTTTATTAATAATCATTTGACTCAGGTCAACTTGGCAGCTAGAGAATTGAACATTAGTAAGTTACCTCAAAACGCTCAAACTTGGGAGAATAAACATCTTCGCTATACCCATGGTTATGGCGCGGTGGTCACGCCGACTTCTCAGGATGCAGATCAACCGATTAAGTGGTATTTGCATGATTTGAGTTTGACATCAGAACAGGGGTTTAAAATTGAACACCCTGAAATCTATTATGGTGAAGAACGCTATGATTATGCGATTGTCCCGAATAAACTGGATGTCGTAGAGATTTCAGGCCACAACCATCTGTCCAAGATAGATCCTTATCATGCCCGTGGCGGAATTGCCCTTAATTCTTGGTTTAGGAAGCTTCTGCTTTCAGTTTATTTAGGTGATGAAAAACCTTTTTTTTCCACTAGTGTTACGCGAAAAAGTAAACTACGTTTTCGCCGTAATATTCAAGAGCGAGTACAAGCTGTGGCGCCGTTTTTAACTTTAGATAAGGATCCCTATTTAGTTATTAGTGATGATCGCCTGTATTGGATTTTAGATGCTTATACGTTATCTGATTGGTATCCAGTCTCATTACCAATGGACCATGAATTTTCTAATGGAAATCGACAATTTAACTATATTCGTAATTCGGTTAAAGTTACGGTCGATGCATACAGTGGGCAATTAAATCTTTATATTTCAGATCCATCTGATGCGGTGATTGCAGCCTATAACCGTGCATATCCGGGTGTTTTTAAACCATTAGATGACATGCCAGACTTTTTGCAAAAGCAACTGCGCTATCCGCGGGAATTATTTTTCTTGCAGATGTCAGTTTATGCAAAATATCACCAGACTCAGCCGGAACTATTTTATCAGCAGTCAGAAACATTAGCGTTTTCAATGGTTGGCGATAAGCAGGTTCAGCCCTATTATATTACAACCGCTTTTAATCGTTGTAAGGGGCAAGAGGAATTTGTTTTAGTGAATCCCATGACGCCAGTGAATCGTGACAATTTAAGTGTTTTGGCCATAGCAGGAACAGTTAATAGACAAAAGAACGCATGTGTAGATTCTTATGATCCTAATTTGACTATTTATAAGTTTCATAAGGATACGCAAGTGAATGGTTTAGCTCAGGTCAACGCGCTGATTGATCAGAACCCTGAAGTTTCTTCAGTGTTTACGTTGTGGGATCAGCATGGATCAAATGTGGTCAAAGGGCGTATGGTTGTGTTACCGATGGGAAATTCTATTTTGTATGTTCAGCCGGTTTATACGGTTGCTGATAAAGGTAAAATACCTCAGCTTGCAAGGATTATTGTCTCTATGGGTAGTGAGGTTGTGATTGAAAAATCATTAACTTTGGCCTTAACTGAATTACAGCGAAAACTGACTGGCGTTTCGAAAACCGGTTTAGCAAAACCTAAAATGGATACAGAGGCTTTCAGTAAATCAAAGAAGTGAACTGTAGCTTTACCGTTTTGGCGGCTTGTGACAAACGTGGTGCTGTGAAATTCAAATACAATGCCCTACATGACACTGGCATTTATAAACTGCCTTAAATAGTTTTACATTGACCCTGATGTTTCTTCATCATGCCAACAACTCTCCGCTAAAACATACAAACAAGAAGGGTGGCACACTTGACTTCGTTTTTTGCATACGTGTTGATAGGCTGATTGTTGTAGAAAACTTAATAATACCTTTATTTTATGGCTTAGAATGCCTATTCTTGGAATAGTCATATGTTCATAAAATACGATTAAAAAATGAAATTATTAGTAAGAAATCTGCCTCGCTCACTTTCAGAAAATGAATTGAAAGCATTGTTTGAAGCATACGGTGAGGTGCAATCGTGTGATTTAGTTATGGATAAAGTCACAGGTGAATCAAAAGGCTTTGGTTTTGTCGAGATGCCTAAAGTCGGTCATGTAAAGGCCGCAATGCAAGCGCTAAACGGTAAAGACATTGCGGGTAATAAAATTAGAGTTAAAAAAGCGTAGAAGAAACAAATGAAGGTAAATTACGGCATACCAAGAATATAAGGTGTGTCCGCATCCATTCTCTTGCTAATTTCTGTGATTCTGCTATTTGTGAAGAAGTCATTTTTTTCTCAACAATACCTCTACCTTTTATCGCATCTTCATGTTCACTAACTGCCGCCATATTCCAATACCTGTGTGCCATGACAGAGTCTTTAAGAACACCTTACCCCTTAGCATACATCACCCCTAAATTATTATATTA
Organism: Methylococcales bacterium; assembly: GCA_030753675.1. Lineage (GTDB taxonomy): Bacteria > Pseudomonadota > Gammaproteobacteria > Methylococcales > Methylomonadaceae > OPU3-GD-OMZ. The sequence goes on from JASMBU010000026.1 coordinate 8,117, forward strand.
TGCCTTAGCAAGTCCTTGTTCTGCAGCCAACCTATACCACCTGACTGTTTCTTTGTAATCTCGAGAGACACCCCATCCATAGCGATACATCCTTCCTAAATTGCTTTGGGCGTGTTTATCTCCTTGTTCTGCTGATTTCTTATACCACTTGATTGCTTCTTTATAATCCTGAAGAACACCTTGTCCATTTTCATACATCAATCCTAAATTGTATTGTGCCTCAACATCTCCTTGATTTGCAGATTTAATCAAAATTTCTAATTTACTTTTATTAGAGAACTCACTAACAAGAATTAAAACAAAAACACCAATCGTTAATAACTTTATTTTTTCATATTCAATCCCTACAACAAAAACACAAATCCCTCTAAACCTCATCAACTTCTACCTTACACCCAAATATCTTTTTAACTCAACCAAACTCTGTATTTCAATAGTATACGCTCAACAGAGCTTGAGTTAAATAGTGTCAAATGGTGTTAAAATGCGTTGAAAAGTAACCGAAGTAGAAACCTAAAAAGATTGGTTTATTGATCCAATAAGTGAGTCAAACAAGCTGTCTTCAGTGTCGTTTTGAATTTCATTCCTAACACGAGAGACCAAATCAACATCAGCTTGCAATAAAGGCCAAATAGTTTGAATAGATATTCAAACTAAAAGACCGGAAGGATCTTCTCTTCAACATCTCACTGATGAATCAAGATTGTTTTTTGCCCTAGTATAAAAATCATTTAAATACATTATTACTTGACATTTTATCAATTCAGGAGCGATATAAAGCTTTTAAATTTTGAACGTATCTGCCTCTTGTTTAAGGCAAAAACCAGATTCGCACATAAATTATCTGTGTAATCAATACATTAAGTTGTTGTGAGTATAGCGCTATGAAACACAAAGATATGACTAACCCGCCAGATCTCAGCCTGAGTACGGGTACTGGCCCTCAGCAGCGACAGATTCCTGTTTATGAAGACTACCTGCCCCCTTGTAATCATGCTTGTCCAGCTGGTGAAAATATACAAAGCTGGTTAGATTTATCACAAGCTGAGCGTTATGAAGATGCTTGGAATCGATTACTCGAAGACAATCCGATGCCTGCAGTACATGGCCGTGTTTGTTATCACCCTTGTGAAACTTCCTGTAACCGTGTCAACGTTGATGGCGCGGTAAGTATTCATGCAGTCGAACGTTTTCTTGGTGATTTGGCCTTTGAAAATGGTTGGAAGCCCAAAATAATTGGCGAAAAATCCAATAAACAGGTTTTAATCGTCGGTGGAGGACCCAGTGGTCTTTCCGCAGCCTACCATTTGGCACGTCTGGGACACCGGGTTGAAATTCGTGACGCTGGGCCAATTGCCGGGGGTATGATGCATTTTGGTATACCGTCTTATCGTCTGCCTCGTGATATTTTGGCCGCTGAAATTAAACGCATCGAAGATATGGGCGTCAAAATAACACTCAATCATAAAGTCGAAAACCTCAAGACCGAAAAAGAAGAAGGTGATTTCAATGCCGTTTTTGTTGCTGTTGGTGCCCATATTGGTCGCTCGGTAGAAATCCCTATAAATATTAATAGTGATACTCTGGATGCTGTAACTTTCTTACGTGATATCGGCATGGGTAATACCCCAAAAATTGGTAAACGGGTCGCCATCTACGGCGGTGGAAATACTGCGATGGATGCTGCACGCACTGCCAAGCGCTTAGGTGCCGAAACCATGGTGATATACCGTCGTGATCGTAAGAATATGCCAGCACATGATTTTGAAGCTGCTGAAGCGATTGAAGAAGGTGTGGTATTTCATTGGTTAAGAACTATTGTCGAACTGGATGAAGATAGTCAGGTTAAAGTTGAAGTTATGGAGTTGGATAACAACGGGCGACCACAACCTACAGGAACCTACGAAATTCTAAAAGCTGACACTGTTATTTTAGCATTAGGTCAGAATATAGATTCTGCGTTATTAAAAACATTTCCCGAAATTAAAGTAGAAAACGATGGTGTTGTTGCAGTGGATGAACAAATGATGACCGCTGTTCATGGCGTTTTTGCTGGTGGTGATATGGTACCCAGCGCTCGTACAGTAACTATCGCTACCGGCCATGGTAAAAAAGCCGCACGCAATATAGATGCCTATCTACGCAATACGCAATACCAGCAACCCTTGAAAAAACACATTGTCGAACATAAAGAATTAAATCTTTGGTATAACACCGATGCTGACCAATCAGAACAACCAGCCATTCCTCCTGAACAAAGAAATCAAACTTTTGAAGAGGTTTTAGGCGGTCTGAGCCAAGACGAAGCTACTTACGAAGCAAGCCGTTGTTACTCTTGTGGCAATTGTTTTGAATGTGACGGTTGTTATGGTGCATGTCCAGAAGGTGCGATTATCAAGCTAGGCAAAGGCAAGTTTTACGATGTCAATGAAGCACTTTGTACCGGATGTACTGCTTGTACTTTGCAGTGTCCCACCGCCGCTATCCATATGGTTGAAAAAACAATCAACATAACTTAATCAGAAAAATTATCATGGCAAAACAAGTCACTTTCGATGGCGGCGAAGCAGCCGCTTATATTGCATACCGAACCAATGAAGTTTGTGCCGTTTTCCCGATCACACCTTCTTCCACCATGGCAGAATTTTGCGAACAATGGACCACTGAAGGGACCAAGAATCTCTGGGGGTCAGTGCCAACCATTGCCCAGTTACAAAGTGAAGGAGGCGCTGCGGGAACCTTGCATGGCTCATTACAAACAGGTGCATTAACAACAACATTTACCGCTTCTCAAGGATTGTTGTTAATGATTCCTAATATGTATAAGATTGCCGGAGAACTAACTTCAACAGTCATTCATGTTGCCGCTCGTTCCCTTGCTACGCAGGGTTTATCAATTTTTGGTGACCATCAAGATGTCATGTCGGTGCGCATGACTGGCTTTGCTCAGGTTGTTGCCAGTAGTGTTCAAGAAGCACACGATATGGCGCTTGTTTCCCAGGCGGTAACATTGAAATCCCGCATTCCATTTATTCATTTCTTTGACGGTTTTCGGACCTCACATGAAATCAATAAAATCACTTTATTAGAGGACGAGCAAATTCGAGCCATGATTGATGATGAGTTGGTTTTTGCTCATCGACAACGGGCCTTGAACCCGGATAAACCGTTTATGCGAGGTACTGCACAAAATCCGGACACCTATTTTCAGGGACGTGAAAGCTCTAATCAATACTATGATAATACGATAAATATATTTGATGAAGTTTTAGAGCAGTTTTTTCAAGTTACAGGACGACGTTATCAGGCATTTGAATATCATGGCCCTGAAACAGCTGAACGTATCATTATCATAATGGGGTCAGGAATAGAAACTGCTATAGCTACCGCTGAAAAACTCAATACTCTAGGGGATAATGTCGGTGTTCTCAATGTTCGTCTTTATCGTCCCTTTAGCGCCAAAAATTTTATTGCTGCTTTGCCTCCGTCTGTACGAAGCATTGCAGTACTGGATCGTACTAAAGAACCTGGCAACTGTGGTGAACCACTCTATAAAGATGTCATAACTGAATTGAGCCAAGCGTTTAGCCGCAACGAGATTAAAATCATGCCGCGTATTATTGGTGGACGTTATGGCTTATCCAGTAAGGAATTTACGCCAACAATGGTCGCTCGCGTTTATCAGGAACTTAAAGCCAAGCAGCCCAAAAACAATTTCACAATCGGTATTATTGATGACGTCACTCATACTAGTTTAGATATCACTGAAACATTGGATATTGAACCCGAAAATGTCGTACGCGCCATGTTTTTTGGTCTGGGTTCTGATGGCACAGTAGGTGCTAATAAAAACAGCATTAAAATTATCGGTAATGAACCGCAATTTCATGCTCAGGGTTATTTTGTTTATGATTCAAAGAAAGCAGGTTCTCAGACCATATCCCATTTGCGTTTTGGTCCTGACCCAATCAAAGCCCCTTACCTCATCGAATCGGCTAATTTTATAGCCTGTCATGACTTTAACTTTATTAAAACGACGCAAATATTAGATCGTGCCAAACAAGGCGCTACTTTCTTATTAAACAGTCCTTACGATGCTGATAGAATTTGGGAGCAATTACCTGAACAAATACAGCAGCAATTAATCGACAAAGAAATCCAGTTCTATGTCATCAACGGTGTTAAAGTTGCGAAAGAAACCGGTATGGGCAGACGCATTAATACTGTTATGCAAACCTGTTTTTTTGCCTTATCCGGCGTTATGCCAAAAGAGCAAGCGATCTGCAAGATTAAAGAATATGCTGAGAAAACTTATGCAAATAAAGGTCCCGAAGTTGTACAAAAAAACTTTGCTGCAATTGATCAATCCTTGAGTCGCTTACAAAAAGTCAAAATTCCAGCAACTATTAGCACAACGCTTCACAACGCTGAAAGTTCCTTTGCCAAAGCCCCTGAATTTGTCAAACTGGTTACTTTTGAAATGGTCGCCGGACGTGGAGATAAAATACCCGTTAGTCAATTACCTGCTGATGGGACTTATCCAACAGGGACGACCCAATGGGAAAAACGCAATATCGCACAGGATATTCCTATTTGGGAGTCTGATCTTTGTATCCAGTGTGGCAACTGTTCAATCGTTTGCCCACACGCAACGATACGTGCCAAATTCTACGAAAAAGAAAAACTAGATCAAGCTCCTGACGGCTTTAAAGCCGCTAAAGTCGGCTCCCGCGGGTTCCCCGATATGCGCTACACCATACAAGTTTTTCCTGAAGATTGTACCGGTTGTAGCTTATGTGTCAAAGCCTGCCCTGCCGTTTCAGAACACGACGAAAATTTTAAAGCCCTAAATATGACACCTAAAGCTGAGCATTTTGAAGTTGAGAAAAATGCCGCTGCCTTCTTTGAAGCATTGCCTTACAATGATCGCGCTAGGGTCGATTTTTCCAATGTCCGTGGTGTTCAATTTCTGGAACCGTTATTTGAATTCTCCAGCGCCTGTGCGGGTTGTGGTGAAACGCCCTATCTGAAACTGATCACCCAATTATTCGGTGATCGTATTTTAGCCGCCAATGCCACCGGTTGTTCCTCCATCTATGGTGGCAACCTACCCACAACACCTTGGTCTCAAAACTCTGAAGGCAAAGGCCCTGCCTGGTCTAATTCCCTATTTGAAGATAACGCCGAATTCGGCTTAGGCTATCGCTTAACTACTGATCAACATGTTGCTCTGGCACGTCGTCTTTTAAATGAACTCAAAAACCATTTTGATGATACTTTAGTTGAAGAAATTCTTAATGCACCACAAGCAAAAGAAAGCGACATTCGAAAACAACGCGCCCGCGTTATTCAATTACGAGAACAACTGGAACACCTAAACAACCAAAAAGCCAAAGAACTATTATCAGTAGTTGATAATTTCGTTCGTCGCAGCATCTGGGTTATTGGCGGTGACGGCTGGGCCTACGATATTGGCTATGGCGGTATTGATCACGTTCTGGCTACTGGTCACGACATTAATATTCTGGTCATGGATACCGAAGTTTATTCTAATACCGGTGGGCAGGCTTCCAAATCGACACCAATTGGTGCCGTAGCTAAATTTGCCTCACACGGTAAATTAGTGCCCAAGAAGGATTTAGCTTTGCAGGCTATCGCATACGGTAACGTTTATGTGGCTAGAATTGCCATCGGCGCCAGTCCACAACAAACCCTACAAGCTTTCCGTGAGGCTGAAGCCTATGATGGTCCATCAGTAATAATCGCATACTGTCCTTGTATAGCCCATGGCATCAATCTGGAAAATGGTCTTGAACAAATGGAAATGGCCGTCAAATCCGGTTACTGGCCATTATACCGATACAATCCAACTTTAGGTGCAGAAGGCAAAAACCCATTCGTACTCGACTCTTTACGTCCAAGTATCCCCGTTAAAGAATATGCTTATAATGAAACCCGCTACAGTAGTTTACAACGCAGCAATTTTGAACATGCCGAGAAATTGATGGGCTTTGCCCAACAGGTTGTCGATTCAAAATGGGCGCTTTATGAGGAAATGGCTACCCGGAATGCTAATGACTTTTTACCGGATACACGTATGCCTATTGAAAAATAACAAAATAATGTAACTGACTTAGCAAGTAACTGGTTAAGTTCAAAAGCGGTTAACTTAGAAGTTATCAAATGATAAATATCCAAGTGCTATACGTGAATCTTTTTGATTCTCATTAGCAATAATTAATTCGGAAATAATAGGAAAAATATGTGACGACCAACTAAGCAATAAAGTATGCATCGTAATAATTACACATTGAATCTCCATCTAAAAAATCCATGAAACACTCCTACCATTGATTGATCTATTGCCTTTTCACCACTTTTATCTCTAGATTGAGTACCGCTTAAAACCAGACCCGTTAGAAGCACAAAAGAAATAACTAATTTCATTCAGAGCGATTTGTTCATGTTATATTCTCCAAAAATAACTTTCTTTAAACACCTGCCAAAAACTTTATTAGCACTTCATTAATAGAGCAACATTGCAAATATTTAAATCAGGGAACAGACTAGATAGAAAGTACAGTGCAGCAATAAAAAAACCAGCCAAATAAAGACCGCAAGGAAGACCAAACAAAGGGTAGCATCCCCTTTTAGAAAATAATCTTTTAACTTTAATAGACCTAAACACACCATGAAAGAAAGCAAAAAATACTGTATTCGCACATCACAAGAAAAGACACTTGGAGCGCAGAAGTAATACGCGACGCAAGCGCAAAAAAACATCGTTTCTAAAACTCAAGCCGGCTTTAAAACTGAAGCAGAAGCGACTGAATAGGCAGAGAAAGAACTTGTTTTATTTACCGCCAAGCAAAGCGAGCAAAACAAACGGCGTGGGCAAAAACGCTCGTAAAAACGAATCAAATAGCCGCTATCTAGCCATAA
>JASMBU010000027.1 GCA_030753675.1 Methylococcales bacterium
ATTAGGGGTTATATCGTATTGCATCCAGGCTTGCTCAAGTTCAATCTCGCCATTTTTACCCTCTCCGGCAATGGAGTGCTCGAGTTCAAGTTCGCTGAACAGGCGTAATTTATCATTAAATTCATGGTTAAAGAAGAGTACATAGCGATGAAAATCAACGCTTTCTTCATGGCTACTGCCCTCGGTATTTAAGTTGCTGTAATGTAGTTCGCCATAGCCCCCGATACTGGTGTCATTAGTCCAATTCGAGCCGCCGTCACTCTCGGCAAAGGCATCCGCAACCGTTTCAAAAGCGACTGTATTGTTTTCAACCTGCGCTTGGGTGTTTTTGAGTGCTTTTTTTAAGGTTTTATTTTGCGCGACTAGCGCTTGGTTTTCGGAACGAATTTTTTCAAATTCAAGGGTTTGTTGTTGTTTATAGCTTTCAAATTGTGTGGCTAACTCATCAACAGTTAAGGCCTGCGCGTGGGTTGAGAAAAAAGACAGTGCCAACAAGCACAAGCTAGGAAGGGAGCGATATTTTGAGAACATGAACTAAGCATTAAAGTTAATAATACCTGTATAGTAATCTAAATGAGAATGATTATCAACTACAAAATAACGGGGCCGTCTTTTTTGCGCTGGCTCCGTGTTGGGTCAAGCGACGGTTGTTTTCTATTGCCCCGTCAAGAGCGCTGTGAGTGTTTATTAAACGTGATTATGGATAGCTGCTACCAGAGGTTAGGGGTTAAAAAGGTTTAACAACCGCCAGGATAGTTATGGCAAAAAGGAAGAGTACGGGAATCTCGTTCATCCAACGAAAGTATTGATGACGGTGTGGATTTTGGTTGTTTTTGAAATTTAGCCACCATTTAATGCAAAAGCCGTGAAAAATAACCAAGCCCAGAATTAAGGTAAGTTTGACATGTAGCCAGCCACTGGTGGCATAGATGGCCCAAGCATAGTCGTTGAGCATCCATAGGCCAAAACCGAGTGTTAAGATCATGCCCGGCGTCATAATACCAAATAATAATTTTCGTTCCATGATCTTAAAGCGATCGATACTGGTTTGATCTTCTGTCATCGCATGGTAAACGTAGAGTCTGGGTAAATAAAATAAACCTGCAAACCAAGTAACCATAAATATGAGGTGAAGCGCTTTAAGCCAGAGCATAGTTATCCTTTAAGTAATGTGTCAATGCGTTTTTTAAGTGCCGGTGTATCAAAGTTTCCCAGTTTATGCAGTTCGATAGTTTGGGTCGGAGAAATCAGAAACGTGGTTGGAGTCAGACGAATATCGCCAAAGGCTTTGGCGTTTAGACCTTGGGTATCTAAAGCTATTTTATAAGGTATTTTTTTGTTTTTTGCCATGGCGATGACCCGGTCAGGCCGGTCATAGGACATGGCGACAGCAATGATTTCAAGACCTTGGTTATGGTAATGTTGATAAAGCTCAATCAGATGGGGTATTTCTTTCATGCATCCGGGGCAGGTGGTAGCCCAGAAGGTAACAATGACGGTTTTTCCGAATAAGGTATTGAGCGGTAGTTTCTCTCCGGTAATGGTAGCAAAGGTTGTTTGCGGTGCTTGGGGTTTTCCGGTTTGTAGCCAAGCCCAGATGGCGGTAGCAATTAGCGTGAGAAGAAACAAACCAATGATGAATTCTTTTGTTTTCAATTTTATCGCCTTTAGTTTTCAGTAAAGAGGGGTTTTTTGTGTGTTTAGTTTCCAAAATCAATGCAGCAATTATAGCAAAACTGTTAGAATAATCGGCTTTACTCATTATTTATTACCTAATTGTAGCCACGCATGAACAAAATTCTTATCTCCGATAAATTATCAGAAGCAGGGATTAACCTGCTCAATAAAAATCCTGATATTCAGATCCATATTGAAACAGGCCTTAACGAAGAACAACTTTGCCAGATCATTGGGGATTATGATGCCTTGCTGATTCGTAGCGCCACGAAAGTGACGGAAAAGGTCTTGGATGCAGCCATAAAACTTAAACTGATCGGTCGGGCCGGTATCGGCGTGGATAATATCGATGTCAAGGCAGCCACTGAGCGAGGAGTTATTGTGATGAATACTCCAGATGCTAATGCGACCACAACAGCAGAGCTGGCGGTTGCACACATGATGTCATTGAGTCGACATTTACCGGAATCAGATCGGTCAATTCGAGCGGGTAAATGGGAACGCTCTAAGTTAATGGGTACAGAATTGGCTCATAAGACATTGGCGGTTTTTGGTTTTGGTACCATTGGACGTATTGTTTCACAACGTGGTTTAGGGTTGAGAATGCGTGTGATTGCATATGACCCTTTTGTTACGCCTGAGCGTTTTAAAGAGTTAGGTGTTGAGCCGGTTGATTTTGAGGCCTTGATTGCCGAAGCGGACTATTTAACGCTGCATTGTCCGATGAATGAAAAGACGCGCGGTATTATTGGTGCTGAGCAATTTGCCAAAATGAAAAGTGATGTGCGTATTGTGAACTGTGCGCGCGGTGGTTTAATTGATGAAGCCGCGCTTTATACGGCATTGAAAGAAGGTCAAGCCGCTGGAGCAGCCCTAGACGTTTATGAAAATGAGCCGCCGAAAGACTCACCGTTATTGACCTTGGATAATATTGTTTTTACGCCGCATTTGGGCGCATCAACATTTGAGGCTCAAGATGCTGTGAGTATTGAAATTGCTCGTCAAGCAGCGACATTTTTTACGACTGGCGAAGCGGTTAATGCCTTGAACTTGCCGCGTGTTTCTGCAGAAGAGTTGAGCAAATGTCAGCCCTTTATGAACTTGGCTAACATTTTAGGAAAAATGTTGGCTAATATGGCGACTAAACCGATTGAACGCATTGAAATTGCTTGTTTTGGTAAAGCGGCTGAGGTGCCTAGTCACCCTATTTCAGTAGAAGCGCTAGTTGGCGTTTTGGATCATCAGCTGTCAATGCCGGTGAATCGCGTTAATGTGACTGACCTAGCTAAACGTCAAGGTATATCATTGACTGAAACCCGTTCAGACGAAACCCATGATTATTTATCATTAATTCGCTTAACCGGTTGGTTTGATGGTGAATCAATCCAATTATCAGGGACATTGTTAGGTGATTGTCATCCGCGTTTAGTGAGTATTGATGATTTTGAAGTGGAAGTTGTTCCGGAAGGAACTTTATTGATTACGCCACATGATGATCAGCCTGGTGTTATTGCTGCCTTGGCTGGAATCTTGAGTGAGGCGCGCATTAATATTTCAAGAATGCAAGTGGGCTCACAAGAAGAAGGCCGAACAGCCATGGCGGTTATTGGTATTTCTGAAACGCTGGACGACGGGTTGTTGGCGGCATTGAATAATGTGCCTAGTGTTCATAACGTTGCACAGATCCAGTTATGAGTCTAAAGCCGGCTTACGCGATTGTTGGCTTTGATTTTGACAGTACGTTAAGTCGGCTTGAAGGTATTGATGAGCTTGGCGTTCGTAGTGGGATGGGTCAGGAAATGGCGGCGTTAACCCATTCGGCGATGAATGGTCAGGTAGCTTTGGAGTCGGTTTATGGGCAACGATTGGCGTTGATTCGCCCGGATGTTGCAGCAATTGATTGGCTTGCTGAGCGTTATATGGCTGAGCAAATTTCAGGTGTCGAGGTGCTCTTTGAACAACTATTAGGGCAGGGTAAAACCGTACACATTATCAGTGGTGGTATTCGACAAGCTATTTTACCGATGGCGAGAAAATTAGGATTGCCGGATGAAAATGTCCATGCGGTTGAGCTTTATTTTGCACCAGATGGTTCTTATCGCGGCTTTGATGCGGACTCGCCGTTGGCGCGTAGTGGCGGTAAAGCCGATGTTTGTCGAGCAATCAATCCCGATGGCCTAGAGATGGTTATGGTCGGTGATGGGCAGACAGACTTGGAAAGTAAACAAGTCGGGGCTAGTTTTATAGGGTTTGGCGGTGTGGTTAATCGACAAGCTGTGCGTGAAGGTGCCGATTATTTTTTTGAAGGGGATTCTTTAACACCTTTGATGGACCTGATTCACTGAGGACGAGTACTTAAGATAGAAAAAGAAAATGATATACTTAACTGATTCTAAAAATTGTAGAGATAGTTATGGCTGGACATAGTAAATGGGCAAATATTAGGCACAGGAAAGGTGCTCAGGATGCAAAAAGAGGCAAGTTGTTTACTAAATTAATTCGTGAGATTTTTGTTGCCGCGAAAAAAGGCACCGATCCGGCCAATAATCCGTCGCTTCGGTCAGCAATAGACAAAGCGCTCACCGCTAATATGAAGCGAGATACGGTTGAAACAACGATCAAGAAAGCTTCGGGTTCACAGGACGGTGTTAATTATGATGAGGTTCTTTATGAGGGTTATGGGCCTGGCGGTACAGCGGTGATGGTGGAGTGTTTGACCGATAACCGTAACCGAACCGTTGCGGAGGTTCGTCATGCCTTTTCGAAAGCTGGCGGTAATTTAGGGACGGATGGATCAGTCGCTTATTTATTCAATAAAGTAGGGATTTTGAGTTACAGTAATTCTGTTGATGAAGACGCTGTTATGGAAGCGGCAATAGAGGCGGGCGCTGATGATGTGGTTAGTCATGAAGATGGAACGCTGGATGTTATGATCACACCTGAGGATTACTTTTCTGTTAAGGAAGCGATGGCTGAGGTGCAGTTAATGCCTGAGACTTCAGAAGTGACTAGACAAGCGACTACAGCGACTGTTCTTGACGTTAAAACGGCTGAGCAAATGTTAAGATTGATAGATCGACTCGAAGATTTAGATGATGTTCAGAATGTTTTTTCTAATGCGGATATCAGTGAAGACGTTATGGCGCAACTTAATTAAAGAAAGGCGTTATTTATGCTGATTCTTGGTATTGATCCGGGCTCGCGGATTACCGGATATGGCATTATTGAAGAGAAGGCCGGTAAACAAAGCTATATTGCCAGTGGTGGTATTCGTATTAAGGCGACTTATTTTCCGGATAGATTGAAAGAGATTTTTGACGGTGTTAGTGAGATTGTGTCACAGTTTGCACCGGATCAGATGGCTATAGAGCAGGTATTCATGCATAAGAATGCCGATTCGGCATTAAAATTGGGCCAAGCCAGAGGTGCGGCTATTTGCGCCGTTCAAGTTCATGATGTACCGGTTTTTGAATATGCCGCGCGTGAAGTAAAGCAAGCGGTGGTCGGAAAAGGAAATGCTGATAAAAGTCAGGTTCAGCACATGGTTAAGTTTTTATTACAAGTACGAGGCAATATTCAGGTGGATGCGAGTGATGCTTTAGCGATTGCTATGTGTCATAGTCATCATTATCAAACTGCACGAAAACTCAAGCAAGCAGGATTATAATTATGATCGGTTTTTTGAAGGGCAAACTGGTTTTAAAAGCGCCGCCCTTTTTAGTGCTTGAAGTCAATGGAGTGGGTTACGAGGTTGAAGCGCCCATGACGACGTTTTATGCCTTGCCTGACGTTGGCGAAGAGATCTTACTCTATACGCATTTGGCTATTCGTGAGGATGCACATATTTTGTATGGTTTTTCTACTGAGCGTGATCGATTGCTTTTTCGCACCTTAGTCAAGGTGAATGGTGTGGGTGCAAAATTGGCGCTAACTATTTTATCGGGGTTAAGTGTTGAACAATTTCAGCAATGTATCCAAGATAATGACGTACATTCATTAGTGCGTTTACCCGGTATTGGTAAGAAAACCGCTGAGCGATTGATTATAGAAATGCGCGACCGATTGTCAGCGATAGGTGATGTGAATATGTCATCAGTGACTGATGTGGTTAGTAATCAGGTCGTGTCTAATCCTAAACAAGAAGCGACCAGTGCTTTAATTGCTTTAGGGTATAAGCCCCAAGATGCTTCTCGAATGATTCAATCCGTTTCAAAAGATGAAGCCTTGAGCTGTGAAGAAATCATTCGCTATGCCTTGCAGGGAGTCGTTAGATGACCGGGTTTATTGACAGTGATCGTCCGATTAGTGCGCTGGGTAATAGTGATGAGGAGCGCGTTGATAGAGCTATTCGGCCGCGTCGGTTACAAGATTATATTGGTCAGATCGAATTGCGGACGCAAATGGATATTTTTATTACGGCCGCTAAAGGGCGCAATGAAGCCTTAGACCATGTTTTAATTTTTGGACCACCGGGTTTAGGTAAGACGACATTGGCTAATATAATTGCCACGGAAATGTCGGTTAATCTTCGGCAAACGTCAGGACCGGTTCTTGATAAAGCAGGGGATTTGGCGGCATTGTTAACCAACTTAGAAGCCCATGATGTTTTATTTATTGATGAAATCCATCGTTTAAGTCCGGCCATAGAAGAAGTGCTTTATCCTGCCATGGAAGACTATCAAATTGATATTATGATTGGTGAAGGTCCTGCGGCTCGATCGATTAAATTGGATTTACCGCCTTTTACCTTGGTAGGAGCGACGACGCGTGCAGGGTTATTAACATCACCCTTACGGGATCGTTTTGGTATTGTTCAACGGCTAGAGTTTTATACGGTACCTGAGTTGGCTGAGATAGTGACTCGGTCGGCTAAAATTCTGGGGATGGATGTGGTCCCTGAGGGGGCGCATGAAATTGCCCGTTGCTCAAGGGGAACTCCGAGAATTGCTAATCGATTATTACGGCGGGTCAGGGATTTTTCAGAAGTTAAAGCCGATGGGCGGGTCACCGCAGAAATTGCCCAGCAAGCGTTGGCTATGTTAAATGTTGATCAGAGTGGTTTAGATGCGATGGATCATAAATTATTACGGATGATGATTGACAACTTTTCCGGAGGCCCTGTTGGGTTAGATAGTTTAGCGGCGGCTATTAGTGAGGAGCGTGGAACCATAGAAGATGTCTTAGAGCCTTATTTGATTCAGCAAGGGTTTATTATGCGAACGCCTAGGGGACGTGTGGTGACCGGTAAAGCCTATCAGCACTTGGGTCTGAATGTACCCAAGGCGATTAGCCAAAATGAGGATATATTTAATTGACTGAATTATTTCAATGGCCGGTTCGGGTTTATTATGAAGATACTGATGCCGGCGGCGTGGTTTTTTATGCTAATTATTTACGTTTTTTTGAGCGAGCACGGACAGAAATGCTACGCCATTTAGGCTATGAGCAAGATGAATTGATTGCCACTGAGAATATTATTTTTGTGGTTCGTTCAGTTAAGGTTGATTACCTCAGTCCAGCACGATTTAATGAGTCTTTAGCGGTGAGTGCTGAAGTGGTCAAAGTTAAACCGGTGAGTTTGTTATTTAAACAAGTCATCTCACGAGCTGATACCGTTTTGTGTGTCGGTGAAATACGTATTGGTTGTTTAGCTGCTGATACCTTAAAGCCAAAAGTTATTCCAAGTGAATTATTAGGAAAATTAAAATCATGAATGCCGACCTGTCTATTTTTAATTTAATTTTGGAAGCTAGTTTTACCGTGCAGTTTGTTATGTTGGTGTTGCTAGCGGCTTCAATTGTTTCGTGGGCGATTATTATTTCTAAACGAAAAGAGTTGGATAAGGCAACGAAAATTGCAGATGAGTTTGAACGGTTGTTTTGGTCTGGGATGGACCTCAGTGATCTTTATCGGAATTTGACAGCGAGTGGTATTGAAGCCGAGGGGATAGAGAATGTGTTTATTGCCGGCTACCGAGAGTTCTCACGATTACAACAAAAAAATGAGAGTAATGGCGCCATTGCGGTAGAAAATGCACAACGTGCCATGCGCATTGAATTGGTTCGAGAGCTAGAAATACTGGATTCGCGATTGTCATTTTTGGCAACAGTAGGCTCGACTAGTCCTTATGTGGGGTTGTTTGGAACCGTTTGGGGGATCATGAATTCTTTCAGGTCTTTAGGGAATGCGCAGCAAGCCACATTGGCACAGGTCGCTCCAGGGATTGCCGAAGCCTTGATCGCGACGGCCATGGGGTTGTTTGCGGCTATTCCAGCGGTTGTTGCTTATAATCGATTTTCTAATCAGTTAGACCGTCTATCGGGCCGTAATGAGTTGTTTGTTGAAGAATTCGTAGTTTTATTGCAGCGTCAGGTTCATAAGTAATGAGTCGACTTCTGAGGCGACGTAAACCGATGGCTGAAATCAATGTTGTGCCCTACATTGATGTAACACTCGTGTTGTTGATTATTTTTATGGTCACAGCACCTTTGTTGCAGACCGGTGTTGAGGTTGATTTGCCGCAGGCACAGGCTAAAACAGTGAGTCAAGATAATACGCCGCCAACAGTGGTTTCTATTGATAAGGGTGGGCAGTATTTTCTTAGTTTAGGCGGCGGTAATGACGAACCCGTGACCGCCGCAGAATTGTTAATCCGCGTGGCAGCTGTTTTGCGTTACAAACCCGAAACGAAAGTATTAATTAGAGGCGATGACGCTGTCGACTATGGGCGAGTGGTTGAGGTGATGGCAGCGTTAAAAAAGGCAAATGTGCCGAGTGTGGGTTTGATGACCAGCCCATACAATGCTGAGTAGGTTAAGAGGCTTAAATGTTTGATTTCTCTAATAATTTAAAGCCGTTATCTTATTCAGTAGCGTTACATGTGCTGTTATTGCTTTTGTTTACCGTGAATTTATCCAGTAACCCCATTGTCAGGCCTTTGCCCGCCACACCCGAAATTATTCAGGCTGAGGCGCTAGATGAGACGCAAGTGCTTCAGGAAGTGGAGCGCTTAAAAGCCAAGGAAAAAAAACAACTGGCTGATGAAGTCTATCGAAAGAAAGCAGTCGCTAAGAAATTGCGTGCAGAAGAGAAAAAACTGAAGCGATTAAAAAAAGCACGGCTTTTGGAAGAAAAGCGGCTTAAAGCTCGGCAATCAAAGTCAGCGAAAGCGGCGGCAAAAGAAAAAAAAGCTTTGGCTAAATTAAAACAACAAAAGCAAAAAGCCTTGCGTGAAAAGGCGGCATTAAAGAAAATTGCAGCAAAAAAGAAAGCCGATTTAGAGCGTAAAAAGAGAGCGGCAGCAGCGAAAATTAAGGCTGAGGCAGAAGCAAAAAGAAAGCGTATAGCTCGGCAGAAATATGAAGATTCAGAAATTACTCGCGCTATGATACGTATTGAGCGTCAGGTTAAACGTAATTGGATTCGACCGAGTTCGGTGGGTAATGGCTTGACTTGTGCCATTCGTGTTCAGCTTGTTGCAGGTGGTGCAGTGAAAAGTGCACAAGTTATTGAAAGTAGCGGCAATGCTATTTTTGATCGTTCAGCTGAAAATGCACTGAGGAAAGCATCACCGTTACCGGTACCAACAGATCCGTTGATTTTTCAGAAATTTAAAGTGTTTAATTTTGTTTTTAATCCGCAATAAGTACAGGTTTATTTTATGGTAGTAAGCAATCTGAAGAAGATATTTGTTTTGTTGTTGGGATCGGGATTCTTTTTTTGTCAGACCGCATCGGCTGAATTAACCATACAGATTAGCGGCGGAACCCAATCGGCCATACCGGTTGCGGTGGTGCCTTTTGCTTGGCAGGGTGCCTCGGTTAATGCGCCTTTTAATGTGGCCAGTCTAGTGCGTGCTGATTTGGTGCGTAGTGGCCATTTTAAAGCCTTAGCGGTACGAGATATGATCGATAAACCCAGTCGTACAGAAGCAATTAAACTGGGAAATTGGCGTGCCTTAGCTCAAGATTATTTAGTGATTGGCGAAATCAAACAGAATCAGGATCGATTTGTAATTGAATTTAAGTTAGTTGATGTTTATCGGGGTAAGCAATTATTAGGTTATCGGTTACCGAGTACGGCGCGAGGTCTTAGAAAAACAGCGCATCGAATCAGTGATCTGGTTTATGAAGAGCTTACTGGACTAAAAGGTGTTTTTAATTCTCGTATCGCCTATGTGACGCAGAAGAAAAAAAGTCAACGAATTAGTATTTATCAGTTAAAAGTAGCGGATGCAGATGGCTTTAATCCTAAAGTTATTGCTTCATCCAGAGAGCCTATCATGTCCCCGGCATGGTCACCTGACGGTAAAAAGATTGCCTATGTTTCCTTTGAGAAAAAGAAACACCGTATTTTTGTTCAAACATTAATAACCGGTAAGCGCAGTAAGATACCCAGTGGTCGAGGCATTAACGGTGCACCGGCATGGTCCCCTGATGGGACGCAATTGGCAGTGACTTTATCTAAAGATGGTAGCCCAGATATTTATGTCGTTAATCTTAAAAACGGATCGTGGACTAAATTAACACGGAGTTATGCGATCGATACTGAGCCTTCGTGGTCGCCTGACGGGAAGCAAATAGTTTTTACCTCTGATCGGGGTGGTAAGCCACAGTTATATACCATTCCGAGTAACGGGGGGCGTGTTGAAAGACTGACTTATCAGGGTGATTATAATGCGCGTGGCAGTTTTTCTAAAGATGGTCGTAAAGTGGTTATGGTGCACGGTAATCGTGGGGATTATCGGATTGCTATGATGGATATGGAAACTAAAGTATTTTCAGTGTTAACGAAAGGCCCTTTAGATGAATCACCGAGTTTTTCAGCTAATAGTCGAATGCTTTTATATGCTAAAATCATGAGTGGTAAGGGGGTTCTGTCGGCTATTGCAGTTGATGGTAAAATGAATCAAGTACTTACTTTCGATAAGGGAAATGTTCGAGAGCCGGCTTGGTCACCGTAATGAATTGGATTTTAACGTATTGGTTGATATAGAGGATATTTAATATGAAAGCATGTTTGCAGTGGGCAATGGTTTGTTCTTTAGTGTTTTTTATGGCGGGTTGTAGTTCCCTTAATGAGAAAACAGGTGGTTTTTTTGGCAGTGAGGCGGTGACCAGTGGCTATACTGAAGACGGTGAGATCCAGGATGAACGGTTGGGTGATTTAGAAGAAATTACTAATGGCTCATTAATGGGTGGAGAGTTTAATAATCCTGAGAGCTTGTTATCAAAGTCAGTGATTTATTTTATGTATGATAGCAGTGAAGTTCAGCCCGTTTTTGCAGAGGTTGTTTCAGCTCACGCCCAGTATTTAGTTGCGAATCCAGAGCAGCGAGTGGTTTTAGAAGGTCATGCCGATGAAAGAGGTTCACCTGAATACAACGTGGCATTGAGTGAGCGTCGTGCTAAATCGGTTGCTAGAATGTTGGAATTGGAAGGTGTTTTTCCAGAGCAACTTGAAATCATTAGTTACGGTGAAATGAAGCCGAGTGAAGAGGGTCATGATCAGGCGGCTTGGCAATTAAATCGTCGCGTTGAAATAACTTATCAGGCGCGTTCGTAAAAAATAAAGTATGAAAATTTATGGGTTCTTGTCTTTATTGTTGGTGTTGAGTAGCGCGAGTTATGCCGCTCACGAAGGTGGCCCGGTTGGCGGTGCGATTGCCGAGATAGCCACCCATGAAGGCGTTGTTGAGGGAGGTGGCTTGGGGCGTGTTGCGCTAGACGACACTTCTCCTGATCACTTGATCGATGAATCATTTAATGTTGTCAATGAGTTGGTTGGTGAGGGTGTTGAAGGCAATGCTGCCTTCGAAAGCAAGGTAGAGGCTAGTTCCCCAGACCACTTGGTTGATGAATCATTTACGATTGTCGATGAGTCGGTTGAGGAGCGTGCTGTAGAGCCTCTTGAGAATGACAGCTTAATGGAAACGGTGAGTCGAGGGAATTTTGCATCGGATAAAAACAGTAAAATGTTCAAAATTGTCGATCAATTGGAGCAATTGCAACAGGAGTTACAGGAGTTAAGAGGTCAAGTTGAGGGGCAAGCGCATGTTATTGCACAATTTGAGCGTCAGCGAGCGCAAACCAAGGGCAGAAGGGTTGAGGCGTTAGGAGCAAGTCCAGACCGGGTTAAGGGTACTTTAGGGTTTGATTTATCACCGCAAGTAAATGATTTATCGACTGATAAACTGAGTGTACAATTTTCTGAAGCGGTGATTGAAGCAGCAGAGACTCCTAAGCAGAAGGAAGATGAGTTGATCGCTCTTTTACCTGAGCCTTGGGATAGCCTTGATCAGGTTCTCGATGCAGAAGAGCTAGACTTTCAGCAAGCGTATGGTGTTTTGCGAAATGGTTATACAGAATATGCTATTGATTTGTTTCAGGACTTTTTAAGTCAATACCCTACGGGACAATATGCCGATCAGGCACAGTTTTGGTTGGCAGAGGCTTATCGGGTCAATCAAATGCTAGACTTAGCGGATCAAGCTTTTGAAACGCTAATCGTTAAGTATCCTGCAAGTGCTCAACTTCCCATTGCCTTACTTAAACGCAGTTATTTGGCTATTGATCAAAATAAGATAGATGAGGCGAAGCAGTTTTTGACGCATGTCGCTATTAGCTACCCAGGATCTACCGCAGGTCATCTAGCGGCTAAGAAATTAGTTGAATTAAAAAATACCCCTTAAAAAATATGCTTCGTATTACCGAGATTTTTTATTCGTTGCAGGGCGAGTCAAAAACAGTTGGGTTACCAACTGTTTTTATTCGTTTAACAGGGTGTCCATTGCGTTGTAATTATTGCGACACGGCCTATGCATTTCAGGGCGGAGAGAAAATGACCCTTGATGCTATTTTGACGGAAGTCGCTCGCTATGAGACAGGTCATGTCACGGTCACAGGGGGGGAGCCTATGGCACAAAGGAGTTGTGTTGATCTTTTAGATGCCTTGGTTGACCGGGGTTATCGGGTATCGCTTGAAACTAGTGGAGCGATAGATTTGGCGGCAGTGAATAGTGCGGTTGTAAAGGTTATGGATTTAAAAACCCCCAGTTCAAAAGAGGAGCGCCGTAATCGCTATGAAAATATCGCCTATTTAACCGAAAAGGATCAAGTTAAGTTTGTTATTAGTGATCAGCAAGATTATGAGTGGTCAAAAAAACAAATGGCTCAATACCAGTTGTCAGAGATTTGTGAGGTTTTATTTTCTCCAACGATGGGCCAACAAAACCCTGCCGACTTGGCAGACAATATACTTAGGGATCGCCTTCCTGTTAGATTCCAGATGCAATTACATAAAATACTTTGGGGCGATACCCTGGGTAAATAATGAGCAATTTGATGGCGAAAAAAAAAGCAATTATTCTATTATCCGGTGGACTTGATTCTATTACTGTTTTAGCCCTCGCTAAGAGTCAGGGTTATGAGTGCTATGCATTAAGTTTTGATTATGGGCAGCGACATAATTCTGAATTGATAGCGGCTAAAAATATTGCAGCGGCTTATCGTGTGATCGAACATAAAATTATGGCGATGGGGCTGGGCTCTATTGGCGGTTCAGCCTTAACAGATAATAGAATTGCAGTACCTAATTCACCTCAGGAAGGGATACCGGTGACTTATGTGCCTGCACGTAATACTATTTTTTTATCCTTTGCGTTAGGT
Source organism: Methylococcales bacterium (assembly GCA_030753675.1). Lineage (GTDB taxonomy): Bacteria > Pseudomonadota > Gammaproteobacteria > Methylococcales > Methylomonadaceae > OPU3-GD-OMZ. Next base: position 13,344 of record JASMBU010000027.1, read on the forward strand.
TGGGCGGAGGTTTTACAGTCAACCGATATATTTATTGGCGTTAATGCGGTTGACTATTCAGGCTATCCTGATTGTCGTCCTGAATTTATTAGCGCATTTCAGGTGCTTGCTAATGTTGCCACGAAGGCTGGAGTGGAAGGGGATGATTTTACCATTCATACCCCATTAATTGATTTGAGTAAGGGTGAAATCATTCAAAAGGGTGTGGCTATGGGGGTTGATTATTCAATGACGGTTTCTTGTTATTCTGCCGATGAGGCTGGTTTTGCTTGTCGAGTGTGTGACTCATGCCGACTTAGGGCCGAAGGTTTTGAAGCGGCAGGTGTTAAAGATAATATCCATTACCAATCGCAAGAGAATTAGTTTCTAAAAAGAGTGGTTGATTTAAGTATCTTTCTTGCTAAGATTTTTAGACTTCTATATAATGCCTAATTCATTCTTCATGGGTCGTTAGCTCAGCTGGTAGAGCACCGCACTTTTAATGCGATGGTCGACGGTTCGAATCCGTCACGACCCACCATATATTTCCTTATAAATCGGGCGGTTAGCTGTTTTCAGCAACTGATCTTTTTATGCCTCCTGTTGTTATGTGCCCAAAAGTGTGCCCATTACTCGAAATGTTGGCCGCATACTCCGCTAAATGCTCCGGTGCTAGGTGGGCATAACGAAGAACCATCTCATAAGAACTCCAACCTCCCAGTTCCTGTAAGATATTTAACGGTGTCCCGTTTTGAACGTGCCAACTGGCCCAAGTGTGTCGTAGGTCATGCCACCGGAAATTCTCAATCCCAGCGTCTTTTAAAGCCTTTTTCCAGGCAGTTGACCCCGCTTTTTTAACGGGTTTCCCATTTCGAGTGAAAACGTAGCTATTGTGATTGCCAATGTTTTGGCGAATAACAGCAAGTGCATCTTCATTGAGTGGAATGCCAATGGCCTTTCTTGCTTTGGCTTGATCAGGGTGTATCCAAGCGACT
>JASMBU010000028.1 GCA_030753675.1 Methylococcales bacterium
TTTTCAGCAACAAGATTCCTTGCGCGCTCATATGGTGTTCCTTGTGCTCCTGGTGCATTGCGCCTCTGTTCGATTTCAAGAGCCACCACCACACGGTTGCAACAGGAAATCGAAAGGATTAAGTTTGATTACCAATAAATATCATATATCAGGGAACGAATAGTGAGTATTGATACTCTACCTAGCGCACTAACTGGGTTGTGGGCGTTGGATAGAGGGGGAGAAACATGTACAGCCAGTATGGGACTACGGTCATAAATCGGAGGCGACTCCATGATTTATTGACGTGGGTTAATCGCAAGTATTATCTAGAATATGAAGTCGTTCAGGAAAATCGTGATGTCTTCCATGACTTGAATATAAAGCAGACCGTTGCAATCCAAAAACAAATCAAGGGTAGTTCCCAACCCGCGCATTTTGATATGCATTAGCTTGTACAAATAATAGACACCCCTTCAACGACTCTTGGCACAGCAATGACTTAAGTCAGTTGTGTCGGAATTATCCACATAGTTGCTCACAGGAATTGTGGATTAGTAGAGCGTAGATACTAAAAGGTAAAATCAGATGCTCCAAGATAGCGATAACCAAGATCTACGAGAACATTTTCAGTAATGTCATACCCTAGGCCAACACCCATTTGCCACGCAAAGGTTGTGTCATCGTACGCTTTATCCACACCATTAAGATTCACCGTTGCACTACCATAGGTTACTGATGGGTTCTTAGCGCTTGCCTCACCAAAGGCCCAGAGGGCTAAATTTAAGGAGAATATGAAACTCTGAGTTCAATATATTCTTTAACCGTTTTGTTGGGAATGTGACACAGTGTTGCGCGACAACTTGACGCATAGATAGCAGGATAATAGTTGATATAATACAGCAACATTTAGGAAGTAGATATTTTTCTGGTCATGTTTTTTTAAGGAACTCTATGCGAATTTTTGCAACATCTTTTGTGGTAATAACCACACAATTTTATGTCTTATTTTCAACGTCTATCATTAAAATAATTAAGGTTATTTTCTAATCTCAATTCCGCAGCACCTTAGAGTTATCCTATTGGGTACTCTTTTATCAGAAGTTTGATTAATAAATAAACTGCTTTCATAGGTATTTAGCTCGGTATTCATAGAATTAAATATGGTATTTGCAGGTGAAAACAGCCAACTCATTTCATGATTGTGAAGCGTATGAACAGCGTGACATACTTCTTTAAAATTAAGGTGAGGCGCATCCTAGCACTAGTTGGGTGCGCATTTCTTATAAGTGCGCTTGTTTAATGCCCATACTGTGAGGTAAGATTTTCTTTAATATAACTAATTAAAATGATGATTGATGAGTGAATTGGAGCGAGCGATAATTAGTCTTGAGCGCTATCAAACTAATCACATTCTCCATGCATTATTGAGTTTTTTTACCGGTGGTGTTTGGATCATCGTTTGGGTGATTTTAACCGCCCTAAACACCCGTAAACGAAATGATATTTATAGAGAATTTGGGTTGCCCGAAGAATCTAATCCTGTGGGTTGTGGGTGCTTGTTGGTTATATTGTTTGTTGGGGTGATGTATTTCTGGTCAGGGTACATGATGAGTCATGTGTCTAATTCTAGTGTTATTGTTGAAAGCCATTCATTTTCAACAGATACGCCATTTATCTAGGCAATAGGAAGCAGTGACACAAATCTTTGATGTTGTGTAACAGTCTTTTGGCTGACGATCTGATAAAGTTAAATAGAGCTGTTCTTGCGTAGTTAACATGACGTGTTTCTAAGTCTCGTTTTATTGAAGGGATGTATTTTCAGTTAGAAGCAAAGCCAAGGTATTAACTAAACGCAATATTCAATGTGGCGACGTTATGAATAACTTTGAAACGTTATCGTGGGTTATTATAAAATACTTACCCTAATGCTTGACCAATTTAATTGCTGTTTTAATTATTGCGGCCGGTTATTTAGGTCCTGTGCAATCTGAATTAATGAAATCTATTGGTTTTTTTGCACTGTCTGGTGCGGTGACGAATTGGTTAGCCATTCATATGTTATTTGAAAAAGTACCTTTTCTGTATGGCTCTGGGGTGATTCCTAATCGTTTTGATGAATTTAAGTTGGCGATTAAGGATTTAATGATGAAGTAGTTTTTTACTCAAGAAAATGTTGAGCAATTTATTGAAGCGGAAGAGCAACTGGGTAGCCATGTTTTAAATATAGATCCGCTCTTGAATGCCATTGATTATGACAAAATTTATGAGGGATTAGTGGTTTCTATTATGGAATCCTCTTTTGGCGCTATGTTGCAAATGACGGGTGGAAAGCAAGCACTGGTTCCTTTGAGAGAACCCTTTATGGAAAGAATGAAAACCACCTTGCGTGACATGGTTGAGTCCGATCGTTTTAAAGATGTTTTAAAGCAAGGGTTAGATTCTCACAAAGTAGGATAGGGTATTGTGTCTAAAATAGAAACGGTTATTGATAAGCGTTTGAATGAATTAACACCTCAGTTGGTTAAAGAGATGGTGCAAAAAATTATTAAAGTTCATTTAGGGTGGCTGGTTGTTTGGGGCGGTATTTAGTTTTGCCAGTTAGAAGAATATAAGAGCAAATGTGGCTTAAATAGCATGACGCTATGTTCTTGTCAGGGAGACGTTCTGTTTCAGAATTTCAATAACAAAACATACATTGAAGGCTAAGCGAGAACCGGGTCATTAATCTTTACTACAGGTTCCAGTTCGGATTGCGACGGCATCACCTGCGTTATCAGAAAAAACATAACCGTAACCTTTGGCAAAAACATAGCGCTTATTGGTTGCATTAAAATTAAAAAGGTAGCCATTAGAGGAGGTACAAGACTTCCAGTGCTTCAATACGTCATAGCTTAATTTTTTTGGGGTAAAGCGTATGGGTTTTATACAGCGAAATAACCCGGAACTATCCATCGACGGTGAGTTAATTTGAATACGTTCATCGTCTACTATTTTCAATTCAAATTTTTGTAAATTAAATGTTGTTGGCTTATAGTACATAGATTTTTTCTTAAACCCCGTTGCCTGATTGTCAGAACAAAAATATAACTCTTCAGCACTCGCGATGCCTGAAAGAAAGATCAGCATATATCCTATGTATTTCATGACGTGCTCCAGTTGTTAAAATTGCAAAAGGGCATTAATATAAGTGATTGAGCTAGGGGTTTAATACCAGTTTAGTGTACTAAACTCTGCGGTGTTTTCTCAATACTAGTGAGATATTTTAATGTTTTTTGAATGCAAATAATAATTCTTATGAAAATATCTATTTAGCTTGTAAGTTGACGTTACTTAAGCGGATACTTTAGGTATCGGTTATCGTTGGAATGATCGTCTCTTTGGTGGTGATCAGTTGTTGTTTAATGTTATTGCCCCTGCGGTTACCAATAAGCATGGGAATTTTAATTTATGATTTATAAGGCTTAGTTTAACAATGGAAAATTTCACCCCTTATTCCGCCCTTTTCGGCGGTATCCTCATTGGCCTAGGGGCCAGCTTATTTATGCTTTTAAATGGACGTATTGCGGGGATAAGTGGATTTCTTAAAGGCTTACTGAGCAACTCAACAACGGCCGCTGATAAAAGTTGGCGGGCCGCTTTTATTATCGGTTTGGTCTTATCAGGTTTGGTTTATCAAGCTTTTGTTCCGACACAAGGCTCAGCTATTGAAAATACCCCGCCAATCATTTTGATTATTGGCGGTCTTTTGGTTGGTTTTGGCACCGCGATGGGCAGTGGCTGTACGAGTGGTCATGGGGTCTGCGGGCTATCGCGATTTTCTTTACGTTCACTGGTTGCAACCGTTATTTTTCTTTCTTCCGGCATAGCGACAGTCTATGTTTTACGGCATTTAAATTAGGGGTTTAATGATGAAACAAATTTTAGCTGCTTTAGTATCGGGTTTTATCTTGGGTCTTGGGTTGATGGTGTCTCAAATGACTAATCCGAATAAAGTGTTAAATTTTCTTGATGTAACAGGGCAGTGGGATCCCAGTCTGCTTTTAGTACTAGGCGGCGCGGTTGTGACAACAACCCTCCTTTATCGAAAGATTTTTACAATAGCGACGCCTGTTTTAGAATCACAGTTTTATTTGCCTGAAACAACGGTTATTGATCGCGCTTTAATTTTAGGCGCACTATTGTTTGGTATCGGCTGGGGATTAATTGGTTATTGTCCGGGGCCTGCACTCGCCAGTTTAGGTGTTCGTTTTTATGATCCGCTGATTGTTATTGTGGCAATTCTCTTTGGGATGATGGGTTATCGTTTGTTAAGCTGTAAGACCATAGTTAAATAAAAGAAAACGAATTCCTAAAAGAGCTTACAAAAAAATTATGGCTTTGGGGTTGAGGCGAAAAGCTATCCTATAAACGATTAAAGAGCGTTGTTTTGAAGATGTCATTGACCTTCGGTTACAACCACTTTTCCAACGACCCGATGTCTTGTGTTGTAAAAAAGGAAGTGGTTTTTAAATGACTTAAGTGCATTTGTTGTTAGGCGTCGTCGAGTTGCTTGAGTCCTTGTAGAATAGGGGTATTAAAGCTTCCATTTTAGTTAATTGGTCGGCAATGTTTTTTTGGCTCGTGTTGTTTGTACAGGCTAACACCAATACACTGGCGGCTTCACTAATTGATTTTGCACCTAAATTTGCGACAACGCCTTTAAGCGTGTGCGCATGCCTTGCTTGTGCTTCGGTATCATCTTTAAGGGCGTAAAATTCTGATGGAAATATTTCAAGGCGATCACGCAGTCTTAGTAATAGACGGCGATAAAGGGTGGTATTACCCTGAAGTAGTTCTAATCCGAAGGAAGTATCAATGTCATATAAATCGAAGGGTGTCGTTGAGTTACTTTCAGTCATTTTCTTAGGGGTTCCTATCTTGGTAATGTAGCAAGGTACGTTCATTGCTTTGGTTTAAGAAGAATGCACCCAGTAGGAAAAAATTATGTAAATTCCGTTTAAAAGGCATCATGTTGTTTAATTATCATTTAGTGTCTATTAGTCATGGTTTAAAATAGCTGTTTTTTTAAAAATTCAAATAGCATAAAAAATTTAGTTGATGTTTGATCTATTTTAAGGAGCTTTAATGGAGATAGGTGGTGGATTTATTGGTACTGTTTTAAGTAAATAATTATAATGGTAACGATATTAATTTAAGCGCTATGCGTTCAACTGAGAAATCAAAATGATGTCAAAAAGAGCGGTTCTGTTGGTGAACTTGGGTTCACCTGAAAAACCTGAAGTGAAAGCAGTGAGAAGCTATCTCAACCAGTTTTTAATGGACGCTTATGTGATTCAATTACCGTGGTGGTTACGGCGTTTGGTGGTCAGTTTGTTGGTGCTGCCAACGCGACCTGAGTCTTCAACAAAAGCCTATCAAAGTATTTGGTTGCCAACGGGGTCGCCGTTAATGGTTATTTCTAATCAATTGCGGGAAAAAGTACAGGCACAGTTGAGCATACCCATTGAGATGGCTATGCGTTACGGTCAGCCAAGCATAGAAAAGAAAATATTAACGATTGCAAAATCAAAAGCTATTGAAGAGATACTCTTTATCCCTCTATATCCACATTTTGCACAAAGTACAGTGACAACCTCTATTCGAGAAGCCCAACGGGTTATTAAAAAGCATAAGTTGACGATTAAATTATCGGTGGTTGATCCTTTTTTTGAAAACCCGGCTTACATTACCGCGCTAGTTAATAGTGCCAGACCTTATTTGGAGAAACCTTACGATCATATTGTTTTTAGTTATCATGGGCTTCCAGAATCGCATCTTCTGAAGCTCGATGTTTCGGGGCAACATTGTTTGCAACAGGCTGATTGTTGTAATACCAACAGTAGTTTTCAAAAAAGCTGTTATCGCCACCAGGTACTTCGGACCACAGAATGTTTTGCAGCGGAAGCAGGTTTATTGCCTGAGCAATATTCAGTCGCTTTCCAGTCGCGTCTTGGGCGGGCAAAATGGTTAGGGCCGAATACTGAAGATCGTTTGCGCGATTTGGCTGCTGAAGGTTGTAAAAAGGTCTTAGTGATTTGTCCGGCTTTTGTGACGGATTGTTTAGAAACGCTCGAAGAAATTGCTATTCGAGGCCAAGATGTCTTTAAGGAGGCAGGCGGTGATTCGCTGACGTTAATCCCTTGTTTAAACGATTGCCCTGAATGGGTTCAAGTGCTTAAATCTTGGAGTAGTCAGTCGCTTTAAAAAAGTGATTGATATTTAGGCTAAAGTTTTTTTCGATAATGTTGGTAGGTCACGTCATTCATAACGGAACAAAATTGATTGCATTAGAGCGGGGGGCACAAATAAATATTTTCACAGTTAGCGTAGCGAAGTTCTTTATTTTAATAGCGTTACCCTTATTTTCGTCATTGCTTTATTGCTTTATTGCTTTATTGCTTTATTGCTTTATTGCTTTGAAGTGACAGATTTTAATCAGTCTGTTGAAAATATTTTAAAGGTGGGTGATAAAGGAAAGTATGGTCAAATTAAGGTCGATTTAAATTATCGGTTTGAACATGTTGATACGGATAGCGCCGGAAAATCGGTAGGAAATGCATCTACCGTTCGGTCAAGAATAGGTTACCTACCACCGACATTTCAAGGTTTGCAGTTATATGCCGAGTATGAAGGCAATCAAGATTTTGGCGCCAATACTTATAACAGTTTTAGAAATGGCAAGACTCATTATGAAACGGTAGCAGACCCACAACAACATGAGTTAAATCGGGCTTGGGTTAATTATCATTTCTTTGAGAGTAATCTCAAGATGGGTCGGCAAAGGATAAAGTTAGATAATGATCGGTTTATTGGTAATGTGGGTTGGCGTCAAATGGAGCAGATCTATGATGCGGCGGTGTTAACCAGTTCGTTTTTCCCTGATATGGATATAACGGCGGGTTATATTATCAAAATACAGGATATTAAATCACTCAGTACGGCAATGGATTCGCAATTTATTCATGTGGGTTACACCGTTCCAAGGTTCGGTACATTGGTGGGGTATTCGTATTGGTTGCATTACAACGACAATGTTGCAGATAACGTAAAGTCAACATAAACGCACGGCGTTCGTTTTGATGGCGGCTACCAGGTTTCTGATTTATTTAGAGCGCTTTATACGGCTGAATATGCTAACCAGAGTGGTCATGCGAATAATCCTAACGCTATTAGGGGGTTGGATTATTTCCATTTAGTCCTCGGGGCTTCGGCATTAAAGGTAACGGGTAAAGTGGGTTGGGAACAATTACAAGGTCGAGAGGGTTATGGTTTTTCAACGCCACTGTCAACCTTGCATGCGCATCAGGGTTGGGCTGATCAATTTTTATCCACGCCTAGTGCAGGTATAAGAGATATTTATGCTTCTGTCAGTACACGTGTAATGGGTATTAATTTAAGGGCTGTTTATCATGACTTTGATGATGATACGAGGTAGGTAGATTATGGCCAGAAGTATGATTTTGTGGCGATTATGAAATGGGGTAAACACTACAAGGTGTTAACCAAATATGCTTACTATGATGCTCAAACCCATAAAACCGATAAGCAAGTGTTATGGGTTCAAGTTGGTGTATCGTTTTAAGAACGGCATAGTAAGGGTTGCCAACAAAGTGTCTAGCATAGATGTGGGATTGATTTAATCGGCGAAATTAGCACGGCCGGTTTTATTAGATTTTACGCATAGGCAGCTGAGTGACGATAGCTTGCTATTGTAGGCTGATGAGCGGTGCGTTATTAACGATTTTTGTCACTTGCCAAGAAAAGTTTAGTGGCAAAGTGATAAAAACGCTAAGAAGAGCAAGTAATATGTCTTAGCGGCGACATCTTAGACATCTTAAGGGTCATTAACGACGAAGGACTTTTACCCATAACGAAATCATTGAGACGTTGGTTAGAAAGACACGTTCTTTTTATGATGTCATTCGTTATTTTTTTCAAGTGTCGGTGGTTTTCTGCCCAACATAGATCAGCCTTTTTTTCTTAGCGTTTCCAGTATGCCGGCTAATGGGACTAAATTCATCGTGACTCTGAATAGGACGTTATTATTTTCAAGTAATCCGAAACAGTCATAGGAGCGTAACATAATGTTTGTTTGATTAAGCGTGTTGGATGCGGATTCGGGGTGTTGCTTAACTAAAATTGTGAGGACATCACCATTTTTAAGTGTTTTTAGATACTGACGGTCTACAGAAATTTCGTGAGAGGTATACACCATGGGGTTTTGTTTGAAATCATGGTTTTCTAGATGCGCTTTTTCTAACAGAGCTCCTGACGCTAAGCTACAAGGAAATATTTCTGGGTATTTGGCAAGATGGATTAATTCATCAAAATAATCTGATTGTTCGGCTAATGAAGCGGATAGAAAGTTCTTGACGTTACCGTTGTTTAGAATTTTCCGTTTAAGAAAGTAATCAGTTCCAGGGACATATGTTTTATCCGAAATAATTAATAAGTTGTGTAAGTTATCAAAAGTGATTCCTTCTAGGAATAGGGGTTTTTGGGTTTCTTTCTTAAATCCTAATAAAATAGTGTTTCCATCCGATTTAATGGCAATACGATTGCCTAATGTTAAATGAGGAATCGTTCTTATCAGGGTTTTTTTTATTTCTAGACTAAACGGTGTTTCCGTTCGCAGCGCGTTAACAAAAGTGATTTGATAATTACTAAACCGTAAGTTGTTTCCGGTAATAATCTCATTTTCATGGTGGGCTTTTCGATATAACCGAATTTGGTATTCAATTAACGTGTTGAGTTGATAGCCTAGAACGATAGGGCCCTTAAAGGGATTATGGGTGATTTGAAGCCATTTGTGCTTATCGTGAAAAAGATTAAAGTCATCCGAGGCATTTCTAGCAACTTCGATATGGATTTGGTTGAATTTTGATGAATGGCTTGTCATTAAGTGTTTTTTAGGGAGAGGGTTGTCGTTTAGTTAATGCGCAGGCGTTAAAAATAGTAGAGTAGCTTTAGTCTGTAATAAGTTGTCGCACGACGTTGCGTCACCTTCCTACGCAAGGGTTATAAGGGTGGGCTGAATTTAGATTTATAGAGTCTCCTTAGATTTGTCTTGATAGACATGAGTGAATTTTTAAGGCGAGCGTCTTATAATAAAGGATACCGCATTTTTTTGTCTTAAGAAAAGGGCTGTTCTTATTTTTTTAGTGGCACCCATTAACGTCATGTTTTGTTGGGCATCAACGGTCGAAGGGCAGATAAAAAAATTAACATTACTATTAAGCGAATAGTAATGCTAATCAATGAATTTACGTTGTGGCCACCTTAATTCGGTAGTAGGCAAGAACCTTTTACTTTATTTTGAACCAGCGTAATGTTTTTTTCGTTTAGATCACGAAAGATCACATAGAAATTATGGTGGCTTTCCTGAATAACTTCGTAGTCGGTGTTGATTTTATTTTTGAACCAAGTTAATAACTCGTTAAGTTTTTTCCGATTGACGAGATGAGTTTCATATTGACAGTACATTAATCATTCTCCCAAGTGTTAAAAAGAAAATTACAAAGTTAATGGATGTATTTTGTTAAAAGGTACATCTAATCCTACGCCTAAACTTAGAATAGCTCAATATTCAAATAATTAAAAATTCTCATCATGGCTTTTTTTAATCGCTGCAAATGACGTAGTCGACGGTCAATGTAAGTCATTGATTACAAGTTTAGCCACAGATACTTAATAAACTTAATCTTAATTCTATGTATAGAGGTGTAAGTTATTGTTTTGCGCCTAGTTGCCATGTAAGCTATTGATTGATAATAACTTTTTAATTTGTACAAAAAGTAGTCAGCTTAATAGGTTGTCTTGTTATTGGGTCTCTTAGGGGCCTTAAAATTGGTTATCCACAAAGTTATACACAGCTTCTGTGGAGAAGTTTTGTCTGGGTTGTTGTTTTTACGTACACCGGTTGGTGCCGTAAAAGCTGTTATTGATTTTTAGCTTAGTGGATGGTCGAATCCTTCAGGTGTATAGTATGGCTGGGTATTATTTTTAACGGCAGACAAGAAAGCAAGGAACTTTAGACAATGAAGTTAGTTAAGTTTCCCTTTATAGGGTTTAGTTTTGGCTTATTTCTTATTTTTATTATTTTAATAGGTCGCGGTACAACGTCTCAGGGTGAGGCCGTATTACCCTTGTTAACGGTTCTTTTTGTTTGTGAGTTTGCCTTTATTATGACTGCAATAGGCGCTTATATTGGCTTTCGTAACATGCGGTCGGTAGGTTTTAAAACGTGGTATGCCATGGTTTCTCTATTGTGTTTTTTTATGGCGATTGGGTTGATGCAATTAGGCGTGGAGTTGTGGTCGCAATTAATGGCACAAATAGCGGTAGTCGAGTCATGAAAATTACTGCTTTAAGAGTGATTTTTTAAGATGAAATTGTCCCCACAAGATTCTAAATCACTAGATTTTTTGAATAACAAATTGTATGCATGGTTATCTTGGGGGCTGCCTGTCGTTGTGATGTTATTGTCAAGGTTGTTGGGTTCTCAGTTTCAAGTCACTGCATGGGTTTGGGGGGTAATGTTTTTTTGGATGGGATTGTCTTGTTTATTGAATGCCTGGCGATGTCATCGAGTACATTGTTATTTTGCTGTGCCATTGTTTTTTGTCTCCACCATGGGTGCTTTGGGTATTGCTCTGGATTGGGCGGTTTTTGATACGCTTTCGCTGGATTATCTCGGGTTGTTTACGCTGGTTATATTCCTTTTAGTGTGGGTCGTTTCTGAAAAGTATTGGGGTTGTTACAAAGGAGATTGATTCTTATTAACCTGATATAAGCCGATTTAACTCTATTTTCTTTTTAGATAAAAAAGGAGAGTCTGATGAAGATTGTCTTTGTGTTAATTAACGCCACAGGGTTATTTAATAGCGGTGTCGTTGTGAGCTATTTCTTATAATTATTGTTAACCTTCACGGTTATAATTTTTTTAAAATTGTTAACGGACGGCAGTGATGGTTATCGCAAGACTACTTTTATAAAGGTATTTTCATGGGTATTGAGCCTGAATTTATTGGCTATATGGCTGCATTTTGTACGACTATTTCATTCTTGCCACAGGCTTATTTAACGCTTAAAACGCGTGATGCCGAGTCCTTGTCCTTAGGGATGTACAGTACCTTTACATTGGGTGTTTTGTTATGGTTACTGTATGGTTTATTGATTGAAGATAAAGCTATTGTTTTTGCGAATGTGATTACCTTTGTTTTATCCGCGACTATTCTGATTTTTAAGATTTACCATACCTTGACTCGTGCTAAGTAAACAGGGGACTGTTTTTCTCGCGATAAAGAAATGCCGCTCGGGGTTATAGATTCATGTCGAATACCCTATAATGAACGTTTATATAATGCAGCGACGCTTGTAGGCCGCATTTAAACTTTTATAAGGTATGCTCAGAAATGATTAAAGATAAACAAGAAATCATAGAAAAAATACGGGGTAAGAAAGGCATCATTTCTGACATGGATGGGGTTATTTATCACGGTAATAAGTTATTACCGGGCGCCAAAGAATTTGTGGAATGGTTGAAAAATGAAAATAAATCATATGTATTCTTAACCAATGCGAGTGAGCGTACACCAAGAGAGTTACAGGAAAAATTATCTCGTTTAGGCATCGAAGTTGGGCACGAGCATTTCTATACCAGTGCCCTTGCGACGGCAACCTTTTTAGCGTCTCAAAAGGAAAATGGCAGTGCTTATATTATTGGTGAAACCGGTATTATTAATGCGCTCTACGATGTCGGTTATTCGATGAATAATATCAATCCTGATTATGTTGTCATTGGTGATACCCATTCATATAATTATGAGAAACTGGTTACGGCTTCACGCCTAGTTCGTGATGGTGCCAAATTGATCGGCACAAATCCTGATATAACAGGCCCTTCAGAGCAAGGGCTTATTCCTGCAACGAAAGCATTGGTGGCACCCATTGAGCTAGCAACGGGAAAGCCAGCCTACTATATCGGTAAGCCTAATCCGCTGATGATGAGAATCGCGTTAAAAAAATTAGGGCAACAAAGAGAGGATACGTTAATTATAGGGGATAGGATGGATACGGACATCATTGCCGGCATTGAGTCTGAAATTGATACCTGTCTTGTACTTTCAGGTTGTGAGACTGAGGCATCAATTAATAATTACCCTTATTCACCTGACTTTGTCCTTAACGGTGTTCTTGATATTACGTCATAAAGCATTGGTGTGATAATAGCGGATGACGGCGATTTTGAACGCTTAGTTATAATCGCTATTGATTAAAACTCATGTTGAACGTGGGCTTTTAGGGTGTTGATGTCTACGTTGATATGGTATAGCGATAAGACCAGACGTTATGTTTGGACGGATTGATAATCAATGGCGGTTGATGGTTACGAATAGCCACGCATCAGATAAAATGGGCCGTGAGTTTTTAGGATTGTGTTATGGACGATGATAAAGGGCTTTTAGAAGAGCTGCTGGATAATACTGTACAGCTCGTCTTCGCTATGGTCGGTGTGGTAGTGGCTATAGTGGGAATGATAGCTGTCCTTTATTTATGCTGGTTTCTTTATGACAGGTATATTGAGGCGGTCTGGTTTACTTATATTGGGATACCATCATAAAACGTAGAATTTATTTTTAAATACATATTCTGCCGTCATTTGAATGATAAGTAATGGCTGTTTTTATATTAGGAATGGTATAAAGAGATCTGCCACATAGGTTCATGTAGTGTCTAAAACAGATTACTATAAGGATGATTTTTGACTAAAAGAGGTCGGATCAATGCGAGCATACCCGTGGTTTGTTTTATTATTATTTTCATTAACTTCAGTTGCGGACGAGATTGGCGAAGTAAGTACGAAGTTTAGGTTAACATCGCCGAACGATAAAATAGTGATTGAAGCTTTTGATGACCCAAGTATTTCAGGCGCCACCTGTTATTTAAGTCGTGCTAAGAAAGGAGGGCTGTCGGGTGCTATCGGGTTGGCAGAAGATAGCTCTGATGCTTCTATTGCTTGTCGTCAAACCGGTCCTATTCAATTGCCTGAGAACCTTAAAAATGGCGAAGAAGTCTTTAAGAAAAGAACATCAATGCTTTTTAAGTCATTACAGGTGGTTCGTTTTTACGATGCAAAGCGCCAAGTATTAGTCTATCTGAGTTTTAGTGATAAATTGGTCGAGGGGTCGCCCAAAAACGCCATATCGGTCGTCCCTATTCGAGATTTTTAGTCTTTTCTGGGTAAATTAATCATTTCTTACGTGCAACAATGACCCCATCACGGGTGGGGTTTATAAAACTATCAAATGCGGGGTCTTCGAAAATTATGTTGTTATGTTCTAGAATAGCTTCTGTCCACCCGGGCATAATATCAACAGGATTTTCTAAAGCAACGCGTCCATGCCAGAGTACATTGTCGGCAATATAGAATCCGCCAGGATTAATCCTTTTACGTGCCATAGTCCAGATTTCAGGGTAATCACCCTTGTCAGCATCGTTGTAACAAATATCAAATGTACCCTCAGTAGTGTGAAAGATATTTTGTGCTAACCCGGTTTGAAAATTAATCTTGTTCCAAGAGTCGCTTTCTTGTAAAAAATATTTAGCTTGGTTCAGGTTTTTAGGATCGCCATCGGTGCAATACAATTGCCCGTCAGCACTCATTCCTTGTGCGAACCAGAAGGCTGAGTATCCATAGCCACTGCCAAATTCAAAGATCCGTTGCGCATTGATAGTTTTACTTAGGAATGCCAGAAAAATACCAACCAAGCGATCAACAATGGGAAAATTATTATCATGGGCAAATTTTTCCATGGCCGATAATAGCGGGAGATCCGTTGCTTTTGTTAAAGAGAGCATGTATTTTTCAATCTGCGGGTCAACAGGAGAAAGTAGTTGAGGATTTAGTATGTTGGGCGAGGTTAGTTTTTTCATGAGTTTTTAAGAGGAAAGAATCCGTTTTGTCGATACATAGGTGATCCTAGTAGGAAGAAGGTTTTGTCAAACTAGCCTTGTTCCACAGGCGAATCTCCTAGGGGAGCAGGATTTTTTACGTTGTCCGGATTAGTCGTTATCGCTACATCTCCCCAGCCTTGCGGTTCCCGTACCGGTGTTTTGCGCTCTAATAAATCATCGAGTTGGTATTTATCAATGGTT
>JASMBU010000029.1 GCA_030753675.1 Methylococcales bacterium
GATGGCAGAATTGGTTTGGGATTATCGGTAGTAACGGGCTTAACGTTGGGTATTGTTGTTGATGATACGGTCCATTTTATTAGTAAGTATCGCTTCGCTAGACAAGAGCAACAAATGTCGCAAGAAGATGCTGTAAGGTATGCTTTTTCAACGGTAGGTGTGGCGTTATGGATTACTTCGGTTGTGCTCGTTAGTGGTTTTGCTATTTTAACGCTCTCACATTTTACGATGAATTCAACGATGGGCTTTATGACGGCAATGACAATAACCGTTGCTTTGGTTATGGATTTGTTATTTTTACCCCCTTTATTAATGCGTATGGGAAAATGATAAAACAATTATTACTAATCGCACTTTTTTGGGTGTTTTCGAATGCAGCGACTGCCATTGAGGCAATAAATCCCCGTGGATTAGAAATTGTAACGGAAGTGGATCGTCGCGATACTGGTTTTGGTGATGTGCAAATGGATATGGTCATGATCCTGAGG
This sequence comes from Methylococcales bacterium, assembly GCA_030753675.1. GTDB lineage: Bacteria > Pseudomonadota > Gammaproteobacteria > Methylococcales > Methylomonadaceae > OPU3-GD-OMZ. Next base: position 489 of record JASMBU010000029.1, read on the forward strand.
AACAAATCTGGAGATGAAAGTTTGCGCAGTTTATCGATGAAAACACTGGAGGTTGTGGGTGACGGCGATAAGAGTTTAACGATTTTTGATCGACCGAGAGATATTAAAGGAACGGCTTTTTTGAGTTTTACCCATCCTTTAACGGCGGATGAGCAATGGTTATATTTGCCGGCATTAAAGCGAGTAAAACGTATTTCATCAAGCAATAAGTCAGGACCTTTTTTGGGTAGTGAGTATGCTTTTGAGGATTTAACGTCGTTTGAAATTCCAAAGTTTAGTTACCGTTTTCTCCGTGAAGAGAGTTATCAGGAGCGATCCTGTTTTGTGCTTGAATTTATTCCTCAATACCCGTATTCAGGTTATACCCGAGAACAGGTCTGGATTGATAGTGAGCGATATATTCCGGTTAAGGTGGATTATTATGATCGGAAGAATGCGTTACTTAAAACATTAATTTATCAAGGATATCAGCAGTATTTAAAGCAATTTTGGCGGGCGGATGAAATGGTGATGACTAATCATCAGACCGGTAAAAGTACAGAGTTGATTAATAAAAACTATCAGTTTCAGCAAGGACTGGGTGGGCGAGATTTTGATCGTAATACGTTAAAGCGTGCGCGTTAAAGTCTTTGCTAGCGGAGTATTGTTTTTGTTCTGGACAGCCGTGTTTCTGAAAAAACCCATTGCTTCGTTGAATGAATAAGAATGCCATGATGTGTGCTCAACGAGTGCTTTTTTTAGTGTTGATAGTACTCCCTGTTAAGTCACTGTTAGCATGGGAGGTGTCTGGGTATAGCGGCATTGAGAGTTTGGGTTTTTGGGAGCAGTCATTAGAAAACCAGCAACAGAGTCATTATCTGTCTGGAGTGATAGAAGCGGAATTTTATCATGAGTGGAATGACGGTCGTGATAGTCTTGTTTTTGTGCCGTTTTTCAGGGGGTCTGAACATGATGATAAACGAACGCATTTTGATATTAGAGAGTTGAATTGGGTTACTGTTGCGGATCTTTGGGAATTAAGGGTGGGGATCCGTAAAGAGTTTTGGGGGGTTACAGAGTCACAGCATTTAATTGATATTATTAATCAAACTGACTGTGTTGAGAATTCCGATACTGAAGATAAATTAGGCCAGCCGATGATTAATTTGGCTTTAATAGACCCGCAGGGCGGAACACTTGATTTGTTTTTGTTAACAGGCTTTAGAGAAGCAGTTTTCCCAGGAGTTCAAGGACGGTTACGCTTCAGTCCACGAGTAAATACCGAACAGGCCCATTATGATTCTAAGGGGGTTGAACGACATCTTGCGGTTGCGGCAAGATATGTGCGATCAGTGGATCAATGGGATTTTGCACTGTCATTTTTTCATGGCACTAGCCGGGCACCACGGTTTCTAAGGGCAAAAGATTATAATGGCGATGATCAATTCACAGCCTATTATGAACAAATCAATCAAGCCGGTGTTGAGCTTCAGTTTACTGAAGGGAATTGGTTATGGAAGCTTGAGTCTATCGTTCGAGAAGGTCAGGGGCAGACTTATTTTGCTGGAACAGGCGGCTTAGAATATACCTGGTTTAATGTTTTTAGTGGCGGCGCTGATTTTGGCGTGCTAGTGGAATACATGTATGACAGTCGGGGGTTTAATGCGCCGGTTTTTTATCAGGACGATATTATGGCGGGTTTTCGATTAACGCTAAATGATGTGCAAAGTAGTGAGTTGCTGGCCGGTATGGTTATTGATCGTCGTCGACGGACCCAGTCTTACAGTATCGAGGCCAGTCGTCGATTGGGGGATAGCTGGAAGATGGCGCTCGAATTAAGAGTGTTAACACAGGTTGCAGAGAGTGATTTTTCTTATAGCTTACGAAAAGATGATCAACTACGATTTGAGTTGAGTTATCATTTCTAAGGCATGCTTCTTAGTGAATTTCAAAATGAGATGTGAAAATCATTTCGGTCAAGGGTTGGGTGCTGACATGATTAACTTGGGCTGAACTGGGGCCCTGATGGCACCAACTTAGAAATTGGGTCATGGCCTTTTTTTCTCCGGAGGCGACTATTTCTACACGGCCATCTGCACAATTTTTCACCCAACCCGTAATGCCATATAGGTTGGCTTTTTTCTGAGCGCTGACTCTGAAGAAAACACCTTGGACACGGCCGGAAATATAAATTCTGAATTGCTGATTTATCGCCTGCTCCTAGTCTGCGTTATAGCGGTGTGTCGTTAATGAATGCGGATTAATTCAACATCGAATACTAATGTGGCATTAGGTTCAATATCAGCACCAGCCCCTTGGGTGCCGTAGGCTAATTCTGAGGGAATAAATAATCGGAAGATGGATCCTGTTTTCATGAGTTGCAGACCTTCTGTCCAGCCGGGAATAACGTTGGACAGTGTAAATGTTAGCGGGTGGCCTCGGTTATAGGAGCTGTCAAATAACTCGCCAGTTATTGTATTGCCTTGGTAGTGAACAGTTACTTTTTGGGTCGCTGTTGGGTGCGAGCCAGAACCTTCTTTCAGTATTTTGTATTGGAGTCCGGATGTGGTTTGTTGCACCCCTTCTTTGTTTTTATTTGCAGTCAGAAAAGTTTTTCCAGCGGTTAGGTTAGCTTGAGAGTCTGTCGAGACTATTCTTGTGAGTGCAGGCAGTACTTCAAGTAGGATGATGACGGCAACGATAATGATTATAGGAATTGAGAAGCGCATAAGAATACCAAATTAAAGATCAGCGTGCAGTTTATCAAAAAGGGCTGGTGTCTCAAGATATTTTTATCGTTACCCATGGGTTTTATGATTAGTACAGTGTGTTAAGTCAGGTATAGCAATGTCATTGGCTTGATCTATACTTTTGAGCGAATAAGGGTAGCGGGTGGTTTGTTTGTGTTGCAGTTTTAGGGAGCGTGCAATGAAAGATAGGGTCGAGCGATTTAATCATAACCCCTTGGGGTGCATTCGCGTTGGCGAAAAAGAATGCTTTTTTAATGTCAAAGATATGTCGCTGGCAGGTTTTTTAGTTGAGCTCGACGATAATTTTTTTCTAAAAGCTAAAGCTGAATGTGATGCGGAATTAGCAGGCCTAGCATGTGATATTAAGTTTCATATTTTTAGCCCTGATATTTCTGGAGTGGCAAAGCTCGTTCAGGTCGAGTCTGTGCGCGAAAGATTGCTTATGGCTTTGTAGTTTTCGGTCATTAATTTTGGTGCCGGTTTTAAGGTTTTTAAACGTCGCTTGCCTCGCAAAGAAATGCCGGTTAACGGGTGTTTGTTTTGGCAGAAGTAACGCTATCATTTTAAATCTGAGGATGTCAGTTTAAATGGCCTGTCGGTTAAAATGGCTTCGCTGTGTTCGGTGACCGGTGGTGAGTTAATTGGCATAGAATTGCCCGGTTTAAGTATTTACAGTTCTGCCCGTGTAAAATGGTTAATGCCAGAAGCATCGAAATTAGGGCTTGAGTATAGTCGTTATAATTTATAATCGAAAACCTAATAATCAATAGATTTTTGTTAAAAAAGTAGGGTTTCCTAGAAAATGTTTAATCGTATGCAGTGGCCACAAAAACGCATTATTTATGATCGGGATGCCCGAAGACCTTATATGATCCGTTATTATCTGGCGTTTAGCAGAAAAAGAAATTTTCAGGATAAAAAGAAGACCTTTCTATTTAATATATACCTTCACCATATTTTATTATCCGATGAGCCGGTATTCCATGACCACCCCTGGAATTGGGCTACATTGGTTCTAAAAGGGGGGTATTTTGAAACCACGCCACAAGGTCGGTTTTGGCGTGGTCCCGGTTCCTTGCGGTTTGCCAAAGCAACGCAAATGCATTATTTGGAGATCAATGAGGGCCAGCCGTGTTGGACGTTATTTATGAGGGGGCAGCCGAAGCGTGTTTGGGGGTTTGCTACGGCTAAAGGTTGGCTTGATTATAAGGCCTATTTAGGGCAAAGAAAGGTATCATGAATGCGTTCTTTGAGTGCTTTTTGAGATCGGTGTGCGTTTCTCGATACCGAGTTGCTCAAAATTTTCTAGCACATGGTTGGCTTGGATGATCTGTGGGATTATTTTCATTCTTGTCAGCCGGCGTTGCAGAGGAACGCTTAGCCCAACTATATAGACTTCATGTGAATCGACAAGGTGTTGTAAGGTTTCTTCTAAAGTGTAAATTCCGCTGTGGTCTAAATAAAACAGCTGGCTCAGATCAAAAATTATATGTTTGCTATCCGTAGGAATAGTTCGGATTACCTTAGCGAAAGCTTGGTTATTCCCGAAAAACAATGGGCCTTGAATGGTGTTGAGTGCGACGGTGTGGCCATTTAAATCAACAAAAGTCTCTAGGGTAAATTTTTTAGCGCTCCAGTCCGCTATTTTTTTCATAAAGATAAAAGCTGCAAAAATCAGGCCAATGGCGACTGCATAAACCAGTTGCCAGAATACAGTTAATAACAGCACGGTCAGTAATACCAGTTTATCAGACCAGCGCATGAGCGGAAGTTCTTTTAACCCTTTGTAATCAATAACACCAAAGCCAACGGTAATTAAGACACCTGAGAGCACAGCCATGGGTATTTTCGAAGCCATGGGTCCTAAGGCAATTAAGATAACAAATAATAAACCGCCGGCAATCATACCGGACAGCCGTGTTTTTCCACCGGCTTGAATATTGACGACGGTACGAATTGTTGCCCCTGCGCCGGGGATGCCGGAAAAAAAGGCAGCGATAGTATTCCCAATACCCTGACCAATGAGTTCACGGTTAGGGTTGTGATGGGTTTTGGTTAAGTTATCGGCAACAAGGGATGTTAATAATGAGTCGATAACGCCTAATAATGAGAGTATAAAGGCGGTTAACACGTAAGGGAATACGCTTGTTATGTCAAATTCGGTAATGATTTCACTGTGAAATGAAGGAAATCCTGCTTGTATCGGTGTTATCGGCGTGTACTCAATACCCATCATGACAGCTACCGTACTGACTCCAATCACAGCGACTAGCGAACTGGGTACCAGTCTAGTTATTCTAGGTAAAAGGTAGATGATTAGAATAGTGGTAAGACAGAGTGTAATTTCTGTGGGGTGGATGTTTTTAAGAGCATGTGGGGCAAACTTTAAACTGCCAATAACGCCTTTACTTTGTCTTCCAACAAGTCCTTTGGCTTCATCTTGAATGGACTGGGTGGTGACTAGGCTGGCTTGACGGACGGTTTCGTGGAAGTCCTCTAAAACTAAGAGTCCTTCTTTTTCCTCAGAGGATAAGATTTTATCTAATAGAATATGCTCAGCCATGGGCAAGTTTTCTTGGATGACTTCCTGGTCATTGACGGGGTTATAGCCGATTGCCGGGAGCAGTTGTGTTATTAGAATAATGATACCAATACCGCTCATAAAGCCAGAGATGACTGTTTGGGGGATGTATTGGATGTAACTGCCTAACTTAAGGATGCCGAGTAGAATTTGAAATAACCCTGCGAGTAGAAAAACCGAGAGGATAAGCGGTAAGGCATGTTCGGCATTACCGTCATAAGTGACTAAGATCCCACTGATAATGGTCGCGCTGAGAACGGTCATTGGGGCGGTGGGCCCGCTTATTTGAGTGGCTGTTCCGCCGAACAAGGCGGCAAAAAAAGCCAGAAAGGCGGCCCCGTAGAGTCCTGAGGAAGCACCGAGTCCTGATTGTTCACCAAAGGCCAGCGCTAGTGGTAACGCAACAATACCTGCTGTGAGGCCACCAAAAAAGTCACCGCGTAAATATTTTAAAGTTACCATTTTAATCGATTTTGTTTTTTAAAATAATTGAGTAAAGAATAATAGATGAAAAATATTATTTTTCAAGTGATCATGACTTCTTTTCTGTTTTCCCACCATGTTTTGGCTTTATTTTCAGCATCAGATTGTGATGAGGCCAAACCAATGACTTTTAAAGTTATCGCAGTTGTCCCTATAATAGTGGCTTCTGCATATTCATCTGAAAAAGCACCTTGCCAAAGGTCAGCTAATTGCTGTGGGTCTAGCGTGTCTGGCTTACGGTGTCGTTTGCTAAAAAGGGCGGGCCATTGTTCATCAAATCGTTGCGAGTGATGTACGCTCTGTACCAAGCAAGGCACATCAGGGTTACGTTCTATCTCGCCGCCTTCACCTTTGATTACAGCGACATGAGGGTCGTTAAGAATAAGGGCGGCTTCTTGGTGTGTGGGTCTATAACTGGGGTGAAAAATACCCTGAATACTAGCGGTTGCAGAAAAAGGATTAAGCATTCTGGCTAAGGTATGTACCGGTGAGCGTAAACCGAGAATGGGCCGTAGGTTAATAATATCGGCAAGTTTTGGGCAGAAATATTCCAGTGATAGATAACTGAAACGGTTTTGGGTTAATTGTTGTTGGGCTTGTTCGAGTGAATTTGCTTCAGGCAAACCGACAGCATGTAATAACTCTTGGGTATAAATTCGCCCTTCGGTATGGCCCTTGGCACCGTGCATAAAAACGGTCACCCCATTATCTGTAAGCAGTCGTACCGCTAATAAAAACCACGGTAAATGGCGCCGTTTCCCTGCATAGGAAGACCAGTCCAGATCAATGGTGGTAGCGGGCGGGGTAATGGCGATAACATCACGTGCAGCCTGAATAAAACCGGCTAATTCTTCGGGAGTTTCTTCTTTAACGCGCAAGAGCATTAAGAAGGCCCCTAATTGCAGCTCTTCAACCTGGTTGTCTAAGATTAAAGACATCGCGTCAAAGGCTTCTTCTTGGGTGAGTGAGCGCGACCCTTTTCGGCCTTTGCCTAAAATACGAATATAAGGTGCAAAAAGATGTTCAGAGTGGGTCATAGCTGTGAAAAAGCTCACTTAATTAAAGGTCTTTGATTTTAGCAAAGGCCTTAAGTTTTTAGTTGGTTTTATGGCTCCAGTTCTAATTCTTTAATTTTCCGAGTCAGTGTGTTTCGCCCGTAACCAAGAAGGTTTGCCGCTTCATGACGTCGCCCACGCGTGTAGCTTAATGCGGCTTTGATGAGAATGGATTCAACGGCTGGAATAGTGTGTTTGGCAATTTCAGTCTCACCGGATTGTAGTTGTTTCTTTATTTGTTTCTCAAGATTAAGTTCCCATGAGCTATTACTCACAGGTTCTTTGTTGGGATTAATGAGTATTTCGTTGGGCAGCTCATCAATATGAATTTCACGGCCTGAAGCCATAACGGTTAGCCAGCGACAAGTATTTTCAAGTTGCCGTACATTACCGGGCCATTTCAAAGAGACTAATAGTTTTTCGGTTTCTGGTTTGAGTATTTTGATTTCAGTATTAAGTTCTTGTGCAGCCTTTTTTAGAAAGTGTTGCATCAGCAAAGGTATATCTTGACTGCGCTCAGATAAGACCGGTATATGAATGCGAATAACATTAAGGCGGTGAAATAAATCTTCACGGAAAAGGTTTTTTTCTACCAATGATTCAAGGTTTTGGTGTGTTGCAGCGATAATCCTGACATCAACCTTAATGGCGTTGCGACCACCAACGGGATAGAATTCTCCATCGGCCAAGACCCTGAGAAGTCGTGTTTGTAATTCAGCGGGCATATCACCAATTTCATCTAAAAAGAGTGTGCCTCCGTGAGCTTGTTCGAAGCGTCCTGTGCGTCTTGCTTGGGCGCCGGTAAAGGCGCCTTTTTCGTGGCCAAAAAGTTCTGATTCCATCAGGTCTTTCGGAATCGCAGCCATGTTCAAGGCAATAAAGGGTTTTTGGGTTCTGGGGCTATGTCGGTGTAAGGCCTTGGCCACCAGTTCTTTGCCAGTTCCTGATTTACCGTTTATTAACACGGTAATATTTGATTTAGCCAAGCGGCCAATGGCCCGAAAAACTTCTTGCATAGCAGGTGCTTCGCCAATAATTTCGGGTGTGGTTTCAAGGTTATCTGTGTTAGATGTGGACTGAATTTGTATTTTGTGTTGGCAGGCGCGTTCGACAATTCCGACCATTTCATCAAGGTCAAAAGGTTTGGGAAGGTATTCGAAGGCACCCTTATTAAAAGAGGTTACCGCGCTATCTAAATCCGAGTGGGCGGTCATAATAATGACCGGTAAGTCGGGGTGTTGGCTTTTCACTTTGTTCAGTAGTTCAAGTCCATCGATCCCAGGCATTCGAATATCTGAGAGTAAGGCATCAGGAATGTCATGTTGAAGTGCTTGAAGTAAATCAGCACTATTACTAAAACAACGGGGTTTAATCGATGTTTTATGTAATGCTTTTTCTAGCACCCAACGAATGGATTTGTCGTCGTCAACAATCCAAACATTATGCGTTGTATTCATTACCGTTCTCCACAGGAATATAAATTGAAAATATGGTGTTGTTAGGCATACTGTTACATTCAATGATGCCGCTGTGTTGGTTGATTAGTGATTGCGCAATAGGAAGGCCAAGTCCGGTTCCATCTGCGCGACTGGTAATCATGGGATAAAATATTTGGTTGATCATATCCGGGTCAATACCCACGCCGTCGTCTGTAACTGAGGCCTTAAGGACTAATTTGTAACGATGGCGCCCAATGGTTAATTGCCGACAAATACGGGTCGATAAAGTGATGCGCCCTTGTTTGTCGATGGCTTGGGTCGCATTTTGTACAATATTCAAAAATGCTTGAATAAGCATATTCCGGTCGGCATTAATCAATGGAATGCTGGGGTCATAATCTTTTTGAATCGTTATTTGATCGTGTTCGTTTTGGACCAGTTGGTGAACACGATTAAGAATCTCATGAATATTTAAGGGTTCTTTTTTAGGCGGGGTGTTAGGGCCCAGCATTTTATCCATGAGTTCCTGCATGCGATCAGACTCAGAAATAATAATTTGCGTGTATTCTTTGAGTTCTGGGAGGCTAAGTTCATCATGGAGTAATTGCGCGGCACCGCGTAACCCGCCAAGAGGGTTTTTTATTTCGTGGGCCAGTCCACGAACGAGCATGCGATTAGTATTTTGCTGGGCAAATAATTGTTCTTCTTTGGTAAAGCGTAAATGTTTATCTATTTGCAGTAATTCTACAATGATACCGACTAGTTGAGAGGCCTCCATCAAGGGTGAAATATTAAAGTTAATGGTCATCGGGCGGCCCGATAATTGCAGCGATATTTCTCGATTAACCAAGGTGTTGCCCGTTTGGTAGCAGTGCTGAAGATCTTTTTTGATTAATAAATCGGGATCGTTGAAAAGTTGTTCGATAGAGTGGCCGACTAGGTGACGTGCGCTGTCGGCAAATAAAAATTCGCCGGCGGTATTGATATACGTGAGTTTTAGATCGTTATTAAATAACATGATCGTTTCACTGAGATTATCAAGAATTTTTTGGTGCACGCTAGTTGGATATCCGCTAGAAAGTTAATGGTCTAGTATTAGAAAAGCAATTAATGTACCAAGGTTGTTTTTTTTAGGTTGTTTTTTAAGTGGCTGTTTTATATGACGGTGAGGGGTTAACGGAGCCATGCAGTGGTGCGTGGCGGCTTAGTTTTTTTCATTATAAACAAAAAACGCCCCTTTTTGGGGCGTTTTTTGTAAAACAATAAAACCGGCCCGAAAATTCGGATCGGTTCAGTGTTTACAAACTGTAGTACATATCAAACTCAGCAGGATGCGTTGCCATACGTAGACGTGTGACTTCTTCCATTTTAAGTTCAATATAGGCATCGATCATGTCGTCATCGAAAACACCGCCCGCTGTTAAGAAACTGCGGTCTTCATCCAATGCTTTTAAAGCTTCATCAAAAGAGAAGGCGACTTGAGGGATTTGGGCTTCTTCCTCAGAAGATAAGTCGTATAAATCTTTATCCGAGGCATCGCCCGGGTGAATTTGGTTTTGAATGCCGTCAAGGCCAGCCATTAACATAGCCGCAAAGGCTAGGTATGGATTAGCGGTTGAGTCACCAAAACGAATTTCTAAACGACGTGCTTTAGCCGGTGTATGTGGAATACGAATAGACGCTGAACGGTTGCGTGAAGAATACGCCAACATAACTGGTGCTTCAAAGCCAGGAATCAAGCGTTTGTAGCTGTTAGTTGAGGCATTTGCAAAAGCGTTAATCGCTTTAGCGTGCTTGATGATACCGCCAATGTAGAAAAGGGCCGTTTCAGAAAGACCGCCGTAGAGATCGCCTGCAAAGATGTTTTCGCCATCTTTTGACAGTGATTGGTGAACGTGCATGCCGTTACCGTTATCGCCGACTAAAGGCTTAGGCATAAAGGTTGCTGTTTTGCCGTAAGCGTGTGCGATGTTTTGCACGACATATTTAAGTTCCAGTACTTCGTCTGCTTTGTTAACCATGGTGTTAAACAAAGAGCCAATTTCACACTGTCCCGCTGTACCTACTTCGTGGTGATGTACTTCAGTGGTTTGACCCATCGCTTCAAGCGTTAAACACATCGCTGAACGAATGTCTTGCAGTGAATCTACAGGAGGCACAGGAAAGTAACCGCCTTTGACCGCTGGGCGGTGACCGGTGTTACCGTCTTCGAAGTGTTTTCCTGAGTTATAAGCGGCTTCTTCAGAATCAACTTTGAAGAAAGTGTCGCCCATGTCGTCAGCCCATTTGACGTCATCAAAAACGAAAAATTCGTTTTCAGGACCAAAATAAGCGGTATCAGCGATGCCAGTTGAAGTCATGTAAGCTTCAGCGCGTTTAGCGATAGAGCGTGGGTCACGGTTGTAACCTTGCATGTCACTAGGCTCGATGATGTCACAACGCAAAATCATAGTGGTGTCATCGAAAAACGGATCTAACTTGGCAGAATCCGCTTCTGGCATAAGAATCATGTCTGATTCGTTGATGCCTTTCCAGCCGGCAACCGATGAGCCGTCAAACATTTTACCATCTTCAAACGTGTCTTCATCAATAGTGTGAGCGGGAACAGTGACATGCTGTTCTTTACCGCGGGTATCAGCAAAACGAAAATCAATGAATTTAACATCGTTTTCTCTGATCATTTCAAGAGCTTTTTGTACGGACATTTACTTTCTCTCCTAAGCGTTAAGGGGTTG
>JASMBU010000002.1 GCA_030753675.1 Methylococcales bacterium
TTGCAATCAATAAAGGACGAAATGCAGATCTTGATACTGGCCTTGCAGTTGAACTACTTGCTTGGAGAAACTGCTTTACACATCCTGACAGAGAAGAACGAATGACTGCATTTGTTAACAAGTCAAAAAAATAGCTATTTCCAATTCCTACTTATTTTATTGTTTTTGTCTTGCAGTTCAGCCGCTTGTGCCATGCCGAGTGCCGCACTGATTGAGGTGCCGGAGTGGCCGACGCCAAAGGCATCATAAATACTTTCACTGCGTTTAGGAAACGGCGAGATACCGTCTTTTTGACGAATAGTTTTTAAGTCGTCTTTACGTCCGGTAAGTATTTTATGTGGGTAGGCTTGATGGCCGACATCCCAGATTAATTGGTCATCGGGGGTATTGTAGATGTAGTGGAGTGCGACAGTTAATTCAACGGTGCCGAGACCGGCGGCATAGTGGCCCCCTGAAATACTGACGGTATAGGTTAAAAACTCACGTAATTCCTTAGCTAAAGGCTTAAGCTGCTCTTCGGAGAGTGTGCGTAAGTCTTCCGGTTTCTCTATCTGACTCAGTAAGGGGTATAGTTCGCTATTATTCATGCTAATAAGTAATATTAAAAGTCAGTAATGAGATCAATCTTAACTAAGATATTGGTGTTAATTGAGTTATTTGGTTTTTTTATTTTTAATGGCATGACTGGCTAAGTTCTTCCCAAGGTCCCAAATAGAACCGGGAATTTCATGGCAATCAGCAATAACACTATCAAATGAATTAACGACCCAGTCCCGATCTTTTTCAGTTAGGTTTAATGGTGGTAATAATTTTACTACGTTCATCCCATGGCCGGCGACCTGGCTTAAAAGGTAGTGTTCTTTAAAAAGAGGGATGGTAATCATCTGACAAAATAGGCCTTTGTTAGCGGCTTCTAACATCATCCAAGCGGTTTTGAGTGATAAACTCTTAGGGGCGCCAAATTCAATGGCAATCATAAGACCTTTGCCTCGGACTTCTTTAAGGAACTCATATTTTTCAGTCATGGCACCCAGACTGGTAATAATATTTTCACCAATTAAGGCCGTGTTTTCAATGAGTTTTTCATCGTCGATAACTTGTAATGTGGCAATGCCTGCAGCCATAGCCATATTGTTTTTAGAAAATGTAGAGCCATGTACAACGGCGCGATCCATACGATTAAAAACGGCATCCATGATTTTTTGGGTCATGGCGACACCTCCGATAGGTATAAACCCACCCGAAAGGGCTTTAGCCATTAAAATCATATCCGGTTCAACATCCCAATGATCAATGGCCCAGAATTTACCGGTTCTTCCGACACCGGTTTGAATTTCATCAGCCACAAATAAGGTGTCATATTTATGGCATAACCGTTGCGCTTCTTTCAAGTAATTATCATCGGGTAAGTTAACGCCTTTCCCTTGTATAGGTTCAATGAAAAAAGCAGCAACATCTTTATCGGCTAAAGCGGCTTCAAGACGTTCTAGATCATTAAAAGGAACGCTGGAGCAGTCGGGTAATAGTGGGCCAAATCCTTCACGAAAGATATCTTCACCGTTCAAGGCAAGTGCTCCTAATGTTAAGCCGTGGTAACTGTGTTCACAGTGGAGTATTTTTTCTCGTTTTGTGGTATAGCGCGCAAATTTAATTGCAGCCTCAACGGCTTCAGTCCCTGAGTTGCAAAAAAACATTCGCTGTAAATTATCAGGGGTAGTTTGAAGAATTTTTTCAGCAAAAATACCGCTGAGCAACGAAACGTCCATTTGTACTAAATTGGGTAATTCTAACGTTAACGTTTCTTGTAAGGCATTGATAACAGTCGGGTGGTTTCGACCCACAGCAAAGACACCAAAACCACTTAAGCAATCAAGATATTCTTTATTGTTGTCATCGTAAAGATACTGACCGATTGCTTTTTTATAGTTGCGATTATAACCAATGGTATTAAGTACTCGGACCATTTGGTTATTAAGGTGCTGTTCGTGCAAAGCAAACTTTTCGTTGCTACGTGATTGAAGTAATTCAGTAATGCTAAGTGACATGATGTACCTTAATACGCTAATTAAAAGAGTTAGTTTTTTGCGGGCTAAATGCAGGTAGGACGATTAATGTTGTCAGTAGGGTTAATGATATCCCAATTGCCAATAACAATCCCATGCTTGCTGTTCCTACATGTGGAGAAAAGGCAAGACTGGTAAAACTACAGAAGGTAGTGATCGAGCTGTAAAAGACCCCGCGCGCTGTACTGGTTCTTAATAGGTTGTCACTGGACTCGTCTCTGTGGGCTAAGCGGTGGACGATATGAATACCACTGTCTACGCCCATGCCCATTAAGAGCGGTAAGGCAATAATGTTGGCAAAGTTAAACGGGTTGTCCAAAATGACATTAAAGGCACCCGTTAATAAACCTGCAAGCAGTAGTGGGCCGATAACGAGGAGGGTTTCTTTAAGGTTTCCGAGCATGATCCATAAGAGTAGGGTTATAGCCACAATAGCCCCTACAAAAGCATGGATAAAGGCTTTAACAACGGCTTTTCCCGATGATTGGTCCGCAACAGCTAAGCCAGTAACACGGTCATCAATAGTTTGTACGTCACCTACAAAACTAATCAACCTTTCTTGGTTCATCAAATTATATTGCGGTTGAATGAGGATTCTATAGAGACCGTTATGGTTGACCCAATGTTCACTGATGGAAATGGGAATATCATCTATTCCAAACTCAGTAGCGGCTAATGCTGAATTCAGAAGGTCCATTGAAAAAGGTAATAACCCTAATAAATTTAGTGAAAGTTCCTTTTCTGATTCACAATCCGTTGTCGCTGTTTGGGCTAAAAAACGGTCTAGGTTATCGTGTATTTTTTGTAATAAAAGGAGGTCAAAATGGGGGGGGTGGAGAGCTAATACGGTTTTAATATTTTCAGTAAAACTGAGTAGTGCTTGATGGTCTTCATGGTGTTCAATAGGGTTTGAAAAGGCGCCTAGTTGACTGCCTAAGATAAGGTCAAGATCTTCTACAATAATTAACTTGTCTTCTTGGTTATCAGGAATAAAACTATGGATAGTAATAGCTTGTTTTACCGAGTCAAGTGATTCAAATTCTTTAGCCAACTGAACCGCTTGAGTTAAGTCATCAGCAAGCGTTTCCACGGCAAAAGGTGAGTCATCAAGTGACTGTAATAATCGATTGAAAGTGGTAACGGACTCGCTGTTGGGGTCACGTAAGTTGACAGGGTTGGAGTCAAAAGTAAGTTGACTTATAAAATAGCCCCCGATTAAGATTAGAAAAATAACAGTAAAACGAATGCCAGTACTAAAGCGAAACGGCAGAGTGGCAAGATAATCTAGTTGGGGTGTTTTGTTTTTATTTTGCTTAATAGCTTTGATCGGTAGGACCTGCAGTAATGCAGGAAGTAGTGTCAGGGAAACAATAAGCCCAATAAACATGCCTGTACCTGAAATAATACCCAGTTCAGAAACGCCAGCATAATCGGTTGGAATAAAGGCAAAAAAGCCAATTGAAGTGGTGATTGCACATAAGATAAGTGATTTACCAACACTTTGAATGCTCCCATGTATTGCGTTTATATTATTTTGTTTCTCAGCAATTAATTCTCGATAACGCAAGCAAAGGTGGATAGCAAAATCGACGCCCAATCCTATGTAAAGGACAGCAAATGCAATGGAAATCAGATTTAGGTGGCCCACTGAAATCGTTGCAAATCCGGCTGTTAAGATCAACCCTGTTATCAGGGACGTGAAGGTAATTAATAATAGTTTGAATGACCGAAGGGCAAAAAAAAGGGTTAAGCAAACGAGCGTAAGGGATAAGATGCCAGAGAAGATGGCGCCTTGGCTCACGCTTTCCAGCTCTTCATGTTCTAAAGCTTTTTCGCCGGTAATGGATATTGAAACTTCATCGATGGTTTGTTCAAATTCTTGAGATATTTCTCGCGCTTTGAGAAAAGCCTCCTCGGCAGGCATTATTTGATTAAAGTCCAGCAGTGGTTTGGCTAAAATGAGGCGACGATTTTTTTCCAGCGATGAATTCTTGCCAAGAATGAGACGTTGCCACGATACCGGTTGGCTTTTACCCAGTAATTGTGCTTCAAGGGTGGCGTTAATGGCCGTTAATAACGGATTTATATCCATGGGTAATACGGTATCTTTGAGTTCAAAGGCGTGGTTTATAATGCTAAATAAGCCTTTAAGACTAAAGTTTTGCGCGAGGTACCCGACAAAAGGTTGGGCTTCAGTTAAGTCATGGGAAAGATTGTTGAGCTCTTCGGGTTCGAGGTATAAAAAGGCCTGACGTTTAAAAAAGTCAGAACTACTTGGAGCGTAAACAGACGTAAATAAGGGCTCTTTGTTAAGGCGTTCAATGAGTAGTTTGGTTGTTCTGGCGGTGTTTTCAGGGGTGCTGGCTTCAACGACAAGTAGTAGTGTATCTGCTGACTTGGGGAATGTTGCTTCTAATTTTAAGCGATTTTTTTGGAACGGTAAATCAGGGGATAGAAGTTCTGCGACATTGGTATTAACGCCAAGATTATTAATAGTAAATTGGAGGCTGCTTGCACTGAGTAAAATAAATAGACTGATTACAATCCAAGGAAAACGGAGGACGATGGAACTCAGTGCAAACAGAGCTCTATGGGTTGGATTAAGGTGATCAGGCATGGTCGATATTTAGTTATCAGGCGATTGAAAGGCAGTTATTATATCTAACTGATTGGCGACATGACAGAGCGACTTTTTTGCAAAATGAAAGGATAGTCCTAGTTTAATTAATTCGAATATTTCATTGGGGTGAGTGGCAAGATATTTGAGTAAATTATTGAGTTGTACTTCACCGTGGTCATCAATAGAGTGGCTTATGGCTTTGGGTAGATTCATTGTGGCCGAATCGGCAATAGCCCGGATAGCAACAAAAGGAATATCATTAAGTTGTGCAATATGAGCAATGGCTGCACTTTCCATATCGACAAGATCAGCATGGGTGGTTTTATGAAGGTGCTCTTTATTTCGCCAGTGGGAGACCAGTTGCTTGCTTTCCAGTAGTTTTCCAGACGAGATGGTTTTAGGCGCTGTTAATGTGCGACATAAATATTCAGGCCAAAAGCCGTGTAGATTGATGAGGACGTTCTGGTGGTCAACGATTTGTGTGGGTATGACTAAGTGCCCGGGTTTTAATTGCTTCGATAAGGCACCGGCACAGCCCCAACTGATCAGGTGGTCAACGCCGTGAGTGATGAGTTCTTGGGCTGCATGGGAAGCATTTTCAGCGCCGGTTCCTGACCGGATTACCGAAATGTTATCGTCCAAAGAATGAATCTGACCTTTCTTTATTTTGGCGTTAGTGAGTGAAGATAATTCTTCTGGTAACGCAACAATAATTCCAAGAATCACAACTTCTGAAGTTCGTTACGGTAACGTGCTAATGCCCATAAAGGAAAAAATTTATCGTAGCCATAGTATTTAAGATAAAAGACTTTAGGGAAACCGGGTGCTGTGAAGCCGGGGTCAGCCCAAAGACCATCTTCAGTTTGATGGGATAAAATATAAGTTATGCCATTTTTAACTTCGGGGCTATTGACTTCACCGGCTGCCAATAAACCAAGAACTGCCCAAGCGGTTTGGAAACAAGTGCTACTTTCGGCTTGTCCCCGTGTGCTATCGTCGTGGTAGCTATAATTATCTTCACCCCAGCCACCGTCATTGTTTTGTACGCTTTTTAGCCACTGGACGGCTTTAGTATACATAGGGTCATTTTGGGGGACTTGGGTTTGCTCTAAGCCTAATAGAACCGACCATGTACCATAGATGTAATTTGTTCCCCAGCGACCAAACCAAGAGCCATCAGATTCTTGTTCTTTACGAAGAAAAGTAATCGTTTTGTCCAGTGTTTTTTGGTATTCAGGATGGCTGTTAAGTTGATGCCCCAGTAACATGGCGCAACGTGCGCTGACATCTGCGGTGGGTGGGTCCAGTAATGCGCCATGGTCAGCAAAAGGGATATGGTTTAAGTAGTAATCGGTATTATCACAATCAAATGCGCCAAAACCACCGTTTTTGGATTGCATGCCTGCAGTCCAATGGGTCGCTCTGTGTATCGATTCTTCAAGGTTGTTAAGGTCACAAGCATTGGCCATGGCAAATGCCACAACGGCTGTGTCATCCACGTCAGGGTAGTGTGGGTTTTCAAATTGGAAGGCCCAGCCGCCACCGTTGAGATGCGGTTGTTGGATTTGCCAGTCTCCGGGTTGTTTATCTAATTGTTTTGTTTTTAACCAGTTGTAAGCTTTTTCTCTAGAGTGCCGTGTTGCTTTTGGATTGGCTTCTTGTAAGGCCAATGCAGCTAACCCGGTGTCCCAAACAGGCGATAGGCAGGGCTGGCAATAGGCTTCTTGGTCTCGAAAAACAATTAATTTATCTATGGCCTCGCGAGCTGTTTTAATATCAGGGTGGTCGAGAGGCATATCTAACAGTAACATGGCCTGATGAGCGGCAACCATAGCTGGGAAAATACCACCTAAGCCATCTTCACCATTAAGTCTTTCGGTAATCCAGTTCAGTGCGAGGTCAAATGATTTTTGTGTTAATCGTTTAGGGATGAGTGGACGGGTGATTAGACCAAGCTTATCTAATCCTAAGAAAATTTTACTTAATAAGGTGTCGTTAGAAAAATATTTTTTTTCTTCGTGGGGCGGTGTAGTAAATAATTCAGCAATATTGATTTTCTTAGGGTTACGCGCTTTTGCTTTTAGAGTACACAGAATAAAAAGAGGAACCATAACGGTTCTTGACCAGTAAGAAACGCGATCCAAATGGAAGGGGAACCATTTGGGAAGTAGCATAATCTCAACCGGTATGTAGGGTACGCCACGCCAAGGGATTTGTTCAAAAATAGCCAGAGTAATGCGGGTGAAAACGTTTGCTTTAGCGGCTCCACCTTGGCTTAAGATATAGTTTCTGAGTTTAACCATATGCGGTGATGTGATCTTGTCACCGGCTAGTTTTAGGGCGAAATAGACTTTCACGCTAACGCTTAGATCTTCTACTCCTCCGGTAAAAAGAGAATAGCTGCCATTGCTCGTTTGACGAGCCCTTAGATAGGTGGCCATTTGTTCTTGCAGCGAGTCGTTCTCTTCGCCATGATAATGCATCATTAAGAGGTAGTCGGCGGTGATAGAACAATCAGCTTCCAGTTCAAAATGCCAGTAGCCTTGGTCATTTTGAAGATTAGTGAGTTCTGCTTGGGCGGCATGAATTGCAGAATCAAGGTTCCATGCCTTTTTAGCAGAGACATTAATAGATTCTAGATCGTTTTTTTCATTAAATGATTCAGTATACATAGCAGTTAAAGCGCTCTATTTAGTTTCGGTTGGGATGGTGTTAGGGGTGTATTGCCAATCGTTTTGGTGTAGGCCACGTGCAGCAAATTTAAATAGCCATGTGAGTAAAAAATTACTTTTTCCGGTAATGCGTGTAGCAAGAATAGTTGCTTTAACGCTGTTGCGGGTTATTTTCACTTGAGATGATTGATCGAAATCAGTGTTGGCTTTAATTTTTTGCATATTTAAGACCGCCATACCTATTGCCCAAAGGCAAAAGTTTCGAATTCCGGTTTCATGGGTAGGGATTAATTTTGTATAAGTCAGTGCATTTTCAAGGTGATCGTGACCAATACTTATGAGGTGTTCTAGGCCGTGTTGAAATTGATCGTTATGATTTGAGGCACTGAGGTGTTGAAGTTCGAAACCTGTTTCGTTGAAAACATCTTGTGGTAACCAGCATACATTACGAGAGGCATCGTCCCAAATATCTTTGAGAATGTTAGTCATTTGGAGTCCTTGACCAAAAGAAACCGATAATGTCAGTAGTTGTTCGCGGTGTTGGTTAATTTCTGGGGAATAATGACAGAAAAGTTTGGTGAGCATTTCACCTACACAACCTGCCACGTGGTAACAGTAGTCATCAAGATCGGGTAGGGTGTTGAGTCCTTTGCTAAGATCTAATGCCTGAAACTTAGGCATTTCCTTTGCCATGGTTTCAACACAACTGATTAAAGCATCTTGTTGTACTTTGTCAAAGGTGTGGGTGATCGCAACGACTCGGGGTATCAAGTGACACAAGGTATGTTCAGCAGGAATGGTTTGTTCTGACAACAGGGCCGATAATTCGAGAGAAAAGACTTCAGGTTGGTGGGTTTCTTTAACAACGTCAATGAAATTGGAACAAAAAACCTTTTTTTGGCTAGCGGTCAGGGCGGTTTCGTCCTCAATAGTGTCAACTATACGGCAAAGTAAGTAAGCGTTAGCGATAGGTTGATGAAGTTTTTCGGGAAGTTGAGGGATGGTTAGGGCAAAGGTGCGAGAAACGCCCTCAAGCAAGTATGCTTGCAATTCATCATCTGAAAGATTCTTGAGTTGATTGCGAGAGTTGAGTTGAGTGGACATTTCCGACATGAGGATTAGTAACCGATAATCAATTAATTAACACCTATAATAATAACTTTGTTGTGTTTTTGCAAATTGTTGTTGTTTTTGTAAGAAATAGTGTTGAAGCAATGCGCTAGATGGTGCTTAGAGTCGCGGTTATGTGTGCTCCTAATGCGGCAATAATTTTTTATCCTATTGATTTATAAGTATTTTTAAAGTTTTTGGTTTTTGGGTATTTTAGTGGTTACTTGTTGTATTATTGATAATGATTGCCCTGTTACGCGAAGTTTGTTCCGTGGCAATTTTACTGGCGTTAGAGAGTGAAATAAGGTATTCTTTAGTTCAAAGTAGCATTCCTCATATAATAGCATGATTTAATAGGGTTTTATCTATAATCCATCCGAAAATAAAGAGAGCGTACGGAGCAGTGTTTTTTGAGTCTGTTGCTATAAAGCAACGATAGGGTGAAGTGTTAATAGTTGATTTTTTTAATGTTTTTAACGTAAATAGTTTGAATTGGAGAGAAGGCTGATGGGAGTTCCATTAAGGCAGCAAGTGAGTGTTGGCACATATCTTTTAAAGCAAAAGCTGAAAGGGGTTAAGAAATACCCGTTGGTTTTAATGTTAGAGCCATTATATAGGTGTAATTTGGCTTGTGCGGGCTGTGGAAAAATTGATCATCCAGATGAGATTTTAAATAAGCGACTTTCCGTACAAGAGTGCATGGACGCGGTTGATGACTGTGGTGCACCCATTGTTTCTATTCCGGGCGGTGAGCCTCTTATTCATAAGGAAATGCCAGAGATTGTTGCCGGCATTGTGGCTAAAAAGAAATTTGTTTATTTGTGTACCAATGCCTTGCTTCTGAAAAAGAAGATCAAAGATTATACGCCGTCACCGTATTTAACATTTTCTATTCATCTTGATGGTAACCGTGAGCGACATGACGAATCAGTTTGTCAAAAAGGTGTTTTTGATATTGCGGTTGAAGCAATAAAGTTAGCGATAGAGCGTGGTTTCAGAGTTAATGTTAACTGTACTCTTTTTCAGGGTGAAAAGTCACAGGAAGTTGCCGATTTTCTAGATTATACTATGACCTTAGGTATTGAAGGTGTGACTATTTCCCCAGGATTTAGTTACGAGCACGCACCGCAACAAGATGTTTTTATTAAGGGTAAAGATATCAAAGATTTGTTTAGAGGGATATTTAAGATTGGTAAGGAGCGTAAGTGGCGCTTGAATCATTCCTCTTTATATCTTGATTTTCTTGCAGGCAATCAAAAGTATGAGTGTACCCCTTGGGGTAACCCGACTCGAAGTGTTTTTGGATGGCAAAAGCCTTGTTATCTTTTAGCAAATGAAGGTAATACAAATAGTTTTTCTGAGCTGATGGAGACAACAGAATGGGAAAATTATGGAACGTCTAAAAACGAAAAATGTAATAGTTGTATGGCACATTGCGGTTTTGAAGCAACGGCTGTTGAGGATATGCTTAGTCACCCATTGAAAGGGCTGATGGTTTCATTGAAAGGACCTAGGGTCGAAGGTGTTATGATGACAGAAACCATGCCTGAGTACGTGGCCAAAAAATTGGCAGATATTCCGGTTAAAGTTGATCTTAATTAGAAGATTGAGTTTGGTGAGTCATATTTAATGAAAAGAGTTATGAGATGAAGGTAGGAAAGGTGTTTTTAAGCTATAAATATATTCTTTTTTTAGTTTTATGTTGTTTCGTGTTTTCGGTTAAGGCTGGCGAAGTAATATCCCCAAGGGAAGTAGTGGGCAATTTTCAGGATCGATTGATTGATGCGATGAGCGGTGGTGCAGCCTTGGGCTTTGATGGCCGATATAGTCAAGTTGAGGTGGCCGTGAGAGAAAGCCATCATCTTGCCAAAATTGCTCGAATAGTGGTCGGAAAAGAGTGGGTAAAGTTGACTAAAACGCAGAAAATATTATTGGTTGAGCGGTTCAGTCAGTTAATTTTTTCATCGTATGCGAAGTTCTTCAGTGAGTATTCGGGGGAAGCCTTTAGTTATGTTTCTGAAGAAGAAACACGGCGAGGGGGAATTATTGTTCATACCTTATTTGTGATTCCTGATGATGAGGATGTCAAGTTTGATTATATGATGAAGAAAAAGGGTGATTCTTGGCGAATAATAAATATTATTGCTAATGGCGTTAGTGATTTAGCCTTAAAGCGTTCTGAATATACCAGTGTTTTATCGGGCGAAGGGTTTGATGCTCTTATTGCTAAGATGGAGCAAAAAATTAATTCATTTTCAAAAGAGTTATAAAATTGTGCGTTTCATAAATGAGCGACAAGTCTGGCTGAGTCGTTGTGTTTTAGTTTTTTTAGGTTGTTGTTTTGTAGTTGGGTGTGCAACCACCACCCAGAAGGATACTGCCGTTGAGGATCCTTATGAGGACTTTAATAGGCGAATTTATAGCTTTAATCAAGGTGTTGATAATTACTTCTCTGGGCCGATAGTCACTGTTTACGATACTATTACACCAGACTTTTTACAAAAAGGAGTGGGTAATTTTTTTACTAACCTAAATAGTGTCCAAGTGGTTGTCAACGATCTTTTACAAGGAAAGATTATCCAAGGGACTCGAGATACGGGGCGATTTGCAATTAATTCCACATTAGGTGTTTTTGGTCTATTTGATATTGCAAGTTATGTTGGCTTAAAGCAAAATACTGAAGATTTTGGGCAAACGCTGGGTGTTTGGGGGGTGCCTGCCGGACCGTATGTTGTGTTACCTTTTTTGGGGCCGTCAACGCTTTTTCAAGGCGTACCCGGTGCAACAGTGGATGCCTTGTCTAATCCAGTTACTTATGCGACAGCATTGCCTCTAGTGCAGGCTCTTTCGGCGGTTAATGCGCGTTCCGATGCAGAGGCGTCACTAGATTTTATTAATGAATCAGCCCTAGACCCTTATGTGTTTACTCGCGCAGCTTATTTGCAGTGGCGACAACATTTAATTACCGATGGTGAAGGCACGGCGCAGGCTAGTTTTGAGGCGCTGGAAGATGAGATGTTCCTCGATGAGGATGATGACATGGAACTTGATCTACTTGAAAGCGAGGTGAAGGATTCCGCTAAATTGTCTCAGGAGGCGGGTCAGAGTGCTTCACCTGAGAGTGCAAGCTTTCTCGATAATGCTGATGAAAGCAGTGACGTTGACAGAACCTTGGATTTGCTTGAGGTTGAATTAAAACAATCTGCCGCTGAACACGAAGCGATGTCGGTCTTGAAAGAAAGTAACCCAGAGACGGATTTACACACGGTTACAGAATAAGTTAATATTCGTTTCGCTAAAGTGTTGTTGGATCTTGACCATGGTGGCTGGCCTTGTCAGCGTGCCTATATAAAACAACCTCTCGATAAGCAGTCAGTTGTTGACTGTTTATCGAGAGGTTGTGGTAATAGCTGGGACTGATTAGAGAGTTTCTAGAATCAGTAATAAGACAAGTGTTAAAGCGAGTCCGCAATGGAGGACGCCTTTAACAGAGGTCATCGGTCCCAAAAAACCTAACTCAGGTGGCTCAGCCTTTTTTATAGCCGGTATTTCTTTAAGAGCGGGGTAGGCCCCATTGATCGCGATAGGGACTATAACCATCAGGCATATCAATAAAGCGAAAGCGCTAAAACCGTGTGGGTAGTGCGAAGATGCTCCCATTAGGAACAGCATGGGTATTGAAAACAAGGTGTTAGTTCTAGATGCTAGCCCTGCTTTTGCTAACGCCTCTGCAGCCTCTGTGACGGTTTTCTTGGCTTTAGATCCCGATTTAGCAGCGGCAATAACAATTTGTTGATTAGGCCAGATAATTAACCAGACATTCAAGTACATAATGATACCTATGAGGGCACCAATATAGAGGTCCATGGACATATTGAATCCTCTTAACAGTATAATTGCTACACCGGTAATGACGGTTGCCATGGCGCCCCAGCGGAACCACCATAGTGCTCGTGGCACTAGTTTTTTAACGGCGTCTGATTTTGCGGCCGTTTCTGCTTCTTTGAAGTATTCTGTTTGAACAAAATTGAAATAGTACAGTAAGCCAATCCATGCGATACCGGCTACAAAGTGACCCCAGCGCATTAGCATTTCAATTCCTGCGCCTGTGGTAATAATATCCATACCCCTTCCCCCATTTTTTTAAGATTATTGATGGCAAAACAACGATTTAAAAATGCATTAAAAACAAATATTTAAATCTTTCTTTTTATGTCATAAATTAACTGTATCTGTCAAGTGATAAAGGTAAGTTTTGCGACAAGAGGTGTTAGGGGTGTTAGGGTGTTAAGGGGGTAATAGGCGGTGATTTAAGCTGTGTCGATAATAAAGCACAGAAAGTCAGCGTATGGGAGTTTAAGGTCAGTTGCAGGGTGATGGAAAATAATTTTCTTCGGTGGCGCGGCTGTTTATCTTGTGCTTTAAGTACGGGAAGCTTGAGGTATTTAGGGGTTTGCGAATTGTCATCCGGTGTTGAAATACAGAGCCGGTAAAAATGGTGCCCAGGGACAGAATCGAACTGCCGACACGAGGATTTTCAGTCCTCTGCTCTACCGACTGAGCTACCTGGGCACAAAGCTGATGGGGGCGTATTAAACAATCCTTTTCAGCTTTAGTCAAGGCAAATTTCTCAAAGAGAGAATCTATTCAAGAATTAAGGGTTAAAGGGTTCGGCAGTTTGTATCTAGACGTGGGCGGATTGTGATGGTTTCTTAGGTGAGAATCGCTAACTGTAATGAAGGCAAGCTTAAAACTATAAATTGATGTAAAATTAACTATTTTTATTTGGGTTAAATTTTACGATTATGGTGGACTTTAGAGGGACGACAATTGTATCCGTGCGGCGCGGTGACCGCGTCGTTATCGGTGGCGATGGTCAGGTAACTTTAGGCAATACAGTGATGAAGGGAAATGCTCGAAAAGTACGGCGATTGTATCATGATCAGGTGATTGCTGGTTTTGCGGGTGCAACGGCAGATGCTTTTACGTTGTTTGAACATTTTGAGGGTAAGCTTGAGAAGCATCGAGGCAATTTAACGCGTGCGGCGGTTGAAATGGCAAAAGATTGGCGAACAGATCGAGCATTAAGACGGTTGGAGGCCTTATTGGCTATTGCTGATTCGAAGGTTTCATTGATAATTTCAGGGACAGGAGACGTTATTGAGCCAGAACATAATTTGATGGCGATTGGTTCTGGAGGGCCTTATGCGCAATCAGCAGCACGTGCGTTATTAGAAAACACAGAATTAAATGCTTACGAGATTGTTGAAAAATCGTTAACGATAGCGGGAGACATATGTATTTATACCAATCACAATTTACGTATTGAAGAACTTGCAACGGAATCAGAATAATTAATTTGCTATGACACAAATGACACCAAAAGAAATTGTACATGAACTTGATAAACACATTGTTGGCCAGGCTAATGCCAAACGTGCTGTCGCCATAGCACTTCGTAATCGATGGCGGCGATTATTAGTAGATTTATCACTACGTGATGAGATAACGCCGAAAAATATTTTAATGATCGGGCCGACGGGTGTAGGAAAAACTGAAATTGCCCGTCGTTTAGCGCGGTTAGCGAATGCACCTTTTATTAAAGTCGAGGCTACTAAGTTTACTGAAGTGGGTTATGTCGGGCGTGATGTTGAATCCATCATCCGTGATTTGGTCGATACGGCTGTTAAGATGAATCGTGAGACAGAGGTTAAGAAAGTCCAAAATAGGGCGATGGATGCTGCTGAAGATCGTGTATTAGATATTTTATTGCCTGCAGCGGATAATACCAATCTATCGGCATCAGAGACAGCGACGCGACAAAAAATGCGTAAGAAGTTAAGAGAAGGCGATTTTGATAAAAAAGATATTGAAATAGACGTGCAGGAAAATAATGCTGGTTTGGAAATTATGGCTCCTCCGGGCATGGAGGAAATGACCAATCAGTTGCAAGGCATGTTTCAGAATATGCATACGGGGAAAACCCATTCAAGGAAATTGCCGATTAAAGATGCGATACAACTTCTAAAGGATGAAGAAGCGAATAAAATGATTAATGAAGAAGAGCTGAAGATGTCGGCTGTTCGCTCAGCGGAGCAAAACGGAATAGTTTTTATTGATGAAATTGATAAAGTTTGCAAGCGTTCTGAAAGCGGTGGCGGTGATGTTTCTAGGGAGGGTGTGCAACGAGATTTGTTACCGATGGTTGAAGGCAGTACAGTCAATACGAAATATGGCATGATTAAAACCGATCATATTCTTTTTATTGCTGCTGGTGCTTTTCATCTCACTAAGCCATCTGATTTGATACCTGAGTTACAAGGGCGTTTTCCTATTCGTGTTGAATTAGAACCACTTTCAGTCGAAGATTTTGTGCGTATTTTGACTGAGCCTGATGCTTCATTGACCGATCAATACAAAGCACTATTAGCGACAGAAGGTGTCGCGTTAACATTTTCTGAAGATGGAATACAACGTATTGCAGAAACGAGTTGGCATGTTAATGAGACCACAGAAAATATTGGTGCGCGTCGGTTGCATACTATTTTGGAGCGATTGTTGGAAACAATTTCCTTTGACGCGCCAGATTTAGTTGAAAGCGCCTTAATCGTTGACGCGGCTTATGTTGAGCAACACTTAACTACATTTGCTGAGGATGAAGACTTAAGTCGTTATATTTTGTAGTGCGATTAAGAGGCTTTGCCCACTAAGACGGAAAGGTTCCGGTATTGATCTTGGTACAATTAACGGGATATAGATAAACAAAAAGGAAATGAATTTGATGAGTGATGAAAAAACAACGCATTTTGGCTTTAAGCAAGTTAATACGGAAGACAAAGTTAATTTAGTTAAAGGCGTCTTTGATTCTGTTGCCGATAAATATGATGTGATGAATGACTTAATGTCATTTGGGATTCACCGGGTCTGGAAACGTGTCGCTGTGCAACTGAGCAATGTTAGAGAAGGTCAGCAGGTGCTTGATTTGGCTGGGGGTACTGGAGACTTGACTACGTTATTTTCTAAGCGGGTTGGACGCTCAGGCCGAGTCGTCTTATCTGATATTAATCAGGCTATGTTAGCTACGGGGCGAGATCGCATGATTGATCGTGGGATGGTTGACAATATTCAGTATGCACAAATCAATGCTGAAAAGCTCCCTTTTGATGATAATACGTTTGATTGTGTTTCTATTGCCTTTGGGTTAAGGAATGTAACGGATAAGGCGGCAGCATTGCGATCAATGCATAGGGTTTTGAAGCCTGGTGGTTGCGTCATTGTTTTGGAGTTTTCTCACCCGACTAATGAGGTTGTTAGCAAAATGTATGACTTTTACTCATTCAATTTGCTGCCCGCAATGGGGCAAGTAGTCGCAAATGATGCCGAGAGCTATCGTTATTTAGCAGAGTCTATACGCATGCATCCAAAACAAGATGAACTTAAAACGTTAATGGAAGAGTCAGGGTTAGAGCGTTGTGATTATTTTAATATGACCCAAGGCGTGGTAGCGGTTCATCGTGGTTATAAAATTTAATCCACGTTGCTATGATTAAGGCATTACTTACGGATATTCTTGAGCGGTTATTAACACAACTCTTATCTTTAGATAGGGATGTTGCTGAGTTATTGGTACCGTTGTCAGGTAAAGTTATTGCGGTTAACTTTCAACCGATCGATCAAACAATCTTTTTTTGTCCGACTGATCAAGGTATTCAGTTAGTCGGTGATTATTATGGGGATGTCGATACGCATATTGAGGGATCAGTTACCACCATGGTGTTAATGACGTTCAACACAACTTCGATGCGGTCAATTTTCACAGGGGATCTGAAAATTTCTGGTGATATGGCGGTTGGGCGTAATTTCCAACGCTTTTTTAAACAATTAGATCCTGATTTTGAAGAGCGATTGTCACAGTATACCGGTGATATAGCCGCGCATCAGTTAGGAAATGTGGTTCGAAGTAGTTTTCGTTATAAACGGGATGCATTGAAAACATTGCAACTCAATATGACAGAGTTTTTACAGGACGAAACTCAAGATACTCCATCGGGTCCCGAAGTTGATGTGTTTTTTAAACAAGTCGATGATTTACGATCTGATTTTGATAGATTGATTCTACGGGTAAATAGGTTGCAAGGTAAATTCAAAGAAAAATAGGCATCAGTTCTTTTACGATTGAAAGGATTGATATTTGGTAATGATTAATAATTAAGGACATGATGTGATAAATCCCAAGCTGTTTGCGCGCTTGTTACATATCAATTGGGTATTAGTTTCCCATGGGCTGGATGAAATGGCCCAAAAAATACATTTGTTTCGTCCAGTACGGTATTTAGCTAAAGTCAATTCAGGTTGGACCGCACGTCGAGAGGCGCCTGTGGGGCAGAGGGTTCGTTTGGCTTTAGAAGATTTAGGGCCTATTTTTGTTAAGTTTGGTCAGGCACTATCCACGCGAAAAGATTTGCTCCCGGAGGATATTGCCAATGAACTCGTTAAATTACAGGATAAAGTTCCGCCTTTTTCAGTGACTGAGGCACGGCAATTAATTGAAGCCGAATTGGGGTCGTCTATTAAGGATGTTTTTTCAGAATTTGATAACGAAGTGTTGGCTTCAGCATCTGTCGCGCAGGTACATGCGGCGACATTAAAAACGGGTGAAGATGTTGTTGTTAAAGTTTTAAGGCCGGATATTGAACAGCGAATACGCATTGATATTGGTTTGCTTTATGAAATTGCTAAGCTAGCAGCGAAATTTTGGCCTGAGGCTAAACGATTGCGACCGGTTGAGGTCGTAGCTGAGTTTGAAAAAACAATACTGGATGAGCTGGATTTAATTAGAGAAGCGGGGAATGCGGCTAAATTACGGCGTAATTTCGAGCAATCTGAGGTTTTATATATTCCGAAAATCTATTGGCCTTATACACGTACCAAAGTTTTGGTCATGGAACGTGTTTATGGTATTCCAGTGGGGGATATTGAGAGTCTGGAAGCAGCCGGTGTTGATTTTAAAGTACTGGCAGAGCGGGGCGTTGAGATATTTTTCACACAGGTTTTTAGGGATAATTTTTTCCATGCGGACATGCATCCGGGTAACATTTTTGTAACCACACCGGCTAAATATATCGCTATAGATTTTGGTATTGTAGGAACGTTGTCTTTATCTGATCAACGTTATTTGGCTGAAAACTTTTTAGCTTTTTTTAACCGTGATTATTATCGGGTTGCTGAAATGCATGTTGCTTCGGGTTGGGTGCCGAATACGACACGCATAGAGGAGTTTGAGTCAGCCATTCGTACTGTGTGTGAGCCTATTTTTGAAAAGCCGCTTAAAGAAATTTCATTTGGGTTATTTCTTTTGCGATTATTTGAGACCGCTCGTCGTTTCGATATGGAGGTTCAGCCGCAATTAGTCTTATTACAAAAGACGTTGTTAAATATTGAAGGGTTAGGGCGAGAATTATATCCAGATCTTGATTTATGGCAAACAGCGAAGCCCTTTTTAGAGGATTGGTTTAAAGAGCGGTTAAGCCCCAAAGCAAAATTAACGAAGGTAATTGATAAAATGCCTTTGATGGCCGAACAGTTACCCGAAATTCCTGCTTTGGCTTTTCGAGTGTTAGATGATGCCGCTAAAGGGAAGTTGCATGTTAATTTGACGGCTAAAGACCTAGCGAGTATTCGGAATCATTTGGTAGATAATCAACGTCGAATTGTTTCTTCTGTTATAGGGGCAACTTTTGTGCTGGTGGCGACAATGCTAGGTCTTGCAGATTATATTGTATTGTCGAACAGTGATGAATCGTCACTATGGCCTTGGTTTTTGGCTGCGGTTGGTGGATTTTTTTTTATTCGAGCCAATCAACACAGTTAAGTAGTTTTTTGTTAGCGAGTAAGTGGTTTTAATTATATTTTGAGGAAAGTGATGTCAATTAAAAGAATGATTGATTTAGATTTAACCGGTAAACGTGTGTTAATAAGACAAGATTTGAATGTGCCCATTAAGGACGGTGTGGTTACCAGTGATATTCGCATTCGAGCAAGTTTGCCTACGATTGAGGCGGCATTGGAGTCTGGTGCTGCAGTGATTCTTTTGTCGCACTTAGGGCGTCCAGTTGAAGGTGAATATGATGAACAGTTTTCTTTAGGCCCCGTTGCTAGCCATATGTCAACGTTATTGGGTCGGCCAGTACGATTAAGAAAGGATTGGTTAGACGGTGTTGCAGTAGAGCTAGGAGAAGTTGTTCTCTGTGAAAACGTAAGATTTAATGTCGGTGAAAAAAGTAACGCCAGAGACTTAGGTCAGAAAATGGCTGCTTTATGCGATATTTTTGTGATGGATGCTTTTGGAACCGCTCATCGTGCGCAAGCATCGACGCATCGCGTGGCAGAACTTGCCCCAGTCGCTTGTTCTGGCCCTTTATTAGCCAATGAATTAGATGCGCTCGGCAGAGCATTAGAACAGCCGAATAAGCCTTTAATTGCAATTGTAGGGGGTTCAAAGGTATCGTCTAAATTAACGGTTCTTGAGTCATTATCACAAAAAGTCGATCAATTAATTGTAGGAGGCGGAATCGCCAACACTTTTATTGCCGCAGCGGGTTTTTCTGTTGGAAAATCGTTGTATGAAGAAGATCTTATTCCAGAAGCAAAGAAACTGATGGAACAAGCCAAAGAAAAAGGCGTTGAAATACCGGTTCCTGTTGATGTGATTTGTGCGAAGGAATTTTCAGCAGATGCGGAGGCCTTTGTTCGTAACGTGGCCGATGTTGAGGCGGATGATTTAATTTTAGATATTGGTCCTGAAACAGCCGCTCAGTATGCTGAAATGCTAAAGACAGCGGGAACTATTGTTTGGAATGGTCCTGTCGGTGTTTTTGAAATTGAGCAGTTTGCTCAGGGGACTGAGGTTTTGGCTAATGCCATTGCAGAAGGTGCCGCTTTTTCAATTGCTGGCGGTGGCGATACACTGGCGGCGATTGATAAGTACGGTATTGTTGACCAGGTGTCCTATACCTCTACCGGTGGGGGTGCTTTTCTTGAATTTTTGGAAGGAAAAGTTTTGCCTGCTGTTGATATATTAGAAAAGAGAAGTTAAACCTTAGCTTTAACTAGGGTATAAACATTTTAAAATTTTGAGTAATAATTATTGAAGGTGGAATTATGGCTAGAGTGACTGTTGAAGATTGTTTAGAAAAAGTAGATAACCGATTTGATTTGGTATTACTTTCAAGTAAAAGAGCGCGTCAATTAATGGAAAATGCAGACCCATTAGTTTCTAGAGAACGTGATAAAGATACTGTGGTGGCGCTGCGTGAAATCTCAGAAGGGCTTGTGAGTGCAGAAAACATTGAAAGTCTTATCGCTAGAAGTGATGAATATTGTCTTCCTGAGGGAGACGTTGAAACAACGACTGAAGGGTAATTTGTAGGTGTTCTTATGACTCTTTTAGCAACTAAGCCGGCTAAGGATGAGGCATTGCCCGAAGACCAGCTGGTTGTTGAATTATGTAACAAGCTCAGTGACTATCTAGAACAAGAGCAGATAGATAATGTGATAAGGGCTGTTGAATATGCACGTAGAGCGCATTTTGGGCAATTTAGGAAAAGTGGCGAGGCTTATGTTTGTCACCCGCTTTCAGTGGCAGTATCGCTTTCTGGAATGCGTATGGATGTTAATGGCATTATGGCGGCAATATTGCATGATGTTATCGAAGATTCGCAGACGACGAAGAAGGATTTGGCAGCCGTTTTTAATGAGGAGGTTGCTGAATTAGTCGATGGTGTTAGTAAATTAGGGAGCATTGAAAATAAGAGTAAGCAGGAGTCTAAAGCCGAAAGTGTACGTAAAATGATCCTTGCCACGGCTAAGGATTTACGCGTCATTATGGTTAAGTTAGCGGATCGTTTGCACAACATGAAAACCTTAGGGGCCATGGGGCATACTAAGCAACGTCTGATTGCCCGTGAGACATTGGATATTTATGTCCCACTGGCAGCTAGATTAGGGATGAATGATATCCGACATCAGTTGGAAATGTTAAGTTTTGCCGCACTATATCCCATGCGTAATCGGATTCTTGCTGAAGCGGTAAGGAAGTCTAGAGGTAATAGGACCCAGATCTTAACAACCATTGAGAAGACAATTACCCAGCGCCTGAATGAGAGTGCTTTGGTCGCGAAAGTGAGTGGTCGTGAAAAACATCTCTACAGCATTTATAAAAAGATGCAGAGAAAGAAGATTTCATTTTCTGACGTATTTGATGTTTATGCCTTTAGAATTTATTGCCATGATGCCGATACTTGTTATCGAATACTGGGGGTAATTCATAGTTTATTTCGGCCGCTTCCGGGTCGATTTAAAGATTATATTGCCTTACCTAAAGCTAATGGCTATCAGTCACTTCATACGATTATGGTCGGGCCTTATGGCATTCCGTTAGAAATACAAATTCGTACCTTTGAAATGCACCAACTATCTGAAACAGGTATCGCGGCACATTGGTTATATAAAAAGGGCGATAAGAAAGCATCAGAATCGAAAGAGCGCGCTAAGGCGTGGTTACATGATCTACTTGAATTACTAAAAGAAGCGGGAGATTCGGTCGAGTTTATTGATAATTTGAAGGTTGATTTATTCCCGAAAGAAGTTTTTGTTTTTACCCCTAAAGGACTCGTTGTTAAGATGCCAAGAGGGTCATCTATTGTCGATTTTGCTTATGCTGTTCATACAGATGTGGGTAATAAATGTGTTTCGGCACGGGTTAATCGGCGTTTAGTACCGTTACAAACACAGTTAGGAAATGGCATGACTGTTGACGTGGTTACCCATTCTACGGCGGAACCTAATCCAATTTGGTTGAATTATGTTGTCACGGCAAAGGCGCGTTCTGCAATACGAAGTTATCTTAAACACCTTCAAAAGGGTGAGGCGATTAGTCTCGGTAAACGTTTGTTTAAGCGAGAATTAAAAGCGATTGGCTTGACTAAAAAGTCAGTCTCTACAGCACAGTTAAATGAACTGGTCTATGCTTTTTCTTTAGATACCTTAGAGCAGCTTTATCAGGCCATTGGGCTGGGCGATTATATGCCATTTGTTGTGGTTCAGCGTTTGGTAGATATCGCATCTTTGGCCGATAAGACACTGGCGTCTTCAAAACAAAAAACAGATTCTCCGCTTCTTATTAAAGGGACTGAGGGGATAGTTATTT
The DNA here is from genome assembly GCA_030753675.1 of Methylococcales bacterium. Lineage (GTDB taxonomy): Bacteria > Pseudomonadota > Gammaproteobacteria > Methylococcales > Methylomonadaceae > OPU3-GD-OMZ. Next base: position 21,673 of record JASMBU010000002.1, read on the forward strand.
CATTGCCCCAATGCTGTCGACCACTTCCAGGTGATCCTATTATTGGTTATTTTAATCCGGGTCGAGGTATCGTCATTCATCGGCTTGAATGTAAAAACAGTAGTGAAGATAGAAAAAAACAAAATCAGTGGTTGAATGTTGAGTGGAGTGACAAGATTAAAGGGAATGAGTTTTCTGCAGATATTCGGATTGAGTTATTAAACGAGCGAGGCGCATTAGCAACGATTATTTCAGTTATTTCTGCAATGGATTCAAATATTGAGAATGTTAGAGTTATTGAGCAAGATGAGCGCGTTTCGGTGGATTTGATCACTATAAGTGTCTTTGATAGGGTTCATTTGGCGGCTATTATTCGTAAATTAAAGAACCATTCTATTGTGTTAAAGATTATACGGGTAAAGAGTTAAGCCAAATAGTTTTAACTACAGGAGATAAAAAAAGGCAATGAAACAGAAAGTCATAACGACTGATCAGGCACCGTTGGCTATAGGAACGTATTCTCAGGCAATTAAAGTCAATGGGATGGTTTTTATCTCAGGGCAGATTCCATTTGACCCTCAGACGATGACTCCTGTCGCGGGTAACATGGACAAGCAAATTAATCAGGTTTTTAGTAATCTAAAAGCGATTGCTCATGCGGCGGGTGGAGATTTGTCAATGATTGTGAAGTTAACGATATTTTTAACAAACCTTGATGATTTTGAGGCCGTTAATAAGGGGATGTCCTTTTTTTTTGAACCGCCTTTCCCAGCCAGAGCAGTTGTGGGTGTAGCGTCATTACCCAAAGACGTCAGTATTGAAGTTGATGCTATTTTGGCATTGGCGGATTAATAATTTTTTCTGCTTTTGTTGAATGGATGCGGTTGACATCTTCAAGCAACCGGTTGAGACTCTCATCGGCATTGGGCCGCAGATTGCCAAACGGCTCAATAAAATAGGCATTTTTAATTGCCATGATTTATTGTTTCATTTACCAGTTCGTTATGAAGATAGAACACGGCTACATGCGCTAGGAGGTGTGGAGGATGGCTGTTCGGTTTTAGTTACAGGTTCCATTATCTTAACCGATATTCTGGTTAGGAAACGTTCGATGCTGCTTTGTCGGATCAGTGATGGAACGGGTTTTTTAACGTTACGTTTTTTTCATTTTTCTTCGCAACAACACCAGCAATTAATGGTAGGAAAACAACTGAGTTGTTTTGGCGAAGTTCGTATGGGTTATGATGGGTTAGAAATGGTGCACCCTGAATATCGTGTGGCCCGAGACCCAACTATTATGATCGAACCTTGTTTAACGCCTATTTATCCATTGACAGAAGGTGTTTCGCAGTCGTTACTCCGCAAAGCGTTGAAGCAAGTGTTACCTTTTTGTGACGATACCCATGGTTTGTTAAAAGAGTGGTTGCCAATTTCGATTCGTAAGCAATTGATGTTGCCGACATTAGCAGGCTCACTAAAAACATTGCACGCACCAGATCCTACACTAACGTCTTCAACGATGATGGCACGTGCACGACCAGAATTTAAACGACTAGCTACTGAAGAATTGCTAGCACATCATTTTTCCAGAATTCAAGCGAGAAACAAAGTGCGTTTAGCAACGGCACCGGTTTTTTCAGAGCCCCTTGAAATGAGTAAAAGATTTACAAAATCATTAGGCTTCTTATTAACGCGTGCCCAACACCGCGTGATTAATGAAATCACAGATGATTGTAAAATCGCGATACCTATGATGCGATTAGTTCAAGGTGACGTAGGGTGTGGTAAGACTATTGTCAGTGCCTATTCAGCTTTATGGGCGGTTTATTCGGGTTATCAAGTTGGGGTCATGGCGCCAACAGAATTATTAGCGGAGCAACATTTTAGTAACTTTAAACAATGGTTTGAACCTTTTGATATTCAGGTTTGCTTTTTATCCAGTAAAATTAAAGGACAATGTCGCATTGATAAGTTGGCTGATATCAAGACGGGTAGTGCACAGATCATTGTTGGAACGCATGCACTTTTTCAAGCCAACGTTGAATTTAAGCGCTTAGGATTGATAGTTATTGATGAGCAGCATCGGTTTGGCGTTAATCAACGGTTGGTGTTAAAAAATAAAGGCCAAGTAGGTGATTTTAAGCCGCATCAATTAATGATGTCAGCAACGCCAATTCCAAGAACATTAGCCATGCTACGTTATTCGGATTTAGATATTTCTGTCATTGATGAATTACCGCCGGGTAGGACGCCTATCATTACACGTGCTTTACCGGCACATAAGCGAGCGCAAATTATTTCTCGTATTATGGATTGGGTGAAGCAGCGGAAACAGGCTTATTGGGTTTGTACTTTGATTGAGGAGTCAGACATATTACAATGCGAGGCCGCTGAGAAAACTTGGGCGACTTTAAAAACGTTGTTGCCAGGTGTCCAGATTGGGCTAGTCCATGGACGATTGAAAACGGCTGAAAAAATGCAAATCATGGCTGATTTTAAGCAGCATAAAATTGATTTATTAGTGGCAACGACGGTCATCGAAGTGGGTGTTGATGTCGCTAATGCAGGCTTGATGGTGATTGAAAATTCTGAGCGGTTAGGTTTGTCGCAATTACATCAACTGAGAGGGCGTGTGGGGCGTGGTAAAGAGGAAAGTTTTTGCATATTAATGTATCAATCGTCTTTGTCAAAAATCGCGAGAGAGCGGCTGAGGATTTTAAGAGAAACCACAGATGGTTTTATACTTGCGGACAAAGATCTTGAGCTTAGAGGGGCTGGCGATGTTTTGGGTACTCGTCAGACCGGTGAAATGTCCTTTAAAGTTGCCGACCTGAGTTTACATCAAGAGTTAATTGACCAAGTTCCGGCCATAGCCGAAATGATTAATAAAGAAGCACCTGAAGTGATACAACCGATTATTGATCGGTGGCTTAGCGCTGTAGGGCAATATGCAGAGGTATAGAAGTTGTTAGACAAGAGTTATTTATTACGACAAGCGCCTAAGTGGTCGATAAATCGTATGGGTTCTCGGCATCAGATGCCGGCTCCTGTTCAGTCTTGGGTGTATGAACCGGGCTCATTAACGCAACGCTTACGCGACCGTTATGGAGCAGCCTTTACCGTAAAGCTTGTTTTTCAGTATTGGCGCAGGCCTTTCCATTGTGAGCGAGAGCTATTACATTTGGGCTGCTCGCATAAAGCACTTATTCGCGAAGTTATTTTGTCAGCGAATGAAAAGCCATTATTGTTGGCAAGAACCGTGATTCCAAGGACAACACTTAAAGGAACACAAAGAATTTTATCGCGTTTGGGGAATCGGCCGTTAGGCGAGGTCATTTTTTCGTATCCCAAGTTACAAAGAATGGAAATGGATTATAGTCAAATCAAGCCTTTATGCTGGACTAACGATATAGTACACCGTATTGATATCAGGGAGCCCGTTTGGGGTCGCAGAACGATTTATAGAATAAAAGAGAGCGAGATGTTGGTTAATGAGTTTTTTTTGCCGGAGTTAATTAATGATCTCCATGAATAAAGAGCAGTTACAGGATCGAATTTACCAGTATTGGCTACTTGGCCGTTTTGATAAGCCCATTGGGATCTTTATTTTGTTATGGCCTACATTGTGGGCTTTATGGGTTGCAGCAGATGGAAGACCATCATTTCATGTGCTTGTTGTCTTTGTCTTTGGGGTTATTTTGATGCGTGCAGCGGGATGTATTATTAATGATTATGCGGATAGGGACTTTGATCCGTATGTTGAGCGAACGCGCCAGCGCCCGATAGCATCTGGTAAGGTAAAACCCAAAGAAGCGTTGATTTTATTTTGTGTGTTGTCGTTAGTCGCTTTTTTATTGGTTTTAACCTTAAATACCATGACGATAAAGTTGTCTGTTGTCGGTGTCTTGTTAGCGGCTAGTTACCCTTTTATGAAACGCTACACGCATTTGCCTCAAGCGTATTTAGGGATTGCATTTGGCTGGGCAGTGCCTATGGCTTTTGCTGCACAGACAGGAACGATACCGTTGGTCGCCTGGCTAATGTATTTGGCGGTTGCTTTGTGGGCTTTGGTTTACGATACCATGTATGCTTTAGTTGATTATGATGATGACTTAAAAATTGGCGTTAAATCAACAGCTATTCTTTTTGGTGATCGATTCCGAGAAATTATTGCAGTCATTCAAGGTTTAAGTCTAGGATTGTTAGTTTTGGTGGGTTATTTAGAGGACTTATCAGGGATTTATTATATCGGCTTGGCGATAGCTTTAGGGTTGTCTATTTATCAACAGAAACTTATTTTTTATCGAAATAAGGCTAATTGTTTTCACGCGTTTTTAAATAATAATTGGTATGGATTGGTCGTTTTTAGTGGTCTTATTGCTCACTACTGGGCTGTTTAGTGGCAAGGTTTGAAGTTTTTAGTAAACGATGTGGGGAGCCGCTTTAAGAAGATTCATGGCAATCCAAAGCCATAGGATAGAACAGATTCCCAGCGTCCAGAGCATAGCTGCCTCAATACGATCGTTGCACTTTATATTTAAAAGATTAACGATAATAAGACTGCCTAAAGCACTAAGCCAAATCATCTCTAGTAAACTCATAGTTTGCCTTTCAGAATTTTGTAAGGGCTTTTTTTCCCTCTTAGGGTGTAAGTGAATTTATAGTGACATGAAGAATATCATCCGACTATGATCTTTCGTAAGACACGGAAAGCCACTTGTAAAAATAATTCCACCCCAGAAACAATAGTGGCAAGAAAAGAGCCTTCGGGTGGGGTTAGATATTGCTTAACGATCCGCATGGATGACCAAAAGACACAAATAAGCAAGACAACAACGCCTAATATTCCATAGATAATAACAGTCATAACTAATGTCATAATTTATTTAGGTGTCATCATGCTAACAAAGCATTGAAACACATGTTAAATGAAGATGTTAGTTTGATTCTACGCTAAATAGTTAGATAAAAATGGTGCTTTTTATTAAATTAAAACATCACTATCGCTCTTTTTTTTCGGGGATGAGTAATATTTTTCCAACATGGTCATTTCTTTCCATATAGTTGTGTGTAGCGGGTGCATCGTTGAGTGAGAACTGATGACTGATAATAGGTTTAATTTTCTTGGCTGCAATAAGTGGCCAGACTTGTTGTCGTAGCGCTTGGGCAATAGCGGTCTTAAAGGTGTCGTTCCGGGCTCTGAGTGTAGAGCCTGTCAGCGTTAATCGTTTTAATAGGAATGGGATGAGGTTGATTTCACTTTTAGGGTGTTGTTGAACGGCGAGTTGAATTAATCGAGCATCCGGCGCCATACACTTTATATTTTTGGGCAGATAGTCTCCACCGATGATATCGAGGATGACATCAACACCCCGTCCTTGAGTGAGTTTTTTAACAGCCGTTACAAAGTTATTGGTGTGGTAATTAATCGCAGTCATTGCGCCGTGAGATTCGCAGAAATGACATTTTTCATCCGATGAGGTGGTGGTAATGACAGAAATATTAAAAGCATGTGCTAATTGTATAGCGGTCGTTCCAATGCCGCTTGTTCCGCCATGAACCAGTAACGTTTTGCAGTTGTGCATGGTCAAATAAATTACTCCAGACGGTAAAAAATGTTTCAGGTATTCCTGCCACATGAATTAGTGACGTATGAGCCGGTACGGGTAGGCACAATTGCGCATTGGCGAGGCAATATTCAGCATAGCCACCTCCTGATACGAGGGCACAAACCGAATCGCCCATGGTGAGGGTTTTAACATCAGTTGCAAGGGCAACAACGTGTCCTGAAATCTCAAGGCCGAAAATAAAAGTGATGCCTCGAGGTGCAAGGTAGAGGCCTTGACATTGCATAATATCGGGTCGATTAACGCCGGCGGCAACAACTTTAATGAGAACATGACCGGGGTTTAATGACGGTGTGGGATAATAGTCAGCAATAGGAGTGTTAGCATCGCCAGCGTGTTGAAAAGCAATGGCCAACATTTTTGTAGGGATAGACATAAGGTTATTAATTTATATGACGTTATCGGTCTTAGGGGTTAATAATGCATGAGTCACGTTATTAATGTTCGGCAATTTTACGTAGATGGTATTAAGATGCGTATCATGAAACAGTTTGAATGAGATGAGTAAATAAAATGGCCCGACGAATAGGAACATACAATACCTTAACAATATCTAAACGGACGGATTTTGGTGTTTATCTTGATGCGGATAATTTAGGAGAGATTCTTTTGCCTAAACGATATGTCCCTAGGACTTGTGATGTTGGTGATTCAATCACCGTATTTCTTTATTTAGACTCTGATGATATTCCCATAGCGACGACAGAAAGACCATTGGTTACGCTGAATGAATCTGCATTTTTGAAAGTTAAAGAGGTTAATCATTATGGGGCATTTTTAGATTGGGGGTTATCTAAAGATTTATTAGTCCCTTTTAGTGAACAGCAAGTTCCGATGGAAGCCGGTAAGTCATACGTGGTTTATGTGTATCAGGATGAGAGGACTGAGCGATTAGTCGGTACAACAAAATTGGGTAAATATTTGCGCGAAGAAAGCCAATACTTACAAAAAACCCAAACAGTGGATTTATTGATTTATGGGCGAACAGACTTGGGTTTTAAGGCGGTGATCAATCAACTGTATGTGGGGGTCATTTTCAGTAATGAGGTGTTTCAGCCATTAAAGATGGGTCAACAGTTAAAGGGTTACATTAAGCAGATACGTGACGATGGCAAAATTGATTTAACGCTTTCTAAGATAGCGAGTGAAGACCGTGATGACTTAGTTGAGAAAATTGTGAGTTATCTTAAAGCACATGGGGGCGAATCCACCTTGACAGATAAAAGCGCGCCTGATGATATTTATAACTGCTTTGAAGTCAGTAAGGCGCGTTATAAGAAGGCATTAGGGCAATTATATCGCGATAAAAAGATTTCTTTGAGTAGAGAGAAAATCACACTGCTTTAACGGCTATTGTTTTACGAAAATTTACAAGACAGTTCATAATTTATGAAAATACAATGGTATCCAGGCCATATGCACAAGGCCTTTAAAGAAATGAAAGAAACACTGAATCGTGTTAGTTTGGTGATTGAAATTGTTGATGCCCGTATTCCCTTTAGCAGTTCAAATCCGGTACTTTCGGAATTACGAGGCGATAAGCCTTGTATTACTATTTTAAATAAAAGTGATTTAGCCGACCCTGATACGACCCAGCGCTGGCAAGATTATATGGGCCATGAACACGGGATAAAGTCGTTAGCATTAACAGCTCAAGAACCTCATAAGGTCAGTGAGTTGCCTGATTTATGTCAGAAAATTTTAGGATTTAAAAAAGATGATATAAAATTGATCAATATGATGATTGTCGGCATTCCGAATGTGGGTAAATCAACACTGATTAATACGTTAATAGGTAGAACCATTGCGAAGACAGGAAATGAGCCCGCAGTAACGAAAATGCAGCAGCGGGTTCGTTTGGGTGATAATTTGGTGCTATTAGATACCCCGGGAGTTTTGTGGCCCAATGTTAAAAATAAAAATAGTGGCTATCGACTAGCAACAACCGGGGCGATTAAAGATACGGCTATGGAGTATTATGACGTCGCTTTTTTTGCCGTTAATTACTTATCCCATGCTTATCCTGACTATCTAATTAATCGTTATCAATTCTCAGAATTACCGAATGAAGCCGAAGCTATTCTTTATGAAATTGGCAAGCAGCGAGGTTGTTTACAACGGGGCGGACGTATTGATAATGATAAGGTCGGCAAGCTTTTTCTTCGTGAATTTCGTTCGGGAAGTTTTGGACGTATAACCATGGAAACACCGGAAATGATTACTCAAGAATTAGCCGAATTAATGGTTTTAGAAGCACAAAAAGAAGCTGAAAAGTCAGCAAGGAAGAGTCGTTGGAAAAAGGGTCAGCCGAACAAGAACAACTAAGAGCAAAGTATTGTAAAAAACGATAGTTACGCTGAATTCATGGTAAGGGGTATTTTTGCACATAAGTATTTGTTTTTAAGGATAAAAGTAGCGTGTTGCCTGCAGAGAAAAAAATATTAGCACTCTGTTGTAAGGAGTGCTAATATAAAGCTGTGTAAAACCAAATGAGTGTGAAATGAATCAAAACATGACATTACCTTATAATTTGTCAGCGGCTTCATTTGATGGTTATTTAACGGCCATAAATCAATTAGAGCCTTTAAGTTTAGAGCAAGAGCAAGAGTTGGCGAGACGTTTTCATGACGATAATGATCTAGAAGCCGCACGATTGCTCGTGATGTCTAATTTAAGATTTGTCGTGCATGTGGCGCGTGGTTATGCGGGTTATGGCTTATCGTTCAATGATATTGTTCAGGAAGGTAATATCGGTTTAATGAAAGCCGTCAAACGGTTTGATCCGAATGTCGGCGTACGCTTGATTACTTTTGCAGTACATTGGATTCGTGCTGAAATTCATGAGTATGTCATTAAAAATTGGCGCGTAGTGAAAATTGCGACAACTAAAGCCCAACGGAAATTGTTCTTTAATTTAAGAAAATCGAAGAAAAAGTTGGGGTGGCTAAGTCATGATGAAGCGAAAGCGATTGCCGGTGATTTAGGGGTGAAGTTGGAAAGCGTTTATGAAATGGAAAAACGTCTGAGTGCCAGTGATTTGGCTTTTGATTTAAAGGCAGAAGATAATTCGGATCATGGTGAAAAAGTTGTGACCACGCCGGCGCAATTTTTAGTCCAACAAGGAACTGATCCGGCACAAGTCCTAGAAAAAGAAGACTGGGGGAGCCATAATAATCAATTGATGTTTCAGGCAATAGCTAAGTTAGATGAGCGCAGTCAGGATATTTTACAAAATCGTTGGTTAAATGAGCAAAAAATGACCTTACAAGATTTAGCTAATCGTTATTCGGTATCTCCTGAACGTATTCGGCAATTAGAAAAGGTTGCCATGGGAAAAATTAAAGAAGCGATGCTCTTAGCGTCTTAAGCGTGAGCCAGTGAACTAAAAAAAGCGCGGCAACGCGCAATTTTTAGTTCAAATACTTTTTCAACCTTCGTACAAACCCCTTGTAAGTCACTTTGCATTTTGTAATGCAAATAATCCTACCCTTTGACCAAGTACTTTCTTATTAGAGGTTAATTCAAGTAAACTAAAAGTTGTTCAACTTTTATCTGCCAGAGTTATGCCACGAGTTTTTGCTAACATTTTTTTTCTTTCTTTTTTAATCCCAGGGTGTACCTTTATTGAACAAGGCTCTATTCGTTCTGATTCTGAGGGACGTTATGTCGGTGTATTGGTAGACGGTGTTAGACAAGGGCAGGGGCGTTATACTTTTCCAGAGGGTCAGTTTTATCAGGGTGAATTTGACCAAGGTAATTTTCATGGGAAAGGCCGTTTTCAATATGGGAATGGTGACTACTATGACGGTGAATGGATCAATAACCAGCGTCAAGGAAATGGCATTTATCACTTTAACTCAGGGAGTGAATATAAGGGGCTTTGGAAAAATGGCCAACAAGAAGGGCAAGGTGTCTTAAGTGAAGAAAATGGTAATCAGTATCAGGGTAATTGGTTGAAAGGATTGCCACACGGAGAAGGTGTTAAACGTTATGCCGATGGGCGGCATTATCAAGGGCAGTTTATTCAAGGAAAATTTTCAGGTTCCGGTGTTTTTACAACCCCTAACGGAAGGCGTTATAACGGACAGTGGAGAGAAGGGAAGCGTTCTGGGCACGGTGAGTTTATATTTATTAACGGTGATCGATACCAAGGACTTTGGGGTAATAATCAATTAAATGGACTGGGACGTTATGAATTTGCAAATGGTTACTCTTATCAAGGAAAGTTCTCTCAAGGGCGTATTCAAGGTACTGGAAAGTTCGTTGTCCCCGACCGTTTTGAATATGTGGGTGAGATACAAGACAGTCAATTTCAGGGTTATGGGCGTTTAATTTTTAACGACGGTTTAACATATTCAGGGAATTTTATAGCCGGTAAATTTAATGGGAATGGTATTTTTTCATTTAAAGATGGCGGACAATACAGCGGTGAATGGAAAAATAGTTTGCCTGAAGGGTATGGTCGTTATCGTGCGTCAAATAAGGCTGACTTTTCTGGGCGCTGGAAAAATGGTGTCCTGTTAGGTGGCACAGAAATTATAAATTTAACGATACCCGGAGATTTTCGGGGTGTTGCTAACCTGTCGTCGACTAATTTAGAGGCGTGGGCGTTAGCGGCAACGGGTGTGGGGGTGTTTGTTTCACCCCAAGGACATGTATTAACGACCCAGAATGTCTCGAAAGGGTGTGAGCTCATCACATTTAATAAACAAGGTGCCGAATTTGTTGCGGGCGTTCGTGCTGAGGATCACAACGTGAATTTAACACTGCTAACGACAGTGATCACTCCGGAAACATTCTTAACGTTAAGTCATAAGGATATTTTTATTATGAAAGAATTATGGGCGTTAAGGGCCTTCGCTAAGATGCCACGAGCGGTGAAAAAAAGTCTTGAATCAGTGCTTGTGTCAGCTGTGAGTGGGGTAAAAAATAAAGCCACTGAATTACAAATAGAAGGTGACTTTGAAACTATTTTAGCGGGAAGTCCGGTGGTTGATAACAACGGCAGGTTAACGGCCTTAGTCGAGGATAAGCGCGCCCTTCAAATGGGCTATGATTTTTGGCGTCAAGTCCCTGAAAATACCCAGTTTGCAATTAAATCCAAGGCTATTGAGAGGTTCTTAAATACGGAAGGGCTCTTATACCCATTAGAAGAAGATCAAGTTCTGTCATACTCGGGTTTAGAAACGCTTTTATCCAAGGCGACAGTCCATTTGTCCTGTTGGATGAGCGCATCTAAAGTTGAAGCATTCAAAGACACTAAAATATTATTTGGGGATGTGATAAAGCCCAAATTTTCTAAACCGTTAGCGTCCCCATTTTAGTCGGTTCGAGAGTCATATGAGCGCAACGGATTATTTTAATAGTGAATGTCGTCAATGTCCTCGGTTAGCGGCATTTTTAGATTCAGTTAAACAAAAACACCCTGATTATTATGCTCGCCCTGTTCCTGCTTTTGGTGTTTCAGAGCCGGAGTTATTAATTGTGGGTTTAGCCCCTGGAATGCATGGCGCGAATGCCTCTGGTCGCCCTTTCACCGGTGATTATGCCGGTATTTTACTTTTTGAAGTGTTGTTTGCGTTTGGTTATAGTAATTATTCAGAAAGTAAAAGCGCCGACGATGGACTAATATTGTCTCGGTGTAGAATTACCAATGCAGTAAAATGCCTGCCACCAGATAACAAACCGACGGGTGTTGAAATTCGACAATGCAATCACTATTTAGCCACCGAAATTAATGCACTCTCAGAACAGGTTGTTATTTTGGCTTTGGGCAGTATTGCACATCAAGCGGTATTGCGAGCACTCGGGCTTAAATTATCAGCGTATAAATTTGCGCACAATAAAACCCATATCCTTGCGCTAGGGCGATATTTAATCGATTCCTATCATTGCAGTCGTTATAACGTTAATACTAAGCGGTTAACTGTTGAGATGTTTCATCAAGTCTTTAAAAGCATAAAGAAATTACAACATGACCGGCAGTGATGACGTTGAATCGGGTCAAGATTTTGACATTAAGTCATTTTTAAAAGGCTTAACGCGTCGACCTGGAATTTATAAAATGCTTAATAGCCAAGGTGATATTATTTATATCGGTAAGGCTAAAAATCTTAAAAACAGGGTGTCGAGTTATTTCCGTGCTAAGTCGACCTCACCAAAACAATTGGCAATGGTCAGTAAGGTTTTATCTGTTGAGGTCGTTATTACCCATACGGAAGGTGAGGCATTATTACTCGAGAGTCAGTTAATTAAGCGCTACAAACCTAGATACAATATTTGTTTGCGTGATGATAAATCTTACCCTTATATTTACATTTCCACAGATCAGGACTTTCCTCAAATCACCTTTCACCGCGGCGCCAAAAAAAAATCCGGTCAATTTTTTGGACCCTATCCGAGTGCAGGTGCCGTTCGGGAAACATTGAAAATATTACAGAAAATATTTCCGATTCGGCAGTGCGAAGACTCTTACTATAAAAATAGATCAAGACCTTGTTTACAATACCAGATTGAACGCTGTAGTGCGCCTTGTGCCGGATTGGTAACGCAAGCGGATTATCAGCAAGAATTAGCTAAAACCTTGCTTTTCCTCGAAGGGAAAGGGCATGTGTTGATTGATCAATTGATTGTGCAGATGGAACAAGCAGCAGCACAGTTAAATTTTGAGAATGCCGCGCGTATTAGAGATCAAATTGCTTTATTACGCACCGTGCTTGAAAAACATTTTGTTCATGGGGAGAAAGGGGATGTCGATATAGTCGTTTGTGCCACTGAGTCTACTTTAGCCTGTGTGCAAGTGCTTTTTATTCGTGGTGGACAGCACATCGGGCACAAGATTTTCTTTCCAAAGATGAATGTTGCAAATACTGAAAGTGAGGTATTAGAGGCTTTTATAACGCAATTTTATTTAGATAAGAAAGTTCCGTATGAAATATTTTTAAATCATGAGTTAGACCAGCAGGACTTGATCATGGCGGTCTTATCTAAATATGCTAACCATGGTGTGACTATTTCTACACGTCTCAGAGGAGATCGGCTTAAGTGGTTGAAAATGGCGCAAACAAATGCTGAAAATGCGTTGTTAGGGCGGCTTAGTAATAAACAAAGCCTATTTAATCGTTTTGTGAGTCTTCAAGAAGAACTTGATTTAGAGGAAATTCCTAAGCGATTAGAGTGTTTTGATATTAGCCATACTCAAGGGGATCAAACTGTTGCGTCATGTGTGGTATTTGACCGAGAAGGACCAGTTAAGTCGGCTTACCGGCGATTTAATATTGAAGAGATTACCAAAGGTGACGATTGCGCGGCAATTCAGCAAGCCGTATCAAGGCGTTTTAGACGGTTGATTAAAGGGGAGCATGAGTCGCCTGATATTTTATTTATTGATGGGGGCCGAGGTCAGGTCAATGCTGCTGACAAAGCATTGGATGAATTATCAATAAATAATGTTATGATACTAGGAGTATCCAAGGGCGTAGATCGGAAAGCGGGAATGGAAAAAATTATTTGTATAGGGGAACATCTCCCCTTAGACATAAATTGTAATGCAAGTGCCTTATTACTTATTCAGCATATTCGAGACGAAGCGCATCGGTTCGCTATTACAGGTCATCGCTTACGGCGCGGTAAAGTAAAAAAACAATCCGTTCTGGAGTCTATTGTTGGGCTTGGGCCTAAGCGAAGACAATTATTATTAAAACAGTTTGGAGGGTTGCAAGGTGTTTCAAGCGCTGGGGTGGATGCCTTATGTAGTATTGATGGTATCAGCAATCAATTAGCACAGCGAATTTACGACACATTTCATCAAGATCATGGTTGAATATAATATACCGACATTACTGACGTTTACGCGAATTGGCTTAACAGTTCTGATCGTCATCGTTTTTTATGTGCCCTGGGAATATTCAAATATTGCTTGTATGGTTATTTTCGCGATTGCAGGATTTACCGATTGGCTGGATGGGCATTTGGCCAGAAAAATGGGTCAACATACCAGTTTTGGTGCTTTTCTAGATCCAGTTGCTGATAAATTATTGGTTGTTTTAACCTTGGTTATTATTATTGAAACAGAATCGTCTATTTTTATGACCATACCGGCTGCGATTATTATTGGTCGTGAACTGGTTATTTCCGCATTGCGTGAATGGATGGCAAGTAGTGGTCAGCGTGATGTAGTGGCGGTTTCTAATTTAGGCAAATGGAAAACGGGTACGCAGATGGTTGCTATCGGTTGTTTGCTTTTTCGAGAAGATCTTTTGTTTTTACCAGTTAGTGCATTAGGGTACTTTTTTCTTTATATTGCTGCGGTCATTACGGTTTGGTCAATGTATCAGTATTTGAGTGCTGTTTTTGGCGTTGGTAAAGCTAATTTAGCTGAAAAGCTTTAATTGTTGTTGGATTATAATTTTTAAACAATGCCCCAGCATGGAGGCATTGTTTAAAAAAAGGATGTGCCAGACAATTTATTTTTTCTTTTGTAGGTATGTATCTATAGCGCTAGCCGCACCACGACCTTCATTAATTGCCCAAACCACAAGCGACTGTCCACGTCTACAATCACCAGCTGCGAAAACGCCTTCAATATTCGTTGTAAAAAGGCCGTATTCGGCTTTTATATTTGAACGATTATCGTAGTCTAAATTGATCATGTCGGTAGCGGTGTTTTCAGGGCCTAGGAACCCCATTGCTAGCGTGATGAGATCTGCTTTCCACTCTTTTTCGCTACCGAGTATTTCTGTCATATTAAATTGACCGTTTTCATTTTGAGTCCATTCAACATTTACGGTACGAACACCGGCTAAATTACCTTTTCCATCATCAATAAATTCTTTACTGAGGATACAGTATTCACGAGGATCCTTGTTATCACGATCTGTGGCTTCTTCATGACCGTAATCAACACGGAATATCTTAGGCCATTGAGGCCATGGATTATTGTCTGCACGTGTTTGTGGTGGTTCAGGTAAAAGTTCAAAATTGACCAGTGTTTTGCAGCCATGTCGTAAGGAGGTGCCAATACAGTCTGTTCCAGTATCACCACCGCCAATAACAATGACATTTTTATCTTTGGCGCTGATAAATTGGCTATTTTCAAGGTTACTGTCTAATAGACTTTTGGTGTTACGGGTTAAAAAGTCCATGGCTGAATGGATACCATTAAGTTCCCGTCCAGAGATCGGCAAGTCACGAGGCTTGGTCGCCCCTGTCGCCCACAATACGGCATCATTTTCTTTGACTAGATCACTGGGGTCAATAAAAGTCGTAGTATGATTGTTATCAGCCATGATTTGATTGATATGCCCGGAAGGAAAGTCTTCGGGTTTTCCGATATGAGTGTTAGTAAAAAAGGTAACCCCTTCGGCACGTAATTGCTCGACTCTTCGTTCAACGACACCCTTTTCTAATTTCATGTTTGGAATACCATACATTAACAAGCCGCCAATGCGGTCGGCGCGTTCATAAACGCTCACGGTGTGGCCAAGACGACGTAACTGTTGGGCGGCAGTAATACCTGCAGGTCCCGAGCCAATGATGGCAACAGTTAGCCCTGTTTCAATGGCTGGGGGAAGTGCTTGAACCCAGTCTTCATCAAAACCCCGATTAATAATGGAGTTTTCAATGTTTTTAATGGTGACAGGCGGTTCATTAATACCTAAAACGCAAGAACCTTCACAAGGTGCAGGGCAAACCCGGCCGGTAAATTCAGGAAAATTATTGGTTCGGTGCAAACGCTCAAGTGCATCTTTCCAGCGCCCCTTATAAACCAAATCATTCCATTCAGGAATAAGGTTATCAACAGGGCAGCCTGTGGATGATTGACAAAATGGAACGCCACAATCCATACAGCGCGCACCTTGTGTTGTTAGATGCGACTCAAGCGGTGCGGTGTAGATTTCTTTGTAATCAGTAAGCCTTTCTTGTGGGTCACGATATGGAATCGTTTGGCGTTGAAATTCTTTGAACCCTGTCGGTTTACCCATTGCATGTTTCTCCATGAGCATGACTACTTTGTTGTGCGCGTTCGGCAAGAACACGTTTATAGTCGGTAGGCATGACTTTAATAAATTGAGTTAAGGCTGATGACCAGTTGTCTAGAATTTGTTCGGCAACAGGGGATGCAGTGTTTTCAAAATGTAATGAAATTAGATCTTGTAATTCACTGATATCTTCAGGATGCTCAACGGTTTCCAGTTCTACCATGCCTGGATTGTAATTTTTGCGGAATTCATTTTGGTTATCCCAAATGTAGGCAATACCTCCACTCATGCCAGCTGCAAAATTGCGTCCAGTAGGGCCAAGGATAACAACTCGACCACCAGTCATGTATTCACAAGCATGGTCACCCACGCCTTCAATAACCGCTTGGGCACCTGAGTTACGAACACAGAAACGTTCAGCGGCACGACCTCGTAAGAATGCGGAGCCAGAGGTGGCGCCGTAGAGAACGACGTTGCCGACGATAATATTTTCTTCAGAAGCAAAGGAACTGTTTTTAGGTGGGTAAACAATAATTTTACCACCTGATAATCCTTTACCCACATAATCGTTAGCATCCCCTTCAATTGTCATGGTGATACCACCCGCTAGAAATGCGCCAAAACTTTGACCTGCGGAGCCATTAAATTTAAGGTTAATGGTATTAGCAGGTAGCATCTTAGATCCCCATTGCTTAACCAGATTATGGCTAAGAATGGTTCCTACTGTGCGGTCAGTATTAATAATAGGCATTTCATGATTAACCGGTGTTCCATGAGTAAGAGCATCTTTGCAGACGGCTAATAATTGATTGTCAATAACTGTGTCAAGACCGTGGTGTTGTGGAATGGTTTTGATGACTTTGACATCAGGGTGAGGTTTAGGTGCCATTGCCAATAGACCCGTTAAATCAAGACCATCAGCCTTCCAGTGAGCGATAGCTTCATTAGTTTCAAGGATATCGGTGCGGCCAACCATTTCGTCGATTGATCGGAAGCCAAGTTTTGCCATTAACGTACGGGCTTCTTCGGCAACCATAAATAAGTAGTTAACGACGTACTCAGGGTCCCCTTGGAACTTTTGGCGAAGTTCTTTATCTTGTGTCGCAATACCGACAGGGCATGTATTTAGATGACATTTACGCATCATAATACAACCTAGTGTGATCAGTGGTGCCGTACTAAAACCAAACTCCTCGGCACCTAATAGAGCGGCAATAACCACATCGCGACCGGTTTTTAAACCCCCGTCAGTTTGTAAGGTCACGCGAGAGCGTAGATCATTCATAACCAGCGTTTGGTGTGTTTCAGCAATGCCGAGTTCCCAAGGAAGACCCGCATGTTTGATGCTGGTAAGTGGAGATGCGCCGGTGCCACCACCATCACCGGAAATAAGGATATGATCGGCATGGGCTTTAGCAACACCAGATGCAATAGTTCCTACGCCTACTTCAGAAACGAGCTTAACGCTAATTCTAGCTGATGGGTTTGCGTTTTTAAGATCAAAGATTAATTGTGCTAAATCTTCAATCGAGTAAATATCATGGTGTGGTGGTGGGCTGATTAAGCCGACGCCTGGAGTCGAGTGACGTAGCCGAGCAATATAGCTATCAACTTTTCCACCCGGTAATTCACCGCCTTCACCGGGTTTAGCACCTTGTGAAATTTTGATTTGTAGTTCATCCGCATTGGCAAGGTACCATGCAGTAACACCAAAGCGTCCAGAGGCGATTTGTTTAATGGCAGAACGTTTGCTATCCCCATTTTCCATTGGGGTAAAACGTTCACTGTCTTCCCCACCTTCGCCGGTATTACTTTTACCGCCTAGACGGTTCATGGCGATCGCTAATGATTCATGAGCTTCGGCAGAGATTGAGCCAAAGCTCATGGCACCGGTACAAAAACGCTTAACAATTTCCTGCGCAGATTCAACTTCATCTAGAGGTATGGAAGTTAAGTTTTCTTTAAATTCCAGTAAGCCTTTAATGGTACAACGCGTTTTAGAATCACGATTCATATGCTCGGCAAATTGCGCATAGGTTTCATGGTTGTTCGTTCGCGTAGCCAGTTGAATGTTGCTGATTGCTTCAGGGTCCCACATGTGTTTTTCACCGTTGGCACGCCAGTGAAATTCACCTTGATTAGGAAGGCTGTCTGCGTTTTCGCTACTGTTTTTGGGGTAGCCAATGAGGTGTCTGCGACTTGTTTCTGAGGCGATGACATCGAAATCAACACCTTGGATACGGCTGGCCGTACCTTTAAAACAACGTTCAATAACAGCATCACGCAGACCAATAGCTTCGAAAATCTGACCGCCTTTATAGCTTTGTAATGTTGATATACCCATTTTAGCCATTACTTTAAGCATGCCTTTGCCGACGGCTTTTTGGTAGGTCTTAACAATGGTGATATCGTCTGCTAAATCATTGTCTAAGAGGCCGTCACGGCGTGCTTGCCATAATGATTCAAAAGCCAGATAAGGATTGATTGCATCGGCGCCAAATCCAATTAAGAGGCAGTGGTGATGAACTTCTCTGGCTTCACCGGTTTCAAGAACGAGTCCAATACGTGTTCTTTGCGCTAGACGTAGCAAATGTTGATGTACAGCGCCGGTTGCAAGTAGAGCAGGAAGCGCAATGCGATCAACACTGACATTTCGGTCCGATAGGATCACTAGCTCTGCATTTTCTTCAATCGCTTGTTCTGTTTCAGCACAAATACGATCAAGTGCTTTTTCAAGTCCTGCGTTTCCTTCAACTTTAGGCCAAGTAATATCAATAGTTTTGGTATTCCAGCCACGATGATCTATGTTTTGGATGGCTGTTAATTCAGGGTTGCTTAAAATAGGCTGTTCAATGAGTAACCGATGGCAATGTTTTGCGGTGGTCTCAATGAGATTTTTTTCGGGGCCTATAAAGCATCGTAAAGACATGATCGTTTCTTCACGAATTGAGTCGATAGATGGGTTGGTTACCTGTGCGAATAATTGTTTAAAATAGTCATACAACATTCTTGGCTGGTCTGATAGGCATGCTAAAGCCGAATCATTACCCATGGATCCCAATGGGTCACGTTTCTCTCTGACCATTGGAATTAGCATAAACTGCATCGTTTCACTGGTGAAGCCAAAGGCTTGCATTCTCGCCATGAGAGTATCAGGTTCGAAAGACTGATTATCAGGGTTTATATTGAGATCACTCAGTTGCATGCGATTTTGAGTAAGCCAGTCACCATAAGGACGTTTCGCGGCAAAAGATGATTTGAGTTCTTCGTCAGGAATTAAGCGACCTTGTTCAAAATCAACTAAAAACATACGCCCTGGTTGTAATCGACCCTTGAATTTAACATTGTCAGGTTCAATAGCGACGACACCAACTTCAGAAGCCATAATGACATGATCATCATGCGTCAGATAATAACGGCTAGGGCGTAGACCATTACGGTCAAGCACAGCGCCGATGTATTTACCATCGGTAAATACGATAGAGGCTGGACCGTCCCATGGTTCCATTAGTGCAGAATTATATTCATAAAAAGCACGTTTATCTTCGGGCATGGTTTCATGATTTTGCCATGCTTCAGGAACCATCATCATGACCGCTTCTTGAAGTGTCCGGCCACTCATTAATAAGAATTCAAGAACATTATCAAATGTGCCTGAATCGGAACAGTCAGGTTCAACGACGGGTAGTATTTTAGCTAATTCATCATCAAATAAGGTACTGTTCAGCATACCTTCTCGAGCACGCATCCAGTTTTGGTTGCCACGTAAGGTGTTTATTTCACCATTATGGCTCATAAAGCGATTGGGTTGGGCTCGGTCCCATGAAGGGAAGGTGTTGGTGCTGAAGCGAGAGTGAACCATGGCCAAGTGAGAGGTGAAGTCAGGGTCATTTAAGTCAGGGAAATATTTCATGACTTGTTCAGGCATTAATTGACCTTTATAAATAATGACTTTGGTCGACAAGCTACAGACGTAGAACATGGCGCGTTGTTCGAGCGCGTAGTTGTTGCGGATCAGGTTTGTGGACTGTTTTCGGATGAGATAAAGTTGTCGTTCAAAGGCGTCGTCGCTAAAACCTTCAGAGGCGGCGATAAAAAGTTGCTCAATAACAGGTTCTGTTGCTCGTGCAGAAGGGCCAATGTCTGCAGCGTCGGGGTCCACGGGAACCGGACGCCATCCAATAAGTGACTGATTTTGCAGGCGTATAAAGTCTTCGACAATGGCTTTACATTGTTTTCTTTCGTCGGCATCTTGTGGCAAGAAAACCAAGCCTGCAGCATAGTGTCCAGGGGCGGGGAGTGTTACAGCTAAGTCAGTTGATGCTACTTTAGTGAAAAAGTCATGCGGTAAGGCGGTCATTATGCCAGCGCCGTCACCGGTGTTTGCTTCACAACCACAAGCGCCGCGGTGAGTCATTGCTTCAAGTGCAATACCTGCATTTTGAATAATCTTATGTGAGCGATGACCTTTGATGTGGGCAATAAAGCCTACGCCACAGCTGTCTTTTTCATTTGCAGGGTCATATAAACCTTGTTTATGAGGTTTCTTATATGTTTTAACGGACATGTTTGTACCACCTAGTTTAATTGCCTAGTAGTCATTTCGAGCCCAAACCTGCTGTTTTTTATAGAGCAAAGGTTTTCTGGGGTATTGATCTGGATTTTTTTGTTTACTGCAGATCAGGTATAGGCAATACTTGATACACGGATGAAGAAAAGTGTACCTATAGCGCCAATAACATTTCGAAAATCAATAATAAGACATATTTTTATCGTTTAATGTGATGAATGAGATAGACTCTCATACACTACAAATTAGCCCTGTAATTATAAAAAAAAGAGCATAGTAAAGCAAGGCTAGTGTCGGTACCTTGCCTTATTTAAAGGCTATTGTGGGGTAAAAAAGGAAACAAACCGAAGGTTAATTGACTAATTTTAAGAGTATTTATGGATAAACAATTTGATGTCATTGTTGTTGGCGGCGGCATGGTGGGTGCAACCGTGGGTTGTGCGTTAGGAAATACATCGTTAAAAATAGGCGTTATTGAGCAATCAGTGCCGGTAACTTTTAAGTTGGATCAACCACATGATTTAAGGGTTTCAGCTTTAAGTAAAGCCTCGCAGGCTATTTTTGAATCTTTAGCTGTGTGGCCCGGGATTATTGAACGGCGAGCTTGTCCTTATAAGCGAATGCGTGTGTGGGAGTTAGGTGATGGGCCTGAGTTTCGAAGTCAAGATATTAATCAGTCTGAGTTGGGGTTTATTGTTGAGAATAGAATTACTCAGTTAGCTTTATTCGATCGGCTACAGGATTTTGATAATGTTGAGTTGATCTGTCCAGGTAAGATTACCAAAATTGATTATGGTCCTGATTCGACAGCGATAGAGTTGGAGAGTGGGCGACGATGTCAAACGCGGCTGTTGGTTGCCGCGGATGGCGGTAATTCAAAAGTCAGGCAAACGGTGGGGTTAGGGGTTAATAGCTGGGATTATGAACAACAGGCTATGGTGCTTTATGTGGCAACCGAGTATGAGCAACAAGACATAACTTGGCAGCGCTTTGTTCCGAGTGGTCCACAAGCATTTTTGCCGTTAACCGGGCGTTTTGGGTCCGTGGTTTGGTACAACTCACCTGACGAGGTCCAGCGCCTTAAGGCATTGCCGAAAGCATTGTTGTTGGAAGAGTTGATGGCTAGTTTTCCAGAGTGTTTAGGCGCTGTTAGTGAGGTTCTGAGTGTTGCTAGTTTTCCGCTTAAGCGCCAGCATGCGCTAAGTTATGTTAAGCCTGGGGTTGCGTTGGTGGGGGATGCTGCACATATGATCAATCCTTTGGCGGGGCAAGGTGTCAATATCGGGTTGCTCGATGCCGCTGCGTTAGCGGAAGTCTTGGTCACAGCGCAGTATAACGGGGAGGAAATTAATTCCTTGAAAGTGTTAAGGCGTTATGAAAGTTTACGGCGCAATGAAAACTTGAAAATGATGAATGTAATGGAAGTTTTTTATCGGGTATTTAGTAACCAAGTCCGGCCGTTACAATTATTGCGTAATATTGCTTTGGGATTTGCCGATCGTTTTTCTCCAGCGCGCTATAGAGTAATGCGTTATGCCATGGGTTTAGAGGGGCGGCTACCAAAATTAGCAAAAGGTCAGCCCATAATTGATCAGTAAGGGTTAGTACGCCTGAGTGTCGGGTGTATTTTTTCGTGTGGGCGTGATTTCTTGCGTTTGGCTTTTAGGTTTTGTTTTCAGGTTAGAGTAATGAAGTTTGAGTTAAAGAATAATGATGGTACGGCAAGACGAGGAGAGTTGCAGTTTGATCGCGGTACTATTCAGACGCCCGCGTTTATGCCTGTAGGAACATACGGGACAGTTAAGGCGCTAACACCGCATGACTTAATAGAGATGGGTGCTGAAATTATTTTAGGGAATACCTTCCATTTGATGTTAAGGCCAGGACTGGAGGTCATGAGGACGCACGGTGATTTACACGACTTTATGGCATGGAATGGACCTATTCTGACAGATTCGGGTGGTTTTCAGGTTTTTAGTTTAGGTGATTTGCGAAAAATTTCGGAGCAGGGCGTGACCTTTAATTCGCCCGTTAATGGCGATAAGATTTTTATGGGTCCGGAAGAGTCAATGGCCGTTCAACGGGCGTTAGGATCTGATATTGTTATGATTTTTGATGAATGCACGCCTTATCCAGTGTCGAAAGAGGTGGCTGCGGACTCCATGCGGTTATCGTTGCGGTGGGCGCAGCGCAGTAAGGCTGCGCACGGGGATAGTTTGTCGGCTTTATTTGGTATTGTTCAAGGGGGTATGTTTAGTGATTTGCGGGAAGAGTCGTTAACCAGTCTCATTGAAATAGGCTTTGATGGTTATGCGATTGGCGGGCTTTCAGTGGGGGAGCCTAAGCCTGAAATGATGCGAATGTTAGACGCGATTGTCGAGCGGATGCCGGTGGAAAAGCCGCGTTATTTGATGGGTGTGGGTACGCCTGAAGACTTGGTAGAGGGCGTGCGTCGTGGGGTCGATATGTTTGATTGCGTGATGCCTACACGGAATGCCAGGAATGGACATTTATTTACCAGCAAAGGTGTTGTTCGAATTCGAAACAGTCGTTATCAGCTTGATGATGGTCCTGTTGACGATAATTGCGAGTGCTATACTTGTCGTCATTTTTCAGTATCTTATCTCAGGCATTTGTATAAATGTGGTGAACTATTGGGCTCAAGGTTAAATACGATTCATAACTTATATTATTATCTTCAGTTAATGAGGGAATTGCGTGAAGCAATAGCAACAGAAGATTTTGAGCAATTTGTAATAAATTTTTATCAACAACAGGGTAAAGTGGTTCCTATTGTGGCATAATGGCATGTTTTTTCTAATCAAACTAATATTTTAAACAGTGGGCATAAGACAATGAGTTTTTTTATTTCTGACGCATTAGCGGTTGGTGAAACCGTGGCAGCGGGAGCAGCTGCAGTAGATGGTCCTGGGTGGCAAGGTTTAGCTTTTCCTCTAGGGATTTTGTTTTTTTTCTATATTCTATTTATTCGACCACAACAGAAGAAAGGTAAAGAGCAAAAGAAAATGATCGGCGCTTTATCAAAAGGGGCTGAAGTGGTTACTAACGGTGGAATGTTGGGTCGAGTGGTAAGTTTGGATGATAATTTTGTGCAGATAGATATCGGCAATAATGTTGTTATACAAGTACAAAGACAAGCGATTCAAAATTTAATGCCTAAAGGCACCTTTAAAGTTCAAAGCAAGCGATTAAATAATTCATAAGTCGTCTCTTCGGAACATTTTCCCTTATGACGGGCATGTTAATGCTCAGCGTAAGGGTCTCGTTTTTTTATGAATTAAATTTGTTTTTGGAATTACTATGCAGAACAGTTTCCCTCTTTGGAAAAATTTATTTATTGTCCTAGTTTTGGGCTTGGGTTTACTTTATGCGTTGCCAAATATCTATGGTGACGATCCTTCAGTTCAGATTTCTTCAACGCGAAGCACTCAACTCAATGAAGATCAGCGCGATTTAATAGAAAAAACATTAAGTGCGCAAGGTATTACGGCAAAGGCGATCGAATTTAGTGGTGATCGGATATTGGTTCGTCTGGAAAACCTTGATGATCAGATAAAGGCAGCAGATTATTTAAAGGTTGCTTTAGGGCGAGGGTTTACGACCGCTTTGAATTTGGCTCCGGCGACACCGGCATGGTTACGTGCTATTGCTGCAGAACCTATGTATTTGGGCTTGGATTTACGTGGCGGGGTTCATTTCTTGCTTGAGGTCGATATGGATGCGGCAGTCAAACAAGCAGAGGAACGTTATGTCGGTGATATTCGAGGGGCATTACGGGCTGAGAAAATTCGCTATGCTTCGATTGCTAAGGTTAATGACTTTGTTCAAGTTAAATTAAAATCAGAAGTCGATGCGGCTAATGCAAAAGCGGTATTAGGTACTGAGTTTAGAAATCTTAAATTGAGTGATGGTAAAGAGTTATTTGTTATTGAAGCACGCATTTCCATAGACGAGAAAACACAAATAAAGAAATTTGCATTGGCTCAGAATATGACAACGCTGCGAAACCGGGTCAATGAACTGGGTGTTGCAGAACCTATTATTCAACAGCAGGGAGACGCACGGATTGTTGTGCAGTTGCCGGGCGTGCAAGATACGACGCGTGCTAAAGAGATTCTTGGTGCAACTGCATCGTTGGAATTTAGAATGGTTGATGTTAAACACGATGTTCAACTTGCAGCCAAAGGAAAGCAGACGATTGGTTCACGGTTATATCATGAACGTAATGGTCAGCCGATTCTTTTAAAACGTCAGATTATTGTTACCGGCGATCAAATCGTTGATGCTTCTTCAGGGCTTGACCAAAATAATTCCGCAGCGGTTTATATTACCTTAGATGGGATTGGAGCCAAGAAAATGGGGCGTACAACCCGTGATAATATTGGGAAACCCATGGCGGTTGTGTTTATTGAAAATAAGGTTGAAACACGTATAGCTAACGGTAAGAAGGTGCGCCATAAAGAAAAACTTGAAGAAGTGATTAATGTCGCAACTATTCAAGGGGTATTTAGTAAAAGGTTTCAAATTACCGGTTTAGACAGTACTACAGAAGCCCGTAATTTAGCTTTATTATTACGAGCAGGTGCGCTAGCTGCTCCGATTGAGATTGTTGAAGAGCGAACAGTTGGTCCGAGTTTAGGACAGGATAATATTGACCAAGGCACACTGTCGGTTATGGTTGGTTTTGCATTAGTGCTTGTCTTTATGGCGTTTTATTACAAAGTGTTTGGCTTGGTTGCCAATGTGGCATTAGCCTTTAATTTGATAATTATTGTTGCATTGCTGTCAATGATTCAGGCAACCCTGACATTACCGGGGATTGCGGGTATTGTTTTAACCGTGGGTATGGCGGTAGATGCAAATGTCCTTATTTTTGAGCGGATTCGTGAAGAATTACGCAATGGTAATTCTCCGCAAGCCAGTATTTATGCAGGCTATGAAAAAGCATTTGGTACTATTTTTGATGCCAATATTACAACACTGCTCGTTGCATTGGTCTTATTTGGCTTTGGTACTGGGCCAATTAAGGGTTTTGCAGTCACATTATCGCTTGGAATTATGACCTCTATGTTTACAGCAATTATGGGAACACGGATGATGATTAATTTAATATACGGCAAGCAACGAGTAAAGCGTTTGTCACTGTAGTATTTGAACGTTAAGTAACTTTAATTAAGGCTAGGAACATATTTCATATGGTCATGTTAAAACAAAATTTTGATTTTATAAATAAACGAAAAATCGCTTTAATCGGTTCAGGTTTATTACTGCTTATTTCTGCGGCATCATTGATTATCAATGGCCTGAAGTTGGGAATTGACTTTACTGGGGGGACATTAATTGAGGTTGGCTATAGTGAAATAGTTGAGCTTGAGAGTATTCGGTCTGCCTTAGAAACGCATGAATTCGGTGACGCAACGGTGCAGCATTTCGGAACCGCAAAAGATGTATTGATTCGTTTTAAGCCACGCGAAGGCGTAAATCATTCACAAGCCAGTGTTCAGGTCTTGAATGCAATCAATAGTTCTTCGGAACAAATAGCTGATTTGAGACGGGTTGAGTTTGTTGGTCCTCAAGTCGGGGATGAACTAGCGGAAGACGGTGGATTGGCTTTATTGTATTCGATGTTTGGTATTTTGATTTATGTGGCGTGGCGATTTGAATATAAATTTGCTTTGGGATCAGTGGCCGCATTGATTCATGATGTGGTTATTACACTAGGCTTTTTTTCTGTTCTTGGGTTAGAGTTTGATTTGACGGTATTAGCCGCTATCTTGGCTGTTATCGGGTATTCATTGAATGATACGATTGTTGTTTATGACCGGATACGGGAGAACTTTAGGAATCTTAGAAAAGGGACACCACAGATGATTTTAAATAACTCATTAAATCAGACCTTGAGTCGGACATTAATGACATCGCTGACAACCATACTGGTATTGATTGCTCTGGCCCTGTTGGGGGGTGAAATTATTCATAATTTTGCGATCGCATTATTAGTGGGTGTCTTGACGGGAACGTATTCGTCGATATTTATTGCAAGCCCGGTTGTGTTGGCGTTGGGTGTTCGTAAAGAGGATTTGATGTTACCTGAGAAAGAAGGGTTGGATATTGATACGCACCCGTAGGTAAATCGTTAGAAAGTTAATTTTTTTATTTTGGAGAGATAAATGGCAGTTGAACGTACGTTTTCTATTGTAAAACCCGATGCAGTCGCTAAAAATGTAATCGGAGATATTTACAGTCGTTTTGAAAAAAATGGTCTAAGCATTGTTGCATCAAAAATGTTACATCTGACTAAAGAGCAGGCAGAAGGTTTTTATGGGGAGCATAGCGAACGTCCTTTTTTTAATGATCTTGTCTCTTTTATGATTTCAGGGCCTGTGATGGTGCAAGTTCTGGAAGGTGAAAATGCTGTTTTAAAAAATCGCGAGTTAATGGGTGTAACCAATCCAGCGGAAGCTGATGCAGGTACCATCCGTGCTGATTTTGCAGCAAGTATTGATGAAAATGCGGTACATGGATCAGATGCTGCAGGAACTGCCGCAGTAGAAATTGCATTCTTTTTTAATGACGATGAACTCTGTCCTAGAACCCGTTAAAAGGCACACTGATAACCTGCTTGATTTTGATAAGAAGGGGTTAGCCGCGTATTTTGAGAAAATAGGTGAGAAATCCTTTCGAGCAAAGCAATTGCTCAAATGGCTCTATCAGGCGGGAGTGAGTGATTTTGATGAAATGACAGATTTAAGTAAGTCGCTTAGAACTTACTTAAAAGAGCATTGTACGGTTACGGTTCCTGAGATCGTTTTAGAGAAAGTAGCCAGTGATGGTACGGTTAAATGGATCTTAAGAATGGCTTGTGGGAACCGTGTAGAAACGGTTTTTATCCCAGAGGAAAATCGCGGAACCCTGTGTATCTCCTCGCAAGTAGGGTGTGCACTAGCCTGTACTTTTTGTTCAACTGCACAGCAAGGATTTAATCGCAATTTAACAACGGCTGAAATCATCGGCCAATTATGGGTGGCGACGAATCGGTTGGGGGCGGACTCGAGAATAACTAATGTCGTTATGATGGGTATGGGTGAACCGCTACTTAATTTTGATAATACCGTTAAAGCTGTCAATTTAATGCTGGATGATTGTGCTTATGGGATATCAAAACGGCGCGTAACTGTCAGTACTTCAGGTGTCGTCCCAGCAATGTATAGATTGTCAGAAGTCTGTGATGTTAGTGTTGCAGTTTCTTTACATGCAGCTAATGATGTGTTGCGTGATGAGTTAGTTCCGATAAACAAGAAATATCCCTTGGATCAATTAATAGAAGCCTGTCAGGATGTTGTTAAACATTCACCACGAGGTTTTATCACTTTTGAGTATGTCATGCTCGATGGTGTGAATGATGCTTTTACAGATGCACGCGCATTAGTCAGGTTATTAAAAAATGTGCCGTGTAAAATGAATTTGATACCTTTTAACCCATTTCCAAACTCAGAATATAAATGTTCTAGCGCAAGTGCTATTGAGGCATTTAGAAATTTTTTACATAAAGCGGGGATTGTGACCACAGTCAGAAAAACACGGGGTGAGGATATTGATGCGGCATGTGGGCAGTTAGTTGGACAGGTGAAAGATAAAAGTCGACGACAAGATAAGTTAGCAAAAAGGAGAGTTAATTCTCAATCTGTCTCAGGTTAATGTTTTCGTTAAAGGCTGATTATTACCGTAAATAATGACCAAATTACATAACGATTATTTTTATTTTAAGATTGGGTGCATCGTAGCCGTAATGTTTTTTTTGGCGGCCTGTAGTACAACTAATGCTAGAGATCAGGAAAAGCATTGGTCACAGGCGCAACTCTAATTTGATTTGGGTCTTCGCTATATGGAAAAAGGTAACTATAACGTTGCGTTAACAAAGTTAAAAAAAGCGCATGCTCTTGATGATGAAAATTTTTCAAGTCATAACGCCTTGGCTATATTTTATGACACCACCAGTAACGATGATTTAGCACGATATCACTATAAACGTGCCACCGTACTCGCTCCGGATAATCCCAGTGTGTTAAATAATTACGGACGATTTTTGTGTCAGCATGGGGACGTTAAAAATGGTTTTGGAATGCTTAGTAAGGCGGCTAACTTACCTTCAAATCATAAGTTGTGGTTAACATACCGGAATGTGGGTCAATGTCAGGTTTTGAATGGAGACTTGGTGCTTGCCGAGAATAATTTTTTACAAGACATTGAACGAAATGATAGTTATGGGCCTGTTTTTCTCGATTTAGTAAAACTTAAATTTTCGAACCGAGAGTTTCATTTGGCACGGAAATATTTTTACCGTTCATGTTGAAACGCTAGAATCCGTTTTATTGGCTTATCAGATTGCAAAACAACTAGGGCATTTAAATGAGACTGAACAATATAAGCAGGTATTAAAGGAGCATTTTACCGCATCAAGAGAAGCTAAATCGCTGGTGAAATAAAGAGTACTATTTAACTAAGAAGTCTCTTTTTAAGAGATTACTTTCAATAATTGAGAATAAATTAGACGGATTTATGGCTAAGAATATCCAAGCAATAAGGGGAATGCATGATGTACTTCCTGAGCAAACGCAAAAGTGGCAACGAGTTGAAAGCGTATTCCAACAGGTTTTAAGCAGTTATGGTTATCAGGAAATCCGCTTGCCAATTGTGGAGAAAACTGAATTGTTTAATCGGTCAATTGGAGAAGTGACAGATATTGTTGAAAAAGAGATGTATACCTTTGATGATCGTAATGGTGATTCATTAACATTAAGGCCCGAAGGAACGGCAGGGTGTCTTCGGGCCGGTATTGAACATGGTTTGCTTCATAACCAGATTCAACGACTATGGTATTACGGGCCGATGTTTCGCCATGAACGTCCGCAGAAAGGTCGGTATCGGCAGTTTTATCAGTTAGGTGTAGAAACGTATGGTATGGCGGGTCCTGATATTGATGCTGAAATAATTGTCATCGGACATCGATTGTGGACTCAACTAGGGATAAGAGATAAGTTAGAATTGCAATTGAATACGTTAGGATCAAAAGAGGAGCGGCAGCATTACCGAGAAGAATTAATTGTTTATTTTTCAAAACATGAAGCCTTATTGGATGATGATAGTCGGCGCCGGTTACAAACTAATCCTTTGCGAATTCTTGACAGTAAGAACCCTGAGATACAAGCGCTAGTTGAACAAGCGCCAACTTTAATGAATTCATTAGGCGTAGATAGTCTGAATCATTTTAAAGGGCTGACAGGTCTACTCGATGACTTAGGGATTGATTATACGATTAATCCTCGTTTAGTTCGTGGCCTTGACTATTACGGGCATACTGTTTTTGAATGGGTGACCTGCGAATTAGGTGCTCAGGGTACTGTCTGTGCAGGGGGGCGTTATGACAGCTTGGTTGAACAATTGGGTGCCCGTAATTCTTCTGCAATTGGCTTTGCAATGGGTATGGAGCGGTTAATGGCATTAGTCGAAATGCTTGATGAAGTGTCTTGTATGACTCGTTTGGTTGATGTTTATATGATCTGTGTAGGGGATAAGGCGCAAGCCGTTGGTATGGTTTTGGCAGAAAAGTTAAGAGATCAATTGCCCGAGTTAAAATTACAGTTCCATTGTGGCGGGGGCAGTTTTAAAAGTCAGTTTAAGAAGGCTGATAAGAGTGGTGCCGAGGTGGCTTTAATTGTGGGTGACGTGGAAGTTGCTAATAATAAAGTCGGTGTTAAATCGCTTCGGGTACATCAGGATCAAAGTAGTATGAGTCAAACAGAAGTAGTCGGGTATCTACAACAGTCATTGAGTCTTGAATGCTAATTTTCGAGTTACATTAGTTGAATAACATTTTTTAAAATAAGGTAAAGCAGACGTGGAAATATACGAAACAGAAGAAGAACAGGTAGAAGCATTAAAACGATGGTGGAAAGCCAATGGAACTGCAATTATTGCAGGTGTTGTTGTTGCAATTGCTATTGTTTTGTCTTGGAAATATTGGGTGAATTATAAGGCTGATTTAACGACAGAGGGCGCTAACTTATATGTTGATTTATTGTCGGATCAAAAAGAAGGAAAAACAGATTCGGCGCTTAAGATAGCGGATCGTTTGGCTCAGCAATATGAGGCAACACCTTATGCTGAATATTCCGCTTTATTTCAAGCCAAAATTAAAGTTGAAAATAAAGATTATGATGCCGCTAAAGTTTTTTTAAATAAATTGGTTGCATCATCGGCTGGAGAAATCAACCATATTGCTCGAATTCGCTTGATACGATTGTTATTAGCGACCGAAGAATATGATTCAGGGCTTCAATTAATTGCTCAAGTCGATCCAACACAAGCAGAAAGTTTTGAAGGTATTTATGAAGAATTAACCGGCGACCTATATGTTGCATTAGACCGTCGAGGGGAAGCGCGTACGGCCTACCTAAATGCTGTTAGGAGAGGGCGTAAAACACCATTGATGCAGCTTAAGATTAATGACCTGACGATCCCTGAAATTATTGAAGCGACAGAATGAAGTTAATTTTACTGTTATGTGTTGTTATTAATTTGGCAGGTTGTTCTGCAGTTCAGACGGCAAAGGATAGTGCGCATCGATTTGTTTACGGTTTAATGGGCGGTAAAGATAATGCCACACCGCCTAAAAAATTAACAGACTATGATCCGGCTGTAGCGATTGAAGTTTTATGGGAAAAACAAGTTGGTGCAGGGGTTGACGGTCATGCTTTAGGGCTAGCTCCGGCAGTTTCAGATGACTTGATTTATAGTGCAGGAAGTCAGGGTGTTGTTGAAGCACTTAGCCTTCAATTTGGAACGGTAGCGTGGCTGAGAGAAACGGGTTTTTCTATTTCAGCCGGTATTGCCTTGGGTCGTGATAATTTATTTTTTGGCACCCATGATGCTCAGATAGTAGCGCTCAATAGGGGCAATGGTGTAACGGCTTGGGTTGCCCAGGTAACCAGTGAAGTGTTAGCGAGTCCAGTCGTCAGTGAGGGGCTTGTTGTTGTTCGAACCATTGACGGTAAAGTAATTGCATTTGATGAGATATCAGGAAAACAACGTTGGATTTTTGAGCGTTCTGTTCCAGCATTATCCATTCGAGGTAATGGTCAGCCGGTTATTGATTCTGGTCGTGTTTTCATTGGTTTTGCCGATGGACGAATGGTTGCGTTACAACTCCAAAGTGGTAAGAATTTATGGGATGCAAGTCTTGCTATACCCAGTGGTCGAACACAGATTGAACGCTTAGTGGATTTGGATACCGACCCCATCATTATCGATGATGTTATTTATATAGCAAGTTATCAAGGCGGTACCAGCGCAGTTTTGACTATCGATGGGGATCTTATTTGGGCTAATGAGGACGTGTCGTCTTATTCAGGAATCAGCCATGACTGGCGTTATTTATATTTGTCAGATACAGAAAGTCATGTTTGGCAATTGGACCAACGTACAGGGGGTAGTTTGTGGAAGCAGTCAGATTTACATATGCGTCGGTTAACAGCACCGGCAGTTTATCAAGATTATGTCTTGGTTGGTGATTTTGAAGGCTATGTTCATTGGTTTTCCAGTGATGATGGTCGCCAACTCGGGCGCATACAAGCGACCGATGAAGCAATTATAGCGCCACCGCTAGTTAAAAATAATATTGTCTACGTCTATGGCAGCGGCGGATCTGTTGTTGCTTTAAAAGCTTACCCTGTAGGGGTGAATTAGAGTGTTACCAGTCATAGCATTAGTAGGGCGGCCCAATGTGGGAAAATCCACGTTGTTTAATTATTTAACGCGGTCGCGTGATGCTTTGGTTGCGGATTACCCGGGTTTAACAAGGGATCGACAATATGGGCATATCAAACGCGGTGAACGAGATTGTTTAGTCGTCGATACGGGCGGTATTGCAGATGACCTTGAAGGTATTGATGCCTTTTCTAGAAAACAAGTACAAATCGCTATTCAGGAGTCTGACGTTGTTGTCTTTATGGTCGATGCGCGTGATGGCTTAAATGCATCAGATCAAACAATAGCAGAGCAACTAAGAAAGTTATCAAAGCCGGTTCTATTAGTCAGTAATAAAATTGATGGACTTAATCAAGAGCAAGCCGGTCTTGAGTTTTACGCGTTAGGGTTAGGGAACCCGATTAAAATTGCTGCGACCCATGGTCGTGGTGTAGGTACCTTGTTACAAGCCATTAATGAGTTGATTCGTGATGAACCTGTAGCGACTGAAACGGTACAAGAAAAGCGAATAGGGATCGCGGTGGTTGGTCGTCCTAACGTGGGTAAGTCAACCTTGATTAATCGGTTGTTAGGTGAAGAGCGGGTTGTTGTTTTTGATCAGCCGGGTACAACGCGAGACAGTGTTTTTATTGAATTTGAGCGCCGCGGTAAAGCGTATACTTTAATTGATACTGCCGGCATGCGACGTCGATCAAAAGTCTCAGAAGCTATTGAGAAATTCAGTATCATTAAGACGTTACAAGCTATTGATAGTGCCAACGTGGTGATTTACTTGATCGATGCTAGTGAAGGTATTACCGAGCAAGATGCCAGCTTATTGGGCTTGGTTTTAGAGGCAGGTAGAGGGTTGATTATTGGTCTTAATAAGTGGGATGGCTTGACTGCCGAACATAAAGAAAAAGTTAAAAAACAAATAGAGCTAAAACTACCCTTTCTGAGTTTTGCTCAGAAGCATACTATTTCAGCGTTATATGGCAGTGGTGTAGGTAAGTTGTTTGATATGACAGAAAAAGTTTATCAAGCAGCTATGATGGACATGTCAACACCTGGGTTGACGCAAGTATTGAAATATGCCGTAGAAGGGCACCAACCACCGTTAGTCCGTGGCAAGCGGATTAAATTAAAATATGCGCATCAGGGCGGTCAAAATCCTCCAGTCGTGGTCATTCATGGTAATCAAACGGATTCAGTGCCGGATGCTTACAAGCGTTATTTAATGAATTTTTTTCGTGAACGTTTAAAGTTGGCAGGAACGCCAATTCGGATTGAATTTAAATCAGCGGACAATCCATATAAAAATAGAAAACAAGCATTAACCGATCGACAACTCAAGCGCGATGAACGTCAGCTTAAGAAAAACAGAAAAGTTAAGATGCATAAGCGAAGTCGAACTAAAGGCAAATAATACTCATAGTAAATCTAGGTAGGAAGAAGATGACAGAAATAACGTTGCAAGGTAAGGCCATGCAGGTTAGTGGTGAATTGCCCGTGGTGGGGGAACTTGCTCCTGAGTTTTCGTTAGTTAACCGTAAATTACAAGCCGTGAATTTATCTGCTTTTGAAGGGAAGGTAAAGCTGTTAAATGTGGTGCCCAGTTTAGATACACCAGTTTGTGCAGCATCGGCACGGTGGTTTAATGAGAAGGTGGTCGGTTTTAATAACACGGTAATTTTAAATATATCCGCTGATTTACCCTTTGCACAAGACCGTTTTTGTAAGCACGAAGGGCTTAAAAATATCTTTCCTTTATCCGGTTTTCGCACTTCATTTGCGGTTGATTATGGGGTGGAGATGACAACCGGCGTTCTCGCTGGATTAATGGCTAGGGCGGTGCTTATTATTGATGAATTTAATACGGTTCGTTATACGCAATTAGTGACTGAAATTACCGAAGAACCCGACTACAAAGAAATTATAGAAGTGTTACGACAACTCTAAATCCGGGGTGGGTGATAACGAGTAGATTAGAATAATCCGGTTATGGTGCCATCGTCTTTAATATCGATTCGTTCTGCAGCAGGTGTTTTAGGTAAGCCAGGCATAGTCAGCATGTTGCCAGCAATGGCCACCATAAATTCAGCACCATTTGCTAACCGAACTTCTCTGATTTCAATGGTATGTCCAGATGGAGCGCCTTTAGCCGTTGGGTCGGTCGAAAATGACATTTGAGTTTTAGCGATACAGACTGGGAAAGATCCATAATCTTGTTCCCAGCGTTCAATTTGTTGTCTGACTTTTAATGGGGCGGTGACGTCGCTGGCTCCGTATAGTTTAGTGGCAATCGCGGTAATCTTATCCCATAGACTGTCGTTATTCTCGTATACGTATTTAAAGCTGGGTGTTCTGTTATCAACAATATCAACAATCTTTTCAGCGAGTTGCAAAGCACCCGCTCCACCTTCAGCCCAGTGTTTGGAAACAATGCACTGGGCACCAATATGCTGACACAGGTCTAATAATAATTGGATTTCGGCATCGGTATCAAAAGTGAAATGATTAATACATATGACACAAGGGAGACCGTATTGTTTGGTCACGTTATTATAATGACGTTCGAGATTTTCAAAGCCTTGTTTTAAAGCCTCAAGATTTTCCTGGTTGAGGCTTTCTTTATCTATGCCACCATGAAATTTTAATGCCCGGATGGTAGCCACTAAGACGACTGCTGAAGGAGTAATACCCGATTTTCGGCATTTTATGTTAATGAATTTTTCAGCTCCGAGATCTGCGCCGAAACCGGCCTCAGTGACCGTATAATCGGCCAGTTTTAATGCCGTTTTAGTTGCAGTGACGGTATTGCACCCGTGTGCAATATTGGCAAATGGACCGCCATGAATTAAGGCGATGTTGTTTTCAAGGGTTTGAACAAGGTTGGGTTTTATGGCATCTTTAAGGAGAGCGGCCATGGCGCCTTGAGCGTTTAAGTCACTGGCAAATATAGCTGTGTTACCATCATGTTGATAACCAATAATGATCCGTCCTAAACGTGTTTTTAAGTCAGCGCGGCTAGTTGCAAGACAGAGAATAGCCATGATTTCAGAAGCCACAACAATATCGTAACTATCGCTACGAAGAAAACCATTTAATGGTCCTCCCATGCCGACAGTAATGTTGCGTAAAGCACGATCATTCATATCAACCACGCGTTTCCACTGGATTCGTCTTGTATCAATCTTAAGTGCATTACCGTGGTGGATATGGTTGTCAATGAGTGCGGATAAAAGATTGTGAGCAACACCAATGGCATGGAAGTCACCGGTGAAATGGAGGTTAATATCTTCCATAGGAATGACTTGAGAATAGCCACCTCCAGCAGCACCACCTTTAATGCCAAAACAAGGGCCTAAGGAAGGTTCACGCAGACAACAGATTGTCTTTTTTCCTAATAGGTTCATCGCATCAGTTAGACCCACTGTCGTGGTTGTTTTACCTTCTCCAGCAGGTGTTGGGCTAATGGCCGTAACGAGAATAAGTTTGCCGTCCGGTTGATCGTTTAGACTCTCGATAAAGTCTAAAGAGAGTTTAGCTTTATAGTGTCCGTACGGGTCTAAATGTTCACTGTCAATATCGTATTGTTCTTTAGCAATGGCCAGAATAGGTTTTATAGTGGCATGTTGAGCAATTTCGATATCAGACATAGTGACAGCTCCAGATAAAATGAATTAAATAAGTAATTAAACTAAAGGATTAAGGGTTAGGTTGGATAAACTGGGAATCGTGCACATAATTGTGTGACCTGGTTTCGAACATCGCTAATAATGGCTTCATTATCAATGTTATCAAGTACATCACACATTAAAGTTGCAATGAGCCTGATTTCGTTTTCTTTAAAGCCACGTGTGGTGGGTGCAGGAGTACCCACTCGGATACCGCTGGTGACAAAGGGTGATTGGGGGTCATTAGGAACAGCATTTTTATTAACAGTGATATGCGCTTTCCCTAAAGCTTCGTCGGCGGCTTTACCGGTAATGCCGTTAGCGACTAATGAAATAAGTAAAAGGTGGTTATCTGTTCCTCCGGAAACGATATCATAGCCCCGACTGATGAAAACATCGGCCATGGCGCGGGCATTAGTAATAACTTGTTGTTGGTAGTTAATGAAACTTGTTTCTTGTGCTTCTTTAAAGGCAACGGCTTTTGCAGCAATGACATGCATTAACGGACCACCCTGAATGCCAGGAAAAATCATGGAGTTTAATTTTTTTTCAATATCGGGATTATTTTTACAAATAATAAAACCACCGCGTGGTCCACGAAGACTTTTGTGTGTAGTACTGGTTACAATATCCGCAAAAGGGACGGGGTTGGGGTACAAGTCTGCAGCGATCAAACCGGCGACATGAGCCATATCGACCAGTAAATAAGCACCTACTTCGTCGGCAATAGCCCTGAAACGGGCCCAGTCAACAACTCTAGAGTAGGCTGAGAAACCCGCTACAATCATTTTGGGTTGGTGTTCATGTGCCAGTGCTTGTACTTGATCATAATCAATTTCGCCGGTTGAGCTATCTAAGCCATATTGAATGGCGTTATAGATTTTTCCAGAAAAGTTAGGTTTTGAACCATGCGTTAAGTGTCCGCCATCCGCAAGGCTTAAGCCCAAAACGGTGTCATGGGGTTGTAGTAAGGCCATGTAAACAGCCATGTTTGCTTGTGATCCTGAATGAGGTTGAACATTGGCATAATCGGCTGAAAAAAGTTTTTTCAGGCGGTCTATAGCTAGCTGTTCTACGGTGTCAACATGTTCGCAGCCACCGTAGTAACGTTTGCTGGGGTAACCTTCAGCATATTTGTTGGTGAGCACTGACCCTTGAGCTTCCATAACTCGAGGGCTGGCATAGTTTTCTGAAGCAATGAGTTCAATATGTGTTTCTTGACGATAAATCTCTTGTTCTATGGCTTCAGAAAGTTCTTGGTCATAGTCAGCAATAGTTTGTGATGTGTTAAACATTTAGGTCTCCTGAGTGAACTAATGCCTGTATTAATTAAAAAGGCTGTAGTAATAAAATTTGCAAATCAGCGACATTAGTACCGGTTGCACCTGTTATAAATAAATCATTCGAACGGGCTAAGGCTGCATTTGAATCGTTATTGGTCAAAAAAACAGCTGGATTGATAGCGGATTTGACCATACGGTTATAGGAGGCTGCATCCACCATTGCGCCTGCGGCTTCTGTGGGTCCATCTCGCCCATCTGTCCCTGCACTTAAAAAAACCCAGTTTGAAACAGCGAGTTCATATTGCTCAGCGGCAATGGTAAAGGCTAAGGCCATTTCTTGGTTTCTTCCTCCGATACCTTGACCGTTGAGGGTAACGGTCGTCTCACCACCGGCAATAATAGCGGTGGGTTTCGTTATCCCCTGGTTAATTATTTTTTGTGCAAAAAAAAGTAGTTTTATTGCTTCATCTTTCGCTTCACCGCATAGTTTACTACTGTAAAGGTAGGTTTCATAATAGTATTTTTGGGCAACAGTAAGGATGTGGTTAATGCTTATAGCGTTAGAGCCAATAAGGCTAATATGGTCTTTATAATTGGGATACTGGTTAGGTTTTAATGTTTCATATTTAGGGTGAGCAGTGCTTTGATTGCAAAGATTCAGAATCGATTGAGGCAAGTGATTCCATAGGTCGTATTTTTTTAAAATTTTAATGGTATCTAGGAATGTTGTGCTGTCAGGGACTGTAGGGCCACTGGCGATAGTGCTCAGGTTATTGTCTATAACATCGGATAAAATTAACGTATG
The DNA here is from genome assembly GCA_030753675.1 of Methylococcales bacterium. GTDB lineage: Bacteria > Pseudomonadota > Gammaproteobacteria > Methylococcales > Methylomonadaceae > OPU3-GD-OMZ. The sequence continues at coordinate 59,360 of JASMBU010000002.1, forward strand.
CACATCTGCAGGGAGGATGTATTTAATTAATTGTCCGCCTTTCAAGGCGGATAAATGTTTTCGAACCGTATTTATTTCCTGAATTGTTGCGCCTGAGGCTAATAATAAATCATTAACGAATTGCTTTTCGATAAGGCTAATCGGAGTTAACGGGCAAGGAGCAAGTGATGATCCACCCCCACTCAAGAGCACTAAGACTAATTCGTTAGTTTGTGCTTTTTGGGCGATGTCAATCATTTTACGGGCGGCAGAGAGTCCGGCGTCATCAGGGGTAGGGTGTCCGGCACCGATAATGTTTAGATGAGCGCTAGGTTCAATGTTTTCATAATTTGTAATGACAATATGGTCTGTGCTGAACAGTGATGGAGGGATTATTTGTTGTGCTGAAGTGGCCATTTTGCAGGCGGCTTTGCCAAGTGCAATTAAATGAATCTTGGACCAGTCTTCACTGCGTTGGTGGCTAGTATGGTTTGAAAGAGTCTTAATTCGTAATCGTTGTGATTGGTAATTGAGATGAGCCCTAACGGCTTTTTCTGGGTCGGCAGCGGCTAGGCCAGCGGCAAAAAAATCTACGGCATCTTGACGTAAATGGAGAGATAAGGGAGTCATTTTTCTTAACGTAAAATAGTCTTGGCTAAATCAGCTAAAAGGGTTTAATTTCATCAGCAAGTATTGTCTCTGTTCATGCGTTAAGTCATTGATTTAGCAATGGCGAATATTTCTTCCGCATCGAGGATTTGATCGTTGCTTTCAAAGAGTTTATTGATGCAAGCCTTATGTAAAGCTAGTTTTAGGGTTCCAAAGCCAATGGCGCCCCAGACTATTTTGCCGTGTCTATTGATGCCTTTATCCATCATATCTGTTCCACCAATACCGATAGGCGGTGTTGCATTGGCATCGGCAATGAGTTCAAGGGCTAGGTTGTCTTTCCAGTGCGCTTCTTCGAGCAATTGCACATTGGCTGCGCCAGTAGCGAAAATGATCTGTGTGTTTGCAATGGCTTTCGCGCGTTCTGTGTTGTCGAAGGCCTCAATAGGGGTGACGGTAACGTTGAAGCGGTTTTGGATTGATTGGCATGCTTGTTGAGCCTTAGACAATGAGCGCGAGGTAATGGAAACATGAGCGCCTTCAAGTGCTAGCAGGGCAGCAGCTCTTTGACCCACGGGTCCGGTTCCGGCTAAAACAATAGCATTTTTATTTTTTACGGAACCCTGATGGGTTAATTTTGCAACGCCAGCCGCAGCGGTAGTGTTGCTGCCATTACTGTCGAGCATGATTGAGATACGAAAGTTCGCAAAGAATTGTTGTTGAATACTATCGAATAATGCTTGGCCAGCAGTCATTTCACTACCACCAACGAAAACAGCGGTGTTTTTTTTGTCTTTAGGAGCGCGTGTAAAAATGCAGCCTTCAACTTGTGGCTTTATGGTTTCTGGGGCCAGTCCACCGTAAGCAATGACATGGTCGGCGCCGGCATCATAGGCAACAACAGTATCGAAAACAGAAGGAATGGTGTCAGTATCAAATTGAAAGAGTAATTTTTTCACAGTGATTCCATAATTAGCGAGGAAGTTAAAAAAATAAATTGCACTCATGAATGTTTGCGAATCAATTATACTGTAATTTAGTTTAGGTGAAAGAAGACCCTTGGGTAATAAGTTTCCAACGAGGGTACCGGGTCGTGAAAGATTTGGTTGTTATGAGTGCAATAGTCAGTGTTTTATTGATGTGTGGCGTTGTACTTTGTTACGATGAAAGACGAACGTAATTTTTGAATAAATTAAAGAGATTATGAAAACCCCAGTCAACATTGCAATTACAGGTGCAGCAGGCAGAATTAGTTACGCACTTATTTATCGTATTGTCGCAGGTGAATTGTTAGGCCCAGAGCAACCCATTAATTTGCATTTACTGGAGGTGACTTCAGAATTGTCAGTATTAAAGGGTATTGTCATGGAGTTGAACGATTGTATTTTCCCTTTGCTCAATAAGATTATTGTGACAGACCAGCCTGATGTTGCTTTTAATCAAGTGGATTATGTTTTTATGTTGGGGGCAAAACCGCGTGTCCTTGGGATGGAACGGCATGATTTGTTGCATGCAAATGCAGAGATTTTTGTTTTGCATGGGCGTGCATTGGGTGAGGTGGCTAGTCGAAATGTCAAGGTTTTAGTCGCGGGTAACCCATCAAATACCAATACTCTGATTGCGTTAGAGAGTGCTCATGGTTTAGGGGCTGAGAATTTTACGGCGCTGATTTATTTGGATTTTCACCGAGCCATTGGGCTTTTAGCCGAGCAAGCGGGTGTTCATCCAAATTATGTTAAGGATATTGTGATTTGGGGTAATCATTCAGCAACACAATACCCTGATATCCATCATGCTCAGATTAAAGGCTCGCCGGCGTTGGATTGTGTTGACTATAATTGGTTTGTTGAGGAGTTTATCCCTATTGTTCAGCAGCGAGGCGGGGCGATTATTGAAGCCCTTGGACATTCAAGTGTGGCTTCTGCAGCCTATGCCGCTGTCTGTCAAATGAAGGATTGGATCGTTGATACTCGGTCTGAAGGGTGGATCAATATGGCGGTCTTATCAGACGGGAGTTATGGTATTGAACCTGGGTTGATTTATTCTTACCCTGTGCGAGTTGTAAACGGGAACATTGAGATTGTGCGAGGGCTTGATCTCAGTGAGTTTAGTATTGGAAAAATGAAAGAAACAGAGTTGGAGTTAAAAGCAGAACGCGATGCTGTTAAGCATTTGTTGCCCAGTAGTGATTAGTTTAGCGACGGGTTGTTTGGTTAGCGAATGATGTCTCGAGGGGTCTGTCCTGAAAAGAATTCTTTAATGTTTTCAATAACGCGAAGGCCCATGGCATTTCGGGTTTCTTCGGTAGCACTCCCTAAGTGTGGAAGTAAGGTGACATTGTTGAGGCCTAGGAGTTCAGGGTCTATTGCGGGTTCATTTTCAAAAACATCTAGTCCAGCACCGGCAAACCAGTTGTTTGAAAGTGCTGTGATTAAAGCCTTAGTATCAATAACACTGCCACGTGCCGTGTTAATCAGATGGGCTTTAGGGTGTAGAAGTTTTAACCGATCTTCATTTATGAGGTGATGGTTTTGAGGTGAGCCCGGGCAGTGGATTGAGATAAAGTCTGCAGTTTCTAGCACGGCATCGATTGAGTTGCAGTTCTGTGCTTTAACGGGTTGTGTTAGGTTTAACGGTACTGGGCTGGTGTTGTAGAAAATGATTTTCATATTAAAGCCAAAATGTGCCTTGTAAGCGGTCGCTTGAGCAATGCGCCCGAAACCAATAAGTCCTAATGTTTTTCCAGTCACCTTTTGCCCTAGCATTTGGGTAGGGTGCCAGCCGTGCCATTTTTTTTGACGGATTAGGCGATCTCCTTCGGTACCGCGCCGAGCAGACATCAGTATTAACATCATTGTTATATCGGCGGTGCAGTCCGTTAAGATATCCGGTGTATTGGTAACGCAAATGCCCTGATCTTGGGCGCTTTGGATATCAATATGATTAAAGCCGACACCGAAATTACCAATGATTTTAGTGCGGATTGGTGTGGTTTTAAAAATAGCGGTGGATAATGGGTCGGTAACGGTCGAGAGGATGGCGTCGAAATGGCTTAAGGCATCTTTAAGCGCTTTAGGCGTTAAGGGGTGGTCCTGATGGTTGAGCGTGCTGTCAAATTCTTTTGTAAGGATTTCTTCAATTGCATAAGGCCATTTGCGGGTGACCAGAATCTTGGGTCTTTGCATGGTTAACTACCAGTTGCAAGTAATAGTTGGTAGTTTAGCAGATAATAAGCTCTAAAGACCCGTGGATAAACAGCCTCTTTGCTGTTTATCCACGGATTATGCGCGTTTAGTTGGCAGTGGCGCGGTAATATTCAATAGCTGCAGCCACACCACTTCCGGGTGTTATGTCAAAGCCATTGTCAAGTAATGCCATTTCTACGCCGGCGATGGCGCCCAGCATGGAAACGTCATTCATGTTGCCCATATGGCCAATTCTGAAAACTTTTCCCGCAACTTCGGTCAGTCCGCCGCCCAGTGATATGTTGTATTTATGGTAGGCAGTAGCAATAACGTCACGGGCATCTTTGTCTTCAGGAACGACAACAGCGGAAACGGTATTGGATTCGAAACCGGGTTGGGCACAGAGCGATAAACCCCAAGCAGCAATGGCTTTTCGGGTGCCTTCAGCAAGACGATGGTGTCGTGCAAAAACATTTTCAAGGCCTTCTTCCAGTAATAAATCTATCGCCTTGCGGAGGCCATGTAAGATTGGGGTAGAGGGGGTGTAGGGCGTATAACCGTCTTTATTCGTGTTGATGTGGTCTTTTAAGTCTAAAAAGCAGCGAGGGTACGTGTTGGTGCCGCAGGCAGCCATAGCTTTTTGGCTAAAAGCAAGAAAAGCCCCGCCAGCAGGTAGCATAAAGCCTTTTTGTGAGCCACTAATTGCGCCGTCAACGCCCCACTCATCCATTCTAAAATCAAGACTTGCAATTGAGCTGACGCCGTCAACAAACAATAGCGCGGGATGTTGGGCTGCATTTATGGCTAGACGAACGCCGCCGATATCGGAAGTAACGCCGGTTGATGTTTCGTTGTGGGTTGCTAAAACAGCTTTAATTTCATGGCCGCTGTCTTCCTTTAGGCGTGTTTCTAGAGTATCAAGAGGGATGCCCTGACCCCATTCAACTTCATGGCATTCCACTTCAAACCCTAAGCGCTTTGCCATGTCCATCCAGAGGTGAGCGAATTGACCAAATCGGTAAATGAGTACTTTATCGCCGGGATTGAGGGTGTTTGTCAGGGCTATTTCCCAGCCGGCAGTACCTGTGGCGGGAAAGATGAACGCTTGGCCTTGTTCGGTTTTAAAGATTTTTTTGAGGTCGTGCAATAGCGGCTTGAGAAGCTCTGGGAAGGTCGGTGACCGATGGTCTTCCATGTCGACGCGCATAGCATTGCTGACTTCAGTTGGAACGTTCGTAGGACCTGGGATGTAAAGATGATTTCGACCCGCCATGGTTTGCCTCTATAAATAAAAGTTAAAGTAATTTGATATGCTTTAGAGCAGCAAATCAATAAATAACCCGATATTATCCCATATAAGATGTTAAGCAGCAATGCTGTTGTCAAATGGCGTTACGGGTCATGGTGGCTGATATTTTTGTAGCAAATAAAAACAGGAGTATGGAAAAAAAGACGGCTGGAATATATAATGATGGGTTGCTTTTAGTTGCTTTGAAATTTACGGTGGTAGCTAAGATAATCTGATTGAAATTATAGAGGTTTGGGTATTAATTATGAGCTATACATTGTATGAACCATCAGTCCAACGCGTTCAACGTTGTGAACTAGCTGTCCCAGGGTCAAGTCCAGAGATGTTTGAAAAAGCACTGACGAGTGGTGTTGATTTTGTTTTCTTAGATTTAGAAGATGCTGTTGCGCCTGATGATAAGTTGCAGGCACGTAAAAATGTGATTGAGGCCATTAATGATTTAGATTGGGCGGGGCATGGGATTGCTGTTTCTGTCAGGATCAATGGTCTGGATACTCAATATATGGTTCGTGATGTTGTTGACTTGGTCGAGCAGGCTGGCGATAAACTAGATACGATCTTAATTCCCAAGGTAGGGGTTTATGCGGATGTCTATATGGTGGAAGCCATGTTGAGCCAACTGGAAGTACAAGAAGGGTTAACGCATAAAATTGGAATTGAGTGTTTGATCGAAACAGCCTTGGGAATGGCAAATGTTGAAGATATAGCTCGTAATGGGGCAACCGGTAGGTTAGAGGCATTACATTTTGGGGTTGCTGATTATGCGGCGAGTAATCGTGCCAGAACAACTAATATTGGCGGATTAAACCCTGATTACCCAGGTGACCAGTGGCATGCGGCGATTAGTCGAATGACAGTGGCGTGTAGGGCTTATGGTTTACGTCCTGTTGACGGACCTTTTGGAGATATTAAGGACCCTGAGGGTTTTACTGCTGCTGCAAAGCGAGCTGCTGCATTAGGTTGTGAAGGGAAATGGGCTATCCATCCGTCGCAAATTGCCTTAGCTAATGATGTGTTTACACCACCACAAGCAGAAGTTGACAAAGCTAAACGTATTTTAGTGGCATTGAAAGAAGCTGCTGAACAGGGTAAAGGTGCTGCGGCTCTGGATGGGCGATTGATTGATGCGGCTTCTGAAAAAATGGCAACTAATGTTGTTAAGGCTGCCGAAGCAATTGCGTTAAAGACTAAATAAACAGTATTAGATTAAGGAAGGGGAAGGCACTTGGATATTCATGAGTATCAGGCTAAAAATATTTTAGCAGGTTATGGCGTTAAAATAGCTGAAGGTGGACTAGCATATAGTCCTGAACAAGCGACTCAGCGTGCTCGCGATATTGGCGGCAATGTTTGGGCTGTAAAAGCACAGATTCATTCAGGTGCGCGTGGTAAAGCAGGCGCTATTAAAATTTGTAAAACACCTGATGAGGTCTTTTCAGCTGCAGATGGCTTATTAGGTAAAACTATTGTGACGCATCAAACAGGGCCGCAGGGAAAAGTTTGTTCTCGTCTTTATATTGAAGCGGGAACAGATATTGTTCGAGAGCTATACCTGAGTTTCTTAATTGATAGAGAGTATGAGCGTATTGTGATGATTGGCTCATCTGAAGGCGGCATGGATATTGAAGAAATGGCTGAAAGTAACCCAGAGGCTATTATAAAGATTTATATTGAGCCGGCGATTGGTTTGCAGGATTTTCAAGCCCGGGCAATGGCTTTTTCATTAGGTCTTCCTGCCAGCATGTTAAGTCAGGCGGTAAAGGTGATTGAAGGTTGTTACCGGGCATTGCGCGATACCGATGCTAACATGTTAGAGGTTAATCCCTTGGTGATTAATGGCCATGATGAGCTTATTGCGCTAGATGCTAAGATGGACTTTGATGACAACGCCTTGTTCCGACGTCAAAATATTTCGGAATTACGAGATAAATCTCAAGAAGATGAGCGAGAAATGGCCGCTGCCGATAGAGGCTTGAGTTATGTGGGTCTGGACGGTGATATTGGTTGTATGATCAATGGTGCTGGGTTAGCTATGGCTACGATGGATATGATTAAGCTAGCAGGGGGTGAACCTGCTAATTTTCTTGATGTTGGAGGCGGTGCTTCACCGGAACGAACTGAAAAGGCGTTTCGATTGGTGTTGGCGGATGACAATGTTAAAGTCATGTTGGTTAATATTTTTGCAGGCATTAATCGCTGTGACTGGATTGCGGAAGGTGTGGTTAAGGCGGTTAAGAATATTGAATTAACGATGCCATTGATTGTGCGGTTATCTGGAACCAATGTCGATGAGGGAAGAGAAATTATTTCAAAAAGTGGCCTTCCGATCATAATGGCGGAAACATTAGCTGATGCGGCTGAAAAGGCTGTAGCAGCACGAAATGACGTGATAGCAAAGGGACAAGGAGAATAGACGATGGCAATTCTAATTAATGAAAGAACACCCATTGTTATTCAAGGGTTTACCGGAAAAATAGGGACCTTTCATGCCCAAGATATGATTAATTATGGTTCAAATATTGTGGCTGGAATCACCCCTGGAAAGGGCGGGGTCCAGCATTTAGGGCGTCCGGTTTTTAATACGGTTAAGGAGTCTGTAGAACAATTAGGTGCCGAAGCGAGTATTATTTTTGTACCACCTGCTTTTGCCGCTGATTCGATTATGGAAGCTGCAGAAGCCGGCATTAAATATTGTGTGGCTATTACTGATGGTATACCTACGCAAGATATGATGAAGGTCAAAAATTATTTAAAAAATTTCCCTGAAGATAGACGTATGGTTCTTACCGGGCCGAATTGTGCCGGTACGATCAGTCCAGGACGTGCCATGCTTGGTATTATGCCGGGACATATTTATATGCCTGGTGACGTTGGTGTTGTGGGTCGCTCTGGGACGCTTGGCTATGAGGCTGCTGATCAAATGAAAGCCTTAGGTATCGGTATTTCAACATCAGTTGGTATTGGTGGTGATCCTATTAATGGTAGTTCACACCGTAAAATATTGGAAAAGTTTGAGCAAGACCCAGAGACTAAAGTTGTTCTCATGATTGGTGAAATTGGAGGGCCTCAGGAAATTGAAGCAGGCTTTTTTGCCAAAGAACAAATGAGTAAGCCGGTTGTCGCATATATTGCTGGTTTGACGGCACCGAAAGGTCGACGGATGGGGCATGCCGGTGCAATTATTTCATCCACAGGTGAGAGTGCGAGTGAAAAAGTAGAGCAACTTCTTGACATGGGTGTCACCATTTCCCCTACGCCCTCTGCAATGGGTGAGACGGTTGCCAAGGTTCTGGCAAGTTTGTAAGGTGTAAAAAGGTGTTTTTATATTGCATGGTATTGCCCAGAGTAAGCTATATTTATGGCTAGGTAGTTGGGTGCGTTATGATTTCAGTCGTAGGTAGTTAGTTAGTTGGTATATAAAAGGGACAGTTAATGGATGACAATAAAAAGAAAGCGTTAGATGCTGCATTAATGCAGATAGAGAAACAATTTGGTAAAGGGTCTGTCATGCGGATGGGTGATTCCGCTGCATCAAGAGATATTGAAACGGTGCCGACAGGGTCTTTATCCTTAGATATTGCTTTAGGATGTGGTGGCCTGCCGCGTGGACGAGTTGTTGAAATCTATGGTCCAGAGTCTTCAGGTAAAACCACGATGACCCTTGAGGTTATTGCACAGATGCAAAAATTAGGCGGTTCAGCGGCATTTATAGATGCTGAGCATGCTTTAGATCCCTTGTATGCTGAAAAAATTGGTGTCAATGTTGATGATTTGTTGGTTTCTCAGCCCGATACCGGCGAGCAAGCCTTAGAAATCACGGATATGCTGGTCCGCTCTGGTGCTGTGGATATGGTGGTTATTGATTCTGTTGCAGCGCTTACACCCAAGGCGGAAATTGAAGGCGATATGGGTGATTCGCATATGGGGCTCCAGGCTCGGTTAATGTCTCAAGCGTTAAGAAAGTTGACCGGTAATATTAAACGATCGAATACGCTGGTTATTTTTATTAATCAGATTCGTATGAAAATTGGTGTTATGTTTGGAAATCCAGAAACAACTACGGGTGGAAATGCATTGAAATTTTATTCTTCAGTGCGCTTGGATATTCGTCGTATTGGAGCCATAAAGAAAGGCGACGAAATAGTCGGCAATGACACCCGTGTAAAAGTAGTTAAAAATAAAGTTGCCCCCCCATTTAAGCAAGCAGAGTTTGAAATTTTATATGGTCAGGGTGTTTCTTTTTTAGGTGAGCTGATTGATCTTGGTGTGAAGTATGGATTCGTGGGTAAAGCGGGATCATGGTATAGCTGTAATGGTCAAAAAATTGGCCAAGGTAAAGATAATGCACGTACATATTTAAAAGAGAATGTAGCGGTTGCTATGGAGTTGGAGCAGAAAATTAGAGCGGAAGCTTTTGGTCTTCAAGAAGACGGTAAAGCGTCTAAAAATGAAGACACTTGATTGAATAAGTCGTTATTTAAGTCAGTTGCTGACTAAGTTAGGGGTGAGTTTTCATGCTTGAAACGCATGATAGGCTGGAAATAAAACGGTTTTGTTTTCAGTATTTAGCGCGACGTGAACACAGTCAGCAGGAATTGCACCAGAAACTATCTCGTAAAGGTTTTGAAAAAGCAGAAATAACTATTGTCTTAGATGAGTTTGTCATCAATGATTGGCAAAGTGATCAACGCTTTGCAGAAAGTTTTTTTAAGCAATGTTTAACCCGAGGGTTGGGGCCGATACGAATTAATTATGAATTAAGGCAGCGCGGCATTACTGATGAGCAAACAGTAATGAGTGAAGAAGACATTGACTGGGGCCAGCACCTGTTAAATGTTTTTCAAAAGAAATTTGACGATAACATGGTTTTAACAGCTCAGGAATGGGCTAAAAGATTACGGTTCTTGCAATATCGAGGTTTTACAACTGAGATGATTCGCGAATTATCTAAAAGCTTAGGTATTGTGATTAAATGAATTTTTGATTGCGTTGATTTGGCGTTGTCTTGACTTTTTTTAATGCAGTATTAGTGCTAGGTAATGGCGTCGCTTTCCGGAGCGACTGAGAGCAATTTAAATAGAGAGTTTTTTCGTTTTTAATTAGATAAAATTATTTTGAATTTATGAAAGCTATGTCGACCGAACAGCTGCGCGCTGTTTTTTTACAATATTTCGAAGCTAATGATCATGTCATTCAGCCGAGTAGTACGCTTGTTCCGGGAGATGATCCTACGTTGTTATTTACCAATGCAGGCATGGTTCCATTTAAAGATGTTTTTTTAGGACGCGAAAAGCACGCTTTTAAGCGAGCGACATCGAGTCAACGGTGTGTTCGTGCGGGGGGAAAACATAACGATTTAGAAAATGTTGGTTATACCGCTCGACACCATACTTTTTTTGAAATGTTGGGGAACTTTAGTTTTGGCGATTATTTTAAGAAAGAAGCCATTCATTTTGCTTGGGACTTTTTGACTAATAAGCTCGAAATACCGAGTGAAAAATTATGGATTACCGTTTTTGATGAAGATGCCGAGGCGGAAGCTATTTGGCTTAATGATATAGGCGCTGACCCGGCGCGATTTTCACGTATTGGAGCAAAAGATAACTTTTGGTCCATGGGCGAAATAGGACCGTGTGGCCCTTGTAGTGAAATATTTTATGATCATGGCGAGAGTGTTGAAGGAGGACCGCCTGGGTCTCCGGATGAAGAAGGGGATCGCTATATTGAGATATGGAATTTAGTTTTTATGCAGTATGACCGGTCTGCTGATGGGGTCTTAACGGATTTACCGAGTCCTTCAGTTGATACCGGTATGGGCTTAGAAAGAATTGCTGCTGTTTTACAAGGTGTTCACAATAATTATGAAATTGATCTGTTCCAGAATTTGTTACAGTCTGCCGCGACGGTAACAGGAGTCACAGATACCACGCACAGTTCATTGCGCGTTATTGTCGATCATATTCGTTCTTGTGCATTTCTTATTGTTGACGGTGTAATGCCTTCGAACGAAGGGCGAGGGTATGTGTTACGGCGAATAATTCGCCGAGCAATTCGACACGGTTATCGATTAGGGGTTCATGATGTGTTTTTCTACCAATTAGTTCAGGGATTGGTAGAGCAGATGGGGGCGGTTTATCCGGAACTGGTTGCCAATCAAAAACAGGTTGAACGTGTATTGGAGAAAGAAGAGCAGCGTTTTTCTGAAACTTTACAGAAAGGTATGGCGATTTTAGAAGGGTGTGTGGATGATCTAGAAGGACAAGTGATTCCTGGCGATATTGTCTTTTTGCTTTACGATACCTATGGCTTTCCCGTTGATTTAACAGCGGATTTTGCCCGTGAAAGTAATTTGCAAATTGATCATGAGGGCTTTGAGAAAGAAATGCAAAGCCAACGTGAAAGAGCGCGTGCAGCCAGTAATTTTGGCTCGAGTCATGATAAAAATATAGCGAGTAATGTTGAAACGGAATTTGTTGGTTATCAGGAGTTGGAGTGTCAAGCTGTTTTAAAGGGATTATTTTTAGACGGTCATGCGGTTGATTGTTTAAACGAAGGTGATGAAGGTATTTTGGTCTTGGATTCAACGCCTTTTTATGCCGAGTCAGGAGGGCAGGTTGGAGATACCGGCGTCATTACTTTTGAAGGTAATCAGTTTGAAGTTGTTGATACACAAAAACAAGGTAGTCATACTTTCTTACATAAAGGCAGGATGATTTCTGGTGTTCTAAAGCAAGGCCAGAGGTATGAGGCAATTGTTGACCCAATCAGTCGGCAGTTGATTGCTTTAAATCATTCAGCCACTCACTTGTTGCACGCAGCTTTAAGAGAGATATTAGGTGAGCATGTAATACAAAAAGGCTCACTGGTTAATGCTTCACGGTTACGCTTTGATTTTTCACATTTTGAGCCGATTGGATTGAAGCAATTGGTACAAATTGAACAGTTAGTGAATCTGCAGATTAGAAAAAATAATCCCGTTTCTGTTGATTTAATGACTAAAGATCAGGCTGTTAAAGCGGGGGCTATGGCTCTATTTGGTGAGAAATACGGCGCTGAAGTTCGTGTGTTGAAGATAGGTGGTTTTTCCACAGAATTATGTGGTGGTACGCATGTGGATCGCTCAGGGGACATCGGTTTTTTTAAGATTGTGGGTGAAACAGGGGTTGCTGCAGGCGTTCGGCGTATTGAAGCAATGACGGGTGAGGGGGCGCTAAATTGGTCTGAAACCAGAAATAAAACATTAAGTAGTATTGCTGAAGTCGTCAAGAGTACACCCGAAAAATCATTCGATAAAGTTTGTAAATTAATTGAAAAAAATCGTCAATTTGAGAAAGAGTTAGAAAAGTTAAAGTTGAAATTAGCACAAGCCTCACAAGGTGAGTTGAGTGCGCAAGCAGTTGAAATAGAGGGTTTAAAGGTTTTAGCTGTTCAGTTAGATAATGTGGATGCGAAAGGGATGCGCGATGTTTTGGATCAACTAAAAAATAAGTTAGGTAGTTCCGCCATTATTTTAGCTGTTGTTAATGCTGAGAAAGTTAGTTTGATAGCCGGTGTGAGTAAAGATCAGATTGGCCGTATTAAAGCTGGTGATCTTGTGAATCATGTCGCGGCGCAAGTGGGTGGAAAAGGAGGGGGCAGACCCGAAATGGCGCAAGCGGGGGGTAATGATCCTAAAGGTCTAACACAAGCATTAGCGAATGTTCCTGAATGGATTCGTAGTCAAATCAGTAGTTAAAAGTGAGTTAAAATAACTATGGCAAGATATGTTTTTAAATTTGGTGGCACCTCGGTAGGGGATGCTGAGCGGATTAAGAGTGTTGCTGAAAAAGTAAAACAGGCGCGTTCTGAAGGTCACGAGATTATAGCTGTGGTTTCAGCTATGAGTGGGGAAACAAATAGGCTCACTGCCTTGGCCGGTGAGTTGTTAGTAAAACCCAACCCTCGTGAAATGGACGTGTTGTTATCAACAGGCGAGCAGGTGACTATTGCGCTGCTGAGTATGGCGTTGGATGCTTTAGGATGCCCCGCAGAATCTTTTACTGGTGCTCAGGTCGAAATATTAACGGACTCGATTCACAGCAAAGCAAGAATAAAAGATATTGGTGTAACGGCCATACAAAAATGTCTGAAGAGTGGGAAGGTTGCTGTTGTTGCTGGTTTTCAGGGCATTAATGAACAGGGACATATAACGACCTTAGGGCGTGGCGGTTCAGATACGACAGCTGTTGCTTTAGCTGCGAAACTGGAGGCGTCTGAATGTTATATTTATACCGATGTGGATGGTGTGTATACCACAGACCCACGTGTTGAGCCGACAGCACGAAAAATGGATTCGATTACTTTTGAGGAAATGCTTGAAATGGCTAGTTTAGGCTCAAAAGTTTTGCAAATTAGAGCGGTTGAGTTTGCAGGAAAATATAATGTACCTTTGAGAGTGTTGTCTACTTTTTCTGAGGGTAATGGAACGTTAATAACTTATGAGGATGATGGCATGGAACAGGCATTTATTTCCGGTATTGCATTTAATCGTGATGAGGCTAAGTTGACCATCAACGGGGTACCAGATTTACCCGGTGTTGCTTCAAAAATAGTGGGTCCGATAGCGGCTAATAATATTGAAATTGATATGATCATTCAGAATATAGCGGATGATGAAACCACTGATTTTACTTTTACAGTTCATCGAAATGATTATCATAAGGCGGTGGCTCTTCTGGAGGAGATTAAAACATCGTTGTCCGCAAAGAAGGTTTCAGGTGATGATACCATTGTAAAGGTCTCGTTAGTCGGTGTTGGTATGCGATCTCATTCGGGTATAGCGAGTAAAATGTTTGATGTTTTGGCCTCAGAAGGTATTAATATCAAAATGATCTCAACATCAGAAATAAAGATTTCGGTTGTTATGGATGAGAAGTACCTTGAAGCAGCCGTACGCGCGCTACATAAATCTTTTGAATTAGCTGAGCAACCGGTACTTTGATGATTCCTTTTCTATTTAAAAGATGGTAGAATTCTTTGCCTTGATGTGGGTGTAACTTTAGGAGGAGGGTGGCCGTGTTAATATTGACTCGCCGTATTGGAGAGACATTGATGATAGGAGATGAAGTCAAGGTTACTGTCTTAGGTGTAAAGGGTAATCAAGTTAGGATTGGTGTTGATGCACCAAAACACGTATCGGTTCATAGAGAAGAGATTTTTGACCGCATCAAAGAAGAAAAAGAACAAAAAAAACCAAAATAAATATCATTTTTAATTGGAGAGATGGCCGAGCGGCTGAAGGCGCTCCCCTGCTAAGGGAGTATGGGTTTTAAAGCCCATCGAGGGTTCGAATCCCTCTCTCTCCGCCATATTACTAAAATAAATACTGTAAAATCAACGAGTTAATACTAATCTGGATTAGCTTCCCACCAATTGGCCCCCAATTTTTTAACGCGTTAACGCTCAAATTAAACGTCACACACAGTCTCGTTGAAGTTTACCGCACCGGGCTATATTCAATTCAAAAACTTTATTACCTATCCAAACAGCCCTTTGTTAAAAACCAAGAGCTATGCTCGTGGTCAACTTGTTTGTCCATAGCTTAAACCCGAGTCGACACGGGTGCCAGGATGCACAGTAGCACGCCATGGAAGGCATATTAGCGCTTAGAATACAGCTCCTTGAACGGTTGAATTATAACGTACAAAAAGCGTTGTGATTTGCGCTAAGAAATGTCGATCTTAGAGTAAACTCTTATTGATATTTGTCCTCGGGTAGAACTGCTACGTGCTCGGCGCTAAGTGGCTTTAAAACTGCTCTTAGGATCTGATGGTTTCAAGGAGATGACCCTTGAAAATGGACTAGACCAATAGGGAGGGGCGTTTAGAAATCGTGTTGTCCTATGTGGATGCCGGCTGCCTCGCAGTTGGGCCCATTTGTGATTCATCTGTTCATCTACTGGTTGAGAAATTTCAATTAGCCAGATTTAAGCGTATTCGATAGACTTATAACGATGATAGATATATCTACCAATCATAACCTTTTTGTAATTGCTCGAGCTTTGCATGTAATTGCTGTTGTTCTATGGATAGGTGGTGTTGCTTTCGTTACTACCGTCGTAATTCCATACTTAAAAAACTCTCATTCGCCAGAAAGTAGGTTGCATATATTTGAGTCTGTAGAAGGTAAATTCAGTTTTCAAGCCAAATTAACAACGTTACTTACGGGTTTATCTGGCTTTTATTTACAGTACGTAACGAATGCAGTGACATCTATCCAATGGTGGGTTTATCTCATGGTTTTTGTATGGGCAATATTTATGACTGTATTGTTCGTTCTTGAACCTTTATTTTTACACAATTGGTTTCATCGGCAAGCTGAAATCAATAGTGAAAAAACTTTTTTTATCTTGCAAATTATGCATATTGTTTTACTCGCCATTAGCTTAATCGTGGTTTTTGTCGGGGTCGCCGGTGTACATGGGCTTTTTTATTAAATAGTTCACCAGTTTTCAGGTCATAGCAAAGCCGCGTTGTTCAGATTATTGTATCCATAGATAATCCAGACTTAAAAAGTAAGCCATACCTAAATCATTTAGCACACTAAAGTGATTTTAATGTGCTAAGTTGATATGACTCATGGCAAATAATACACTTACCCATAGACTGGCTCAACTGTCTTAACGTGTGCTTTGGGTCATGAATTGACTCTGCATCTGCTGCTATTTGATCAAAATCTTGGTGTGCTGCCATCCCAAGTTGCATAAATGCCTTGGGTAAGGTGCCTTTAAGAGAATCCTCAGCTTTTCGAGCCATCCCCATGCCTAAGGCTTTTGCATGGCGAGATACAGTCACCATATCTTCTTCAGTTAACGCAATTAAAATTGCCTGTGTACCAGATAATAAAGCTCTCATTTCTCTTAATATATGCCCTCGCTGCACATCAGTAACCTGAAGCACTTGGCGGTTATTAATTTCTTCAGCCTGACAAGAAATAGAAACTATTCCCAATATTAGAAAAACCAATATTTTTTTCATCTATTTCCCCCTTTAACTTTTAGCGTAAATAACTAAGAAATTTGTATCGTTGCCAATAACTATTTTTTTAATAGTCATTAGTACCTTCAACCGTTTTTGCATCTTTCCACGCTGAGAAGGTGTTAAAATAGCTTCAATTTTTTGACGAACTTCGATTCCCTTTTCGGCCATTTGCGTATGAATTTTATTGTGCTCTCGATTCAATGTCCGAACTTGTTCTGCATAAAAGGTGGGTGCGAGTAAACCCTTTTTTAATTTCATCATCGCTTGTTTCATCTTAGCTTTTTTAGCTTTAGTTCCCTGCTTAGCTACAACAACGATGCGCGCAATTTGACCCAACTGAACATCGGTTAGTTGTAATTCAGACTGATATGCCATAACAAGCTGGCCGTAGTCTTTTTTTGCCTTCATCATGCCTGTCTTCTTGTCCATCATGGATCCCGTCGTTAATACTTTGGATTTAGTACTCGACTGATGATTCGCAGCTATAGAAACCTGAGTATTAAACGTCAGCAACATTACTATCAAAAATAAAATACCTTTTATAAATACCTCTTAATAAAAAATATCTATCATAGTACCATTCTATAAACGTTAACTTCCGTTAATGTGACTTGGGGTTACCTACAACGAAGAGAGGCAGATGCTGATATCATGACAATGCAGCGACTCAGTCAAGGGTATGATATTCCTGCTTATCCTGTTTATGGCAGTCTTATTGTTAAACGATCCGATGCGCCTTTGGTGAAGCGCATCATGAAGGAATCATTTGAAAGTGGAATAGGCTTTACGCCCATCTTAAAAGTAAATGTAGCTAACTAAACCAGTGGGCGACATCGTTTCTGTTTATTGAGATCCAAAAAAACACTAGGCTTTAAGGTATTGTTTTTTGGTGTTAAGAGGTCTTAAAGAGTAATTGTTGCTTAGGCGAGTTTTTGGTTTTCAGCGCCGTCATCCTGAGGATTATAGAATCTAATAGCGTGATTATAAACGCAGGTTGAGTTTATAAATTGCCATGGTATAATTCCTCCTCGTTGTTATTTGGTAGATTGTTGAACAGGATATTTTTTTCTAAACGGTAGTCATATCGAGACATTTGTTTCGAACGGGTATAATCGTTAACCTACTGATTTATCATATATTATCTTTTGTTTTTAGCATTTCCACGGAGGGTGGTTTGTTCATTGCGCACCCTTTGATAACTTGCTTTTTGGTCTTGACGGAAATGATATTATAAAGGATAATTACTTGTTGTTATGCGCCCGTAGCTCAGCTGGATAGAGTACTCGGCTACGAACCGAGCGGTCGGGAGTTCGAATCTCTCCGGGCGCGCCATAAAAAATTAATCCCCTGTAGCTCAGTTGGTAGAGCGGGTGACTGTTAATCACTAGGTCGGCGGTTCGAGCCCGTCCGGGGGAGCCATATATAAGTACTACTGAAAGGTTTGCAAGTTATCTTGCAGACCTTTTTTATTTTGTACTGCCAGTAAATTGATAAGATGGGTAATGGGGTTCAGTGTACTTATTAAGCGTAAGCTGGGTATTTAAATGAGGTGAAGCGATGTATTGTTTAGGTTATTTGAATCGATTGTTCTTTTTGGCGATAGTTTCGACAGTGGGCATGGCTGAAAATTATCACAATAATCCGGTTACCTTGCAATATGACAGTGACTTGTCGTTGTCTGTATTGGTTGAAAATACGTTAGCTAAATCGCCTGATCAATTCTGGTTAGAGGCGTTAGCAACGGAGGTTAAGGCGTTACGTAAAAGAAGCGATAGTTGGGCGGCGGGTGCTGCAAGCATTGACTTGGGGTATCAAGAGGCATCAAGTGGAACGCTCCATTTTATTGATGGTGGTGTTAGTGTACCCATATGGCACTGGGGCCAGCAGGATGCTGAAGCACAAGTTGCACATGCGGCCGCACAGGGATTTTTAGATCAAACTGCCACTTTTCAATTGCAGGTAGCAGGAGTTATTCGTGCGGTCTTATGGGACTATGCGTTGAGTGAATTTAAATTAAAAGAGGCGATGCTTGCGGTTGAGTTTTCTGAGCAGGCTTTAGTGGCAGTTTCGCAATCTGTTCAATTAGGTGAGTTGTCGCATTTGGATTTATTGCCTATCAAAAGAGACTTGTTAACTCAAAGGACACGGTTAGCTCAGATTAAAACAGATTTAAATAAGATGGCTAAACGTTTTCAAACAATCACGCATTCAAATGCTGTTCCTTATCGGTTTGATGAAAAGCGTACAGACTCGAATGAAATTAATGTTAATCATCCGCTATTGGCATTCATTAACAGTAAAATAGCTAGAAAAAAAGCTGAATATCAGGCATTAGTTTTACGTGGATCAGGACAAACAAGGTTATCTTTAGGGGTGAATAGTGATCGAGGTGATATTCGCAGTAATGATACGGAGAGCTTTAATATTGCACTTAATATTCCTTTAGGTAGTGAGGCTCACAATGGTCCCGCATTGTCAGTTATAAGTATTAAATTAACTAAACTAATTGCGGATAGAGCGCATTTGATTCATGACCTTAATGATAATGTTTTTGATTTATCACAGAATATTGCTTTAGGAGAGGATGTTTTAGTGATGGTTAAAGAAATTGCGAAATTAGAAAGTGATCGTTTGAAAATATCTGAGCGTAGTTATCAAGCGGGAGAGTTGAGCTTGTATAAGTTTAAGAAAATTCAATTGACTCAGCGACGAGCCGAGTTGAAAGTTATGGAGCAAGTCATTATTAATAATAAGACTATCGCCTTGTATAATCAATCGTTAGGCGTGCTCCCATAGCGTGTAAAATATTAATAGGTATGTTCTTAAGTTTTGTTAGGACTTGATTGCGTGCTTGAAGTGTAAAAATCTATTATGATATCAGCGCGAATTAAATTGAAGAGGGTCAACATAATATGACGGTAATGGAAAATCAACTCACCACGGAAGTATTAGTTATTGGTGGCGGTCCAGGAGGTTATTCTGCTGCATTTAGGGCGGCTGATTTGGGTAGACAGGTCACCTTAGTGGAGAGGTACCCTGTATTAGGCGGGGTGTGTTTGAATGTGGGTTGTATTCCTTCAAAAGCATTGTTGCATGTTGCTAATATTTTAAGTGAAAGCAAAGAAATTGGTGTGTCTGGGGTTACTTTCCAACCGCCTGAGATCGATAAAGAGAAGTTAGTTAAATGGAAGAGCAGTGTGACTTCGCAATTAACAACGGGTTTGTCAGCCCTTGCTAAACAAAGGAATGTCACGGTACTGCAGGGAACTGCTCGATTTTCTGGAACCCATGAGGTTATTGTTGAAAATGAAGAAGGCGAGAGGGCGGTAAAATTTGAAAATGTGATTGTCGCTGTCGGTTCTCAGCCGGTTAAAATCCCTTCATTTCCAAATGAAGATAGCCGCTTAATGGATTCAACGGGTGCTTTGAAGCTAAAAGATATTCCCGCTAAGCTACTGATTGTGGGTGGTGGAATTATCGGTCTTGAGATGGCTACCGTTTACCATGCGCTAGGGAGTCAGATAACTATTGTTGAAATGATGGATCAACTTATACCCGGTTGTGACAAAGATTTAGTTAGGCCGTTGGCGCAAAAGGTTAAAAAGCAGTACGACAATATTTTTTTGTCTACCAAAGTAACAGAGATTCTAGCGCAAGATGATGGCTTAAAGGTTACTTTTGACAAGCAAGGTACTGTGGAAACGGATCTTTTTGATAAGGTCTTAGTTGCTGTAGGTCGTAGCCCAAATGGTCATTTTATTGATGCTGAAAAAGCAGGGGTAACGGTTACCGAAAGAGGGTTTATTGAAGTTGATAAACAAATGCGTACTAACGTCGACCATATTTTTGCAATTGGTGATGTTGTTGGCAATCCTATGTTAGCGCATAAGGCGGTCCATGAGGCTAAAATAGCAGCAGAAGTGATTGCCGGTGAGCGTGTTGAGTGGCAGGCGTTAACGATACCGTCAGTAGCCTATACTGATCCTGAAGTTGCGTGGATGGGGTTAACTGAAATCGAAGCTAAGGCGCAAGGTATTGCTTATAATAAGGGGGCCTTTCCATGGGCAGCCAGTGGTCGATCGTTAAGCATTGGGCGTAAAGAGGGGCTGACAAAATTAATTACCGATAAGGAAACGGGGCAAATACTGGGTGCTGGAATTGTAGGTACTAATGCCGGTGAGTTGATTGGGGAAGCCGTCTTGGCATTGGAAATGGGTGCGTGTGCAGAAGATATAGCTTTAACGGTTCATCCACATCCGACCCTCTCAGAGACATTGGGTTTCTCTGCGGAAATGATTGAAGGCACAATAACGGATTTATTGGTTAAAAAACGGTGACCATAGGTTAGAAGCGGTCAGGATTAGGGTAGAAATTTATTTAAATTATCAATGGTAATATTTGTATGAGTTCAGAAACAAATAAGGTTGTTTTAGCGTATTCAGGTGGTCTGGATACATCAGTTATCTTGCAGTGGTTAAGAGATAGTTATAATTGTGAGATTGTCACGTTTACGGCTGATTTGGGGCAAGGTGGTGAGGTGGAGCCTGCCCGAGAAAAAGCGAAAGCGCTGGGTATTAAAGAGATATATATTGATGATTTAAAAGAAGACTTTGTGCGTGATTATGTTTTCCCTATGTTTCGCGCAAATGCTGTTTATGAAGGGGAGTACTTGTTAGGAACATCGATTGCACGGCCGCTAATTGCTAAACGGTTGATTGAGATTGCTAATGAAACTGGCGCTAATGCAGTATCACATGGGGCGACAGGTAAAGGTAATGACCAAGTTCGTTTTGAATTAGGGTGTTATGCGTTACGTCCAGACATTCAAATTATTTCACCTTGGCGTGAATGGGACCTAAATTCACGTGAAAAGCTTTTAGCGTATGCTGCAAAACATAGGATTCCTGTGGAAATGAAGCGTGGTAATGCTTCGCCTTATTCTATGGATGCTAATTTATTGCATATTTCCTATGAGGGCGGAGTGCTAGAAGACCCATGGGCAGAGGCTGAAGAAGATATGTGGCGATGGAGTGTCGCGCCGGAAAATGCACCTGATCATGCGCAGTTTCTTGATTTAACGTTTAAAAATGGTGATGTTGTCAGTATTGATGATGTTCCGTATTCGCCAGCAGAAGCATTAGCATTGTTGAATAAAATAGCTGGTTCTCACGGTGTTGGGAGACTGGATATTGTAGAGAATCGCTATGTGGGGATGAAATCGCGGGGGTGTTATGAAACTCCAGGTGGATCGGTTTTGTTAAAAGCACATCGTGCGATAGAGTCTATTACATTGGATCGTGAAGTTGCACATTTAAAAGATGAATTGATGCCGCGTTACGCTAAGCTAATTTATAACGGTTATTGGTGGAGTCCTGAAAGGGCTATGTTGCAGAATATGATCGATGCCTCACAAGTGACCGTAAACGGAAAGGTGCGCGTTAAGTTGTATAAAGGCAGTGTCTCGGTTGTCGGTCGAATGTCAGACACAGATAGCTTATTTGATGAAAATATTGCTACCTTTGAAGATGATGGCGGAGCTTATAATCAAAAAGATGCGGAAGGGTTTATTAAGCTAAATGCACTAAGGTTGCGCATTGCTGCAGAGAAACAGCGAAGTTAGTCATTTTTCATGATTTTTGGACACTTTTAGTGGATAAAGGCGCTTTTTAAGCTCAGTGTTTTGAAGCGATAATGGCTGCTTTTTCGTCGTCATAAAATTTTCAAGGGTCAACGATGTAAAAAGTGCTTTGATTAGAGGGTGAAGGTTGTATACTGAACTACCCATTATTAAATGTATCGTTGGAATAGCTACGGTTACTCTTGTTGAGAGAGAGTTGTTTGATGCAAAAATATGATATACAAAATCATTCTGAGCAGGCTGTATTGGGCTTAAATAATCCTTCCTTTGTTCGGTTGCAATGGATGGGCCGCGCAACTGTGGTAAGTAGTTTTTTGGTTTTGATTGTTACCGTTTTCTTTGGTTATTCCGTTTTTTCTCAGAATCCGCTTACCAGCTTGGGTCGTTATCAGAGTCCTAATCCTGTCTCGATAAACAAAATAGTTGCGAATCCGGCTTTGTCAGCAGAGATTGATATGCTCAAAGGTCAGATGGTTTCGATGATTAGTGGTTCCATAAAAGCTAAGTTAACACAACTGCAAGAGAGCATTAATGCCGGTAAGGTGACGAAAAAAGAGTTAGTTATTCTTAGTGACTTAACTAAAGAACTGGATGCGTTAAGAGCGGTTTCGAGGCCGCGTATTGGCGTGGGTTCGGTTGATCAATCGGTTTTAGTGTCAAAAGGACCTCAAGACCCCGCTATCTTATTAAAAGAATTGTCAAACTTGAAACTATTGGTTTATTTATCGATTGTTTCTTGTGGTTTAATGTTTGTAGCGTCGGCGGGTGTTTGGTTGCAAACTCGGTTTGTATTACAGCATTATGATACATACCAACCTAGTTTGACGCGCAAAGATTAGATTATGTGTACAAAAAAACCGGACATGGTTAAAGAGCCATGTCCGGTTTTTTTGTGAATCTTATTTTATTTCTTAGGCTTTTTGATTTTGCCGCCACCAGCGCTTAAGTAATCATAAACAGCTTTGATCGCTTTATCACCTGTGTAACCTTTCTTCTTACCAACAGCGTCGATTGCCGCGCCAGCTTTAGGCATTGCTTTTTTTCCGTTAGTAATTGTTTCTTTGAATTTACTAAAAGATAAAGAACCGTCTTTAATGTTTTTAATTAAATTTGGGTTCGTTGCAATGTCGTGACAAGTTGCACAACCACGTCCAAATGCTCGATCATAAATTTTACTACCTACCCAAAGATCCATGTCGCTTGCTGCAAAAGTTTGACTGCTTAATACAAGTGTTACAACACCTGCCATTATTGCTAATGATTTTTTCATACTAACCTCAATAGATTTAAAGAAAGATGACTTAAATTAGATGAAAAAACTTAAGCCACTAATTAAAATTTCGAAAGAGATAGGATAGATAATTTACAACAAAAAGACAAATAAATTTGTCAGTATCTACGGTAAAAAATGATTTAATCAAGTATTCACTTAAATATTAGGCTTAAACCAGTTTAATTTATCGTGTAACCGAACCACATTGCCAACGATAATCAAAGTGGGGGCCTTGATAGGGTGTGTAAGAATGCGTTGAGGTAAAGATTCTAGTGTGCCGGTAATGACTTTTTGATGTTTAGTGGTGCCTTGTTGTATGAGCGCTGCCGGTAAATCTTTGGAGCAACCATGTTCAATCAGGGATTCACAGATATGTTTTAAACCCAGTAATCCCATATAAATCACCAGTGTTTGATTAGGATTTACAAGGCCTTCCCAATTTAAATTTATTTGATTATCTTGATAGTGACCGGTGACAAAAGCACATGATTGTGCATATTGACGGTGTGTCAGTGGAATCCCCGCATAACTGGCGCAACCGGAGGCAGCAGTGATGCCGGGAACGACTTGGAAATTAATGTTATTTTCCATTAACGTCTCAATTTCCTCACCGCCTCGACCAAAAATAAATGGATCGCCCCCTTTGAGACGTACAACGCGATGACCTTCAAGAGCAAGTCTTGTGAGGAGTTGGTTAATGGATTCTTGTGGAAGGGTGTGTTGGTCGCGTTGTTTCCCAACATATATTTTTTCAGCATCACGTCGAATAAGGTTAAGGATATCCTCTGAGACTAGGCGATCGTAAACAACAATATCAGCTTGTTGAATAAGTCTTAAGGCTCTGAGGGTAAGGAGGTCTGGTTCTCCTGGTCCTGCGCCTACCAGATAAACTTCCCCATGTGTTTTGGCATCTGTAGCGTATGTAAGCATTTCTTTGTTCAGAGCGTCTTCAGCTTTTTTCTTTTGTCCTGCAAAAATCAACTCAGCAACCCGACCTTGGAAGGCCTGTTCCCAAAAAAAACGACGCTGTTGAGGGCTTTGGATATGTGCTTTGACTTTGTCTCGATAATTTCCAGCCAGTTCAGAAAGGCGACCATAACCATTAGGAATGAGTGTTTCTATGCGTGTCTTTAACAATCGAGCGAGCACTGGTGCGGTTCCCCCTGAAGAAATAGCAGCAATGATTGGGGAGCGATCAATAATAGCAGGAAAAATAAACTGACATAATTTAGGGTTATCAACGACGTTCACTAAGATGTTAAGTGAGTTGGCTGTATCGGCAACAAGCACATTAATGGTTGGGTTATTAGTCGCAGAAACAATGAGTCGAAAACCTTGAGCATCGCTTAAACCGTCGAATTCTTTTTGGATAAGTGTTAGGGCTAATTTTTTTTCAAGGGATTTAACGGTTGTAGAGAACGATGGGGCTAATACGGTTATCAGAGCACCTGACTTTGACAGAATTTCAATTTTACGGGCTGCTATTTCGCCAGCGCCGACGATAAGACATTTTTGTTTATTAAGGCGTAAAAAGACAGGAAAAAATTGCATGGGTTAACCTAAAAGTATTTTATAAAGGGTTATGGTTTATAATAAATTATTATTCACGGTGACATGAAAAAATATGCTTGCTATTGATTACGATTATGATGTTGATGCGAGTGGTTTGAATTGCCCGCTCCCATTGTTGCGACTAAAAAAGGCGTTGATAGCAATGTCCTCTGGTGAAGTGGTACGTGTGATCGCTACTGACCCTGCCGCACATTTGGATTTTGGCGTTTTTGCTGAGCAATCAGGTAATCCTTTACTTGAGGTGGCTAAATTTGGAGGCCAGCAGGTTTTTTATTTTCAGAAAAAATAAGTTATTAAGTGTTTGCTTGGGTGCACTCACGGAGGCTGATAACAGGCCATTTTTGTTTTTCTGCAATGCTTCTTAATTTATTATCAGGATCAACAGCAACAGGATTGTCGACGATGTTTAATAAGGGTAGGTCGTTATGGGAATCACTGTAAAACCAACTATCGGTCAGATTAATTTCTGTTGTTTTAAGCCACTCGTTGAGTAATTTTACTTTGCCATCTTGAAAGCAGGGGATACCGGAAACTTGTCCAGTAAAACGCCCTTGTTTATATTCAGGGACAGTCGCCAGAAGGTTGTCGATACCATACAAGTTGACGATAGGTTCAGTGACAAATTTATTGGTCGCGGTGATGACAATGAGTGTGTCATCTTTTGATTTGTGGTGTGCTATTAATTTTTTTGCAGGTGTTAGTAGAATAGGCTTGATGTTTTTTTCAATGAATTGTGCTCTAAGTCTAAAAAGGTGATTAATATTTATTTCGGCCAGTGGTTTTAGTGCGAAAGCCAAGAATTCATTGATATCAAGTGTTCCGAGTTTATAGTCCTCATAAAAACGCTGATTTGCTAATTCATAGAAAGTGCTGTCAACCATGCCTTGGGAGACTAAAAATTGTCCCCATAAAAAATCGCTATCATCGGCTAATAAGGTATTGTCTAAATCAAAAATGACTAAGCTCACGTAAAAAAGTCCTGTGGTAGTGAATAAAAATTAGCACTATACATAATCTCTTTTATTATGAAACAATGTAAAGCGATTTAAGGGTTTCTTTGATGCCTTATTATAACAATAAGCGTTCGATAAAAAGAGGGGTTGGATGGTATTAAAATGATTGATTCGAATGGATATCGAGCCAATGTTGGCATTGTTATTTGTAATGATGATGGCAAATTATTTTGGGCAAAGCGGGTTGGTGCAGATGCTTGGCAGTTTCCGCAAGGTGGCATTAAATTCTATGAAGACCCAGAAACGGCAATGTATAGAGAACTTGAGGAAGAGGTTGGGCTAACGTCTAAAGATGTACAGTTACTGGGTCGAACGAGATATTGGCTACGTTATGATTTACCAGAACATTATATTCGCAAGAAATCAAAACCTTTATGCATTGGACAGAAACAAATTTGGTTTCTGTTACGGTTGCTTGGTTCTGAGGATGCTATTGTTTTGAATGGACATGAGAGTCCTGAATTCGATGATTGGTGTTGGACTGATTATTGGGAGCCGTTGGAAGGGGTTGTTTATTTTAAACAGTGGACTTATCAGCGGGCATTACAAGAACTTGGGCGTTTGTTAGTTGGAAATGCAAACCCTGTACGTGCTGAGGGTTATTTGTCTAAATCCATAGATGGTCAAATAAGTTCGTTGGGGCGTGAATTACCTAGGGGTTAGCGTATTGATGGTTGACGTTATTTCACCGTCTGGAAACAACGTTACCGAACGATAACAAGGGGGCTCTTGGGTAATGGCAAAGTGTTTACTGTTGGGCTTAAATTGATAACACGTTGACGGTGTTCCTAGAATAGCGGTGCCGGCCGTGTGTGTGTCTAGTATTTGGTGGGTGTGGCCGGAAAGAATTAGTTTGACGTTGTTGTAGTTTTGGAGTGTTTTTAAGAATTGCTCACTTTGTTCTAGTTGCATATGATTCATCCACGAACTTCCCGTTGGAATGCAATGATGATGGAGTGCTATAACGGAAAAGTAATCCCTTGAAATACTCAAAGTATCCTGTAAGAAAGCCATTTCTGGAATGGCAATCGCACCTTGTTTTTCTCCTACAATTTGACTATTCAAAGCAATTATTTGCCAGTTGCCGAGGCGTGTTAGTTTGTTACAAGTCATCGGCGGTTGGGAAAATGTTTTCAACATGACCGGGTAGTTATCGTGATTCCCAGGCAAACAAACGATTGGGATTTGATACCACGAGAGTCGCTCTTTCAGGCGATTATAAACGGTTTCAACAGGGTCTTCTGCTAGATCACCCGTGATAAGGATTAAATCAATAGCAGGGTGTGTTTCGATGGCTTGCTCGAATATTTTTAAGAAGGATTGTTCGGGACAAATATCATGGGCGTATTTTTCGGTTTGTTCAAAAAGATGTAAATCAGAAAACTGTAGCAACGTGAATGCATCATTTTTTATGGTTGTCTGCATTAGATTATTAACTAATCAGTTTGTGAAGTATTTTAGCCTTTCTTTCAATCTGTTGTGGTTTGATACCGATTTCAGCGATAGCTTCGAGCCCTATTTCTAGGAAACCATGCTCAAAAAACCAGTGGGAGGATTGCGTAGAAAAGGCAATCACTTGACGAGTTTTGTTTTGTTTTGCTTGGGTTAGCGTGTGGGCCAGTAATTGTTGACCGCGTGCAGCATGCTGATAGTCAGGGTGTACTACTAAGCAAGCGACTTCAGCTATAGTAGTGTTGGGGAAAGTATTTAAAGCAATGCAGCCAATAATCAGACCATCCCTTTCTAGGATTGAATAATTTTCAATATCTATTTCAATGTGTTCGCGAGAGCGTGTAACCAGTTTGTTTTCGGCTTCTAAAGGTCTGATGAGATCAAGAATTCCAGGGATATCATGGGTTGTGGCGGTTCTCAATTTTTCATATGAGTTGGCACTGATTAAAGTGCCAACGCCGTTTCTGGAAAATAATTCTAGCAGCAATCCACCTTCTAAATGGCGGTTGATGAGGTGAACTCGGTCAATATTTTTTTGACAGGCTTTTATAGCCGCTGTCAGTGATGGTTTGAGGCTATGGTCAGATGCTTTTGTTAATAAAGCACTGGTTTCTGAGACGGTGAGTTGAGGGATTAGATGCTGAGTGGTCTCATTCAAGCAGTTCTCTTCGGTCATTAAAATGAGTTTATCGGCTTGTAATGCAATGGCAATGTCAGTGGCAACCTCTTCAGCTGATAGGTTGAATACTTCGCCTGTAGGCGAGTAGCCAATAGGAGAAATGAGAACAACGTTATGATTCTGAAGGTGAGCATTAATAGCCGTACTGTCGATACGTCGAACCGTCCCTGTGAAACAGAAATCAGTACCCTTGAGAATGCCAATGGGCTTGGCCGTGACAAAATTTCCAGAGGTTACTTTTATTTTAGCGCCAGACATAGGGGAATTAGCCAGCCCCATAGACAGTAATGCCTCTATTTCAACTCGAGCATGACCGGCTGATTCTTTAACATATTGTAATGTGGTGCTGTCCGTGATGCGGTGAGGGCCGACAAAAGTTGACTGCTGGTTGTTGTTTTTTAGACGTTGTTCTATTTGGGGGCGGATGCCATGAACTAAGACAAGTCGGATTCCTAAGCTGTTTAACAGTGCAAAATCATGGACGTGATTTGCAAAAGATTTACTTTGAACAGATTCCCCGCCGAAGAAAATGACAAACGTTTTATTTCGGTGGGCATGGATATAAGGTGAAGAATCGCGAAACCAATTGATAAAAGAGGCTTGTTGTGTCGATGATTCAGGCATGGGCTTTTAAGGGTTTGCGATAGATGACATTATTCAAAGCGATCGGTCACAGCGCCTTCAGAGGCGGAGTTAACAAGTTTGGCATATTTGGCTAAAACACCACGAGTGTAACGAGGAGCCGGTGCTTGCCAGCGTTCTAGGCGACGATTTATTTCATGTTCGTTTAAATCAATATGTAGAATGTTTTTTTCAGCATCGATCGTGATAGTGTCGCCATCTTCAACAATGGCAAGTGGACCACCAACATAAGCCTCAGGGGTAATATGCCCAACAACAAAACCATGGGTGCCACCTGAAAAACGACCGTCAGTAATCAAGGCAACATCTTGCCCCAGACCTTTACCCATAACGGCTGAGGTAGGTGAAAGCATTTCACGCATTCCTGGGCCACCTTTGGGGCCTTCATAACGAATGACAATAACGTCGCCTTTAATAATATCCCCATTTAAAACGCTTTGCAGGGCCTGTTCTTCACAATCAAAAACTTTTGCAGAACCTGTGAAAGTAAGCCCCTCTTTACCCGTTATTTTGGCAACAGCACCTTCAGATGCAAGATTGCCGCGTAGAATGACTAAATGGCTCTCGGATTTGATTGGCTTGTCTAGTGGTCGAATCATATCCTGGTTTTTGGGGTAGGGGGCTACATTAGCGAGGTTTTCTGCCAAAGTTTTGCCGGTGACTGTTAAGCAGTCACCGTGCAGTAAGCCGTGGTCGAGTAAAATCTTCATGAGTGGTTGAATGCCGCCAATTTCAATCAGTTCAGCCATCTGGTAGCGGCCGCTAGGTTTTAAATCAGCAACCATTGGGACTCTTTTTCCGATGCGGGTAAAGTCATCTAAAGTGATATCAATATCAGTGGCGCTGGCCATGGCTAGAATATGTAAAACGGCATTGGTAGACCCTCCCAGCGCTATAATAACGGTAATGGCATTTTCGAATGCCTGTTTAGTCATAATATCACGTGGCTTAATGTCATTATTGACTAGGCTTAGTACGGCTTTCCCAGCACGTTCGCAGTCCATTTTCTTGTCGTCTGAGATCGCTGTTTGGGCTGAGCTATTGGACAAGCTCATACCTAATGCCTCAATGGCTGAAGCCATCGTATTAGCCGTGTACATGCCACCGCATGATCCGGCACCAGGGATGGCTTTGCTTTCAATAGCAGACAGATCAGCATCATCAATTTTATCGTTAGCGCGTTGGCCTACGGCTTCAAAAACAGAAACCACGTCGAGTTTTTTTTTGTTATGGCAGCCGGGCATGATCGTTCCACCGTAGACAAAAATGGCTGGACGATTTAAGCGGGCAAGGGCAATCATGCAACCGGGCATATTTTTATCACAGCCACCAATAGCAACAACGCCATCAAACCCCTGGCAGCCGACAACGGTTTCAATTGAATCGGCAATAACTTCCCTGGAGACTAATGAATATTTCATCCCTTCAGTGCCCATCGAAATGCCATCTGAAATAGTTATGGTGTTAAAAATAACGGCTTTGCCATCAACGGAATTAATACCCTCGGCAGCATAATCGGCTAATTTGTTAATGTGCATGTTACAAGGGGTAACCATGCTCCACGTTGAAGCGACACCTATTTGTGGTTTAGAGAAATCGTTGGTCGTAAATCCTACAGCATGAAGCATGGCGCGACTCGGGGCGCGCTCCATTCCATCTACTATTTTGGAAGAGAATGTTCTGTTATTTTTGTCAGCTGAATTTGTCATGGCCTGATGTCCTAAATAATCTGTTGAGAGGTGGGTAGTTTATAAACTGTCCCAGCTATTAGTGCGTCTATGCCAGCTTATTTTGGGAATAAGCAGGCCAAAAAATATGCCAAAAAAAGTAAGAATGCCACCGTAAAGGAACCAATCTTGGTTTGCACTATCTTGTAATGTTTGTTTTTCTCTTTTAAGTTTTTCGTTTTCGCGTTCAATTTTAACTAAACGTTCTTGGAATTGGTCGCGTTGTTGTTTTAAGAGAATGGCATTGG
Organism: Methylococcales bacterium; assembly: GCA_030753675.1. Lineage (GTDB taxonomy): Bacteria > Pseudomonadota > Gammaproteobacteria > Methylococcales > Methylomonadaceae > OPU3-GD-OMZ. The sequence goes on from JASMBU010000002.1 coordinate 89,704, forward strand.
CTGCAGTTTGTTTGATTTCGGCGAGTTCATTGCTAAGGCGTATTTTTTCTTTGCCGAGTGTATTGTTTGATTGGGCATTTTTTTTATTCGATGCCGAAAGCGTGGTTAATCTTTGTTGTGCGGTTTTAAGGTCTGATTGTAATTGTGCATTGTTTTTCTTTACGTCATTCAGTAACCAGCGCGCCGTGGGTTGCTTTTTTGTGTAACGCGTTAGGATGTAGCCTGTTTGATTTGCATCGATTTGTACGGCGGTATAGCCTGTGTCTGCGTTGTGATTAATAACCTCTAGTGGTGATCCGCTTGGGAGCATTGTGAGGATTTTGTGTTGTGTACTCATTCCGCTACGAACCTCTATTTTTAATGTATCAGTGACGTAAACAGTTTCAGCGAAAACGTTATAAGCGTTACTTAACAAAAGAGTGAGTAAAAGTAATTTTTTTATCATGGTTGTTTTAGAATTGACGTTTGCGTAGGAGTACAAGTTTTTATCATACTTGATTTTAGGTCATTAATAATTCTAGAAGCGCTTTTTGAGCATGTAATCTGTTTTCTGCTTCATCAAAAACAACGCTTTGTGGTCCGTCAATAACGTCAGCATCAACTTCTTCTCCTCGGTGTGCGGGTAGGCAGTGCATAAACAAGGCATCAGGATGAGCATTGTCCATTATTTTATCGGTTACCGCAAAGTTGGCAAATGCTTGTTCACGTTTTTGTTGTTCTTGTTCTTGCCCCATGCTGGCCCAAACATCAGTGACAATTAAATCTGCATTTTTGCTGGCAGTTAAGGCGTCTGGAAATAATTTTATATTTGATTGTGCCGATGCGATTAGGGTGTCATCAGGGTGGTAATCTGTTGGGCTAGCAATGTTAAGATTAAAGTTAAGTATTTTGGCCGCGTTGATATATGAATTGCACATATTGTTTCCATCACCAATCCAGGTGACTGTTTTTCCAGTAATGTCGCCACGGTGTTCAAAATAGGTTTGCATGTCAGCAAGAAGTTGGCACGGGTGTAGTAGATCTGTTAAGCCGTTGATAACGGGGACGCTCGAGAACTGCGCAAATGTTGTAACAGTTTTATGGTGGTGTGTTCTGAGCATGATCACATCAACCATACTAGAGATTACACGGGCACTATCTTCTAACGGTTCGCCACGGCCTAGCTGGGTATCTTTGGGAGATAAAAAAATGGCGCTACCACCAAATTGAATCATGCCGGTTTCAAAAGAAATTCGTGTCCGGGTCGATGATTTCTCGAAAATCATGCCTAATACTTTATTTTTTAAGGGTGTGTAGTCAGGGTCTCTATGCTGCTTAAGTTCGATAGCACGATAGATGAGTTGCTTAAGTTCTATAGTCGTTAAGTCAGCTAGGCTGATAAAATGTCTTGGAGTCATGGGTTTTGAAGTAAAAAATTAGAGAGGCCGGGTATTTTCGACAAGGACCTGAATTGTATCTGCTAATAAAGTAATTTGTTCGTCAGAAATAATCAGTGGTGGTAGCAGTCGAATGACCTTTTCTGCCGTAATATTGATCAGGACTTTTTGATCAAGTGCTTCTTGAGTTAAAGCCGAGCAAGGTTGTGTCAGTTCAATAGCAATCATCATGCCTTGGTGACGAATTTCAGCCACAAGGGGGTGGCAATTTAGGCGTTTGCTAATTTGATCGACAATTTTGTTGCCTTGGGTTGTAGCGGCTTGAATTAAATTATCTTTTTGGATGACATCTAGTACGGATAATGCAGCGCGACAAGCTAATAAATTGCCGCCAAAGGTAGAGCCATGTTTTCCAGCGGTAAGCAGTTGTGCGGCTTTTCCGGTTGCTAAGCAGGCGCCAATAGGGACGCCATTACCTAGTGCTTTAGCTAAAGTGCAAATGTCAGGTAATATGTCGTTATGCTGATAGGCTAAGAAGCGACCGGTTCTTCCTATTCCTGTTTGGATTTCATCAAGTATAAGTAATAGCTTGTGTTGGTCACATAATTGTCGAACCTTGTTAAGGTAGTTGGGTGCTGGAATATTGACCCCACCTTCGCCTTGGATAGGTTCAGCCATAACGGCAACAATGTCTGAGTTGTCGGCAATCACTTTTTCAATGGCAGATAGATCATTAAACGGGACGTGTATGAACCCGTCCACTAATGGCGTAAATCCCTGATGTACTTTGGGGTTGCCCGTGGCACTTAGTGTCGCTAATGTACGGCCATGGAAACTATTGTTCATGACTATAATGGTCGGTTGCGCAATGCCTTGTGAGTGGCCATAAAGACGCGCCAGTTTAATAGCAGCTTCATTCGCTTCGGCACCTGAGTTGCAGAAGAAAGCATTACTCATTCCAGAAAGTTGCGTTAATTGATTGGCCAGCTCGCTTTGTAATGTTATTTCATAAAGGTTAGAGGTATGCAATAGCAGGCGACTTTGTTCCGCAATGGCTTGGTGAATGGCTGGGTGGGCATGGCCTAGATTACAGACAGCAATGCCAGAGAGCGCGTCAAGGTAACGAACATTATTTTGATCCCATAGCCAAGCACCTTGTCCTCGAGTAAAACTGACAGGTAGTCGTGCATAGGTTGGCATTATAGCGTTGCTCATAAGTGTTTCATTAATCTAGTTTCTTCTCTGAAGAAGTTTAAGAAACTCTTCATTATATAGGTATAGATTTAATAATTCAGTAAGTAAATGGGTGGTTTGGTGGGATATGTTTAGTTTTTTAAATATTTTTTGATAGAATATCCCTTTTAGGAGTGAAAAATGGGTGTAAACGAAAGAATTAAAGAGCAGTTAGAGGCCAATCCTATTATGCTTTATATGAAAGGAACGCCTGATTTTCCACAATGTGGTTTTTCAGGACAGGCCGTTCAAGTGTTAAAAGCTTGCGAGGTAAAGTTTTCTCATACGAATGTTTTTGAAGATCTTGAGATTAGAGAAGGGTTGAAAATATATTCGCAGTGGCCAACTTATCCGCAGTTATATGTTGACGGTGTTTTGGTCGGCGGTGCTGATATTGTGATGGACCTTTATCAAAAAGGTGAATTGCAAACTTTGTTAGCTAATGTAGGTCAGTCTACATAGCTGTTCTTTGACGCGAGAGAGTAACCATCTTGTGTCAAGGCGATAGAGTCGCATTTTTCGGTTACTTATGCTCCTCAAGGTTGGACAGAGCCTGCCATCGATTCACAATGCCGCAAAATAATTCAGCAGTTTGTTGCGCATCATAGAGAGCAGAATGCGCTTTGTTATTATCCCATTCGAGCCCTGCTTTCTTCGCTGCTTTTGCGAGAACGGTTTGACCGTACGCAAGCCCGCCAAGTGTTGCTGTATCAAATGAGCTAAAAGGGTGAAAAGGGCTTCTTTTGATCTTTGAGCGATGTAAGGCGGCATTTAAAAAACTTAAATCAAAGGCTGGGTTGTGCCCAACAAGGATGGCCCGGGTACACTCATTGCGTTTAACGGCTTCCTTAATAGGCTTGAATATTTCTTGCAGTGCAGTTTTTTCTGCTATAGCCATCCGAAAGGGGTGGAAAGGCTTGATGCCGGTAAAATCAAGAGCGGCTTGGTCGAGTTCGGCATTGTCAAAAGGAATTATGGCTTTTGAATGGCTTTCTGTAATTGTTAATTGCATGTCTTCATTGTATTCAACGACAATGGCTGCAATTTCTAATAAAGGATTTTTTTTGGGGTTGAAGCCGGCAGTTTCTATATCAACAATAACAGGAAGGTAGCCACGAAATCGTTCATTGATGGGCTGTTTTTTTGCATTCATAAGTTATAGGGCGTTGTCGAGTTGGCTTAAGGCAATGTTGAATAGAAACTTGATTGTCTTAGATAAGGTCGAAAAAAAAAATCTTTTATGATATGTTAACGCTTTATACACGATATTATATGGAAACTTTTAGGTGTTAGGGAAATGAAAATAAATAATACAGGTGCTAGTTGGTTGACAGCTGTGGCGTTAGCTTTTTTTATGCTTGTGGGTTCGGGTAACGTTTTAGCCGACGATCCCATGGAAGATTGGAACCGCGATGTTTTATCATTCAATGATGGAGTAGATGATTATTTCCTAAAGCCGGTCAGTGAAGGCTATCAGTGGGTGATGCCTGATTTTGCAGATACAGGGGTCAGTAATTTTTTCAACAATCTGGATGATATCGGTGTTTTTATCAATGACCTTTTTCAATTGAAACTAGTGCAGGGTGGGTCGGATTTGGGTCGTTTTTTAGTGAATTCAACCGTTGGAGTCGGTGGCTTTATTGATGTGGCAACGATGATTGATTTACCTAAGCATCAAGAAGATTTTGGTCAGACCCTAGCTTTTTGGGGAGTATCGTCAGGTCCTTATATGGTTGTGCCTTTTCTGGGCTCCTCCACGCCACGTGGGATTGTTGGTCTGTTAGGTGATATTGCCATGCACCCCTTATCTTATATAGGTATTCCGGCTGTGAGTTTTGGTGCAGGTGCATTGCTTGCGCTTGATGAAAGTTCAGATAACTTAAATACGCGGAAAATTGCTGAAGAAGCAGCTTTAGACCGTTATTCGTTTTTGAAAGATGCTTATATACAGAAGCGGCAATTTTTGGTTTCAGATGGTGACATGCCAGATGATTTTGAAGTTCTGATTGATATGGAGTAACCAAAGCGTCAGCTTTTTATTTCGACTTTTTGTAAAGGGGTGTGTTTTAAGATAACACGCCCCTTTTTTTATTTATATAATTTTCCAGGTACAGTGTTGGCCTGCATTGAGCGGTATGATTTCGTGCTCATCTGACGGGTAGGCTGTAGGAATGTCCCAGTTTTCTTTAACGAGACAAAGTGTTGACGTATTCCGCGGGAGTTGATAGAAATCAGCGCCAAAATGACTGGCAAATCCTTCTAGCTTTGAGAGTGCGTCGGCTTGTTCAAAAATTTCGGCATAAAATTCAATAGCAGCATGAGCGGAAAAGCAGCCGGCACATCCACAGCTTGATTCTTTATGGTGTCTTAGGTGTGGGGCACTATCCGACCCTAGAAAGAACTTAGGGTTGCCGCTGGTTGCGGCGGCGATGAGTGCTTGTCGATGGATTTCTCGTTTGATGATAGGGAGGCAGTAATGATGGGGTTTAATGCCGCCCACTAAAAAAGCATTTCGATTAAACATAAGGTGTTGAGGCGTAATCGTGGCTGCAACGTGTTGAGGTTGTGTTTGAATGAAATGAACAGCTTCTTTTGTTGTTATGTGTTCGAGTACGATGCGTAACGCAGGAAATTTTTGAATTATCGTGGTTAAGTGGCGTTCAATAAAAACTTTTTCACGGTCGAAGATATCTATATCACTGTCGGTGACTTCACCATGAATTAGCAGTGGAATAGCCAGCTTCTGCATGGTTTCTAGCAACGGGTATGTTTTTTCTAATTGTGAGATGCCTGATTGAGAATTAGTGGTGGCACCTGAAGGGTACAATTTAAAACCATGGATGTGCTCGGATTCAGCGGCGTCATGAATGTCTTTTACTGAGGTGGAGTCAGTTAGGTACAGAGTCATTAAAGGGTTGAAGTCACTTTTTTTAGGAAGTGCGTGAAGAATTTCATTGCGATACTGAAGCGCTTTAGAGACCGTTGTTACCGGCGGATTCAGGTTAGGCATAATAATGGCTCTTTTGAAGCGTTTAGCTGTGTGTGAAATAACAGTTTTTAGTAATTTTCCTGATCGCACATGGATGTGCCAGTCGTCCGGGGTGGTAATGGTTATCTTATTCATAACACCTTGTTGTTTAAGAGGCAGGTTGAAGTTGTTTGTGTGCCTGCGATGTGACTTTTTAGGCTAGGTTTTACGGGTTAACAAAGTAGACTAAAACAAATGATCTTTTCTTTCGATAGTCCCTTTGAAAATATTAAGGTGGCTGAATAAGTTTTTGGGTGTGAGGCTTGTGTGCATGACGAGCTTAGTGCGAATGACAGCGGCAACCAAGAATCCTGCTATGCGGGGTCCCCATACGGGTCTGGTTTCTGATAAAAAAAGAAAGTTATCAATCCACGCCCATGCAAATTGTATGGCAAAGAAGGTGACTGCGTTGATGACAACCCATTTAAATAAGTTTGTTTTACCCGTGCGTACGCCGCCTTGATAGGTCCAGCAAAGAATGTAAATCGTTATTAAGGCATTAATCATGATTGAGGCTCCTTGTTTATTTACGGTGTTGATGTCTGAAAAAATATGATTTTACAGGCCACAGTGAAGCTATTCGTTAATAATATAACTGATTTCAACCCCCTAAACTATGCTTTAACATGGATTTTTTTTGTTGTGGTGAGGCGAGTGTTTTTTACAGTAACGTACTGGGTAAATGGGTGTTAACTTGGCGTGAGCTATGCTATCATCATGAATTTTCAAGGTTTTGACGTGTTTTAAGTACTAAGTGAGTCCCGCCACCTGAATGATTTAATACATGCGTTGTCAGTTTTCTTGTTGTTTATCCGGTTGAGAGGGTAGACGATTAATTTAAATTTTGGAGTTACAAATGCCTATTTATGAATACAAATGCAAGTTTTGTGGTAACGCGCATGATGCCTTGCAGAAAATGAATGCCGAGCCGTTAACGGACTGTCCAGCGTGTCAAAAACCGGGCTTGAAAAAAATGATTTCAGCGGCGGGTTTTAGATTAAAAGGTACCGGGTGGTATGAAACTGATTTTAAAGGAAAATCTAAAACTAAAAACGAAAAATCCACTACGGGACATTCCGCCAGTTGCGAGACAAAATCTGGCAGTTGTGGGCACTAGTTTAACCGCATGTTGTTTTGACCGTTGAGTGAATGTAGTGATGATTATTTTATTGTTTGGCTTGCGTCAATATTTTTAAGGCCTGTACTTGCAATAGTTAGGCTAAAAAAGTAATATCGACGCTTTTTTTGATTAGGTAAGAGAGCATTATGCGTACCCACTACTGTGGTGAAGTTAACCAGAAACATTTAGAGCAGAAAGTAATCGTATACGGGTGGGTGCATCGACGCCGCGATCATGGTGGTGTTATCTTTATTGACCTTAGAGATAGAGAAGGCTTGTTGCAGATAGTTTTTGATCCGGATTCACCTGAAACCTTCATGCTTGGCGAGAGCGTACGCAGTGAGTATGTTCTTTCGATTGAAGGCGTTGTCCGTCCAAGACCAGAAGGAACCATTAATCCTAATATGGTTACGGGGGAGATCGAGGTTTTGGTGACTAAGGCTGAAGTATTAAATGCTTCTGAGACACCGCCATTTCCTATTGAAAGTGACATTGAAGTTAATGAAGAAATGCGTTTGCGTTACCGATACTTAGATTTACGGCGAACCGAAATGCTAAATAAAATGCGTTTTCGCCGTGATATTACTAAGTGTTTAAGGAATTTTTTGGATGCCAATCAATTCTATGAGATTGAGACACCTTATTTAACAAAAGCAACACCCGAAGGGGCGAGAGATTATATTGTTCCAAGTCGGACTCATGATGATGCTTTTTTTGCTTTACCTCAGTCGCCTCAGCTTTACAAGCAGTTGTTGATGATCTCTGGTATGGATCGTTACTATCAAGTGGTTCGTTGTTTTCGTGATGAGGATTTACGCGCGGACCGTCAGCCAGAATTTACCCAGTTAGATATTGAAACGTCTTTTATGAATCAAGACGAGATCATGGCCATTATGGAACAAATGATTCGCCATTTGTTTGCTGAGACATTGAACGAGTCTTTGCCGGAGTCATTCCCTCAGATGACTTATGAAGAATCTATGCGGCGCTATGGGACGGATCGTCCTGACCTTAGGATACCTTTAGAATTAGTCGATATTGCTGACGAAATGAAGGGAGTTGAATTTAAAGTGTTTTCTGGACCTGCAAATAATCCTTTAGGACGTGTGGCAGCGTTGAGGTTACCTCAAGGGGCGAAATTATCGCGTAAAGAAATTGACGGGTTAACAAAGTTTGTGGGTATTTATGGTGCTAAAGGGTTGGCCTATATTAAGGTTAATGACCGTGCTGCCGGCATGGCAGGATTGCAGTCACCTATTTTAAAATTTATACCCGATGACGTGGTTGAGAAAGTGTTGCTCAAGGTTGGTGCTGAGACCGGTGATTTGGTTTTCTTTGGGGCCGATAAGACCACAGTGGTTAATGATTCACTCGGTGCACTGCGTGTTAAACTTGGCAATGATCATGGCCTAATTGAAGGGAAGTGGAAGCCGGTTTGGGTCGTTGATTTTCCAATGTTTGAGCGTTCGGATGAAAAGGAAAATTGGCATGCTATCCATCATCCTTTTACAGCACCCAGTTGTGAGCGTGAAGAGATGCTTGAGAATCCGGGCGGCGCGTTGTCAAAAGCTTATGATCTTGTTTTGAATGGTAGCGAAGTGGGTGGTGGTTCTATTCGTATACACAACAGTGAGATGCAACAAACGGTATTTGACTTATTAGGTGTTGGTGCTGAAGAGGCGCGGGAAAAATTTGGGTTCTTACTTGATGCTTTGACGTTTGGTTGTCCTCCCCATGGCGGTATTGCATTTGGCGTTGATCGATTGGTTATGTTGATGACAGATTCAGCGTCGATTCGTGATGTTATTGCTTTTCCTAAAACGCAAACAGCTGCATGCCCATTGGTTAATGCCCCTGCGCCAGTGAGTGATAAAGATTTAAAAGAATTGGGTATAAAACTACGGTCTAAGCCTATAGTAGAGAGTACTAAGGGTAGTTGAGTGTTATGACCAATGGTGCTTATCCTATTCAAGACTATGCTCTTCTGGATGATCTGGAGTGTGAGCGACGGATTATTCAGGCCAAAGAGAGTCTTGGGCGGCGATGTGTTGTTTTGGGACACCATTATCAACGTGATGAGGTGTTTAAGTTTGCGGATCTTTCTGGGGATTCGCTGAAGTTATCCAGAAATGCAGCAAAATCAGAAGCAGACTATATTGTCTTCTGTGGTGTTCATTTTATGGCAGAAGTGGCAGATATCTTGTCTCGGCCCGAACAAATTGCAATTTTACCTGATTTAGCGGCAGGTTGTTCGATGGCTGATATGGCCAATCAATTTAATGTGCAAAAATGCTGGGAAGAGTTAGCGGACATTATTGATGTAGAGTCAAGGGTTACACCGATTACCTATATTAATTCGGCGGCTGACCTCAAAGCTTTTTGTGGGCAGCATGATGGAATTGTTTGCACCTCATCGAATGCTAAAAAAATATTGCAATGGAGTTTTGATAAGCGTGAAAAAGTTTTGTTTTTCCCGGATCAGCATCTGGGTCGTAATACAGGCTTTGATATGGGGATTCCTTTAGATGAAATGGTTCTGTGGGATTTCAGAAAACCACAGGGTGGACTCACTATTGAGCAGATACAAAATGCTAAAATAATTCTGTGGAGTGGTTTTTGTTCTGTTCACCAGGTGTTTCAGCCGGAACATATTGACGATTTTCTTCAGCAATACCCTGAGACTCTAGTTATCGCCCATCCTGAGGCTAGTTTTGAAGTATGCCAGAAAGCTGACTATATAGGCTCAACAGAAACAATTCTCCAAATCATTAGAGATGCTGAGCCTAATACACGTTGGCTAGTGGCAACGGAATTGAATCTAGTTAATCGGTTGCATGAAGAATGTAAAGGTCAGGGTAAAAACGTACACTTTATGTCTGCAACAGTGAGCATGTGTTCAACGATGTTTAGAACTGATCCACAGCATTTAGCCTGGGTTCTAGAGAATTTGGTTGCGGGCCATGTTGTCAATCAAGTAGCAGTACAAGAGCCTAACGCCACGTTGGCTAGAAAAGCATTAAATAATATGCTTTTGGTTGTTTGAATAGGCGCAGTAGCCGTAAATAGCTGGACATACTTATCGCGCATTTAGTTTTTTGTTGACAGAGGTGGCTAATTTTTTGCGGTTATATTTTATTGAGTATAGCAAGATAATATGATGTAATAGGGGTTTTACTTGCCTCTCTCATGATTGCTGTAAGTTGGTGGTTATTCACGAAAGAGACAAGCAGCAAATTATCTATCAACACATTAAATTATTATGCATTTTACTCTTGATAAAGGCCTCGATTTGCCAATTACGGGCGAGCCCGAGCAGGTCATAAAGAAAGGAAATAAGATTAGTTCGGTCGCTGTTTTAGGGCCTGATTATATTGGTATGAAGCCAAAAATGATGGTTTCGGAAGGTGACGCGGTTAAATTAGGGCAGGTTTTATTCGAAGACAAAAAAAATCCGGGTGTTTTTTTTACTTCGCCCGGTGCAGGTAAAGTCAAAAATATTAACCGAGGCGCAAAGCGGGTACTTCAATCAGTTGAGATTGAACTAAAAGGTACCGCCCAAGTGGTTTTTAAAAAATACACCCCAGAGCAGTTAACATCGTTAACAGCTGATCAAGTGAAGAGCAATCTGACCCAGTCAGGGTTGTGGACCGCTTTTCGAACCAGACCTTACGGTAAGATTCCTTCAGTTTCAAGCACGCCTAGTTCAATTTTTGTAACCGCTATTGATACAAATCCTTTGGCAGCGAATCCTGAGGTGGTCATTAAAAGACGTGAAGATGATTTCAAAAATGGGTTGTCGATTATTTCAAGATTAACTGAGGGGCGGGTTTTTCTTTGTAAGGCGCCTGATGCTGTTATTCCAACGATTGAGGGTGATCAAGTTGTAGAGGCTGAATTCTCAGGGCCGCATCCTGCAGGGTTAGTCAGTACGCATATTCATTATTTGGATCCAGTTAATATCGATAAGTTTGTTTGGCATTTAAGTTACCAGTCAGTGTTAGCGATGGGTGCTTTATTTACCTCGGGGAAACTAAATGTTGAACGTGTAATTGCGTTAGCAGGACCTTCTGTTAAAAAACCGCGATTATTGAAAACACGTGTTGGTGCTAACATTAGTGAGTTAATAACCGATGAGTTAGCGGAAGGTGAAAATAGAGCTGTTTCAGGTTCAGTGCTTTATGGCCGTAGCGCACATGGTTGGGCCGGTTATTTAGGTTACTACCATGATCAAGTCTCGGTTCTTCAAGAAGGTCGAGAGCGTGAGTTTTTTGGTTGGATCGTTCCCGGTAAAAATAAATATTCAGCAATTAATATTTATACCTCTAGTCTAACGCGGAATACTGGTCGTCAGTTCCCATTAACAACCACTAAGAACGGTAGTCCTCGAGCCATTGTTCCTATTGGTGTTTATGAGGCCGTTATGCCGATGGATATTTTATCGACACCACTACTAAAAGCATTGGTTGTTGGTGATAGTGACCAAGCTCAACTCTTGGGTTGTTTGGAGTTAACAGAAGAAGATCTTGCGCTTTTTACTTTTGTGGATCCGGGTAAACATGATTTCGGACCGGTTTTGCGGTCCAATTTAACTAAAATTGAGAAGGAAGGGTAATGGCGGCGACAAGAAAGTTATTAGATAAAGTCGAGCCGCATTTTACAGAGGGTGGTAAGTTACAGAAATATTATGGCCTCTATGAAATGGTGGATACTTTTTTGTATACCCCGTCGGATGTAACTCAGGGGGCTACACACGTACGAGATGGTAATGATCTAAAAAGAACCATGACCTATGTGGTTTTGGCAACGTTACTCTGTGTAATGATGGCTTGGTATAACACCGGTTATCAGGCTAATTTAGCATTAGAGTCTATGGGCAAAGCCAGTACCGATGGGTGGCGAGATTTGATAATGAATTCATTGGGGTATAATTCCAGTAATCCATTGTCATGTATGGTTCACGGGATGCTTTATTTCTTCCCTATTTATATAGTAACGCTTGCAGTAGGTGGCATTTGGGAAGTTATATTCGCAACTGTAAGAAAACATGAAGTCAATGAGGGTTTTTTAGTTTCATCTATGCTCTTTACACTCATTATGCCGCCCGATATTCCTTTGTGGCAGGTTGCATTGGGAATTTCTTTTGGTGTTGTTATCGGAAAAGAAGTTTTTGGTGGAACCGGTAAAAATTTCTTAAATCCTGCTTTAACAGGAAGAGCCTTTTTATTTTTTGCATACCCTGCATCCTTATCGGGTGATGCAGTGTGGGTTGCTGTAGATGGTTTTACGGCGGCGACACCTTTAAGTTTGGCGGTAACCGGAGGTGTTGAGGCTATTAATGCCGCTAATATCACTTGGATGCAATCATTCTTTGGTTTTATTCCGGGTTCTATTGGTGAAACATCTACGTTAGCCTGTATGGTAGGGATCGCCTTTTTGTTATACACACGAATTGCATCGTATCGCATTATCGTGGGTGTTTTTTCAGGTATGGTTCTGATGAGTTTGTTGTTGAATATTATTGGTAGTGAAACAAATCCGATGTTCGCTTTGCCATGGTATTGGCACTTAACATTGGGTGGCTTTGCATTTGGTATGGCTTATATGGCAACAGATCCTGTTTCTGCTTCGATGACAAATACGGGACGTTGGTTTTACGGGGGGCTCATTGGTGTCATGGTGGTTTTGATTAGGGTCGTAAATCCTGCTTTTAGTGAGGGTATGATGTTAGCTATTTTGTTTTCTAATATGTTTGCCCCAATTATTGATTATTTTGTAATTCAAGCCAATATAAGCAGAAGGATTAAGCGTCATGTCTAATGATAATAAAGATCAAAATGATCTAGAGACTTCTCCATCAGCATCAGGGTTGAGTGCCTATAAAGACCGCATATTGGCATTAGGGAATGATAGCTTAGAGAAAACCATTGCGGTTGCCTTGGCGTTGTGTCTGGTGTGTGCGGTATTAGTATCTTTTTCAGCAGTGGGTTTAAAGCCATTGCAAATCTACAATAAAGCATTGGATATGAAAAAGAATATCCTTGATGTAGCGGGTTTGCTTGAAGCAGATATGGATATTGATCAAGCCTTTGAAACCCAAATAGAAGCTAAAATTGTAGACTTAAAAACAGGTGAATATGACGATTCAATTAATGTCGTCAGCTTTGACCAGCGAAAGGCGGCTAAAGACCCACAGCAAAATAAAGTTATTCCACGTAAATTAGATATAGCAAGTATTAAGGTCAAATCTAAAAAAGCTAAAGTTTATTTGGTTAAAAAAGGTGGACAAATAAGCAGTATTATTTTACCGGTTCATGGTTACGGATTGTGGTCTACTATGTATGGGTTTTTAGCGCTTGATGCGGATGGTCAGACCGTCCAAAGTATCAATTTCTATGATCAGGCTGAAACTCCAGGCCTAGGGGGCGAAGTCGTTAATCCAACTTGGCGAGCATTATGGAAAGGAAAAAAAGTTTATAGTGCGGACTCAGTACCAGTTTTACGACTGGTAAAAGGGATTGTGGACGTATCAAGGGCAGGAGCTGAACATCAAGTTGATGGTTTAGCCGGAGCGACTCTTACCAGTAACGGTGTTTCTAATTTAATACGTTATTGGATGGGGGATGAAGGATTTGCACCTTATTTAAATAAGGTTAGGACAACTAAGGGTAAGGAAGAAGGCGTATGAAGGCTGAAACTAAAAAAGTACTTGTTGACCCGTTAGTCGACAATAATCCTATTACACTACAGGTTCTTGGGATTTGTTCTGCGCTGGCGGTCACCTCGCAGATGAAAACATCTATTATTATGGCTATTGCGTTAACGGCCGTTGTTGCTTGTTCTAGTGCGGCGATTAGTATGGTGCGGAACCATATTCCAAGTAGTATTCGGATTATTGTTCAGATGACGATTATTGCTTCATTGGTTATCGTTGTTGATCAGATTCTGAAGGCATTTGTTTATGATATCAGTAAGCAGTTGTCTGTTTTCGTTGGATTGATTATTACCAATTGCATTGTAATGGGACGGGCAGAAGCCTATGCCATGAAAAACCCACCTTGGGATAGTTTCGTTGATGGGATTGGTAACGGCTTAGGTTATAGTTTAATTCTTTTAATTGTTGCTTTTTTCAGGGAATTACTCGGCGCCGGGAAATTGTTCGGTATAGAAATTTTAAAACTAACCAAAGATGGCGGATGGTATGAGCCGAATGGATTAATGTTATTACCGCCCAGTGCTTTCTTTATTATTGGTCTGATTATTTGGGCCTTTAGATCTTGGAAACCTGCTCAGGTAGAAGCACCCGATTATAAGATTTCAGCTATTGCTCATGGTGAAGGGGGGCATCACTGATGGAAGCTTATATTAGCCTTTTTGTTAAAGCCGTTTTTATAGAAAATTTAGCACTGTCATTTTTTCTGGGAATGTGTACGTTTTTAGCCGTATCGAAGAAGATATCGACGGCCATGGGCCTTGGTATTGCCGTGATGGTAGTTCAAACACTAACTGTACCGGTTAATAACTTTATTTATAACGCGTTGTTAAAAGAAGATGCGCTGTCGTGGCTGGGTATTACAGGTGTTGATTTAAGTTTCTTAGCACTATTAAGTTTTATTGGCATTATTGCGGCAATGGTTCAGATTCTGGAAATGATTCTGGATAAGTATTTTCCGGCGTTATTTCATGCTTTAGGTATTTTCTTACCGCTGATTACCGTAAACTGCGCTATTTTAGGGGGTAGCTTATTTATGCTTGAGCGCGATTATGACTTTGGTGAAAGTGTGGTTTATGGCGTCGGTAGTGGTTTAGGTTGGGCGCTTGCAATCGTTGTGATGGCGGGCGTACGTGAAAAACTTAAATACAGTGATATTCCAGATGGCTTAAGAGGTCTTGGAATCACATTTATTACAGCAGGTCTGATGTCACTTGGCTTCATGGCGTTCTCTGGAATTCAACTCTAAAAGGTATAGAAATGCTGGAAATTGGATTAGGCGTTATTTTATTTACAGTAATTGTAATTGCGCTTGTTTTTATTATCGTTGGCGCTAAAAGTAAACTTGTTTCATCAGGTGATGTTGAGATATTAATTAATAATGAAAAAACCATTCATGTGCCTGTGGGTGAAAAATTGTTATCGGCATTAGCTGATCAAGGTTTATTTGTTCCCTCTGCTTGCGGAGGTGGTGGAACGTGTGCGCAATGTAAAGTTAAAATTTACGAGGGCGGTGGTGAGATTTTAGCGACGGAAACATCTCACATTACTAAAAGAGAAGCGGCTGAAGGTGATCGTTTATCTTGTCAAGTCACTGTCAAACAAGATATGAAAATACATGTTGAAGAAGATGTATTTGGTGTTAAAAAATGGGAATGTAAAGTTAGATCTAATAATAACGTTGCCACGTTTATTAAAGAATTAGTGTTGGAGTTACCACTCGGTGAAAATGTAGATTTTAGAGCTGGCGGGTACATTCAAATTGAATCACCTGCGTATCTAGCACATTATAAAGATTATGATATTGGTGAAAAATTCCGAGAAGATTGGGATAAGTTTAATTTATGGAGATTCACTTCAGATGTGAAAGAACCTTCTTTACGAGCTTACTCAATGGCAAATTATCCCGACGAGGAAGGGATTATTATGCTTAATGTTCGGATAGCAACACCACCACCGGGTGCAGCAGAAGACGTGCCTCCTGGCATTATGTCTTCTTATATTTTTAATTTAAAAGAAGGTGACTCATGTACTATTTCGGGACCATTTGGTGAGTTTTTTGCTAAAGAGACTGAAAATGAAATGATTTTTGTGGGCGGCGGTGCAGGTATGGCTCCTATGCGGTCACATATTTTTGACCAATTAAGACGTGTTAAGTCGAACCGTAAAATTTCATTTTGGTATGGGGCACGAAGTGTTAAAGAAATGTTCTACGTCAATGATTTTGACGAATTAGCCAAGGAAAATGATAATTTTGAGTGGCATTGTGCGTTATCGGATCCGATGCCTGAAGATAATTGGGACGGTTATACCGGCTTTATTCATAACGTATTGCTAGAGAACTATTTGAAAGACCATCCTTCTCCGGAAGATTGTGAGTTTTATATGTGTGGGCCTCCCATGATGAATACGGCGGTTATCAACATGTTAGAGAATTTAGGTGTTGAAAGTGACCACATTATGTTGGATGACTTTGGTGGTTAATTATTTTTTTTAAAGTAACGATATTTTCAAACCTTAAGTTTTTTAAGGTAAAAAAACGAGGAAAAGGTACTGTCTTTTTCCTCGTTTTTTTATTAGTAGGTTGTCAGCAGCAAGAAGTTGATAAGCCATTGTATGGTGTTGAATACAATGATTTGACAATGGGAACGCAGTTCACTGTCAAAATCCCTCATCTACCCGATACGCTTACAGCACAGGCCTTAAAGGATTTAATTAAATTAAGGTTAAACGAATTAGATAGTCAATTTTCAACGTATAAAACTAAGTCTGAAATTTCTAGAGTCAATGCGCAGCCTAGTGGCCAGTGGATAACGGTGACGCCTGCTTTCGCTAAAGTATTGACCGAAGCAGTAAGAATAAATAAATTATCTCACGGTGCTTTTGATCCAACCATTGGGCCTCTGGTTAATCTGTGGGGGTTTGGTCCTGATCCTTCTGATGCTCAGATACCGGCGAAGGAAAAAATCCAGAGTCTTTTAGCTGTAACCGGGACTGAAAATATAGTTTGGGATACTTCCCGTTTAATGTTAAAAAAGTTGAAAAACAATTTGTTTTTAGATTTTTCGGCATTGGCAAAAGGTTATGCTGTGGATGAGGTAGCCCAATTGCTTGAAAGTCATAAGGTCAATAATTTTATGATTGAAATTGGTGGCGAGTTACGTTTAAAAGGGGTCAGTGGAGCGGGGCGTTCGTGGCGAATTGCCATTGAAAAGCCAACAGTGAATCGGCGGACAATTCAGCAAATTTTAGCTGTTAGCGATGTCGCAATTGCGTCATCAGGTGATTATCGTAATTATTTTGAGAAAGCCGGTGTGCGTTATTCTCATACGATTGACCCCAGAACGGGTTATCCGATTGCTCATACGGTGGTGTCGGTTACAGTTTTACATGAGTCAACGATGACAGCAGATGCTTTTGCGACTACTTTTATGGTGCTCGGAGAAGAAAAAGGGTTAGAATTAGCTAAACAACAAAATTTAGCGGTTTTATTTATTTTAAAAACAGATGATGGGTTTGTAGAGCGTAGTACGCCACAATACCAATTACTTGAGCAGGTGCATTAATGAATATCTTTATTATTACCTTTTTTTTCATGCTAACTATTGTATTAATAATGGCCGTAGGGGTCATTTTTGGTCGACAAGCCATTAAAGGTTCGTGTGGTGGTGCTAACAATGGCAGTTGTGTCTGTTTGAAAAAATGTGCTAAACGAAAGAAATTAGAAGCGGATAGCGCTTAATAATCTATTTTTATGTTGTTTTGAACAAAATTCAAGGTGTCTTCTAATAGAGGGAAAATCATTCACTAGGCTCTGGAGGTTGTAATGCTTACTAAAATTAAAGTTTCAGATTATATGACAGCATCTGTTGTGACTTTTTCAACGTCAACTAACATCTTTGAAGCCATTAGAACCATGGTAAAAGCCAAGATAACCAGTGCACCTGTGATTAATGATGCCAATGAACTTATTGGTATTTTTACAGAAAAAGATTGTATGGCTATCGCCATTGGTGCAACCTATAATCAGGATATGGGGGGTAGTGTGGGTGATTTCATGACTTCTGATGTGGTGACTGTCAAGGCGGAATCAAGTATTCTTGAGGTGGCTCAACAGTTCAACAATACTCATATAAGAAGTTTTCCTGTTTGTGATGACGATGGTTTTGTTGGGATCATTAGTCGAACGGATGTGTTAAAGGCTATTGCAGCTTTTTAATGACAATGGCTGTGTCGGTTAGTTGGCCCACAAAGGCGCTGTAAAATGTGTGGGTCAGTTTGACGAACACCGTTCAATTATTGTTGTTCCAGTTGGCTCGTTGGTCTTTTGAGTTAACAATAATAGTTACCATTAGAATTGGCTTGAATAGGATTAATTATAAGCATTTTCAGTGACTAATTAATCGGCTAAAGGTAATATTTCATATTAGCGTTCGCTATAATCCTTTATAATTATTTTTTATTTTTACGGCCTGAGGAAGGAAATCAGCATGAAACAAGTTTCTGTATTATTAAGCATTTTATTTTTTATTTTTATGTCTGCTGCACAGGCTCATGGCCCAGTGCGTGGAAAACTAACAGCCACGGTTAAAATTAATGCGCCTGCTGATAAAATTTGGGCAGTTATCAAGAATTTTGATGATATGAGTTGGCACCCTGCAATCGCAGGCACTGAAGGAAAAGGCGGCAATAAGAAAAAAGCAACTCGGGTGCTTACGTTAAAAGGCGGTGGCACTATTACTGAACAGTTAAAAGCCTATAAAGCCGATAAAATGTCGTATAAGTATAAAATTACTGAGATGAGTACGGTTAAAACCATTACCCATTCTGGTCAAGATGAGAAGGTACCAGTACTTCCTGTGAGCAATTATGCAGCAACCCTTTCTGTTAAAGGAAAAGGTGGTAGTTCAGTAGTTAAATGGGTTGCGACTTATTACCGTGGTTATTTGAATAATAATCCACCCAGTGAATTAAATGAAGATGCCGCTGATAAAGCGGTCACGGCTGTTCTTAAAGCAGGGTTAGCAAATTTATTAGGCAAATTTGAATCAGGCGCTAAAGATACAGCGATTAAATTTAAAATAAAACGATAACTATTCACATGTCACCGAGGGGTTTATTGGCATGACAACAGCGCTTAAATTAGATTTATTTAATAATTCTAAAGTGTCAATAAATTCTAAGATGACAATGTTTGGCGTCATTGTTTTGCTGGTTTTAGCAGTGGTGCCATCTTTAACCGTCGCGGCGTCTTTTGCCTTTATTTCCAATCAATTGGATAATAATGTTTCGGTAATTGACACCACCAGTAATGAAGTGATTGAAACAGTTACGGTTACTGGTAAGCCTGTTGGCGTTGCCGTTAATAAACAAAAATCACATGTGTATATCAGTACACCTATAGGGAATGGTTTTAGCGTTCTCGATGCTAATAATTTTAAACTTAAACGCAAGGTCACGACCAGTAACGGCGCTTTGGGGATTGTTAGTGATAACCAAGGCGAACGTGTCTTTGTGGCCGATTGGTATGAAAATAATATTGCTGTTTTTGATACGCACGATTTCAAATTATTAACCACGATAGCAGTGGGTCAATCCCCTTCGGGGATGGCTGTCAGTCCAGATGACCGGTGGCTTTATGTCGCTAACCGTGTTGATGACAGTGTTTCTCAAATTGATCTGAACACCTTCAAAATAAGGAATACAACTAAGGTTGGAACGCATCCTTTTGGTCTGACTATAGATCAAGATGGACAGCGAATTTATGTGTCTAATGTTGAGAGTGATGATGTTTCAATTCTCACAACAGCAGGCTTAAAAAGAGTGGGTAAAGTTAAGGTTGGCAGTCGTCCTTATGCCAGTGCCTTAGCATTGCACGACACTTTATTATTTGTTACTAATCAAGATGACACCACTGTTTCAGTGATTGACACGCAGACATTAACCGAAATTAAGCAAATCGAAGTCGGTGAAAAACCTGAAGGTATTAGTACGCATCCTGATGGTAAGCGGGTATATGTTGCGAATTGGTTTGATGGTACCGTTAGCGTAATTGATGCAACAACCTTAACAATCATGACGACCATCGAAACAGGGGATGGAAGTCGGGCTTTTGGACAGTTCATTTCTCAACAACGATAATAAATTTTAAGGAACTGATATGGCGGAAACAATAGATGAACTCACCGTTAATTATACGGATGGAGATATTCAAACGGTTAAAGAATTAGATAAGAAAGTACTCAGTAAAGGTGCGTGGTCAACAATCATCTATCGTTACCAAGATTGGAACCGTAGTGCCGAAGAATATGGCCCGGATAAATATACGATACGTCGTTACCAAAAGAGAAATGGTGAATATCAACAGAAGTCAAAATTTAATATTTCCAGTGAGAAACAAGCCAAAGAAGTCATCGGGGCACTTTCTGAGTGGCTAGAGGAAGCTTAATTTAAACGGCAAGGGCCAGATTAATCGAGCCAATGGATAATATGTTCCTCAATGGCATCAATTTGTGATTCTTTCATGGCATAACTTCGTATTGAAACCCCTGCATCGTGAACGGATTCTTTGTCCTTAGCAATTAAAGGGTGCCAATCTGGGAGCTTTTCGCCGTCAGCTAATAATTTATAGGCACAGGTTGTGGGAAGCCAGATATAGTCACTGAAATTGTGTTGTTTCAAATTTAGACAATCAGGAACTAAATGGGTTCGTTCACAATAACGTGTGCAGGTACAGGTGTCCAGATCGATTAGATCACAAACCACACTGGTATAAAATATTTCCTCCGTGTCTTCGTCTTCCAATTTATGTAAACAGCATTTACCGCATGAGTCACATAAAGATTCCCATTCGCTGTGGCTCATTTCAGACAGCTTTTTTTCTTCCCAGAAGGGTTTTGGAGTCATAAGTCGATAACGTAACAGTGATTAAAATAAATCCCAAATGGGTTTAATGTCATGGGGGAGTGGTGCTAAACGACCGAGTTCAATCCATTTGTTTTTATCAGAGTGGAAATCTGATCCTACAGAACCATAAAGATCAAATGTGCGTGCAAATTGGCTGGCCTTGCGTATATCATCCGGATTGTTATTGCCAGTAACGATTTCAATCCCTGCACCGCCAGCCAGTTTAAATGCAGTAAGTAATCTTTTTAACTTGTTCGTTGTTAGTTTATATTGTAAAGGGTGCGCAATAATAGCCTGGCCACCAGCATCTGTAATCCAGTTCACCGCGGTTTCTAATTCCACCCAAGAGGTACTCACAAAAGCTGATTTTCCATCACCCAAATATTTATCAAATGCACTTTGAAAAGAACTGACATGGTTTTCTTCGAGCAAGTATTGGGCAAAATGTGAGCGGGTAATCATACCATGTCCTGCTTTTTTTAAAACGTAATCCATGGCGCCGGGAATACCTCTCTTGGAGAGTTTATAGGCAATCTTTTCTGCGCGTTCGAATCGAGTTTGGCCTAATAATAAAGTTCCACGTTGTAAAGTAGAATCATTAGGGTCGATATTAAGTCCCACAATGTGAAAGCATTGATTATTCCATGTTGTGGAAAGTTCAATGCCATTGATTAGGGTTAATGGGCTGGCTTGGGAATGACTATGGGCTTCAATTAGGCCGGCTACGGTGTCATGGTCGGTGAGTGCTAAGTGACTCACTTGCAGTGTTTCAGCACGAATAATGAGTTGCTCTGGGGACAAAGTGCCGTCTGAGAAGTATGAGTGGCTGTGTAAGTCAATTTTAAAGGACATTATTATTCACCGTATAATTGAGCATAGAGTCCTTTTTGCTTGATAAGAGTTTCGGGGTGGCCTTGTTGGCAGATTTGACCATTATCGAAAACATAAACGTGATCAGCTTGTTTTACAGCGCTCAGGCGATGAGCAATGATAATAGTCGTACGATCCTGTAAAAATTCTTTTAAGGCGTTGTGTAAATCATTTTCAATCTGACTATCCAGTGCAGAAGTGGCCTCATCTAAAATGACAATATTGGGCTTTGAAAGGATCATTCGCGCAATAGCAAGACGCTGTCGTTGTCCGCCGGATAATTTTAATCCTTGACGACCGACGGGAGTTTCTAGTGCTAAGTTAAGGCCTTTGACGGTGGTTTTGAGTTGAGAAATTTCCAAAGCCGTCCATAAATCAGCATCGGGACAGTCGCGTCCTAAGGTGAGATTGGCTCGAATCGTATCATTAAATAAAATAGGGTTTTGTAATACGGTGACTACGTTTTCACGGATGGTATTAAGCCCGATTTGGTTCATGGGTACACCATCATAATATATATTTCCCTGTGTGGTCGGGTATAGCCCGATAAGGATTTGGATTAGGGTTGATTTTCCACCCCCACTAGCACCGACTAATGCCACCTTATGTCCAGCCGGAATGTGTAGGTTAACGCCCTTTAAAATAGGGTGAGAGGCGTTGTAATGAAAGTGCAGGTTTTCAATCGTAAGGCTAGAGCTGTGCGTGCTTGAGAAAGGATTTTTGCTTTCTATGATGACGGGTTCTTGTTTTAAGTCACTGATGTTGTTTAGACGTAATAGAGCGGCTTTAGCGCTGAAATAAGCATATTGAATGCCGAGTATTTCTTGGATGGGTCCCATCATGAGCCAAAGGTAGCCAAAGACTGCGAGCATTTGACCAATAGAAAGACCTGAATATAAAACCATTAACATGGACAGAGCGCGAAAAATATCAAAACCAAATAAGAAAATAATAAAACTGAGGCGGTTTGCGGCCTCATTTTTCCATGCAAAAGCGGTCGCTGTTGTTTTAACGGTTTCGGCGGTTAACTTCAGTTCACTAAAGTAATGCTGATCGCGGTTACTGGCACGAATTTGGTGAATCGCTTCCAAGGTATCAGTTAACGATTGTTGAAAGATGCTGAGAGCAGTCGTCTCATTTGCTTTTAAGGTTTTTATTCGCTTTCCGGCTAATCGTGTGAAATAAATAACAATCGGGTTAAGCAGTAAAATAAATAAGCCGAGCTGCCAATGAAGCCATAATAGGATGATGGCTATGCCAGTAATGGATAAAAAGGAAATCAGTAATTTACTGATGGTAGAGCCAATAAAGGTATCCAGTGTTTCTAGGTCAGTGACCAAATGCGTGATGACACGCCCAGAACCCAATGATTCGTATTCTTTCATTGAGACGGTTTGTAGTGTTTGGATGAGTCGGCAGCGTAAATTAAAGATGATATCTTTTGAGATCAAGAAAAAACTTCGACTTTGTAAAATAGCCAGACTGGTTGAAGCTAAGCGAAGTAGTAGGCTGAAAACCAAGATGGTTATAATATAAACAGGCGGGTTATGCCATTGAGAGGGAAGTAATTGGTTTAGTGTTGTTAAGGTGATGTCAGGCTTGTTGAGGAGAATTTCATCAACCAACAAGGGCATCAGCAGTGGTATTGGAACACTAGCCATGGTCGCTAGCAGGGCCATAATATGAGCACTAATTAATTTGGGTTTATGTCTTCGTGCTAAGTGATAAATATCGGCCCAGGAAATTTTTTTGTTGGGTCGATGAGAAAGGGAGGAAGTCACGTCAAGTAGGCAGTATGAATAAGAGCGCTAATAAGATTTGTTTTAGGTTAATAGCATTTTAACATGAGTTGCTCTAAAGAGGGGGTTGTTGAGGGCCTTCTTGATTGACAATAAGTAGGTCGCCAATGTGCAGAATGCCGGTGTTTTTATGAATTGCATTTTGACCAAAAAAAACTTGATTGTTCCATTTTCTGAGTTTGTTCAGTGTTGTGAGTGGTTCTTTCCCCATTGTTCCTGCCGTGGTGTCTATAGTGGTGATTGCACAACGTGAACAGGGTTTAGGGAGTCGGAAGAATATCTCACCTACTTGTATTTCACGCCAAAAATCTTCGGCATAGCTTGAGCAATTAGCAATGACCAGATTGGGTCTAAACCGTAACATGGGTAGTGATAGATTCATCGCTGAATTTAAGCTGGCTAAGGAATTTTCCGAGATCAAAAGAAAAGGAAAACCATCCGAAAAGTAAATTTGGTCAGAGGCTAGGCCAAAAGTTTGATCAATAAGGCGAGTATATTGTTCTGGTTGATAGACGAGTTGACAAAAACAATTTAAAACATCACTCAGCCATTTATTAGCGATTGTTGAGACAGTCCAAGCCATGCATTGATCGTTCCAAATTGAAACAGAACAATCTTCTTTTTTATCAGGGGTTAAGTCCAGAGTCAGGTCCTCAATACCTTGTGCAGATAAGATTAAGTGGTTTTTCGTGATGGTGGTTTTGATTAATGACATTTTGGGGAGTTGACGTTGACTTAAAAACTGTCCTTGTTGATCAACAATCATCCATTGACGGTCGTATTTTAAGCCACGTGAAGTCACAGGCCATTGATTAACCGAGATGCCCGCTAAGGATTTGATCGGATAGATTGTAATTTGACTAAGGTAAGAAGATTGCATGGTGATTTCAGTGGCTATGAAACAAGACAGTTTTAAAGAATAGCTTAATTTTACCGCTAAAAATGAAAATCGATTTATAATTTCATATTATTGTTGATAACGAATAAGGCATAATATCGAGCCTAAGTTCTACGTGAGTTATAGCGGTTGCGAGAAATTTATCATGGCTAGCAGAGGTAATCAGTTTGAATTTAAGTAAACCACAAGGGATGAATTTTCTTTCTAATCGGTGGTTTGGTCTGTCCGTTATTCTATGGTTTGTTCCGCTGACTGTTTTCTGTGCAGATACGGTACCTATTGAGATTGTTTATATCTCTCAAAAACAAGCGCAAAAACCAGCGTTATCAAATCTTGATAGTATTCCTAAAGATGAAGGCCTACAGGGGGCTTTGTTAGCGATCGAAGATAATAATACCACCGGGAAATTCACAGGTCATCAGTTTAAGCTCCTTGAAAAACAATGGTCTGAACAGGGCGTTAATCCAAAAGATAACAGTATTTTTTTCGAGGAAAAAGCACTGATTGTGGCAGCGCTCGGCGATAATGCTTTGTTGGAAATGAAGCAATTAGCCATGAATAAATCTACCCTAATTATGGATGTCGTTTCACGTGCAGATCATTTTCGTCAACAAGGGTGTGGTAATCATGTTTTTTATCTTGCACCCAGTCGCGCCATGCGTGCGGATGCCTTGGCGCAATATTTATTAAAGAAACGTTGGGTGAAATGGTTTCTAGTGCAAGGACTCACGAATGAAGATAAGCTTTTTTCTCAAGCTTTGAAGCGTGCGGCTAAGCGTTTTGGTAGTACTCTTGTTGCTCAGAAAACTTGGCTGCATGATTATGATGCACGCAGAACAGCCCAAGAGGAGGTCTCTGTTTTCACGCAGGGTGTCGACTACGATGTCTTGGTGGTAGCAGATGAGCAAGGTCTTTTTGGTGAGTATTTAAGTTACCGAACTTGGAAGCCTAGGCCAGTCGTGGGGACTCAGGGGTTGGTACCTACCGCATGGCATAAAACCCATGAACAATGGGGTGCGGTACAAATTCAAAATCGTTTTAAAGCCCAATCAGGACGGCGTATGACAGAAAAAGACTATGCGGCCTATTTGGCTATCCGTAGTTATGGGGAGGCAATTATTCGAGTGGGATCTAGTGAGCCAGAAAAAATTAAGGCTTATTTGCTGAGTGATCAATTTACCTTACAAGGATACAAAGGGAAGCCTTTGTCATTCCGCTCTTGGAATGGACAATTAAGACAGCCTGTTTTATTAGCAGCACCGCGTGCCATGGTGGCTACGGCGCCGATACAGGGTTTTTTACACCCCATAACTGAGTTGGATACATTAGGTTATGACCAGCGGGAAGTAGATTGTAATGAGTAAAGGAATAGTCTGTTGTATTTATCTGGTTTTGCTATGGGTGCCATCGTGTGTGTTGAGGACAGTGGCGGCTGAGACAATTTATATCACTCTTGAAAAAGATAATGCCTTGGCAGTGGTTGATCCAGATCTAGGGGAGTTGGTAGCAACCATTCCAATAGGTCAACGGCCGCGAGGTATCGCACTCAGTCACGACCAGAGTCAATTGTATGTTGCCACCAGTGATGACCATGTGATTCAAATTATTGACATTAAAACATTGGCGCCAGTCGGTGTTCTGCCATCGGGGAATGATCCGGAAACATTTGCACTGCATACCGCTGCGGATATTCTTTTTGTTTCTAATGAGGATGATAGTTTAGTCTCTGTCGTTGACGTTAATAAGCAGCAAGTCATTCATGGCATAGGTGTGGGTGTTGAGCCAGAGGGTATTGCCGTGAGTCCGGATGGTCAGTGGGTTGTTAGTGCATCGGAAACGACTAATATGATTCACTGGATAGATGCTGAAAGTTATAACGTGGTTGATAATACCCTGGTTGACCCTAGACCGAGAGGGGTTGCTTTTACAGCAGATAGTCAATACTTATGGGTGACTTCCGAGTTGGCTGGAACGGTGGCTATTTTAGATGTTAAAACACATCAAATTATTAAAACCATTACGTTAGCCGTTCCTGGCTTAAATGCTGATCGTAATCAGCCGGTGGGGGTGGTTATCGACCCTGAAACACAGTGGGCTTATGTGGCAATGGGGCCTGCTAATCGTGTTGCTATTATTAATGCCAAAACGTTCGCTATAGAAGATTATCTCTTAGTGGGGGAGCGGGTTTGGAATTTATCTTTTTCACCGGATTATAGTCGACTTTATTGCACCAATGGGGTCAGTAATGATATCTCTATTATTGACCTCACCCGTAATAAAGTGGTTAAGTCGATTAAAGTAGGTCATTTCCCATGGGGGCTGGTGGTAAAGCCATGATGGATTCAATGGCGCTTTCGGTTAAGGGGTTGAGTTTTTCTTATGGGCCTCAAGCGGCGCTTTTGGGTGTTGGTTTTGACGTGCAACGGAGTCAGTGTTGTATTCTATTAGGCCCTAATGGTGCCGGTAAAAGCACTTTGTTTGCCTTGATTACAGGCCTTTACCATGCAAGAGAAGGCCGAATAGCCTTAGGGGGTAATGAGATTAAAAAGTCGAGCTTTCAGGCATTATCTCAATTAGGTGTAGTTTTTCAACAATCGACGTTGGATTTGGATTTAACCATTAAGCAGAATTTACATTACCATGCTGCATTGCATGGAATTTCTCGAAAACAAGCGAATAACATCATTCACCAGGAATTAGAGCGCTTTGAAATGTTTGAGCGTTTGAATGAGAAAGTTCGTCATTTAAATGGCGGTCATCGGCGCCGAGTAGAAATAGCAAGAGCGTTATTACATAAGCCGTCAGTGTTGTTGTTAGATGAGCCGACAGTTGGATTGGATCTCCCTTCACGGCAAGCGATAGTTAGCTATATTCATGACCTAACAAAAGAACAAGGGTTAGCGGTCCTTTGGGCAACGCATTTGATCGATGAAGTGTATCCCACCGATCAATTGGTTGTGTTGCACCATGGAAAAATTCAAATAACGGGAACGGTGAGTGGGGTCATAGAAAAGGTACATGCAGAAAACCTTCAGGATGCCTTTGCGCATTTTACTCAAAAAGAGGTTGGCTAAGGATGTTATTACTTCATTATCTTAGAGCAATGAAGGGGATTGTTGGCCGTGAATTGTGGCGTTTTGTTCAACAACGGGAACGATTTTTTTCGGCGTTAGTGAGGCCGATGATATGGTTATTTGTTTTTGCAGCAGGCTTTAAGTCTGTGTTAGGGATTGCTATTGCACCGCCGTATGAAACCTATATTTTATATGAGGTTTATATCACACCTGGTTTGTTAGGGATGATTCAGTTATTTAATGGTATGCAAAGTTCATTATCGATGGTTTATGATCGTGAAATGGGTAGTATGCGTATTTTATTGGTGAGCCCTTTGCCGCGAAGTTTTTTATTGATAAGCAAATTATTGGCTGGAACTGCTGTGTCTATTGTGCAATGTTATGTCTTTCTAGCGATTGCCTGGTGCTATGGTATTGAGCCACCGGTGATGGGTTATCTGTGGCTTTTTCCTGCGTTAGTGGTTTCTGGATTAATGTTGGGTTCATTGGGGATGTTATTGTCGTCTTTTATTAAGCAATTGGAAAATTTTGCAGGTGTTATGAATTTTGTTATCTTTCCCATGTTTTTCATGTCCAGTGCGTTATACCCGTTGTGGAAATTACAGGAGTCGAATGAGTGGTTAGCGCGGTTAGCGGAATATAATCCCTTCACTAAGAATGTTGAGTTGATTCGGTTTGCGTTATATGGGCAATTAAACATTGAGGCCTTATATTATACGGTGGCATCACTTTTGTTGTTTTTATTCGTAGCAATCCAAGGGTATAATCCTTCAAGAGGAATGATGAATAAAAAGAAAGGCCGTTGATTTAATATTGTAGTTTTTGTCTTTTTGTTTTACATTACTGGTTTATCTGGGAGATGATCTTATGCTGATGATTTTGAGTCTGCGGGTCATTTGGTTATTTTAAGGTTGTTGGCTAAATATAATTACTAAAGTTTAATGAGGGGGCTTTTTTATGAGTACTGAAGAAAATAAAAAGAAGATTAACAAGGCTAAAGAGCAGGCAATTAAAGTGCTGAAAGATGTTATTGGCAAAGCTAATGACCTTAGGGTGGAAAAACCTGCCAAGTTTTATGGTGGGGTTGTTGTCTTTTTAGTGCTATATATGTTTGTTTCTAGTGACCGTAACCCGGAAGTCATTAGTGATGGGGAAGGTAATAATTTAAAAGTGGGTGCAACTTACTTTTTGAAGAGCCCTAATGCTGAAACACTTGGCGCTGAAAATACAAGAACAGCCATTGTTAAAGAACCTTGTGTATTAACCGGTTGGGATCGCA
Source organism: Methylococcales bacterium (assembly GCA_030753675.1). Classification (GTDB taxonomy): domain Bacteria; phylum Pseudomonadota; class Gammaproteobacteria; order Methylococcales; family Methylomonadaceae; genus OPU3-GD-OMZ. The sequence continues at coordinate 117,996 of JASMBU010000002.1, forward strand.
CTGAAAATGATGACTTAAGTGTTTGTCAAGCGGTTGATGGAACTCAGGTTAATATTCTAGAGTTAAGACAAGCTTTCGGCGTGGCCAATAACTGTGCACGTGTGCTTATTGAAAGCGGTAATTGCATGAGTAAAGAAGGATGGACGTTAGCAAGTAATATTGCTGAAAGATGATTGACAATCGAGTATTTGCATTTATAATACTCGATTCAAGTTCTAGAGCGGGAATAGCTCAGTGGTAGAGCACAACCTTGCCAAGGTTGGGGTCGCGAGTTCAAGTCTCGTTTCCCGCTCCAAAAAGATTAAAAAGCCGCATGTCACTGCGGCTTTTGTTTTTTAGGCTGCGTAGCAAAGTGGTTATGCAGTGGCCTGCAAAGCCATCTACACCGGTTCGATTCCGGTCGCAGCCTCCAAAAAACATTCATGATTCATTTTTCTGTGCAATAAGATCATTTTTTAAAGCCTGTCTTGTGGGGTTTTTTTCTTAAAATGTTGCTAACTTATTAATTGCTTACAATACGCCTGCTGAAGAATTAGGAAGATACTTTAATGCGTATACAACCCTTGCCCACCCAACTGATCAATCAAATCGCTGCGGGCGAAGTGGTTGAGAGACCCGCTTCGGTGGTTAAAGAATTATTGGAAAATAGTTTTGATGCCTCTGCAACCACTATCGTTATTGAAATAGAACAAGGCGGTATTGGTTTGATTCGTATCCGAGATGATGGCAATGGTATTATCAAAGAAGATATCTCTTTGGCAGTCTCTCGTCATGCGACCAGTAAGATAACGTCGTTGGGTGACCTTGAAAAGGTTCGTACCATGGGATTTCGCGGAGAAGCCCTGCCCAGTATTGCTTCTATTGCCAGGTTAACCTTGACATCGAGAATAGTGGATAGTGATTGCGCCTGGCGATTAGTGATTGAGAATTCAAAAGTTGATAACGCCTTGGAGCCTGCTTCAAACCCTGAGGGTACGACGGTGGAGGTGCGAGATTTATTCTACAATACGCCGGCTCGTCGAAAATTCTTAAAGACGGAAAAGACGGAATTTAATCACATAGAAGTATTGATTAAGCGTTTAGCGTTAAGTCGATTTGGAACAGGCTTTATGTTACGGCATAACAGTAAAGAGGTGCTCTCTTTAAAACCTGCCCAGACAGAATCAGAGCAACAAGCACGAGTTGAAAAAGTGTGTGGAGACGACTTTATAGAACAATCGGTTAAAGTCTTCTTTGAGGCAGCGGAATTACAACTGGAAGGCTGGGTTGGGTTGCCTACATTTTCTAGGAGTCAAGCCGATCGGCAGTTTTTTTATGTGAATGGGCGTTTGGTACGCGATAAATTAGTTACGCATGCTATTAAACGAGCCTATTATGATGTTCTTTTTCATGGTCGCCATCCTGTGTTTGTTTTGTTTTTAACGTTAAATCCAAAAGTGGTGGATGTTAATGCACATCCGACTAAATTGGAGGTACGATTTAGAGAAAGTCGTTTAGTGCATGACTTTATATTTAAAGCGCTGCATCGCTCGCTGGCCGATATTAAGCCGGAAACTCATAGCTCTCCTGAGTTTATGTTTGTTAATAATGAACCCTCTACTGTGCCCTCTGTGCAGGCTGAATTATCACCCGGTACGATCCAGTCCCGTTTGCCTCAAGGAGGATCAAGTGATATTGAAAGATATGCATCACGGGGTATTTCGGGGCAAGGCAGGGAGGCTGGCCTTCCTCCTTTGCCACAACCCGGTAGTGATATCCCGCCTTTAGGGTTTGCTATTGCACATATTCATGATATTTATATTTTGTCAGAGACCGCCACTGGAATTATTTTAGTGGATACGCATGCAGCGCATGAGCGCGTTGTTTATGAGCGATTAAAACAACAAAAAGCAGCGGGTATTATTCCAAGTCAACCGCTATTATTACCGGTTCGTTTTCAAGTGACGCAGGAAGAGGCGGAATTAGTTGAAGAACACAGTGACTTATTTCAAGGCCTAGGGTTTGAGCTCAATAGATTAGGTCCTGAATCGTTAATTATAAGAGCCATTCCAGTCTTATTGATGCAGACTAAAATAGAGCAATTGTTGCGAGATGTTTTAGCGGATCTGTTGACGTACGGGACTACGCGACGTATTGAAGAAGTAGGGGATGAGCTTTTAGGGACGCTTGCGTGTCACAGCTCCGTACGTGCACATAGGCGGTTAACTGTTGCTGAGATGAATGCATTACTACGTGATATGGAGATGACCGAGCGCGCGGGTCAATGTAATCACGGTCGACCTACCTGGGTGGAAATAAGTGCTCAGGAATTAGATAAGTTTTTCTTGCGTGGTCAGTAGGAATGGAATCATCGTTGCCAGTGATTTGCTTGATGGGGCCGACAGCAGCAGGAAAAACGGCGCTTTCGGTTGATATTGCAAAAACCTTCGGTGCTGAAATTGTCAGTGTTGATTCTACTTTAGTTTATCGGGGCATGGCTATTGGCACCGCTAAGCCGACAAAAGCGGAACAGTGTGGCATTCCGCATCATTTATTAGATATTTTAGACCCGCACCAATCCTTTTCAGCAGCCGAATTTAGGACCCAGGCATTATTACATATTAAAACCATTCAACAGCAAGGAAAAATCCCCTTGTTGACCGGTGGTACGATGCTTTATTTCCATGCTTTATTTAATGGGTTAGCTGAATTGCCAGCGGCTGACCCCGTTGTTAGGCAGCGCTTAGTGGATCAATCTGAGCGATTCGGTAGTGCCTTTATGCATCGGAAACTACAACAAATTGACCCGGTTTCAGCGTTACGTATTCATTCGAATGACCCGCAGCGGATACAGCGCGCGTTAGAAGTCTATGAGTTAACGGGACAGCCTTTATCACACCATTTAGTGGCTAAAAACCAACAGCGACTGCCCTTTGTTGTCCTGAAGTTGGTGTTAGCACCGGACAATAGACAAGGGTTGCATGAAAAAATTGCTTTACGGTTTCACGCGATGCTTGCAAATGGGTTGGTTGAAGAGGTTGAAGCTTTGTTTCAACGCGGTGATTTGACTGCACAACATTCGGCTATGCGCGCCGTTGGTTACCGGCAGGTCTGGCAATATCTGGACGGCCAGCTTAGTTATGAAGAAATGGTGTTTAAAAGTATTGTGGCAACTCGGCAGTTAGCCAAAAGACAGTTTACGTGGCTGCGAAAAATAGACGATACCCTTTGGTTTAATGCAGATAATAATATTAAGTGTGAACTCTATGGAGTATTAAAGGAATATTATTAAGTGGGCGCGGTTTTAGAAAAAAGAAAGAGGTGTCATGGTGTTGCTTTTTACTTTGGGAAAATCATTGCAAAGATAGGGCTAAGTGGGTATCTTGTAATGGAATAATAAAAATAATAAATTAAGGGGAGATGGAATGTCTAAATCCCATAACTTGCAAGATATTTTTTTAAATACACTTCGAAAAGAACATACGCCGGTGTCAATATTCCTAGTCAATGGGATTAAATTGCAGGGTAAAATTGATTCCTTTGATCAATATGTTATTTTGCTTAAAAGCAATGTAAGCCAAATGGTTTACAAGCATGCCGTTTCCACGATTGTCCCAACCAAACAGGTTAAAATTCATTCCGATAATGTCGAGCATGAAGGTTAGTTTGTGTAACTTTAAATAGGAATCTTCCTTGTTTGATCGCCCGAAGAACGGTAAGCAAGCCGTATTAGTTCATATGGCCTTGTTCAGAGAGAGTAATGACTTAAATGAGCTTCAAGAATTGGTTTTATCTGCAGGTATTCAGCCACTTGCGGTGATGACCGGTCGTCGTAATCGACCCGAACCCAAGTATTTTATTGGTACAGGAAAGCTTGAAGAATTAAAGAATATCATTCAGCAGCATAATGCCGATGTGGTTGTTTTTAATCATACGCTGTCACCACGGCAAGAGCGTAACTTAGAAGAATCTTTAGAGACGCGTGTTGTTGATCGCCAAGGGCTGATCTTGGATATTTTTGCGCAGCGAGCGAAAACCCACGAAGGAAAATTACAAGTTGAGTTGGCGCAATTACAACATTCGTCGACACGGCTTATTCGAAGCTGGACTCATTTAGAGCGTCAAAAAGGGGGGGTAGGATTAAGGGGGGGGCCAGGCGAGACGCAATTGGAAGCGGATAGACGATTAATCCGGGTAAGGATGCGGCAAATCAGAGGGCGTCTAGAGAAAATAATCAAGCAACGCCATCAGGGGCGTATTAAGCGTAAACGCGCCGAGATCCCTTCAGTGTCATTGGTGGGTTACACGAATGCCGGTAAATCAACACTCTTTAATGCTTTGGTAGGTTCTGATGTTTATGCAGCAGATCAATTGTTTGCTACCTTAGACCCAACTTTGCGACGCTGCCGTCTGCCGAATGATTCTGAACTTATCTTAGCGGATACGGTGGGTTTTATTAGGCAATTGCCCCATGAATTAGTGGCGGCTTTTAGATCCACATTACAAGAGGCAAGTGAAGCTAATTTATTGTTGCATGTGGTTGATTGTAATGCTGAGAAAAGAGACGAAACTATCACTGAAGTTAATCATGTGTTGCAACAAATAGGTGCTGGTAAAATAAGGCAGTTACAAGTTTTTAATAAGATTGATTTGGCAGAGCATGCGGAACCGAGAATTGACTATGATGCTGATGGGGTTCCTTTTCGGGTCTGGGTTTCAGCTAAAGAACAACGGGGATTCGATTTGTTGTTATCGGTTCTGGAAGGTATTTATGCCTCGAGTCGCATACGCAAAGAATGTTATTTATCCCCATTGCAAGGGGGGGTGCGGGCTAGTTTATATAACCATAGTCAAATAATTTCTGAAGAAATGCTTGAAAATGGTGGTTGGCAGATAATAATAGAGATTGAAAAGAAGCATTTAGGATTATTAAAAGATATTAATGAAAAAGAAATGGACTAGTTGTTTGAATAAATTCTTATTATCAAGGATAATTACTAAGTTAAGTGGGGGCTAGGCGCAATAGGTGATGGTCGTCCAGTAAAATAATATGAAAGTTAATAATGGAGCATTTATGGCTTGGAATGAACCTGGGGATAAAGATAGAGACCCGTGGAATGATAAAAAAGGGCAGCAACCACCTGATCTTGATGAGGCCATTCGGTCATTTCAAGAAAAGATAAGTAATATTTTTGGTGGTGGAGGCAGTGGTAGTGGTGAGATTAAAATGCCTGGTGGATCTGGTTTAGGCCTCGCGATACTCGTTATTGCGGCGGCCATTTTATGGTCGCTGAGTGGCTTCTATATTGTTGATGAAGGTAATCAGGGTGTAGTGACACGATTTGGAAAGTATGTTGAAACAACTAGCCCGGGTTTAAATTGGCATTTACCTACACCTATTGAAACTGCTGATATTGTTAATGTTCAAAAGCAACGCTTTATTGAGATAGGCTATCGTAGTGGCGGACGTGAGCGGGGCTCTGGCTCAGTGCCCAGAGAATCACTAATGTTAACAAAAGATGAGAATATTGTTGATGTTCGTTTAGCGGTTCAATATCAAATTAAAGATGCGAGTAATTATATCTTTAACGTTAAAGATCAAACAGCCACGCTTAAACAAGCTACAGAAAGTGTTGAGCGGGGTGTGATTGGGCGTAATGATATGAACTTTGTTTTGCTAGAGGGGCGATCAGAGATTGTTGCTGATATTAAAAAAGAATTACAAACGTTGCTTGATCGCTATGATTCAGGAATCATTATTACGGATGTGAACTTACAGGATGCTCAACCACCAGAGCCGGTTCAAGCCGCTTTTGAGGATGCGATTAAAGCGCGAGAGGATAAAGAACGTTATATCAATGAAGCTGAAGCTTATCGAAATGATGTTGTTCCTAAGGCGCGGGGTGCCGCGTCAAGAAAAATTCAAGAAGCAGAGGGGTATAAACTGCGGGTAATTGCGGAGTCTGAAGGTGAGACAGTACGTTTTACGAAGTTACTTGCTGAGTATAAAAAAGCGCCGGATGTCACGCGTAAACGTCTCTATATTGATGCAATGGAATCTGTGTTAAGTAATACAGACACGGTTATGATTGACCTTAAAAAAGGTAATAATGTGATGTATTTACCGTTAGACCGGTTAGGTCGAGGCCAGAGTGGACAGAAGAATAGTGGTACAGCAAATAACGCCGGCAATAATGGTCAGCATTCAAGTAATCAACACGATTCGGCAGATCGCCGTGAAAAATCACGTGGCCGTGAATTAAGGGGGCGTAAATGATGTCAAATAAAATTTTGGTGGGCTTAGGGCTGGTCATGTTTGTATTTATGTCGTGTGTCTTCACGGTACATGAGACCCAAAAAGCGATTAAATTTCAATTAGGTGAAATTATTAAGGCGGATTATACGCCGGGCTTATATTTCAAATTTCCTTTTGTGAATAACGTTAAGAAATTTGATACACGTATTTTGACCTTAGATTCAAAACCAGAACGGTTTCTGACTTCTGAAAAGAAGAACGTTATTGTTGATACTTTTGTTAAGTGGCGCATCATTGATGTATCTAAATTCTATACCTCGGTAGCCGGTGATGCTGTTCAGGCAAATCTTCGTATTGATCAGATTATTAAAGATGCGGCACGTAGTGAATTCAGTAGTCGAACGATTAAGTACTTAGTGCGAACTGAGCGTGAAGCTATACGGGATGCCTTGATTATTACTGCGGCACCACAAGCCATAAAGTTGGGTATTGAACTGATTGATATTCGAGTCAAACGAATTGATTTACCACCTCAGGTTAGTAAGTCTGTATACAGTCGTATGGATGCTGAGAGAAAGCGTGTAGCGCATGAGTTACGTTCAGAAGGGAAAGAGACCTCTGAGGGTATTCGAGCGAATGCAGATAAGCAACGTGAGGTTATTTTGGCGAATGCCTACCGTGAAGCTGAAAAGACTAAAGGTGAAGGTGATGCTCAGTCGGCCGATATTTTCGCCCAGGCTTACGGAAAAGATGTTGAATTTTTCCAATTTCTTCGGAGTATGTCAGCCTATGAGAAAACCTTTAGAAGACAAGGGGATATGCTAGTCGTTGAACCTGATTCTGACTTTTTTAAATATTTTAAAAAGCAGAAATAAAGGTTAGATAATAATTTATGTGAGGTTGCTTTAGTATTGGCTTGCTTGACCAATTATTTTAAACAGTGAAACGCTCCGTACTTTAGGGGCGTTTTGTGTGCATGAGAAATGAAATTTATGACAGATCCTCGCTTATTACCGGAAGGTATTGAAGATATTTTACCCGATGATGCGCTTGATATTGAGGCCTTGAGAAGGCGTATACTTGATTTGTTTGTTACTTGGGGATATGAGCGAGTCACGCCGCCATTAATTGATTATTTAAGTACCTTACAAATTGGGTCGGGGAAAGACCTTGATTTGCAAACATTTAAATTAATTGATCAGCTTAGTGGGGCTATGTTAGGTATTCGTGCCGATATGACGCCTCAGGTAGCGCGTATTGATGCGCATCAATTAGGGCATGAGTGGCCGACACGGTTATGTTATGCCGGTACGATTGTTCATGCGTGCGGTGATGCACTCGATAAAAGTCGGACGCCGACTCAAATTGGTTCAGAGCTTTATGGTTATTCAGGAATAGAAGGTGATCTGGAGATTGTTAAATTAATGCTCGAAATGTTGGCCATTACAGGGTTACAAGAAATTCACATTGACTTAGGTCATGTGGGTGTATATCGAGGGTTAGTCAATGAGGCTGAGTTAAATGAACGCCAGATTACTGATTTATTTGATATATTACAGCGTAAGTCTAAGCCAGAGCTGGCGAGTTTTATCCGTGAATTAGATTTAAATGATGCGTTTAAATCCATGTTTATGGCTTTACCTGATTTAAATGGTGGTCGGGAGGTTTTTGCTAAGGCGCGACAAGTTCTAGTTCAAGCAGGTGCTTCAGTACAGACTGCTTTAGATGATTTAGAGCAAGTTTCATTGCAACTAGAGCAAGTATTTCCGCATTTGGCAATGAGTTATGATTTAGCTGAATTGCGCGGATATAACTATCATACGGGAATTGTTTTTGCAGCATTTGTTCCAGGGCATGGTCGAGAAATTGCACGTGGTGGCCGATATGATAATATTGGTATCGATTTTGGTCGGGAAAGAGCGGCAACAGGTTTTAGTGCTGATCTGAAAGTGCTGGCGCGGTTATCTAAAAATCATAATGAGACGGATGTTTTGCAAGAGAAAATATTTGCACCGTGTGATAAGGACGAGCAGCTTAGTACGTTAATTCGTGATTTAAGAGCACAAGGACGCATAGTGGTTCAACAATTAACGGGTCAAGTTGGAACGGCTCAAGATTATGATTGTACAGCCGTTATTATTAAAGATAATCAATCATGGGCTATACGCCCGCGCTAAAGAAAAGAAAATCATGACAAAGAATGTAGTGGTCATTGGCACCCAATGGGGCGATGAAGGTAAAGGAAAGCTTGTTGATTTATTGACGGATAAAGCCGATGCTGTCGTGCGCTTTCAAGGCGGTCACAACGCAGGACATACGTTAGTTATTTCAGGTGAAACTACCATTCTCCATTTAATTCCTTCTGGGGTCTTAAGAGAAAATGTTCAATGTTTGATCGGTAATGGAGTGGTGCTATCGCCGAGTGCTTTATTGAAAGAGATTGACGTTCTTGAACAAGCCGGTATTCCTGTTCGGTCTCGTTTATTAATTAGTGAGGCCTGTCCTTTGATTATGCCAATTCATGTTAGCCTAGACCAAGCACGTGAAGTGGCTAAAGGTAAGCGGGCTATCGGCACGACAGGTCGAGGGATTGGCCCTGCGTATGAAGATAAAGTTGCTCGGCGTGGATTGCGGGCAGGGGATTTGCTTTGTCCTGAGGTCTTTGCCCACAAATTAAAAGAATTAACGGATTATCATAACTTCATGTTGACGGAGTATTTCCAAGAACCAGCAGTTGATTACCAACTCATGTTGGAAGAAACCTTAGTCATGGCTGAAATTATCAAGCCTATGTTAACGGATGTCAGCGAGAAACTATATGCCCATGAATCGGCAGGTAATCGAATATTGTTTGAAGGCGCCCAAGGTGCTTTATTAGATATTGATCATGGGACTTATCCTTTTGTGACGTCATCTAATACGACAGCAGGTGGGGCTTCCTCCGGTACTGGGTTGGGGCTACTGCATTTTGATTATGTTTTGGGTATTACTAAAGCCTATTCAACACGGGTGGGTAATGGTCCTTTTCCTACTGAATTAGATAACGAAGAGGGAAATCATTTAGGTGTTAAAGGGCATGAGTTTGGCGCCACAACGGGTCGTAAAAGACGGTGTGGTTGGTTTGATGCGGTTTCAATGCGTAAATCAGCACAATTAAACAGTTTATCGGGTATTTGTCTGACAAAATTAGATGTTCTTGATGGACTGGAAAAAATTGGTATTTGTACGGCTTACCGTATTGACGGTGATAAAACGGAAACAGCTCCTTTAGGAGCCGATTTATATGAGAAATGTGAGCCTGTTATCGAGGAAATGCCAGGGTGGACAGAATGTACCTTGGGGATCACAGAGTTCGACTTGTTACCAGAAAATGCCAAGGCGTATATTGAGCGCCTAGAAAGTTTGATTGGCGTGAAGATTACGATTATCTCTACGGGACCTGAGCGTAACCAAACGATTGTTTTAGAGCACCCTTTTGGTGAGTAATCTAAGCATACGTTTGATGCTAACTAAGTATTTATTACCGTCGCTAAAACAGATCCCCATTATTTATTGTTCACCTAACAGTTATGGTTGGGTGATGTGAATAAAAGTTACTTTCATAATATTTAGACGTCCGTCGCAGAGATTATGTGGCACAGCGCAAGAGCACTTTATTTCGACAGTATGTTAGAAAATAAGTGACCTAACGGGTATTAATCGTTCTACGACGAACCTGATGAGTTAGTGTTGGCGTGACGGTTAGCCTTGACTGTATACATGAAAATAAAAATTGGCATCAGTAGTTGTTTGCTCGGGGATGAAGTGCGTTATGACGGAGGTCATAAGCTGTCAGTCCTCTGTACGCAAACGATGTCGGATATTTTTGAATTTGTTCCGGTTTGCCCCGAGGTGGGTATCGGTTTGCCTATACCTCGACCGACCATTCATCTTGTTGGTGATTCTTCAACAGCACAGGCTGTTATGAGTACCAATCATACGATCAATTATACGACAAATATTGAGGCGTATGGCAGACAGAAGGTGCTCGAAAACAGAGCTTGGTCGGGCTATATTTTTATGGAGAAATCACCCAGTTGTGGATTATTTACAGTAAAAATATATTCAGAGGAAAAAGGGTCTGTGATTGCAAATGGGCGAGGATTATATGCAAAAGTAATCACCAGTCGTCAACCCTTTTTACCGGTAGAAGAAGCAAGACGATTAGAGGATTTGCAGATTCGAGAAAGCTTTATGATCCGGGTGTTCGCTTATTCAGATTGGCAACAGTTACAATCAAAAGGATTAACACTGCCCTTATTAATTGATTTTCACAAGCGTTATAAATACAGTTTAATGGCGCATAGCCCGGGTAATTATTTATTATTAGAGTCGTTGCTAGAAAATGCGAAAGGTGTTAATTGGGATGGTCTCGCTCAGCAGTATTTTTCTGGATTAATGATGTCTTTACAACAATTAGCCACGCTAGAGACGCATCTGGCTGTATGTTTAGAAATTCAAAGGTCGCTAAAGAAATCATTAACCGTTTGTGATAACAACAAGCTGACACAATTAATTGATCAATATAGCAAAAACAAAATCCTATTAGCAGAATTGAAAACGTTTTTAGAGCCTCGAGTGAAAAACCATCCGATTACGACACAAGCCTATTTTCAATCTTACATTAGCACCTGAAGTTAGGGTGTCAATTACATCACCTCGATATTGAATGCGGGTTATGAAAAGTGATTGTAAGCTATACAGACTCTTTTTTTTGTGTCAATGTTGGTTGATAATTTAAATATTAAGTTATGATTCAAGTCATATGAAAAGTTTATAAATGAGTAAAAAGAAACCGTTATTTAATCCAAACCTCGACCCCTACGCTCAGCGTGAAGCTCAAAAATACGGGAATCCTATTCCCAGTCGAGAGCTCATTATTGCATTATTGACTGATCAGGGTAGGCCGTTGACTCAAAAAGCCATTCAGAAAGAATTTGCCTTGGTTGAGGAAGAGAAAGTTGAAGCGCTGCGCAGACGACTTCGCGCGATGGAACGCGATGGGCAGGTGTTGAAAAATCGGAAACAATGTTTTTGTTTGGTGAATAGTCAGGACTTGATCGTGGGGCGTGTCATTGGACATCCAGACGGTTTTGGTTTTTTAAGACCCGATGATGCAACGGAAGATTTGTATTTTTCGCCCCGAGAAATGAAAGCATTAATGCATAATGATCGTGTTGTTGCACAAATTGTTACGATTGATAGGCGTGGGCGTCGAGAGGGAAGTGTCGTTGAGATTTTAGAACGCCTAACATCTCAAGTAGTGGGCCGTATTATTCTTGATGCCGGTATTGCTTTTATAATTCCAAATAATAAAAAAATAAATCAAGATATTATCATTCCCCAAGCTGAAATAAATGGTGCTTTACATGAACAGATTGTAGTCGCTGAATTAATCGAGCAACCGACTAAAAGAAACAAACCTATGGGTAAGGTTGTCGAGGTTATGGGAGATCATATGGCTCCAGGAATGGAGATCGAAGTCGCACTGCGATCTTATGAATTACCTTTTATTTGGCCGGATACGGTGTTAGATGAAATCAATGATTTAAAAGCAGAAGTGCCAGAATCTGCCAAGACAAATCGTAAGGATCTCCGCAATGTACCACTGATCACAATTGACGGTGAGGACGCGCGTGATTTTGATGATGCGGTTTATTGTGAGCGTTCAGGGAACGCGTGGAAATTGTTGGTTGCTATTGCAGATGTTTCATCCTATGTGACGCCTGAGTCGGCGTTAGATAAAGAAGCAAGGAACCGTGGTACCTCAGTCTATTTTCCCGAACAAGTGATACCGATGCTTCCAGAGGTTTTATCTAATGGGTTATGTTCTATTAACCCTGCAGTTGATCGTCTTTGTGTCGTGTGTGAGATGAAGATTACTGATCAAGGTGTGGTGACGGCAACGGACTTTTATGAAGCAGTTATGCGCTCTCATGCTCGGATGACATATACTGAAGTTGCAAAAATTATTAGTGAGAAAACGCCTAAGTTGCTTGAAAAATACCAAGATCGCCTTGGGAATCTGGATGACTTATATCAATTATATATCGCGTTGAGTCAGGTCAGAGAACAGCGTGGGGCTATGGATTTTGAGAGTCGTGATACACAAATAATATTTTCTAAGGATAGAAAAATAGAACAGATTATTCCTACGACGCGTAATGATGCACATCGTATGATTGAAGAATTTATGATTGCTGCAAACATTTCTGCAGCACGCTTTCTTCAAAAACATAATATGCCCAAATTATTACGGGTTCATGAAGGGCCTTCTGTTGAGAAAGTGCTTGATTTACGTGTGTTTTTAAATGAATTGGGGCTGTCTTTGGGCGGTGGTGCTAAGCCCGAACCCAAAGACTATATGGCTTTGATGAGGCAAGTTAAAGGCCGCCCCGATGCACATTTAATTCAGACGGTTATTTTAAGATCGTTGTCGCAAGCTGTATATAGTGCTGAAGATAAAGGCCATTTCGGTTTGGCGTTAGAAGCTTATGGACATTTTACTTCACCCATCAGGCGCTACCCTGATCTTTTGATACACCGGGCCATTAAACATGTTTGTCTAGGATTGTCTCCCGAATCTTTTAGGTATAGTTTTCAAGATATGGTTAACTTTGGAGAACATTGTTCGGCAACAGAACGGCGTGCTGATGAAGCGACACGAGAGGTGGTGAGTTGGCTAAAGTGTGAATATATGATGGATAAAATTGGCCAAGGATTTTCAGGCATTATTTCTTCTGTTACATCTTTCGGATTATTTATTGAGCTTAATGATTTGTATATTGAAGGTCTTGTGCATATTTCAGCATTAGGCAAAGACTTTTATCATTTTGATGCGGTGAGTCATCAATTGACCGGTGAGCAGACGGGTAAGACCTATCGTCTTGGCGATGCGATTAAAGTGATTTTGGCACGTGTTGATTTAGATGAGAAGAAAATTGATTTTGATTTGACGCAAACAAGCAATAAGACCAAGAAATTGAAGATCAAGAAAAAAATGATGAAGAATACAAAAATTAAGAAAAGGTTTAAATATTGAAATCGACCATCATCGTTGGAATCCATGCAGTTCAATCAGCATTAGATTATTCAGTTGAAAAAATTCAAGGTGTCTGGGTTGATGAGAGTCGCCAAGATAGTAAATTTCTAGCGCTGGTACAGCAATTGGCTCGTCTACAGGTCCCCTTTCATGAAACAAATAAGAAAACACTGGAACAATTAAGTCAAGGTCGTAATCACCAGGGTGTCTTGGTAACGGTTGATTTACCAAAGATTAAAACTGAAAAAATGTTGATGGAGGAAATTAAAACGTCAACGCAAACGCCTTTTTTTTTAGTCTTAGATCAAGTCCAGGATCCACATAATCTAGGGGCGTGTTTAAGGACAGCTGATGCCGTAGGGATTCAAGGGGTTATTTTACCGAAGGATAATTCGGCTGGCTTAACGCCTACAGTGTGTAAAGTAGCCTGCGGTGCTGCAGAAACTGTTCCTGTTTATCAGGTGACCAACCTTGCGCGGATTTTACGGTGGATGAAAGAACAAGGTATTTGGGTCATGGGGGCTGCCGGGGAAGCTACTCAAACAGTGTACCAAATTGAATTAACAGGGCCTTTGGCTTTTGTGGTGGGTGCCGAAGGGAAGGGACTTCGGCGATTAACACGGGAGCAGTGTGATGTTTTAGTAAAATTACCCATGGTTGGGCAAGTAGAAAGTCTAAATCTTTCGGTCGCATCCGGAGTTCTTTTGTATGAGGCTTTGCGTCAAAGAGAGATGGCATAACCGATTAGCTTTGTTTTTTATTCAAAGCATTGCTTCTAAGCTGAGGGGCTAAAGTAGCCATAGTTGTGTTTTTTAATTTGCAGTGGGTGAACATGTTATCCTTAAAAACTATCGCTGTAAGGGTCATTTTTAATTAGGAGTTTTATTTTTATGAGTAAAAAATATCGATCTGTTTTTTCACCGTGCACGGCACAAGAGCGTAAAGAAAATTTTGAAAGTTATTGGGAATTCACCCAGCGTCATGGGGGCGAGTTGTTTGAAGAGGATAAGGATTTAGCCGTTAAACGAGCTAAATTAAAGTCATTTAAAGATAATCCTGTTCAATTAAGAACACCTTTAGCTGATTCTGAGGCTTTTTATCGTAATTATATTGAGGTGCAGGATGACCCGGCAACTCTTGATCGTATGACTTTAATGCTGACCTGTATTTATAAATTTGCCCGACATGAATGGGTGGGAATTAAAGGTGCCTGGGATGTTGTGCCGGATATGGCTAATTCTCATACTATCGAAGATAAAATAAGTCGAATCCATCTGGCTGAGGAATTCTGTCATGTTCGTTTGTTTGACGAAATATTGAGAACTTTTGGGCTTGATAAAGTCGAGTGGGTTCCATTAAGTCCATGGAAAGAAAAGGTCTATGAACAATTTCCGAAGTTTCCTGGTTTTTTAATGGATACACCGGCCTTTGTGACTGAGTTGATGGGCGTTACTTTTTATTGTCATTTACATGCCTTGTTCGATAATATTTTGGTAGATGAGCCTGAAGTGCTTGAGCGTGTGAAAGCTTTGCTTGATGAAATTACGATTGATGAAATGGCGCATGTAGGGCAGCGACGTAATTTTATTGGACCGATTGGTATTAAGGTTTCGGAGCTGTTAGTCAGTCCTTTTTATAAAATGTTTTTCAATGATATGCCTGAGTTTGATCATTTATTTGATGTGCAACAAATGATTAAAGATGGTCAAGCATTTGATTTTAATAATGTTCCAGAACATATGATTGAACGTAGTTGGATTCCTTCTTATTGTAAAGTATAAGTTCTATTTGTCTTAACATGGGCCTTTCAATCGGCTCATGTTTTTTCCCATTGGCACTCTTTACCGTCTGCGTTTAATTTTAGTGAAAGTGCGTTGTTTCGTTTTTTGCAGGGGTGTTAATGGAGATAAATAATTGAGATTTTCGGGTTTCACAATGCCCTGACTAATCTTCTTTGCTATACCGTGCTGTTCTATGGCCGCACCGTTGGCATTCAACTTTTTCAACGGTATCGCCGACACTAAACCCAAAGGTCACCTCAAGAACGATATAGTCATGTTCTCCAAGAAAACAGAGGATACGGCCTAATAATTTAGGGAGTGGTTTCTTTTTTGTGCTCATGGCTATAAGTTTTTTTGACCGATGGTATTAAAAATAACGATTTGGGTGCATACGCCAACAGTTTTATCACCGTTACGGTTCATAAGCTACACCTAATTGTTGACCCAGTTGAATTTCATCACCTGCTTTTAAGTTCGATAACCAGTTCATTTGATCTTGGCCAAAAAGGACGATAATAGTTGAACCCATATTGAAGCGGCCCATTTCTTCAGCAAGGTTTAATGTAGGTGGGTTATCAGGGTATTGCCAGCGTCTTATTTCTTTAGCACTTGGAGGCGTGACCACACCGTGCCAGACTGTTTCAATGCTAGATACAAAAATAGCACCTACTTGGATTAGCGCCATCGGACCGGTTTTGGTTTCATAAATTGTAACCACACGCTCATTTCTGGCAAAAAGATTATGAACCGCTGCAGTAGTGGCGGTATTGACACTAAATAATCGCCCCGGAATATGGATCATTTCTTTTAAGGTGCCTGCTATAGGCATATGGAGGCGATGGTAGTCTTTTGGCGATAAATAAATGGTAACGAATTGACCATTCTTAAAGATTTCAGCTGTCGCAGGGTCACCGCCTAATAATGTTTGGGCAGAAAAGCTTTTTCCTTTTGCCTGGATTATTTGGCCCTGATCTATGGTGCCAATTTGGCTAATTGCACCATCAGCGGGACTAATTACGGCATGCGGTTCTGGGCAGATGGGTCGCGAACCAGGTTTAAGTGTTCGTGTAAAAAAATCATTGAAATGGGTGTAAAAGGTTGGGTCTGAATTAATCGCTTCCGACATATTAACTTGATAGTGTTTAATAATTAATTTAATCGCAAAGTTTTTCCAAGGTTCAAACGTAGACTCAGTGAAAACCTGCATCAATCGGGATAATAAGTGATGGGGAAGTAGGGATTGAGCAAATGCGTTTATTTGTTGTGATAAGGCCATTTTATAAATAAAGAAAGTGGAAGGTTAAATGCAGACAGGTTCAGTTTATTTTTAAGGCAGTGTGATTAAATCATCCGGTTGCCAATCCGGGTTGCGGTGCTCTGCGATGACTGTCGTGGAAATCCCACCTCGAACCCAAAATTCAGCATTAACGCGCATAAAGTTAGGCGCAATGGCAGCGACGATATCATCTAATATTTTGTTTGTGACGGCTTCATGAAAAGCGCCTTGATTTCGGTAAGACCAGTAGTAAAGTTTTAATGATTTGAGTTCAATGCAGGTGTGATTAGGAATATATTCAAGGGTGATTGTTGCAAAATCAGGTTGCCCTGTCTTCGGGCATAAGCATGTGAATTCAGGGGTTTCAATACGAATGGTGTAGTTTCGTCCAGGTTGTGGATTATCAAAGGATTCAAGGTTTTGAGTAGGTTGTGTAGTCATGTTGTCAATTGAGGAAGGGAATTGATTATAAGAGGTGAATGTTCTATAGTTAGTGGTCAGAAAATTATCGTCTTGGACCTTTTTTACCGGTTTTTATCGTAATGTCAAAAAAGCGTTTATTTAGCTAAAAGTACACTTTAAAACAGGGATATTCTACCAGTAATGCGACTGGAAAAAATCAAACTTTCAGGCTTTAAATCATTTGTTGATCCAACTACGGTTCATTTGACCAGCAATCTTATTGGAATTGTAGGTCCTAATGGGTGTGGTAAATCAAATATTATTGATGCTGTACGCTGGGTCATGGGCGAAAGTTCAGCTAAACATCTGCGGGGGGGTAGTATGGTAGATGTTATCTTTAATGGTTCAGCTACACGTCAACCTGTCGGTCATGCTTCGGTGGAATTGTTTTTTGATAACAATGATGGTGAATTAGGCGGTGTTTATGCACAATATGCACAAATTTCAGTAAAGCGTCAGCTTAACCGTGATGGTCAGTCCGTTTATTTCCTAAACAACTTACGATGCCGTCGTCGAGATATTGTTGATATTTTCTTAGGAACAGGTTTAGGTGCCAGAAGTTATGCCATTATTGAGCAAGGGACTATTTCCAAAATGGTTGAATCAAAGCCTGAGGAATTAAGACAGCATATAGAAGAAGCAGCAGGGATCTCAAAGTATAAAGAAAGACGCCATGAAGCTGAAATCAGGATCCGTCATACGCGTGAAAACCTTGATAGATTGAACGATATTCGTATTGAGGTGGAAAAGCAACTAAGACGCTTAAAATCTCAGGCCAAAAAAGCAGAAACATTCAAGCAGTTAAAGCAAGAAGAGCGTCAATGCCGCGTTGAATTGTTAGCTTTGCGCTGGCAGGGTTATGACGGTGAAGTCTCGGAATATGAAAATAAAATTAAGCAAATAGCCGAAACACACAATAAGTCATCGGTACAACAAATAGAATTAAAGGCTACTATTACAACGATGCAGACGTTACTTAGCAAGCATCGTGAATCTTTAACTCAACAACAAGAGTATTATTATCAGTCGGTTGCTCAGTTTGATCAGATGGCTCAGAAGATTGATCATGTGAGTCAAAATAATGAGCGATTACAGCTTGAAATCACACGATTAAGAGGGCAAGAAAAGAATGTAGTCATTGAAATTGCTGCCGATAAGCAACAGCTTCAAAAGTGTCTTGATGAAAGCAGTGTCGCAAAAGCTGACTATCAACGGGCTGCTGAAAAAGAATTGCAACTTTCAACGCATGCGCAAGAAGCCTTGGTCAGACAACAACAATGGCAAGATGAGTGGAGGACGTTTAATGACCACTATGTAACAGTAAAAGGGCAGATTGAAGTTCAGCAGTCTAAAATCATTCAATTTGAACGCCAGCATACCCAGACGCAAAACCAATTAATCCAGTTAGAAAATGAAAAAAAAGAGTTGTCAGATACCACGATACAGTTTGAAATTGAAGCATTGGGACGGTCAATTGAGGAGATTAGTACAAAGCAGGCAGAATTTCGCCAGCAATTAGAACAGCAAGTAGAAGAGATAACGCAATGTCGTCAACATGTAAAAAATAATCGTGATGCATTAAATGTTCTGAATGCTCAAGAACATGCTTTGAATGGGAAAATTGAATCGTTAATATTGTTGCAACAGCATTCAATGGGGAAAAAGAATAAAAAATTAGTGCAATGGTTGCAAGCTAATGCATTGATGAATGAAAAACGGTTGGCTGAGATGATCGAAGTGGATCATGGTTGGGAGTTGGCTGTAGAGATGGTCTTGACTCGTTGTTTAGATGCAATTTATGTTGATGATTTAAACCATTATGTTGATGCATTGGAGTCGTTAGAAGATGAAACGCTAACGCTTTTTACCGGTTCGTTTGAAGGTCGACATCAGAGTAAAACTCCGCTGCCATTACTGATAGATAAAATCCAAGTGCCTGATGGAGCGGCTGTGTTTTTGGAGGGCATTTATTGTGCTGATACGTTGAGAGATGCTTTCAATGGTATGAGGAATTTATCTCAGCATGAGTCTATTATCACCCCTAAAGGCATTTGGCTAGGAAATGGATGGGTAAAGTTAACGCAGAGTAATACACCACAACAGGGTATATTGCAGCGAGAGAAAGAATTAAGAGCATTGAAGCAAGAGCAGTCACTTTTGGACTCAACGCTACGGGAACAGGAAAGCTCTTTAGCTTCATTTGAGAATCGCTTGAAGCAGGTAGAAGAGCAGCGTGAACTTTTTCAGAAAAAAGATAAGATTATCGCAGAGGAGTTGACAGCAAAAAGTGCTGAATTCAGTGCGAGTTCTGCGCGATTAGAACAACAGAGTCGTCGTTTGGAGCAGGTTCTGCGTGATATTGATACGATGACAGGGCAATTGGCAGATGTGGATTTAGCTATAAAATGCTCGAATGAAGAAAAAGTTCAAGCGGTTGGGTTAATGGCCGGATTAGAGAAAGAAAGGCAAGATTTGGGTCTCCAGAAAGATATACTTCAGAAGAAGTGGCAAGAGGCAAATCAGCAAGCGGGGCAGGCAAAACAAATAATTGTAGAGTTACAGGCGCACATTGAATCGTTACAAAACACACAGAATTTAATTCAAAAACAAATTGATCGATTGTCAGAAATGTCGAAACAGGATGATGACCGGCTACAAGAGCTTGAAGATAAATATAAGGCCTCTATTGAACCTTTAAGCCATGATAAAATCACATTAGCGGAACTGGATTCTAAAAAGAAACAAGGCTATGTGACTGTTCAGGATATGACAGAGCAGTTGCAAGAAATGGAAGCGATGTTGCATCAGCATGTCAGTGACGAGGATCGACTTGATCAACAAATAAATGGTTTTAAAGAAGAATTGAATAGGCATCGATTACTTCAAGAAGAAAGTAAAATAAGGCAAAAAACAGTTGATGAGCAATTGGCAGAATTAAATGCGTCGGTTGCAGAGGTTATTAAAATTTGTCCGGAAGATGCTGATGAGCATTCATGGAAACGTAAATTAGATGATTTAGTCAGTGCCATTGAGAAATTGGGTGCGATTAATTTAACGGCAATAGATGAGTTTGATGCTGAGCAGCAACGAATGAGTTTTTTAAATGAGCAGCATACTGATTTAACCGAGGCGATGGATAAGCTAGAGCAAGCTATTCACAAAATTGATCAGGAAACACAAGCATGTTTTAAAGAAACATTTGATGCTATAAATTCAGGCCTTCAGAAAAAATTTGAAAAGTTATTCAGTGGTGGTCGCGCCTATCTTGAATTAACAGAGGGTGATGCATTAGAGGCAGGTGTTAATATTGTGGCTCAACCACCTGGCAAGAAAACACGATTAATACATTTGTTATCAGGTGGAGAAAAAGCGTTAACAGCCGTGGCATTAGTGTTTTCTTTTTTTGATTTGAATCCAGCACCATTTTGTATGTTAGATGAGGTGGATGCGGCATTGGATGATACTAATGTTGCGCGGTATTCAAAATTAGTTGAGGAAATGTCAGAGAATGTGCAGCTCGTGTTTATTTCGCATAATAAGGCAACAATGGAAATTGCAAAGCAATTGGCGGGTGTTACGATGAGAGAGTCAGGCGTTTCTCGAATGGTTGCTGTAGATATTGATGAAGCATTAGACATGGTGGAAAGTTAATGGATAAAGAAGTATTAAGAATGGTGATAATTGGATTGGGGCTGGTTGTCGTGATTGCTTTATTTGTGGTCTCACATTTTAAAAACAAGTCCTCGAGGAACCGAAATTTATATAATAAGGGCTCTAGTAGCCTCGGATCAATTGATGATTCATTGGTGATAAAAACAGAACGTGATGAATTTGATATTATTCCTCTTGATCCTCCAACTGAGGTAAATGATGATCGAACAAGGAGCGTGGATGAAAATGAGAGTCCTCAACCACCTGCCTTCATTCAGTTCAGTGTCGTAGCCCATTCAGAACAAGGTTTTAACGGGCTTTCTTTGCAGCAGGAATTTGATGTTCTGGGGTTGGTTTTTACAGACTTGCAGATCTATCAAAGTATCAGTGCTAACAGTGATGTTCGTTTTAGTATTGCCTGTCTTGTTGAGCCGGGAGTTTTTCCTATTAACGAGATGAGCACGTTTTATTGTCCGGGAGTGGTGTTTTTTATGCAGCCTGATGAAATGGATGATCCTGTTCACTGTTTTGATGAATTAGTGACTTCCGTTAATCATATTGCTCAAACACTTCATGGTGAAGTTAGAGATGCGGCTCATGCCCCGCTAAGTGCTGAGTCCCTACAAGCCATTAGGCATGCTTTGACTCTCAGTTGATGGGGTATTTGATCAGGAGCCGGATGATTATTTTTTTCTCAGGCTTGAATGGGACAGCTACAAGGTGCTTAAGATGACGATTAAAATTTTATTCGTTTGCATGGGCAATATATGTCGTTCACCGACGGCCGAAGGTGTTTTTAAAAAAACAATTACTAAAAGTAATGTGGCGCAGAATTTTATCGTTGCTTCAGCGGGAACGCATGCCTACCATATCGGTGATGCCCCGGATCATCGTTCTCAACAGGCTGCTTTCGCCAGAGGTGTTGATTTGTCCCAGCAGCGAGCGCGAAAATTTATCCGGGGTGATTTTGAAGACTTTGATTACATTTTAGCTATGGATCATGAGAATTTCAAAATTCTAACGGCGGCATGTCCTGCTGAATTTAAGCATAAAATTCATTATTTTCTGGATTTTGCACCGGAATTAAATACTCGGGAAGTGCCAGATCCATATTATGGCGGCCCATTTGGTTTCGAGGAGGTTTTAGATTTAGTAGAGACAGCCTCAGGTGCCTTTCTTACCGAGCTCATAACCCAGAAGGGCATGTTATGAGAACAGTGCTTCAGAGTGTCTGTTTGGCTTTGTTTATGCTGTTTTTTTCTTTCTCAAGTTACGCTGGAGCCGGCGCATCCAACCAAAAAATAACCCATGTGATTATTGTTTGGTTAAAAAAGCCTGGTGATGCTGTGCAACGACAACGATTTGTGGATGCCAGCAGAAAGTTGAATAATCTCCCGGGCATTCTTAATAGACATGTTGGCGTATTCAAGCCTAGCCACGGGTATGCGCAGGAGAATAGTTTTGACGTGGCTGTATCTGTCACGCTTGAAAACCAACAAGCTATGGATGCGTATATGAATTCGCCGGTACATCAACAGATCATAAAAAAACAATTGGAACCGTTAGTACGTAAAATGGTCACCTATAACTTTAGTGGCGAATAATCTCTTATGCCTTTAACCACCACAACCATAGACTATTACGATAGGGATACCCTTTTACAGGGTTATCTGGCCTTCGATTCTACAGTAGAAGAGTCTCGGCCAGTGGTTCTCATTGCGCACGCTTGGGGCGGTCGTGATGACTTTGTGGAAGCAAAAGCGCGGTCTTTGGCAGAAATGGGGTATATCGGTTTTGCATTAGATATGTATGGCAAAGGTGTTTTAGGGCGTAGTCTTGACGAAAATGCTCAACTGATGCAGCCATTTATGGAAAATAGGGCGTTGTTACAGCAACGCATTGGTGCGGCACTTAATACGGTGAACCAACTACCTTTTGTAAATAATGACAAGATCGCAGCAATTGGTTTTTGTTTCGGAGGCCTGTGTGTTTTGGATTTAGCGCGCACGGGTGCGCCCATTCAAGGTGTGGTAAGTTTTCATGGCTTGCTACTACCCGCTAAAAACATACCGCACCCCGAAGTCAGCGCGAAAATTTTAGTTTTACATGGGCATGATGACCCGATGGTATCATCGGATCAAGTGATTGAGCTGCAGCATGAGTTAACCCGATCAGGTGCTGATTGGCAATTGCATCAGTATGGGAATACGATGCATGCATTTACTAATCCTTTGGCAAACGACCCCGATTTCGGCACTGTTTATCAGCGTAATGCAGATTATCGCTCTTGGCTTTCGATGCAGCATTTTTTGGCAGAGTTATTTGCTTAAAAGTCCACGGTATAGGTTCAAAAAATAAGCGTTTTTTGTTATAATCACCCATGTTTTCTATCTACGCTAAATACACGTAAGGGATATGTGGCTTAGTCTGCTTCTCCATGATTTTCACAAGTCACGCCGGTTTAGTTTGTTGCTAATCCGGCATTTCTTTTATGAATAAAATATATGTCTGAATTTGCTAAAGAAATAGTATCAGTAAACTTAGAAGATGAGATGAAGCAGTCTTATCTTGACTATGCAATGAGCGTTATTGTGGGTCGAGCCCTACCGGATGTTAGGGATGGTCTTAAGCCAGTGCATCGTCGAGTGTTATATGCGATGCGTGTGCTGGGTAACGATTGGAATAAACCTTACAAGAAGTCAGCGCGGGTTGTGGGTGATGTGATTGGTAAATATCATCCGCACGGTGATACCGCCGTTTACGATACCATCGTTAGGATGGCACAGCCTTTTTCTATGCGACATTTGATGATTGATGGGCAAGGAAACTTTGGTTCGGTTGACGGAGATTCTCCGGCGGCAATGCGGTATACCGAAGTCAGGATGGCTAAGATTGCACACGAATTGTTGGCGGATTTAGATAAAGAGACGGTCGATTTTATTCTTAATTACGATGAGTCTGAAAGTGAGCCCGCTGTTTTACCGACTAAAGTCCCAACATTACTAATTAATGGCTCTACCGGTATTGCCGTTGGGATGGCCACTAATATACCCCCGCATAACTTGGCTGAGATTATTAATGCCTGTCTGGCGCTAGTTGATAACCCTGATCTTGGATCAATGGATTTAATGACACATGTACCAGGACCAGACTTTCCAACTGCTGCAATAATAAATGGTGCGCAAGGGATTCGTGATGCTTATTTAACGGGTAGAGGTAAGATTCATCTTAGAGCCAGAGCTGTTTTTGAAGAAGTGGGTGAGAGTGGTAAACATGCCATTATCATTACTGAATTGCCTTATCAGGTTAATAAAGCACGACTGCTTGAGAAAATAGCCTTTTTGGTTAAAGAAGGAAAGTTGGAAGGTATAACGGCATTGCGTGACGAATCTGATAAGGATGGTATGCGCATGGTGATCGAGTTGCGTCGTGGTGAAGTCCCCGCGGTTATATTAAATAATTTGTATCAAAACACGCAATTACAAACTGTTTTTGGTATCAATATGGTTGCATTGATTAACGGTCGCCCTAAGTGCATGAATCTAAAGGAGGTGTTGGCTGCTTTCATTGATCATCGTCGTGAGGTCGTTACTCGGCGAACGATTTTTAATTTAAGGAAGGCGCGGGAGCGGGCGCATGTTCTTGAAGGTCTTGCTGTCGCAATGGCTAATATTGATGAAATGATTGCCTTGATTAAGGCGGCTAGCAATCCTGCTGAAGCTAAAACAGGATTATTGGCGCGCACGTGGGCGTCGGGTATTGTTGCGACCTTGTTAGAGCGTGCAGATGCGGAACGATCAAGACCTGAACAATTGCCTGAAGAATTTGGAATGCACGGACAAGAATACCGCCTCTCCAGTGAGCAAGCACAGGCCATACTTAATCTGCAATTGCACAGGTTAACCGGTCTTGAGCAAGATAAAATTGTTTCCGAATATCAGGGGTTACTTGAGCAAATTGATGATTATTTGGACATTTTATCCAGTACGCGGCGGTTAATGACAGTTATACGGGAAGAGCTTAACGATATTAAAGAGCAATTTGCGGATGATCGCAGAACTGAGATTCTTCAAGATCATCTTAATTTGTCCGCTGAGGATCTCATCACGGAAGAAGATGTTGTTGTTACCGTATCGCATGAAGGTTATGTGAAATCGCAATCACTTGAAACGTATAAGTTACAGCGCCGTGGCGGACGGGGTAAATCAGCCACTAAAACCAAAAACGCTGATTTTATTGATCAAATTATTATTGCGAATACGCACGATATTATTTTATGTTTTTCCAGTGCAGGTAAGGTGTATTGGTTGAAGACTTATCAGTTACCCTCTGCCAGTAGGAATTCTAGAGGGAAGCCTTTTGTTAACTTGTTCAATTTGGATAAAAATGAACGAATTAATGCCATTTTACCGGTTCAAGAATATACTGAGAACCAATTTATATTTATGGCAACCGCGCAAGGAACGGTTAAGAAAACGCCATTAAGCGAGTTTAAACGGCAGCGCGCCAGTGGCAAAATTGCTATTGATCTTAAAGAAAATGATCGCCTAGTAGGCGTAGCAATTACTGATGGCCAGCAAGATGTTCTTTTGTTTAGTAGTGCCGGTAAATCAGTTTGTTTTAATGAAACAGATGTCCGTTCTATGGGTCGAACGGCGGCAGGTGTTCGGGGGATTCGATTAGCGCAAGATCAGCGAGTTATTTCGTTAATTATTGCTACAGATGGGACGGTGTTGAGTATCACTGAAAATGGCTTTGGTAAGCGTACCAAGTTATCTGATTTCCCCTGTCACAAGCGTGGAGGACAAGGGGTTATTGCAATTCAAACCACAGTGCGTAATGGTGCTGTTGTGGGTGCTGTTTTGGTTTCAGATGATGATGAAATCATGTTGATTACGGATGCAGGAACACTGGTTCGTACACGGATAAATGAAATTACAGTAGTCGGTAGAAACACACAAGGTGTGACTATCATTAAGTTAGGCCAAAATGAACGAGTAGTTGGAGTAGACCGAATAGCGGGATTACCTGATGATATCTCAGATGAAACACAGGATAAAGGAGCAGAGTTTTAATGAGCAGAGTTTTAAATTTTAGTGCTGGACCATCAATGTTGCCAGAGGTGGTTTTAAATCGGGCCAAGGATGAATTTCTGAATTGGCAAAACAGTGGCCAATCGGTTATGGAGATGAGTCATCGTAGTAAGACTTTTTTATCTATTGCACAAAAGCTTGAGTCGTCTCTTAGATCTGTTATGAGCATCCCTGATAACTATAAGGTATTGTTTTTGCAAGGGGGGGCATCAACACAATTTGCAATGATTCCAATGAATTTATTACAAGGAAAACAAACGGCCTGTTATATCAATTCTGGCGCATGGTCCAAGAAAGCCATTAGCGAGGCTAAGAAATATTGCACGGTTAAGGTATCAGCCAGTGGCGAAGACGGAGGGTTTTGCACGGTTCCAAATATTGAACAGTGGCAGATTGATCATGAGGCAGCTTATTTACATTACACCAGTAATGAAACCATTAATGGTGTTGAATTTCCTTTTGTACCCGAGGTAGGGCTTCCTTTAGTCGCGGATATGTCATCTAATATTCTTTCACGAACTTTAGATGTTAGTAAGTTTGGTTTGATTTACGCGGGTTCTCAGAAAAACATGGGTCCTGCAGGTGTGACTGTTGTCATTGTTCGGGATGATTTGTTAGACGCACAAAATGAAGCGATTCCATCGGTCTTTAGTTATGCCCAACAAGCAGCTAACGGTTCAATGTTAAACACGCCGGCGACATACAATTGGTATTTGCTAAGTTTGATGTTGGATTGGTTGGAAGATTTAGGCGGCGTGAGCGCCATTGAGAAAATTAATATCACTAAGGCGGATAAGTTATATCAGGCCGTTGATGGTTCTACATTATTCCAAAATAACATTGATGTGACCTATCGATCTAGAATGAATGTTCCTTTTGTTTTATCAGACCCTGATTTGTTAGTGGAATTTTTACAGAAAGCCAGTGAAAATGGAATGGTTGAATTAAAAGGGCATCGTTCTGTCGGCGGTGTTCGTGCCAGTATATATAATGCTATGCCAGAAAAAGGAGTGGATAAGTTAATACAGTTTATGAAAGAATTTGAGCGAACACATTAGTATATAGCCTATTCCTATGACTTCTTTTCTACCCTTAAGCGAATTAAGAAACAAAATTGATAAGATTGATCAAAGTGTTCTTACTTTGATCAACCAGCGTGCTGAGTTAGCCATTGAAGTTGCTAAGACCAAAATAGCTGCGGGCGATGACGGCTGCTTTTATCGTCCAGACCGAGAAGCTTTAGTGCTGCGGCGGATTCGAGAAATTAACGAAGGCCCGCTGGACGACGATGTTGTTATGAGTTTTTTTCGGGAAATAATGTCAGCTTGTCTGGCACTAGAAAAACCTCTGGCAGTTGCTTTTTTAGGGCCTGCAGGGACATTTACCCAGCAAGCGGCTGTTAAGCACTTCGGTCAAGGTGCGCACTGCGTTCCGGTATCATCGATTAATGATATCTTTTGGTCGGTAGAAAATAAGCATTGTCAATTTGGAGTGGTGCCGGTTGAAAACTCTACCGGTGGTGTCATCACCCATACACTCGACCGATTCACTAAGTCTGAGCTTAGTATTTGCGGTGAGGTTGAAATAAGGGTTAATCAAAATTTAATGACCCGTGAAAATGACTTAAGTGCGATTTCGACGGTTTTTTCACACGAACAGTCGTTAAAACAATGTCAGAAATGGTTGGATGATAATTTGCCCGGTGTTCTACAAAAGTCTGTGAGTAGTAATGCTGAAGCTGCAAAGCTTGCGGCAGAGCAGGAAAGTAGCGCGGCGATTGCTCCTGTGGTCGCTGCTGGATTATATGGCCTGAATGTTTTACAGCGTAATATTGAAGATGAAACCGACAATACCACACGCTTTTTGATTATTGGAGATCAAAAAGCTTCTACAACCGGTGACGATAAAACCACGTTATTAATTTCAACGGGTAATCAGTCGGGGGCGTTACATAAGATCTTACAACCGTTTGCAAAATATAATATTAGTATGACAAGAATTGAGTCTCGCCCCTCTCGTCAAGGTCTTTGGGAGTATGTTTTTTTTATTGATATTGAAGGGCATATTGAAAATAAAGAAGTCTCTCTAGCATTGAGTGAATTGGAAGATTCAGTCAATATGTTGACTATTCTAGGCTCATACCCTAGAGCTGTTATTTAGTTAAAAACACATGAATTTAGAAACGAATCAGATTTGTCAGTTGGCACTTCCAGGTGTCCGTGCGCTTATTCCTTATCAGCCCGGAAAACCCATGAGTGAACTTGAAAGGGAATTGGGTTTATCCAAAATTATTAAGCTAGCCTCGAATGAAAACCCTAAGGGACCCAGTCAAAAGGTTGTGTCTAGCATGCAGACTGTTTTGGCTGAGGTTTCTCGTTATCCTGATGGTAATGGATTTTCCCTGAAGACGGCATTAGCACAGCACCTAGCCGTTGAAGCAACGCAAATTACACTAGGTAATGGCTCCAATGATGTCTTGGAGATTATTGCTAGAACATTCGTATCTGAGAGTTCTGAAGTGATCTTTTCTGAATATGCCTTTGCTGTTTACCCTATTGTGACCCAAGCCATAGGCGCTCAAGCGGTTATTTCCAAAGCGTCAGTGGGAGGGGAATACCCCTGTTATGGGCATGATTTATCTGCGATGTTAAAACAGGTCACTGAAAAGACTAAATTAGTGTTTATTGCGAATCCTAACAATCCAACGGGCACATTCTTAACATCAGAGCAACTGTATGGTTTTCTTTCTAGTCTTCCTAAGCAGGTTCTTTGTGTGCTTGATGAGGCGTATTTTGAGTATGTTCGTCCTGAAGACCGATCAAATTCAGTTGCTTGGTTAACACGTTTTCCTAATTTAATCATTACCCGTACTTTTTCCAAAGCCTATGGCTTAGCGGGAATGAGAATTGGCTATAGTGTTTCTAGTTCTGAAGTGGCTGATTTACTGAACCGGGTTCGGCAACCTTTTAATACCAATATAGTCGCATTATCAGCGGCAGAAGCCGCTTTAGCGGACATTGACTATCTTAGCGAAACTATCGCATTAAATGAACATGGTATGGGGCAGCTAACCACGGCTTTTAGCGAATTAGGGCTCAGTTGGATTCCCTCTAGAGGGAATTTTATCACGGTAGATTTTGGTCGCTCTGCAATGCCTATTTATGAAGAATTATTAGCAGCCGGCGTTATCGTCAGACCTATAGCCAATTATGGGTTACTCAATTTTTTGAGAATAAGTATTGGTACAGAAGCTGAAAATTTATTTTTTATCAATGCATTAACTCGGATATTGGACTGATGTTTAATAATTTATCGGTTATTGGCGTGGGTTTAATAGGGGGCTCTATAGCTTGTAAAGCACGCGAGCAAGGGTTGGCTAAACACATCGTTGGTGTGGGTTACCCTGCACAGGCGTTAAATTTACAACGTGCTGAATCATTAGGGGTTGTTGATCAGGTCAGTTATTTTGGGGGCACAGCTGAAGAAGTATTGGCACAATCAGATTGTGTGATCATTGCGGTTCCGGTTGGGTCTATAGAGCAGATATTTTTAGAATTAAAGGGTGTCTGGAATCCGGATGCCGTGTACTCCGATGTTGGCAGTACTAAAGGAAGTGTGATTCAGTCAGCGCGCAATGTTTTTGGCGATGTGCCTGATAATTTTGTGGCGGTTCACCCGATTGCGGGTGCGGAAAATAGCGGTGTCGATGCGGCTCAACTTGATTTATTTGCCGGTAAACGGGTGATTTTTACGCCGACAGAAAATAGTTCTGCTAATGCTCTTTTGCAACTTCGTATTTTCTGGGAAAAACTGGGCGCGCGCGTTTCTACGATGGCTATTGAGCATCATGATGCGGTTTTAGCCGCTACGAGTCACTTACCCCATGTTTTAGCTTTTACATTAGTATGCTTGCTGGATAAAAAAGACAGCCATGATGAGATTTTTAAATATGCAGCCGGTGGGTTCAAAGATTTTACCCGTATTGCCTCGAGTGATCCGAGTATGTGGCTTGATATTTGTATGAACAATAAAGATGAGATTATTCCTCTTATTCGTCAAATAAATGATGAACTGGATGAGGTGGCTCAATTTTTAATTAAGGGTGATTCAGAAAGTGTTTTTAAAACCTTTTCGACTGCAAAATCAGCCCGTCAACGTTTTTTAGATCAGTGTGATTAAATAAATATGTCCGATTCAATAATTTTTACAGTACAACCCGGTGGTTCTTTGAACGGTGAGATTCGTGTACCAGGCGATAAATCTATTTCTCATCGTTCTATTATTTTGGGGTCAATAGCAGAAGGGACAACGCATGTTACTGGCTTTTTGGAGGCCGAAGATGCCTTGGCAACGCTGAAAGCTTTTCGAGCGATGGGCGTTGAAATTGAAGGCCCTGACGACGGTAAAGTCACAATCCATGGTGTGGGTTTAAAGGGGCTTAAGGCACCTGAAGCGCCACTTTATTTAGGAAACTCAGGTACTTCAATGCGTTTGCTTTCTGGTTTGTTGGCCGGTCAATCATTCAATTCGGACTTAACCGGTGATGATTCATTATCAAAAAGGCCCATGCGACGCGTAACTTTGCCTTTGGCGCAAATGTCGGCACAAATACAGACAGAAGAGGATGGTACTGCACCGCTGTCCATTACCGGAACTTCTGAGTTAACCGGTATCCATTATGATATGCCGATTGCGAGTGCTCAGGTTAAGTCTTGCTTATTGCTCGCAGGACTTTATGCGGAGGGAGAAACAACCATAACTGAACCTGCTCCGACTCGAGACCATACAGAGCGAATGTTGCAAGGGTGTGGGTACCCCATTGAGCGAAGTGGTAATCAGGTATCGATTACTAGCGGGCATCGCTTACAGGCTGTAAATATTGATGTGCCCAGTGATATTTCATCGGCTGCCTTTTTTCTAGTAGGCGCTTCAATTGCTACGAATTCATCTGTTCGTTTGAATCATGTTGGTATTAACGAAACCCGTACGGGTATTATCGATATCTTAAAGTTAATGGGTGCAGATATTACGCTAACCAATGAGCGTGAGGTTGGCGGAGAGTGGGTGGCAGATATTCACGTTAAGTCGAGCCAGCTGAAAGGCATTGTCATTCCTGAGCATTTAGTTCCGCTAGCCATTGATGAGTTTCCGGTATTATTTGTGGCGGCAGCCTGTGCAGAAGGGGTAACAGTCCTTACCGGTGCTGAAGAATTACGTGTTAAAGAGAGTGATCGTATTCAAGTAATGGCCGATGGCTTACAGCAATTACAGGTGAATGCAGAAGCTACGCCTGATGGCATGATTATTCGCGGAGGTGGCATTGAAGGTGGTGAAGTAATTTCACATGGTGATCATCGCATTGCTATGGCTTTTGCGATTGCGGGGTTGCGTTCAAAAGCGCCTATTGTGATTCGCGATTGTGAGAATGTTAATACTTCTTTTCCTCAGTTTTTATCTTTAGCCAGTGAGTTAGGGCTTAATATCTCGCAAAATAAAGCATGAAACATCCTATTTTAACGATAGATGGTCCTAGCGGCGCGGGCAAAGGAACGGTTAGCCGTGTTATTGCTAATCAGAAAGGATGGCATTATTTAGACAGTGGCTCTATTTATCGTGCTTTAGCAATTGCTGTGTTAGATCAAGCTGTTGATTTAGAGAATAAAGTGGAAATTGTTCATTTAGCGCAAAGGATGGTGCTGGAGTTTTCAGGTATTGAGGTTTTGACGGTTAAGTTGAATACAGTGGATATTACCGCCCGTTTAGGGACTGAAACTACTGGGGGTGTAGCCTCTCAGATTGCTGTAATTCCTGAGGTTAGAGCCGTGTTATTGCAAAAACAACGCGATTTTAGTCAGGCGCCAGGGCTTGTGGCTGATGGTAGGGACATGGGGACAGTAGTATTTCCAGATGCGGCGTATAAGGTGTTCTTAACGGCTTCAGCTGAAAAAAGGGCGTTAAGGCGGCATAAGCAGTTGATAGAAAAAGGATTTAATGCTAATCTAGAACAGATAACTCGGGGGATAGAGGAGCGAGACCTGCGTGATAGTCAACGTGCAACTGCACCGTTGGTACAGGCGGAGGGTGCGCTTTATGTCGATTCAACGGATAAAACCGTTGAGCAGGTCATTAAAGAGGTCCTTTTATTGATCCTTTGATGTTATCAGGTGAACCTTAAATGCATTGAAATTTAAGGTTTTTTTATCAACTAACAGAGAAATGTTTGTTTGAAGTTAAAACAAACGCGGGAAAGAATTATGAGCGAGAGCTTTGCAGAATTATTTGAAGAGAGTCTAGCTAAGACTGAAATGCGCACAGGAGCCATGTTGTTGGGGACTGTTGTAGAAATTGATAGTGATAAAGTCATTGTTAACGCAGGATTAAAATCAGAAGGTGTTATTCCTAAATGGCAGTTTTTGGATGCGAATGGTGAATTAGAAGTTGAAGTCGGGGACCAAATAGAAGTTGCCCTAGACTTAATTGAAGATGGCTTAGGCGCTACATTACTTTCCCGTGATAAAGCAAAACGTAATAAAGCTTGGATGGAACTTGAAAAAGCATTCGAAGCAAATGAAACAATTACCGGTCGCATTAATGGTCGCGTTCGGGGTGGATTAACAGTCGCTATCGGCGCCTTACAAGGCTTCTTGCCAGGTTCTTTAGTTGATGTTCGTCCTATTAGAGATACCAGTTTCTTGGAAGGGCGTGATCTTGATTTCAAAATCATTAAGATTGATCAAAAACGCAATAATGTTGTTGTTTCTCGTCGTGCAGTTGTTGAGACGGAATACAGCGCTGAGCGTGAAGAATTACTGAAATCATTGAAAGAAGGCCTTATTTTACCGGGTATCGTTAAGAATTTAACTGATTACGGTGCTTTCATTGATTTAGGTGGTGTTGATGGCTTATTGCATATCACTGATATGGCGTGGCGTCGTATCCGTCATCCTTCTGAATGTGTAGAAATCGGTCAGGAAATACAAGTTAAGATTCTAAAGTATGATGAAGAGAAGAATCGTGTTTCATTAGGCATGAAACAAATGGGTGAAGATCCTTGGCAAAATATCGCTAGAAGATACCCGTCTGGCGCTAAGTTATTTGGTAAAGTTAATAATCTAACTGATTACGGTTGTTTTGTTGAAATTGAAGAGGGTGTCGAAGGTTTAGTTCACGTTTCTGAAATGGATTGGACAAATAAGAATGTTAACCCTTCTAAATTAGTTCAGTTAGGTGATGAAGTTGAAATTATGGTTTTGGAAATTGACGAAGAACGCCGTCGTATTTCATTAGGCATGAAACATTGTCAGACAAACCCATGGGAAGAGTTCGGCGCTTTACATAACAAAGGCGATAAAATCACCGGTAAAATTAAATCGATCACTGATTTTGGTATCTTTATTGGGCTTAGTGGAAACATTGATGGTCTGGTACATATGTCAGATATATCTTGGTCAGAAAGTGGCGAAGATGTAGCTCGCAACTATAAGAAAGGCGATGAGATTGAAACCGTTATTTTGACCGTTGATACCGAGCGTGAGCGTATTTCGTTAGGTATTAAGCAATTAGAACAAGATCCGTTCCAAGGTTTCTTAGCACAACATGAGAAAGGCACACCGATTAAAGGTGTTGTTACTGAAGTTGATGTAAAAGGTGCGGTTGTTAGAATTACTGACAGTATTGAAGGCTACATTAGAGCGTCTGAAATTAAGCGTGATCGTGTTGAAGATGTTCGTACACACCTCAAAGAAGGTGATGAAATTGAAGCAAAATATATTGGAATCGACAAGAAGAATAAGTCAATTTCCTTATCTATTAAAGCATTAAGTGAAGATGAAGAAACGGCAACTATAAAGGATTATAAGAAAAAATCTTCTGGTTCAGTTGAGACATCTGCACCAACATTAGGTGATTTATTCAAACAAATGGATAAATAACTATAGACCTTATTAAGGCAGCCACAGGGTGTGGTTGCCTTATTTTTAAGTGTTAAATAGGAATAATTACTTGTGACAAAATCAGAATTAATTGAAGAGTTGTCAAAAAAACAACCGCATTTATCGCCTAAAGATGTTGAATTGGCCATTAATTGTATGCTCGAGCAGATCAATCAATCCTTATCGTCGGGTGAAAGAATAGAAATACGTGGTTTTGGCAGTTTCTCTCTACATTACCGCCCTTCACGTATGGGTCGAAACCCTAAAACGGGTAGTGCTGTTGCATTAGCACCTAAGTTTGTCCCTCATTTTAAGCCAGGCCGTGAACTTAAGGAGCGTGTTGATGCTTCTAAAGACAATCATAAAATAATCTGTTAAATCCTCTTTTTTTGAGGCATTAATTTTTTAATTGACTGCGAATAGTCTAATTTCAAGATACACCTTGTGTTACAAAAGCTAAGGCGCGGGAAATTATTTTTTTGTGTCAGGGTGCTAGCGTAACGGCAATCGAAATGATGCGGCCAGATGGAAAATAAAGCTAATTTAGATTATAATGAGAATCATTATTAATTAGAATCTTAATTGGGTTGCTCTATGGTATCGCTTATTTTTCAAGATCTTGTCGTTGGAGACAGTGCTCGAATTATTGGTTTTGATAATGCTGGGCGAGCTTACCGTAAACGATTGCTGGCCATGGGGTTAACACCAGGAACTGAATTTAAGGTTTCTCGGTTTGCACCTATGGGCGATCCAGTTCAAATCAAATTACGAGGTTTTTCTTTGTCACTAAGAAAAGATGAGGCTCGTGTCTTATTATTAGAATCTGTTACCCATGACTAATTTTTCTATTGCGGTAGTCGGCAATCCAAATTGTGGAAAAACAACCTTATTCAATGCCTTAACAGGAGCAAGGCAGCACGTGGGTAATTGGCCAGGTGTGACAGTTGAACGTAAAGAAGGTGAATACTATCATAATGCTATTAAAATTGAGTTAGTTGACTTACCAGGCACTTATTCATTAGAAGTGACTGATGACAGTGTTTCTCTGGATGAAAAAATAGCACGCGATTATGCGGTATCGAATGAGTCAGATTTAATTATCAATATTATTGATGCTTCTAATATCGAACGAAATCTGTACCTGACAACACAATTGTTGGAAATGAAAGTGCCCATGATGGTGGTGCTTAATATGATGGATACTGCTATGAATAGCGGTATTGATATAAATATATCCGCCTTGTCTGAACGGTTAGGTTGCACAGTCATTCCTGTCGTTGCCTCAACGAGACAGGGTATTGAGGCATTGAAAGAGGCGATCAATACGGCCTTATTCTCACCCAGTATCCCAGATGTTATTATTGACTATGATCTAAATTTAGAGCACGCGATTGCTGAATTGTTTGAACATGTTTCTGGTACTGCTAAAGAAAAATGCAATGATAATACCCGTTGGTTAGCCCTGCGACTCTTAGAGGGAGATACGTTAGCGAAACAATTAGTCAGTGATGAAATACTAACCGTAGCGGGACAATTAGCGGAGCGTGTTGAATTGGCGGCTGCTGAGGAAATTGATATTTTAACTGCGGATGCACGGTATAGTTTTGCGAATAAAATAAATTATCAATGTATTCATAAGCTAACTGAGGTGTCGCGTCAGTTTTCAGATTCGGTGGACCAAATTGTATTAAACCGCTTTATGGGTATCCCTATATTTTTATTGGTGATGTATTTAATGTTCATGTTCACTATCAATATAGGGAGTGCGTTTATTGATTTTTTTGACCAATTCACTGGTGTTTTTTTCGTTGACGGATTAAGATTTTTATTGGAAGGGTGGCATTTCTCTGATTGGTTGATTTTTTTAATTACCGAAGGGTTAGGCGGTGGTGTTCAGGTTGTCGCAACTTTCATACCGATTGTTGGTTTTCTATTTTTGTTCTTATCAGTACTTGAAGATTCTGGTTACATGGCCCGTGCCGCCTTTGTAATGGATCGATTTATGCGATTAATCGGTTTGCCGGGGAAATCATTTGTGCCGATGATTGTCGGTTTTGGCTGTAATGTCCCTGCAATTATGGCGACACGGACCTTAGAAAGTTCGCGAGATCGAATCTTAACTAACTTGATGAATCCCTTTATGTCATGTGGTGCGCGGTTACCGGTTTACGCCTTATTTGCTGCGGCCTTTTTTCCTGAGGGCGGCCAAAATTTAGTTTTTGGATTATATTTAATTGGCATTTGTGTCGCCGTTTTAACAGGCTTAATCATGAAATGGGCATTATTTGGTGGCAACTCCATGCCATTTATTATGGAACTACCGCCTTATCATATGCCTACGTTACGGGGTATTTTAATTAGGGCTTGGGAGCGCTTAAAAACATTTATCTTTAATGCTGGAAAAGTGATCGTTCCGATGGTTTTAGTGTTGAATTTTATGAGTTCAATGGGTATGGATGGCAGCTTTAGTCGTGTAAATAGTGAGCAATCAATTTTGAGTGAAGTGGGCCGTGAGTTAACCCCTATATTTGAACCCATGGGTATTTCCTCTGATAACTGGCCAGCTACGGTAGGTATTTTTACCGGGTTATTGGCTAAGGAAGCGGTTGTGGGTACTTTAGATGCGCTATACAGCGAACGGGCAGTAAAGCTTGAGGGTCGTAGTGAAAAACCAGAAGCTTTTAGTTTATGGGGCGGTATTAGTGACGCTTTTTTGACGATACCTGAAAATCTCATCGACGTGGTTGACAATGTCTTTGATCCTTTAGGGTTAGATATTGGTGATACCCAAGATGTTTTAGTCGCAGCAGAAGAGCAAGAGGTCAACAGTGGGACGTATAAAGCGATGCAGTTAAGTTTTAATGGCAAGGCAGGAGCATTTGCGTATTTGTTGTTCATTTTGCTTTATGCCCCATGCGTAGCTGCAACAGCAGCCATTTATAAGGAAACAAATATGGCTTGGGCTATATTTGTGTTGTCTTGGACGACGGGTATTGCTTATATGGCAGCGGTTATTTCTTATCAAGCACTGACATCTCAGGATAATCCTCTAGGCGCTATGATGTGGATTCTTAGTTTATTAGGCTGTTTTTTGGGAATTGTATTATTGTTAAAAGTTTGGGGGAATAAGCAAAAACGAGCAATATCGACAGATTTTCCAGATTCAACGGGTGAGGCATGATTCTTTCTGATTTACAGCGTTATATTGAGGCGCATAAACGCGTTGCATTGATTGATTTAGTCAATCATTTTGATATGGATGCTGATGTGATTCGGGGAATGCTCGGAAAATGGATCGCTAAGGGTAAAGTCAAAAAAATAGCTATGGATGAGGGCTGTGGAACTCAGTGTTGTCAGTGTGATCCGCGGTTAGTTGAATTCTATGAGTGGGTGGAGCCAAGATAACTCAGCGTATACCGTGTTAATGTGTTTACTTCAGTTTGATAGTAATGATTTCTAAATAAGCGTAATAATACATTTTGTTACACCGGAAAGTACAAATCCATTGCCCGTCTGTTCAAAGCCGTCTAAGTGTTAAATAGATTCAATCTCTAGCGCCACAAAACGACCTGATCAAGTATAATACTGCACTTTTCTCACTGAATAATTATGGCGGATTTTTTAACTGAACTACAGCGTCGGCGTACCTTTGCGATTATTTCGCATCCTGATGCTGGAAAAACAACACTTACAGAAAAGTTATTATTATTTGGCGGTGCCATTCAATTAGCTGGATCAGTCAAGGGCCGAAAAGCGGCGCGTCATGCAACCTCTGACTGGATGGAAATGGAAAAGCAGCGGGGAATTTCAGTCACTACGTCGGTCATGCAATTTGATCATAATGACAAAATTCTGAACCTATTAGATACGCCTGGGCATGCTGATTTCTCTGAAGATACTTATCGCACATTAACCGCTGTTGATTCTGCTCTGATGGTTATTGATATTGCCAAAGGGGTTGAAGAAAGAACCGTTAAATTAATGGAGATATGTCGGTTACGAGATACCCCTATTTTAACGTTTATTAATAAATTAGATCGAGAAGGGCGAGATCCTATCGATCTTTTGGATGAAGTTGAAGATATATTAAAAATAGATTGTGCGCCAATGACATGGCCAATTGGAATGGGAAAGCGTTTCAAGGGTGTTTATCACATTTATCGTGATGCAGTACATTTGTTCTCCCCTAATCATGGCGGAAAAGTTGCTGAAGGAACTGTGATTGAGGGGCTTGATAATCCAGAGCTTGATGCGCTTGTTGGTGATCAGGCAGATGAGTTGCGTGAAGAAATTGAGCTAATAAAGGGTGCAAGTCATACATTTAATAAAGAGGGATATTTACAGGGCAAACAGACACCGGTTTTTTTTGGTTCTGCAATTAATAATTTTGGAATTAAAGAGTTATTAGATGCTTTCGCTCAATATGCACCCATGCCACAGAGTCGCAAGGCTATTCAGCGGACCGTTGAGTCTTCTGAAAAGGATTTTACGGGTTTTGTTTTTAAAGTGCAGGCCAATATGGATCCCGCTCATCGTGATAGAGTCGCATTTATGCGGGTTTGTTCTGGGCAGTTTAGTAAAGGGATGAAAATGAATCATGTGCGCGTAGGTAAAAATATTCAGATTGGTAATGCAATTACTTTCCAGGCAGATAGCCGTAAAAATGTAGAAGAAGCATTCCCCGGAGATATTATTGGTTTACATAATCACGGTACTATTCAGGTCGGTGATACTTTTTCTCAAGGTGAAACATTAAAATATAGTGGTATTCCTTTTTTTGCACCTGAATTATATCGAAAGGTTGTTTTAAAAGATCCGCTTAGAATGAAGGCACTACAAAAAGGTTTGGCGCAGTTAACTGAGGAAGGAGCGACACAGTTATTTAAACCACTCAGGAATAATGACCAAATTTTAGGTGCTGTGGGGGTGCTTCAATTTGATGTGACGGCATTTAGGTTAAAAGGCGAATATAATGTCGAGTGTGTTTATGATATGGTGAGCATTTTTGGTGCTCGCTGGATTACTTCGGAGGATCCAGAGCAATTGGAGTTATTTAAGAAAAAAGCTTTTGATCATTTAGCCGAAGATGGTGGTGGTTATTTGGTGTACTTAGCGAGTAGCCGTGTGAACTTGCAATTGGCGGAAGAGCGCTGGCCCAAAATTAATTTTAATGCAACACGTGAATTATAAGGCTGGAATTGTTGGGTTAATTAATGATCCCTGCCTGTTGTAAGCGTTTACGTAAAGACGTGACGCGGTTACGGTTGACCCCTAAGTCACTATAACCGACTCTAGAGGCAGAACGAACATCAATGGTTTGTTCTTTTTCATTAAGTAATAGCGTCAAGTCATCAACAAAGCGAAGAACGAGACTGGTTATTTCGGCTTTGATAAAATTATTTGTAACCACCGTAAGTTTTGTTCTAGGTTGTTGTTTGAGTGCTTCTATAATATAAGGCCAAGCTTTTGATGAGCTTGCTTTAAGGGTAAAGGGTTCTATGAAATGTTCGGTGTCTGATGGCGCAGCCCCACTTGAGACACAGTTTGGGGTGTTGGGGCACGGATCTAATTGTAAGGTGTTTTGTGTGCGAGCTTGAGAAGGCATTGACATAGTCATTAATAAAAAAGTTATTAAGGTGTAAGAATGAAAGCTCATTTTTCAGAATTAGCTGAGAATAGAGGGGCATTGTTTTATGTAGTAAAGCCGGATAAGATTCAATATAAACCTTTTCTTGATAATTAAAAATACTACGCTTGATAATTTTTACGCTTGAATAGAAGTGAGCGGTGCCGTTCACATGACGCACGGTAATGGTGTTCTATTGTATTTATTGTTTAATCCCGCATTTAAAAAGGCACCAATACGAATGATTTGTTCAAATAGATATGGGTAATAAAATAAACCGGACAGTTTGTGTAGCGCCGATGATGGATTGGACAGATAAGCATTGTCGTTTCTTTCACCGTTTAATTTCTAGGCATACGGTGTTATACAGTGAAATGATAACTAGCAATGCGTTATTACATGGAAAGAGAGACATGTTGTTAGCCTTTGAGCCGTGCGAGTCTCCAATTGCTTTGCAATTAGGGGGTTCTGATCCAAAGGCTTTAGCAGAGTGTAGCATGATTGCCGAAGATTTTGGTTATGATGAAATTAATCTTAATGTCGGTTGTCCGAGTGACCGTGTGCAAAATGGTCGTTTTGGTGCCTGTTTAATGGCAGAGCCAGAAACAGTAGCAGAATGTATTTTTGAAATGCAAAATAAAGTTAATATTCCGGTGACTGTTAAAAACAGGATTGGGATTGATGGTCAAGAAACATACAATGATTTATCTACCTTTATAGAAACGGTTGCACAAGGCGGCTGTGAGGTTTTTATTATCCATGCTCGGATAGCGGTATTAACTAGGTTGTCGCCTAAACAAAACAGAGTCATTCCCCCTCTGAATTATGCTTATGTTAATCAGATAAAGGCTGCATTTTCGGCTTTGGAGATTATTGGTAATGGTGGCGTTCAAACCTTGAATCAAATGGCGACACATCTACAAAATCTTGATGGCGTTATGATTGGTCGGGAGGCTTATCACAATCCTTATTTGCTTTCAGCGGTTGACGCTCGTTTTTATCATGACCCAGTGCCTTGTTTAACACGTCGTGAAGTTGTTGAGGCCATGATTCCTTATATCCAGAAGCATTTAGCAACAGGGGGACGTTTAAATCAAATAACACGTCATTTGTTAGGCTTGTTTCATGGTGTTTCTGGTGCAAGAAGATGGCGACGTTATTTAAGTGAAAATGCACATAAAGACGGCGCTAATGAATCTGTGGTGTTAATAGCTTTAGATTATGTCTAAATTAAAAGGGCGTTATAATAACGTCTTGTTTTATCCTTATTCTTAAAACTAGTTGAGAAACAAATATGGAAGATTATTTTTCAAAAATCATTGAATCTGTGGGTGAAGATGTTAACCGTGAAGGATTGATTGATACCCCGAAGCGTGCAGCAAAAGCATTTCAATTTTTAAATAACGGCTATAGCAAAAGCCTTGATGAGGTACTCAATAATGCGATTTTTGAGGCCGATAGTGATGACATGGTTCTTGTAAAGAATATTGAAATGTATTCTTTATGTGAACATCACTTATTACCTTTTATTGGGCAGTGTCATATTGGTTATTTGCCACGTAAAAAAGTGATTGGGTTGTCTAAAATCGCCCGTATTGTTGACATGTATTCGCGACGTATGCAAATTCAAGAGCGCCTCACAAAGCAGATTGCAAGTGCCATCGGTGAGGCTGTTGATGCCCGAGGCGTTGCTGTTGTTATTGAGGCAAAGCATCTTTGTATGATGATGAGAGGCGTTGAAAAACAAAACTCTGTGATGGCAACTTCAGCGATGACCGGTATTTATCGAAATGAACTTAATACACGAATGGAATTTTTAAATTTAATTAAAGAACGGTAGTGCTTTTGTCGGTATTTTAATGTAACAGTTACTTGAAAGAGGGATTTAAATGAAAAAAACGGTTATGGCATCTTGGGGAGATCAATCCGCTAAAATACGTTGTGTTAAGTCAGGCGAAGTTGGCGAAGGCATTATTGATGCCTCGACTTTTGAAACTTTAGAATTAGATGAATTATTTGATACGGTTAATTATGCGACCACTACTTTTGGTCAGGCAGTATTATATCGTTCGCTGGTTCAGCCTGAAGAATCATTCTCTGCGGTTATAGATAAACAAGGTGCTGTTACTGAGATTCAGGATAATGATGCCTTAAAAGAAAAAATAACCAATACTGTTGATCAAGTCAAAAAGCATGAAGATAGATTGTTGCAATTATTGTATGGGCAATTTTCGGGGCCGTTTGGTTCGAATAATGAAGATAATGTGGTTGATGGTTATGGGTATATGCCGTATCGGATAGGAACACGAACGGTATTGCAATTAGTGGAAAATATCAACCAGATGCCTGCTGTCGATAATGCTTACCTGAAGCATTTGTTTGAAACCATTAAATCTTTTTCACAGACGCGTCAATATGGGTTGATGAAAGGCCCGGTCTACGTCAGAGAACATTCAATTCAATCTAAATATGAGCGTTCTGGCTCTTTTATGCCGGCCATGATCTTTAAACCAACATTGCTTAAGCCCCTTTTTATTGCTTTGCTTTTTATAGTTATTTGGTTGTTAGATCAATTTAATCCTTTGAGTGCCAGTGATGCGGCATTTAGCTTGAGTTTTGACCCTTCTTTTTTTGTGATGTTTTTACCGTTAGCCTTGTTATATATACCGGTGATAGGTTCCTTTGATAGAGACCATTGTATTTATCCGTTGCGTGATGAATTTAGGGGCTCTGAAAATGTTCAAAATACGTTGGATGCTTTAGGTCAGTTAGATGAGTTACTTTCGTTTATTAAGTTAAAAGAGAATTATCCGTCGGCAATGGTCATGCCGAAAGTGGTTGATAAAAAGCACTATGAAGTCAATCTAACGCAGGCGGTAAATCCTATTTTAGGAAAGACTATTAAGAATTATGTTGGGAATGATTTCAGTTTACAGAAAGATCGGCTGGCTTTTATAACAGGACCTAACAGCGGGGGAAAAACTGCTTTTTGTAAAACGTTAACGCAAATCCAATTGCTCTCGCAAATAGGGTGTTTTGTGCCGGCAGCAGAGGCGACTTTAACTATTACCGATAGGATTTATTATCAAGTTCCTGTGATTAGCCATTTAGATGATGGTGAAGGGCGCTTTGGTACTGAACTTAAAAGAACCAAAAATATTTTTTTATCTTCTACAGCAAAGAGTTTGGTCGTTTTAGATGAATTATCTGAAGGGACTACTTTTGAGGAAAGAATAGAAACCGGTCGGAATATCATGGAAGGATTTTTAAAGAAAGGAAATGGCACTATTCTCATTACCCATAATCATCAGTTAGTTGATGATTTTTTTCAGCGATCCATTGGCTTGCCTTGTCAGGTTGAATTTAAAAATGAGCAGCCTAGCTTTAGATTGATTGCAGGAATTTCACGTAATAGCCACGCAGATCGTGTCGCTAAAAAGGTCGGTTTTTCTAAGAGTGATATTGAAAATTACTTAAAAAAAGACGGTAATCTGTAATATAGAAAGAGTTTTTTTCAAGTGACTTTACTTTTTTTTATGGCTATTAGAATTGTAATATGCCCAAGTGCTACTAACTTTACATTAATTTAGTGAGCTTAAAAATACGCCTGTTATGGCGTTATTTGTAGAAAAATTAATGGGGTTGAGCATGAATTGGGGACAGAAATAAACTGACAATGGAATTGTGCTTGTCGTTGATGATGCCATTGAGAACATTATGGTTATTGAAGCCATATTAGAGCAAGAGTATTGCATTATTTCTGCAGAAAATGGTCAACAAGCAATCGATTTTGTCTGGGAAAACGCCCACCCGATTAATTTTACTTGATGTGGAAATGCCTGATTTAGATGGTTTTTAGGTCTGTCGGTTTTTAAAAGCTGATCCTAGAACGGTCAAAATTCCGGTTATTTTTGTGACCAGTTATACCGATAAAGACGCCGAAGCATCTGGATTTAGAGAGGTGGGGGTGTGGATTTTATACCCAAGCATATTGATATTAATGTTCTTAAGGCTAGAGTGAAGACGCATATCAATTTATCGAAATCAGAAGTGTTGTATGCATTAGCCCGTGCGGGGGAGTATAAAGATAACGAAACGGGAGCGCGTGTGCACCGAATGAGTCGTTATGCCAAAATTATAGCGGGTAAGTTAATTCAAAATAAAGAATGGTTGGAATCACTTTTAGTCGCGGCCCCGATGCATGATATTGGAAAAATTGGCATTCCCGATGCCGTCATGCTCAAAGAAGGACCGTTAGATGCTAATGAATGGAAAATCATGAAAACTCACCCCCAAGTGGGTGATGAAATTATTGGCAATAATAATTACTCTGAGGTGATGCTGTTAGCAAAAGAGATCG
Organism: Methylococcales bacterium; assembly: GCA_030753675.1. Lineage (GTDB taxonomy): Bacteria > Pseudomonadota > Gammaproteobacteria > Methylococcales > Methylomonadaceae > OPU3-GD-OMZ. Next base: position 161,492 of record JASMBU010000002.1, read on the forward strand.
CTTCTGGGCATCATGAAAAGTGGGATGGAAGTGGCTACCCGTTAGGTCTGATTGGCGAAGATATCCCGTTTTCTGCACGGGTAGTTGCTTTGGCCGATGTTTTTGATGCTTTGACATCGAGGCGGCCTTATAAAGAGGCCTGGTCCGTAGATAAGGCTGTTAGTTGTATCGATGAATCTTTTGGTCAGCATTTTGATCCTAGTTTGGCGGAGCCGTTTCATCAGGCTTTACCTGAAATGCTGGATGTAAAAGAAGCCTTCAAGGACGCTGTAGATTAAGTGGGTTCGAGGTCAGGGTGAAATATGTTCACACTAAAATGTTCTAGAATAGATATTAATTTAATTAGTGGTAGACCGATTAATGCATTAGGGTCTTTTGTTTCTATCCGTTTAAATAATGCAATTCCTCTTTTTTCCATTTGAAAACTACCTGCACAATGGATAGAAGTTTCAATTTTGACATATTGTTCAATTTGTTTATTTGTTAAAGCCTTAAATTGCACCGTCGTCAAATCAAGTTCGGCACGTTGTTTACCTGAGGTGGTATTGAGCACACTGACGCTGGTATAGAATTTAACTTCCTGATTAGCGCATAACTTGAGTTGGGCTATGTTGTTTATCATTGACCCAGACTTAGTTAATTGCTGGTTGTTGAGCATAGCCACTTGATCAGAGCTAAAGCAAAATCGTTGTCAAGCCATTACCCTAATCACCTCATCATTGGCTTGAGCCAGTGCTATAGCAAGTCCAGAGGGTGTCTTATTTCGGTAATGTAGTTCGTCTAAGGTGGGTGCGGCAATGTTAAAGGGGAGCTTAATGGTCTCAAGTAATGCTTTTCTAGCATTGGACGTAGAGGCTAAAATAATTTTATGCATCGGGTTCTCCAACAAATTGATTGATAAAGGAATTGACGATTTGAGTCAATAAATATATCATTGTATGGTTATGTTAGATCGAATACCTGAATATGTAAATCCTTTGTCGTTAGCGGATAAGCGGCGTGAATTTAAAGGGGAATTTAGTCTCTTATCGATGCAACGATTGTCAGGATTGCTTGCTAATTGTGAAGGGAGGGTGCATTTTCACCTGTTTTTTTCAAAACAAGGAAAGTTAGCGACTATAACCGGTGAAATTGAAGCTGAAGTCTATCTTGAGTGTCAAAATTGTCTGGAACCTATGTTGCATGACGTTCGGAAAACCGTTCAATTAGGAATAATTAATTCGATAGAAGAGATGGATAAGTTGGGGGATCATCTTGAGCCATTCGTACAGAGTGAAGATAAGATAGCATTTAGAGAAATTGTTGAAGATGAAATTATTTTGTCAATACCAGATGTCCCGAAACACACTGAGTTGTGTTTAGAGCAGATTCTTGGAAAGACGGAAAACGAACTGGAAAAGGGTGTTCAAAAGGAATCTCCTTTTTCGATATTGAAAGATTTAAAAAAAACCGGAGTATAGAGATGGCTGTTCAAAAAAGTCGTAAAACCCGTGCTAAACGAGGAGATCGTAGAGCACATGATAGTTTGACCGCAAAAACATTAACGCAGGATCCTATGAGTGGTGAAATGCATTTGCGTCATCATGTAAGTCCTGATGGCTATTACAAAGGTCGTCAAATCGTTTCGACTACGGAAGAAGATTAATCGTCCTTATATTTTACAGCCATTGAGCCCGTTAGATTGGGGTCAGTGGTTTTTTTGTATTTGAAGATTAGAAAATGAAGTGGGTGATTATTCTGATTATGAGTGAGTTCCGGAGTTATTTGTGAGCACGAGTTCAATAATTGCGATTGATGCTATGGGAGGGGATTTTGGGCCTGAAGTTACCATTCCTGCATCCTTAGAGTGTCTTAAAGATAATGCGAATTTAAGCTTGATTTTTGTAGGTGATGAAAAGCTGATTAGTGCGCATTTAAAAGCACAAGGGCAGCAGAATTCCGAGCGGGTTAACATACAACATGCAACCCAAAAAGTTGAAATGGATGATTCCCCTGCAAAAGTGCTTAGGACCAAGAAGGATTCCTCAATGCGTGTTGCTATTAATTTAGTTCGTGATGGTGAGGCAGATGCTTGTGTCAGTGCTGGGAATACAGGCGCATTAATGGCGACGGCCCGGTTTGTTTTGAAGATGATTCCAGGTATTGATCGACCGGCTATTATTTCTACCTTACCGTCCGTATTTGGACATACCCATGTGCTTGATTTGGGTGCTAATGTTGATAGTGGTGCGGAACACTTATTTCAGTTCGGTGTTATGGGGTCAGAGCTAGTAAAAGCCCTAGATGGTATTGATAATCCAACGGTTGGTCTTCTGAATATTGGTGAAGAGGAGATGAAAGGTAATGAGCAAGTTAAAATGGCCGCTCAATTGTTTGAAACATCACATTTAAATTATATTGGTTTTGTTGAAGGTACGGCTTTAAATGCGGGTTCAGCAAAGGTTGATTTGATTGTTACCGATGGATTTGTGGGTAATGTTGCACTTAAATCAATTGAGGGCGCAGCCAAAATGATCGGTGTTGCACTCAAAGAAGCTTTAAATAAGAATTTGTTAACTAAATTAGTTGCTTTAGTGGTGATGCCTGTTTTAGCGAATTTCAAGAAAAGAATTGATCCACGCTTATATAATGGCGCAACATTTTTAGGGCTTCGTGGTACTGTGGTTAAGAGTCATGGCGGAGCAGATATTGTTGCATTTGCTAATGCAGTGAAAATTGCTGAAGTTGAAATAACGCACAATGTAACAAAAAAAATAAGCGAACGCGTCCAACTTGTTTTATCTGAGAGGGAAAGCTAATGGCTGTGTATTCACGTATCGCCGGCACTGGTGGTTATTTGCCGGATGAAATTCGTACTAATGATGATATTTCTAAAATCGTTGATACTTCAGATAGTTGGATTTACGAACGTACAGGGATTAAAAGTCGACATATAGCAGCACCCGATGAAACTGCTTCAAGTATGGGTGAAGTTGTTGCCCGTCAAGCGCTTGAAATGGCGGGAATGGCTGCTGAAGAAATTGATTTAATTGTCCTCGCGACCAGTACACCCGACCGGGTTTTCCCTAGTGCAGCATGTTTGTTACAGCAACGACTCGGCATTCGTCATTGTGCCGCTTTTGATGTGTCAGCGGCGTGCTCTGGTTTTATCTACGCATTAAGTATCGCGGATCAATATATTAAGTCGGGAGCAGCCAAGAAAGTATTAGTGGTGGGTTCTGAGCTTAATACCCGTGTCGTGGATTGGACTGACAGAGGAACCTGTATTCTATTTGGTGACGGTGCCGGAGGTGTTATTCTTGAGGCTTCGGAAGATCCGGGTATTTTATCGACACATATACATTCTGATGGGAAATATCAGGATTTGCTCTATTTGCCAAATCCCCAAGCGGATATTGAATCGGATCAAGAGGGGCATATTGTTATGAAAGGTAACGAGGTTTTTCGTACTGCAGTGAATACCTTAGGGCGGATTGTTGACGAGACTTTGGCGGCTAACAATATGACAAAAGCAGAGATTGATTGGTTAGTTCCCCATCAGGCCAACATACGTATTATCGCAGCGACTGCCAAAAAATTAAAAATGTCGATGGATCATGTAGTTATGACGCTTGAAACGCAGGGGAATACCTCGTCGGCATCGGTTCCATTAGCGCTTAATGAGGCGGTTCGTGATGGTAGAATTCAACGCGGCCAGACGATCTTATTGGAAGCATTTGGTGGTGGTTTTACCTGGGGCTCTGCATTAATAAAATATTAATTTGAGGTGAATATTTTAATGAATGATCAACAAAGTAATTTAGCATTTGTTTTTCCGGGACAAGGTTCACAATCTGTTGGAATGCTAACTAATCTAGCGGAGAATTACGCTGAAATTAAGCACGTTTTTGAACAGGCTTCAGACGTTCTTAGTCTTGATATTTGGAAATTAATTCAAGAAGGGCCTGTTGAGGCACTAAACAAAACACAAAACACACAGCCGGTCATGTTGGCAGCGGGAGTGGCTACATGGCAAGTTTGGTGTAATCAAACGAATAGTAGACCGCAGTATGTTGCAGGACATAGTCTGGGTGAATATACCGCTTTAGTGGCTGCTGAAGCCCTAACTTTTGAAGACGCCATTCTATTAGTTGCTGAGCGCGGGCGCTTAATGCAGGAAGCCGTTCCAGAAGGCATTGGTGCAATGGCAGCTATTTTAGGGTTAACGGATGAGCAGGTTGTTACGATCTGTGAAGAAACAGCTAATGGCGAAGTTGTTTCAGCAGTAAACTTTAATTCACCGGGACAAGTTGTTATTGCAGGTCATGTTGGCGCTGTTGATCGAGCGATGGTGGCGGCAAAAGATGCAGGCGCTAAACGAGCGCTACTGTTGCCAGTAAGTGTTCCTTCGCATTGTGCGTTGATGGAACCTGCGGCTAATCAATTGGCGGATGTACTTAATCCTATAGCCATCAATTCGCCGAAGATGACATTAATTCATAATGTTGATGCTGCGGCACATTCAGACACTGAGATGATTAAGTCGTTACTTAAATCGCAGTTATCTCAACCCGTTCGTTGGGTGCAGACGGTTCAACACCTACAAAATCAAGAGGTTGAACATTTTATTGAATGTGGCCCAGGTAAAGTGTTAATGAGTTTGAATAAACGTATTGCTAAAGGTAAAAATCATTTGGCAATTCTTGATTCTTTAACCCTAGAAAATGTTTTGGAGACAATTAATGACTAAACAAATTGCACTGATCACCGGAGCGAGCCGCGGAATTGGTCGGGCTATTGCAGAAAAACTCGCACAAGATGGTTTTTTTGTCATTGGTACGGCGACGTCGGAAAAAGGTGCTGAATCCATTACGGCTTATTTAGCCGAAAATAATTTATTAGGAACAGGCTGTAAATTAAATGTTTCAGATTCCGAATCTATTACTGAGCTTATTAAAATGATTAACGTAACCTACGGTGCGCCAACGGTTTTAGTCAATAATGCAGGTATAACGCGTGATAATTTATTGATGCGGATGAAAGATGATGAGTGGGATGACATCATTAATACTAATCTAACCTCTATTTTTAGGATGAGTAAGGCTTGTTTGAGAGGGATGATGAAAGCAAAGGTTGGGCGTGTTATTAATATTTCATCGGTTGTAGGGTCGACTGGAAATGCGGGGCAAACCAATTATTCAGCCGCGAAAGCAGGTATGGTAGGCTTTACTAAATCAATGGCGAAAGAAGTGGGGAGTCGTAATATTACTGTTAATACTGTGGCGCCTGGTTTTATCGATACCGATATGACACGAGAATTACCTGATCAACATAAAGAAGTTTTATTAGCGTCAATTCCACTAAGCCGTTTGGGCGCACCTGAAGAAATTGCACATGCGGTCTCTTTTTTAGCTTCTGATGGAGCAGCTTATGTAACGGGAGAAACTTTACATGTGAATGGTGGCATGTATATGCCCTAAGGTATTGAAATGATAATCAATTTCAATAAGGATGTTGGATTACAAATTTCTTGAGTGACATTTCCAGAAATTGACGTATAATCTAGCCGCAATTGCGACTATTCTTGTGGTTCGTTATGTTCCGTAGAGATAGTCGAATTTTAGAGTAATTTAAGGGAAATTTAAAATGAGTGAAATTGAAGCACGTGTAAAAAAGATTGTTGCAGAGCAGTTAGGTGTTAAAGAAGATATTGCAAATAATTCTTCGTTTGTTGATGACTTAGGTGCCGATTCATTGGATACCGTAGAATTAGTTATGGCACTTGAAGAAGAATTTGAATGTGAAATTCCTGATGATGAAGCTGAGAAAATCACAAGCGTTCAGCAAGCAATAGACTACGTTAACGCCAATAAATAAGGTTTTAAAATAGAACAAGTGGGTTTGGTTTGAGCCCCTTTCTATTTTTTATAGCTTTTTTCAAAGAATTTTAAGGTAATAAATGAGTTCTCGTCGAGTTGTTATAACTGGATTAGGTGCGGTTACGCCTTTAGCGAATACGGTTACTGAAACATGGGATGGTATCGTTAATGGTAAAAGCGGTATCACTAATATTGATTCATTTGATATATCACCTTTTGCATCTCGTTTTGGGGGTGTGATTAGGGATTTAGATATTGGTCAATATATTCCACTAAAAGATGCCAAACGAATGGATGGGTTTATCCATTATGGGCTGGCAGCGGGTTCTCAAGCGTTTGAAGATTCAGGTCTCATTGTGACTGCCGAAAACGCAGAACGCATTGGCGTGGCTATTGGTGCAGGTATTGGCGGTGTGACGGGTATTGAAGATTGTCATGCAACTTACGCAAAAAGTGGGCCACGGCGTATTTCACCTTTCTTTGTTCCCGGGAATATCATCAATATGATTTCTGGAAACTTATCGATTAAATATGGTCTTAAAGGCCCTAATTTTGCGATCGTTACAGCGTGTACGACTGGAACACATAATATTGGTGATTCTGCTCGAATGATTAAATATGGCGATGCTGACGTTATGATCGCTGGCGGTGCAGAACGTTGTACAAGTTCACCGACGGCAATGGGTGGCTTTGCATCAGCCAAAGCACTTTCTCGGCGTAATGATGATCCAACGATTGCGAGTCGTCCTTGGGATGTTGACAGGGATGGTTTTGTATTAAGTGATGGCGCCGGTGTTGTGGTTCTAGAAGAACTGGAACATGCTAAAAAACGCGGTGCTAAAATTTATGCTGAACTGGTTGGCTATGGCATGAGTGCAGATGCTTATCATATGACATCACCATCGGAAAGTGGTGAAGGGGCAGCACGTTGTATGACTAATGCTTTACGGGACGCACAGTTAAACGCTGATCAAATTGATTATATTAATGCGCATGGTACTTCGACGCCTGCAGGGGATATTGCTGAAACCCAAGCGGTTAAAAGGGCGCTAGGCGATGCGGCTTATACTACGGCAGTGAGTTCAACCAAATCAATGATTGGACATATGCTCGGTGCTGCAGGAGGTATAGAAGCGGTATTAACGGCGTTAGCCATTCAAGATCAAGTGGCTCCGCCAACCATTAACCTTGATAACCAAGATCCAGAGTGTGATCTTGATTATGTTCCCAATACTGCCCGAAATATGACTATTGATGTTGCTGTTTCTAATTCTTTTGGTTTTGGTGGAACCAATGGCACCCTTGTTTTTAAGCGTTTTTCATAACAATAATTTTCTGTAATGTGAGTACTTTCATACAGTGTTGACTGATGTACTTATTAATGGTGAAAAGAAAGATAATTTAAATATCACTGATCGTGGTATTCAATACGGCGATGGTTTATTTGAGACCATAGAAGTCTCTTCAGGAAGAGCCATTTTTATTGATCGTCATCTCGATCGATTGCAACTTGGTTGTAAACGATTACATATTCCTTATCCAGGTAACCCCATTCTTTTGAGTGAAATTGATCTTTTGCTTGAAGGTAGGTTTAATGCTGTTCTGAAAATTCAAATAACTCGTGGAACAGGTGGCCGAGGTTATCGACAGCCAGATATTGTGACACCTACGCGAATCTTGTCTTTGCATCCGTTTCCTAAGTTTCCAGACTCGTTTGCACAAGAAGGTATAAACGTGACCTCCTGTAAGGGTCAGCTTAGTTCAAATCCAGTGCTCGCTGGTATTAAGCATACCAATCGCCTTGAGCAAGTACTCGCGCGTGCAGAATGGGTTTCGCAATCGATCCAAGAAGGACTCATGAGTGACCAGCAAGGGAATGTGATTGAAGGAACTATGAGTAATGTCTTTCTGGTTAAAGAGCAAAAAATAATAACACCGCTAGTGGATAATTGTGGTGTGGCTGGAATTATTCGTAAATTAATTTTAGATTTTTGCCCTGAACTTGGTTTTGTTGCGGAACAGCAATTAGTAACAAGAGCGTGTTTGAATCATGCCGATGAGATCTTTGTAACCAATAGTGTTATTGGTGTTTGGCCAGTTAAAAAAATAGATCATCACAGTTTTTCACTGGGCCCCGTTACTCGTCAGATTATCACTTATTTAGAGAAACTAAAAAGTCAGGAAATTGACTCATGATCAGATCGTTTTTTTGGTTAATGGTGACTCTATTGTTAGCAGTCTTAGTCTTTGCCGCAATAAGTTTTCAAATTGCGGTGACTTCACCGATCACTAAAGATAATGCAATTATTTTTGAGATAAAGGATAACCAATCTTTATCGCAAGTCGTTCAACAATTAGAACAAGAGAACATAGCGGTTAATAGGGATTGGTTTAAGATAATTGCTTATTTAAATGGTCAGCAAGAGCAACTAAAATCGGGAGAGTATTTAATCACACCAGACCTGAAATTACCTGATCTCTTAGCCTTATTTGTTTCCGGTGTTTCGTATCAACATTCCATAACTTTTCCAGAAGGATGGAGTTTTAACCAAATTAAGCAGACGCTAAATCAACAAACAGCAATAAGGCAAACATTAGATACAGTAACCCTGCCAGAACTATTAAGTTTATTAAACTGCCCTTACCCCAATATTGAAGGTTTACTTTTCCCGGATACCTATTTTTTTAAAAAAGGCGATTCTGATCTCTCTATTATCAAAAGGGCTTATATTAAGATGGCTGAAGTTCTTCAACAAGAGTGGGAAAATAGAGGCGATAATTTACCGGTAAAGACAAGTTATGAAGCGTTAATTTTGGCCTCGATAATTGAAAAAGAAACGGCGATTCCATCTGAAAGGGAACTTATAGCAGGCGTATTTAGCCGTCGATTAGATAAGAATATGAAACTACAGGCTGACCCTACTGTGATTTATGGATTAGGACGTAAATATCAGGGCAATATAAGGAAACAAGACCTGCTCCAGGATACCGCTTATAATACTTATCGACACAAAGGTTTAACGCCTACCCCGATTGCTATGCCGGGGAGAAAGGCCATATATGCGGCCTTACATCCAGCGCAAGGGGATAGCTTGTATTTTGTGGCTAATGGCCACCGCCGGCATATTTTTTCTAATTCATTAGAAAGTCATAATAAAGCCGTTAATCGTTATCAGAAATAATAATTATGGAATCAGGACAGTTTATAACCTTGGAAGGTGGAGAGGGGCTTGGTAAATCAACGAACCTTCATTTCATCAAAAGTTTTTTAGAAAATCAGGGGCTTTCAGTTGTTGTCACCAGAGAACCTGGAGGCACGCCTTTGGCAGAACAAATCCGATCATTACTGTTAGAAGAAAGGGTAGAGGCTGTCGCAGATAAGACTGAATTATTACTGATGTTTTCTGCCCGCGCTCAACACCTCAAGGAGGTAGTTCACCCTGCATTGGCTCAAGGCCAGTGGGTGATTAGTGATCGTTTTACTGATGCAACCTATGCTTATCAGGGTGGGGGGCGACAAATGGAGATAAGTTTAATTCAGCAATTGGAAACTTGGGTTCAAGGACTCTTTAGGCCTGATTTAACATTTTTACTGGATGCCCCTATTAGTGTAAGTATGCAAAGAGTGAAAGAACGGTTGAATAATGACCGCTTTGAGCAAGAACAATTACCGTTCTTTGAGCGAGTGAGAGAAGCTTATCTTGTACAAGCGCGAAATCACCCTAATCGAATTCAAATTATTAATGCTAATCAGTCATTAGAGTCAGTACAACAAGACATGATTGCGCATTTATTACCGTTATTATCAAAATGACTGCGTGTAGTGATATCTTACCTTGGCATGACACGGCTTGGCAGTTATTGAGGGCCTATATTGCCAATGAGCGGATTCCTCAAAGTACCTTAATCACAGGACAGGTTGGGCTTGGAAAGAGAAAGTTAGTTAGATTTTTTGCGCAATTATTGTTATGTGAGACAACGTGCAATGATTCATTTACACCGTGTGGTCAATGTCGCTCCTGCACGCTTTTTCTCTCTGGTACGCACCCTGATTTTGTGGAAATTAAACCTGAATCAGAAGATAAAGACATTGGGGTTGATCAGATTCGTGGGTTGTTGTCACAGTTAAGATTAACGGTTCAATACCAACAATATCGTGTCATTGTGGTGTATCAAGCGGAGAAAATGAATCGCTCGACTGCGAATAGCTTTTTAAAAGGTTTAGAGGAGCCACCTAACCGTACAGCGATTATTTTGATCACTGATCAATTATCGCTCATACCGGCGACTATCCAGAGTCGCTGTCAAAAGATATTGATCAAAACCCCTAGTTCTGAGACTGCGACTCATTGGTTGGCTAGTAATAAGGTTTCCGGTGACTTATCTTTATTATTACAGTTAACGCATGGTGCACCCTTGTTAGCCCAAGAATATGCCGGGTCTAATGCAATATCTATTAGGGAGAAATTATTTAATCATTTTTGTTTGTTACGTAGTCACAAGGTATCTATTGTACAAGTTGCTGCATTTTGTTGCGATCATCATCAATTTGATCTGCTCGCTTGGATTAACTCTTGGATTGTCGATCTTGTGAAAATAAGACAAACATCGGCGAATACAAGCGTACGAAATATTGATTTATATGATTCTTTGAAAAAACTCTCTGGTAATCTAGACTTACAGAAGTTATATGATTTGTATGTGGCTACATTGGAATTACGTGTTCAATTAAAACAACCAATTAATAAAAATTTGGCCTATGAAGGGTTCTTTATCAGGTGGTTGGCTGTTTAGTTGCGAGGTCTTAAATGGTCGTTCAGCAAAATTCAGAAATATTTTCGCTCGTTATTAGCAACCACGATGAACTACATCGTTCTTATATGCCATTGATTATTGATGGGGGCTTATTTATAGCGACTAAAGAAACGTTTGCATTAAACCACGAACTTTTTTTTCTACTGCGGCTGCTTAATGATTCTGAACGGTTATCTTTTACGGGAAAAGTGATCTGGATTACACCCAGCAATTCGGAGAACTATCGTGAACAAGGCGTTGGTATTCAATTTTGTAATGATACCAAATGGAACTATTTAAAAAAATAGAAAAGCATCTCTCAGGTTATTTGAATAGCGAACGAGCAACTTATACAATGTAATTATTTAATTATAGTTTTTTTCCATGTTAATTGATTCCCATTGTCACCTTGATCGAATTGATCTCACGCCCTATGATGGCAACTTTAAGAACTTTGTTGTAGCCACTCAAGAGCAACAAATTAGTTCCATGTTGTGTATTAGTATTGACTGGGAGTCCTATCCTGCGATGTACCGATTAGTGGAGCCGTTTGATCATATTCCGGTTACCGTTGGAGTGCACCCTAATGTTCAAGATGGGCATGATCCTAGTGTCGCTGAATTGGTTGAGTTAGGAAGGGATGCGAAAGTTATTGGTATCGGTGAAACGGGCTTGGATTATTTCCGTAGTGAAGGTGATCTTCAATGGCAGCATCAACGTTTCCGAAATCATATTCGGGCAGCTAAATTAATTAATAAGCCCTTGATCGTTCATACGCGTGAGGCCGCTGATGACACTATTCGAATTTTACAAGAAGAAGGTGCGGATGCAGTTGGTGGTGTTATTCATTGCTTTACCGAAGATTGGGCCATGGCTGAAAAAGCATTAGCCTTAAATTTTTATATTTCTTTTTCAGGTATTGTGACATTTAAAAATGCACAACAAATACAGGAAACGGCACAAAAAGTACCTACGGATCGTTTTCTTATTGAGACAGATTCACCCTATTTAGCCCCTGTTCCTTTTCGTGGGAAACATAATTATCCGTTATACGTTCGGTACGTGGCTGAATTCATAGCACAGCTACGCGATACGTCAGTAGAACAAATTGCAGAACAAAGTACGCTGAATTTTCAGAGCTTATTTTATAATCGTTAAGGCTTTATTTTAAAACCTTGGTGCATATAGCAAAAAAACTTAAAGGGCTGCAGCCTCACTAACAATCTTAAGAGCATGATCTAATTGCTCAACTGTATTATAGAAGTGGGGTGAAAACCTGATGCCTTCTCCTCGCATTGCGCAGAGTACTTTATGGTGTTGTAAATAATGGTATAAGTGTTTTTTAGGAAGTGTTTTGTGTTTGAAGAGCACGATACCTGAATTCAGTTGCGCGGGTGAGGAGCTGAGTAAAATCAGGTGTTTGTTTTGTTGTATTTTAGCAGCCAAATAGCGGGCGTTGGCAAGAACCTGTTGTTCTACGTTATCTATTCCAATTTCTAATAATAGCGATAAACTGGCTGACAAGGCATGAATACCAAGCATGTTAGGGCTGCCACATTCAAAACATTGTGCGGAAGTGTGCGCTTCCCACGGTTGATTTTCATAATCATGCGTATCTTTAATCATATGCCAGCCATATTGGGTTAATTTTAGTTGTTTTCTGGCATCCGGGTGGCTATAAAATACGCCTAGTCCTTCAGGACCACACATCCATTTGTGACCATCAGCCATAACAAAATCAGCATGGTAGCGTTGAGCATCAAACTTAAAAGCGCCAAGGCTTTGAATAGCATCAATGCAAAATAAAATACCCTGTTGGCGGCAAAAGTCTCCGATCATTTCAAGGTTTAGATGTTGGCCCGCTGCAAATTGCACCGAACTGATGGTGATAAGGCGGGTATTTGTATCGACCTTTGATAATAAACTGAGTTCAGGTGTTTTATGGGTTTTTAAATTGGCTTGTCTAAATTCTACGCCTTGGTTTGCAAGTGATTGCCACGGAATTCGGTTAGAAGGGAATTCAATGTTGCTGGAAACAATATTGTCGCCCGGATGCCAGTCCAGGCCGTAAGCGACAAAAGATAATGCTTCAGAGGTGTTTTTAACCAGCGCAATGTCATCGACTGAAGGGGCATGAATAAGTTGTTTTAATTGGTTTTTGAGTTTCTTTTCAATGGCTAGCCAGCTGAGGTAATTTGTCGAACCCATAGTACCGTTTTCTAGGGCAAATTGCGCAACTGCTTGAACGCTGCGTTGAGGCCATGGAGCAACAGCGGCATGATTAAGATGAATAACGGAGTGATCTAATTGAAACTCAAGGTGTTGGTTTCTAGTCATCGGGAAGAATACCTTTACGTTAACAATACAGCGGGAATATTAACAAACCATTTGTTGTTGAATTTAAGAACCAATAGCTCGATTAACGCAACAAAAGATTACCAGCCTGTTAGTCGTCAAGCGGCGATTGATGAGTTCCTAGAACGGTATATCATCAACGGAATCCGCGATCGCATCAATTGAATCATGTGCTTGATTACCTACCACGGGGATGATAGAAATCACAGCGCCACCCATTCGCATAGGCACTGAGAGTACTTTAGTGAAAACACAACCCTGACAAATAGCAGCCAGACAAAAAAGGGTAAGGAATTTCAATGATAGGTTCATAACAATGAATAGAATGAAAATAAAAAGTAGTTATATAGTAACGTAAATGGAAGTGAATAGAGAAACATGATTGAGCTTTACAGTAAATAACGTTTAAATGAAAAAAAGGTGTTTTTATGAGAGCGATGATGGTAAAAATACATAGTGACTTTTTTACGGCAATTTTGCGGTAATATTTTAAAGTTATAATGTCTCCTTTAGCTTAACTACCCAGTGATTTGATTTAAAAAATGGAAAATAATACGCTAAGAATTACCGACACTACGCTTCGCGATGCACATCAATCACTCTGGGCGACCCGTATGCGCACCGGAGATATTATTGATATTATTGATACTATAGATACGATTGGATACTACTCCTTAGAAGTGTGGGGTGGTGCTACTTTTGATGTTTGCTTGCGTTTCCTTCGGGAAAACCCATGGGAGCGACTTAGACTTATTAAATCAAAAGCGGTTAAAACACCTTTGCAAATGTTAATGCGAGGACAAAATATAGTCGGGTATAAGAATTATTCTGATGATCTTGTAGAGCGTTTTGTCGGTACTGCACATGATAATGGGGTTGATATTTTTAGAATATTTGATGCTTTAAATGATTCCAGAAATGTGCGCTCAGCCATTGAAGCGGTTAAGAAAAGCGGTGCCCATGCACAAGGCACACTGTCTTATACGATTAGTCCAGTCCATACGATAGAAAAGTATGTCAATGATGCTAAAGCGCAAGTTGAAATGGGGATTGATTCTTTGTGTGTAAAAGATATGGCAGGGTTATTATCTCCCACGGTAGCGACTAATTTAGTATCTGCCTTAACGCACCTGAATATTCCAATTCAAATTCATTCACATGCAACCAGTGGAATGGCTTGCTCTGCCTATTTAGACGGTGTTAGAGCCGGTGCGGGGGCCATTGATTGCGCGGTTTCTTCTATGGCAGGTTTTTCATCTCAGCCTCCAGTTGAAACGATGCTGGCTATTTTTGATGAAACAGAATTTGATATTGACTTAAATCTTGACGCGTTACGAACGGTTAATCAATATTTTCTTGATTTAGGACCTAAAAGATCCGCTGGGCGACGCAGTAATGATCCTATTGTTGACTCTGAAATTTTAGACCATCAAATCCCTGGAGGGATGATCTCAAATTTTCGGTCGCAATTAGAGCAACAAGATGCGCTGGATAAATTACCTGAGGTATTAGAAGAAGTTATACGGGTTAGAAAAGATTTAGGCTACCCTCCTTTGGTGACTCCAACGAGTCAGATTGTTGGTGCGCAGGCGGTGATGAATGTCATTTGTAATGAGCGCTATAAAATAGTTCCGCAAGAAGTAAAAAATTATGTAAAAGGTTTTTACGGTAAGTCACCGGCGGCAATAGAAAAGGCTTTTATTAAGAAAATACTCGGCGATGAAGAACCCATTGATTATCGTCCTGCTGATGACCTTGAAGATATGTTGCCTACGGCAGGCGAATCCATTTCAGATCCAACCCTTATTACTAATGAAGAAGATATTTTATCGTATTGTCTCTTTCCTGAGGTGGCGGTTGAGTTTTTTAAATGGCGTGCGTTTCCAGAAAATGAACGTCCTCCAAGCCCAGCTGACCTTGAACTAGAAGAACTGGTTGCGGTGGTTGAGGCGGTCAAAACACAAGCCTCCGTAGAGCTGCAACACCCTGAAGTATTAAGCCCTATCTTGCATCAGGATGATTACAATGGGATGAGTATACTGATTGAAAAAGCGTCTAATTTACAATTAAATGAATTAACACTCAATAAAGGAGACTTTAATCTCTCTTTACGGTCTGGCACGATAACGCAAGCGACCGATACCGGTAATATCAGTGCATCACCGACACCTCAGCCTAAAGAAAGCAAGACTGTTGACACGCCTAAAGATGAAGTCAGCGCCGCGAAAATGAATCCTGATAGCTTCCCAAATACGATCGATGCGATTATGGCAGGAACCTTTTATCATGCCTCAGGTATTGATGCTGACCCTTTTGTTTCAGAAGGTTCGGTGGTCAAAGAAGGTGATATTATTTTTATCATAGAGGCGATGAAGTTATTTAATGAGATCTCAGCACCGTCCAATTGTAAAATAGTTAAAGTATTAGTAAACAACGGTGATTTAATCAGTAAAGGATACCCTCTACTGGCTATTGAATATACCTAGTTAATAACGTGCTTATAAGGTTTTTTTTCTGGTGGTTGAGTCCACCAGAAAAACTACCTGAATGTGGCGCCGTTCCACCCCCAATATTCTCCAGGGCAATCGCTGAATTCAATATATATTCGCGTTCGTTCAATGTTTAAATTTTTTTCTAAGCATTCACTGATTGATTTCGAAATAGACTTGGCCTGGTTCGTTGTCAGGCCGATACTTTTACATTCAAGATAGGCTAAAGCATGCTTGTTTCCGGCAAATAACATGTGATTGTTTTGATTTAATTCGACCAGTACATAGTTTTCTGGTTTTCCTGTTTCGAGCGCTATTAATTGTGATAATTCGGTGAGAAGTTCATCCGAGTCAGAATCATTTAAGGGTGTATTAGTGGTTAATTTTAGATAAGGCATAGTATTTCCTTTTTTACGTATTAGATTAATGATGACTATACTGCATCAATAGGCATAGGTTAACAACTCCCCATAAGGCTAAAAATTAACAGTGTTATTGTTTACTCGGTATTTTTTAATAGGATCGGACATTTGAAAGTTCTCTTTTTTTAAACTACGATTATTTAGAATATAGCTTGGAAAAAGGTTTTTTATGAATGATCGATGTGAACGAATCGCATTAAATACTAATGGGTATATTGTGGTAGGGAGTGAAGAATTAATGATTTCAGTCGTTAATATTTCATTAACCGGTTTTCTGGCAAAAATTGAACCGACTGTATTAATACCCACCGTGCGGGAATTATTTCAAGGAATTAGTGAACATAAGTTAATCGAGTTTAATTTGCATGAACTTAGTGTTTCAGGACTCTGCATGATGGTGTGGAGTAAATTTATATCAGGACAGTTTTTGACTGGGTTTGAATTCTATGAGTCACGATATGATTCATTAGTGAACAAGAGTAAAAGACGCTTTTATCGGTGAGCACAAACTTTAAAGGGTCTCCTTAGCTATGAGGGCTTAACGTATAATTTTACGACAACGAATACCTCAACTTTAGGGGTGATGGTTTATGTTGTTGGGCCCGTGGAATTTAAAAAAAAACGAAAAGGTAGCTTTTGAAATTAAAGAAAAAAGAATGATGGGCATGGGCGAGGTCGTTTGGCTACAATATGATATTGATAAAAACTATGCCATTATGGGGGTAAAGTTTTCAACTATCTCGAACTCCTGAAGCAGCCTATTTAGTCCGTTATTTTTGGGTCAATAACCATGCATAAAGCCTACCTAACCGGTATCGTTAATGCAGGGCCGAAAAATTTAGTTTGGCCGGATTGGATATCAAATAATTGTTTTAATAACATGAATGTCGTTTTACTTTTCAAGTCATTGTCGGCAATATAATACCAATAGTCACGATAGGGAATAGCAAGGTGTGCATTTTCAGGTTTTTCACGACTGCTTAAGATCTTAAAAACTGAGCCCGCAGGGGTATGACTCCAATCAAATATTTCCCCCTGGTGGTTTTTGGTAATAGTGACTAAGCCTGCATGCACATGCTCAATAGGGATGTCAATATTTTGAGAAAGATAAAACATAATACTTAATATCGATCGTGTTCTAATAGTGAGTTGATTCTTTTCTTGCTTGAGGAAATTAGTGTTTAAGGTGATGAGTGCGGAATTATTTTGGTCTAAGTTAAAGCCTAATAATCTACCCAGTTCATTCATTTCTTTTATTTCATGATCATTGTGTGCTTTAAATAAAATATTTATTGCCTTATCGTTATTTGCTGAACCCATTTCAATATTGCCTTGATCAATCTGGTGTTTTAATAGCGGCAGTAATTTCTTGAATTTTCTGAATTTAGGTTCTTTTGTAGGCGTAGGACCAGACGCTGACGGTGCATTGAATAATTCATTTGTCTTTTCAACACACAAGCCAAAAACACGTTCGATACTCCAACCTGATTGCGTTAGGACCATGATGGCATTAAGAGAAATACCCGATAAAACATTTTTGAGGAAATCCTCTCCTTGTACCGGTTGGTAGGTGATTGTGGGCCGGTCTGTGTAGCCAACGCCGATGTCGGGTTTAATTAAATTGCCAGCTGGCCCAAGATCAAGGCTAGAACTTATACCTAAATTACCACTAAAGCTCATCGATGCAGTGACACTGTTGACCTTAAGAAAATAAGCCTCATCCCGGTACTTTAATCGAACCAGATTAAGTAACATTTGATGATTTAAAGTCATGGCTATAGCGCTGTTATAGCCGGAATGGGTTTCTTTAACAATGTTGGGCCCGAAGGAAGACTGGCAGCCCGTTAAAGAGATTATTAAGAGTAAAAGTGGAAGGATATATTTAAGTTGGTAGAGCATAGGAGTTGGTAACATCAAGATGACAGTGTCTAATCAGTGTAGCATTTTGTAAAATGGATATCCCTTTATACTAATTCAATCTATAAGTTAAGCGATGAAATAATCATATTACATACAGCGTATAATATCGATAGAACCTTCATTTATTTCCAGAGCGAGTAGATTTCATCGATGGCAATTTATCCACCTGCTAGTGAACTTACCGATAACGAACTTGAACACGTTATCAAGAAAGCTAATAAGGCTTACCGGTTAGGGAAACCTACTCTAGAAGATTCTATTTATGACTATGAGTATTTAGCCGAGTTAAAACGACGCTATCCTGAGCATAAACTTCTTCATCGTGTAGAAAAAGAACCCCTTTTTTCGGAACAAAAAGTTAAACACCGGAGGCCGATGTTAAGTACAGATAAGGCCTATAGTATTGACGACATGGAGCGATTTTTTCAACGCGTAAAAAAAGCAGCGGATAAAATTGCGGTTAATCATGATGATATTAAAGTCCGCGTTACGGCTAAATTAGATGGTCTAGCCGCCTCTTTGGAGCAAGGTGTTTTAGCAACCCGTGGTAATGGTGAGTTTGGGACTAATGTCACGCATGTATTTGATTTAGGGGTTCGGCGTGTGGGTCACGATACGGGTTTAGGAGAATTAGTCCTAACATCTACGTATTTTGATGAATTTCTCAAAGATCAATTTACCCATCCTAGAAATTTTATGGTGGGGCTCGTTGGTGCAGATAATATAAATCAATATGCTGAAGCTGCTTTATTAGCCGGTGCGGCACAATTTGTGCCCTATACAGCATTGAAAAATTGGCAAGGAAGCATAACTGAATTAATGATTGACCTTGAGGGTATTTGTAAGTCAGTTAAGGCGTGTGGTTATCCAACAGACGGCGCAGTTATTGACATTATGAATTCTGAAATTCAATTAGAAATGGGTTCTACTAATCACCATCACTGTTATCAAATCGCTAAAAAAGATTTAGGAGAAAGATCGCAAACGATCATTGAAGATATTTTGTGGCAAACAGGAAGAACAGGCCGGGTGACACCAGTTTTTAGTGTCACGCCTGTTTTTATTTCTGGTGCAACGATTAGGCGGGTCACTGGACATCATGCAGGGAATATTTTAAAAGATAATATTGCTACTGGCGATGAAATTGAAATCTCGAGAGCAGGAGAGGTGATTCCTAAGTATGAGCGTAAAATTTCTGGGCAGGGCTCCCCATCCATACCCAAAGTGTGCCCAAGTTGTCTTAGTACCCTTGAATGGGATAATGATTTTTTGGTTTGTTATGAGTTAAATTGTCCAGCGCAATTACAGGCAAGTTTAGAGCATTTTTTTAAAATTATAGGCAATGTCGATTTATTAGGGCCTAAAAGTATTGAGAAAATCATTGCATTTGGGGTGGTCACTTTAGAAGGGATTTATCAGTTAGAACAAGGCCAATTAGAAGCTATGGGTTTTGGTCCAAAACAATCAGAAAATATTATTCAACAACTTGAAAGATCACTCACGGAAGCGGTTGATGATTATCGTTTTCTAGCTGCCTTTGGTCTTAATCGATTGGGCGTGGGTGATTCGCGTCGTTTATTAAAACATATCCCATTGGAACAATTGCCGACTATGACGGTTCCTATAATGTCGGCAATCAATGGTTTTGGGGAACTAACGGCAGAGGCTGTTGTTAAGCAATTAGCACATAAGTGGCCAACAATTAGATTTCTGATGGGTCAAGGCTTCATCCTTGAAAAGACAGTGTTAGAACGAGACAGGTTCATTGCGGAATCTGTATTGACCGGTAAGAGAGTAATTTTTACAGGGAAAATGCTACGAAGTAGAAGAGCAATGAAAGAGCAAGCTTTGGCACTCGGGTGTGAAGTTCCGGGTTCACTTTCTCAAGCTACAGATTACCTTGTGTGTGGGGAGAATGTTGGCGCTAGTAAAATTACACGTGCGACTGATTTAGCGGTTAAGGTTATTTCTGAGTCTGAATGGGTAACACTCATGAATGAATCTAAAGTATAAAAGTTAAGTTTTATTTGGTGTGATTGCATTGTTATGATGTGTGATGCGGATAGAAAATGTTGTTAAGAAGACGATTTTTTCATTTTACTAGTGTTTTGAAAACAAAATTAAGTTAATATAAATTTTCAACTTATCGTTCATGATTTTTTGAATAATAGACTAAGATCCTATGTTAAAGATTACGACAATAATTGATTTATTCTTGTATTGTTTTTGTCTACGTTTAGGGTTGTTTTAAAATAGAATTTAGAGGGGAAATCAGTGGAATCATTTATTGCAGTTAGTGTCATTGCGGGTATCGTAGTAGGCCTTATTAAGGAAAATTTAGGAATACAAACCGGTACACATGTTGTTACGGATGAAAAACCAGCCGCTAAGGAAGCACCGGCTCCCAAAGCACCCGTTAAGAAAGCAGCAGTTAAAAAAGCACCGGCCAAAAAAGCACCCGTTAAGAAAGCACCCGTTAAGAAAGCAGCAGTTAAAAAAGCACCAGCCAAAAAAGCACCTGCAAAAAAAGCAGCCGCTAAGAAATAAGGAGTAGGCCTTATTGCAGTTTAAGTGTATTAAGAGTGTTTGTTGGTTTGTGTTGGACTGTTAGCAAGATCATATAAGAATGACCACTCACTGTGCTTAACGGTTATTTTCTACATAATGATTAAGCCGAGCGTTTTTTAAAATGGATTGAGACGATAGCTTTTTTTCTGTGTTATGCGAATTGGAATTGATTTAGGCGGAACCAAAATAGAATTGGTTGCTCTTGATTTTACTGGTTTAACGTTATTTAAACAGCGCATAGCAACCCCTCAAAACAGTTATTCCGATACCCTCAAAGCCATTGCTTGCTTGGTAGATGAATGTGAACGAGAATTAGGCGTTAGTGGTTCAGTCGGTGTAGGTCATCCGGGGGTAATCTCGCCGGACACTGGCGTCGTTAAAAATGCTAATTCAGTATGTCTGAATGGAAAACCCTTAAAAGAAGATCTTGAAAGTCATCTTAACCGTACTGTACGGTTAGCGAATGACGCTAATTGTTTTGCATTATCTGAATATAGCGATGGTGCTGGCGCAAAGGGTAATAGTCTGTTTGGAGTTATTCTTGGCACTGGTGTTGGTGCAGGGATTGTTGTCAATGGTACGGTCATTACCGGTTGCAATGCTATTGGCGGTGAATGGGGGCACAATCCATTGCCTGGCTTTAAAGCATCTGACGGTGATCATTTATCTTGCTATTGTGGGCAATCGAATTGCATTGAAACTTTTTTATCTGGCCCAGGGTTTGCAGAGCGGTTTAATGCAGAAAATGCATGTCATGTTGATAGTATGCAAATTATTGATCAGGCGACGCAAGGAGATCTGATTGCAATCAGTGCTTTTGAACGTTATTGTGACCATGTTGCCCGCTCATTGGCCAGTATCATAAATATACTCGATCCTGAAATCATTGTACTCGGGGGTGGAATGTCTAATATCGCACAGCTTTATGATCGTGTGCCGGCTTTATGGGGCGATTATATTTTTTCAGATACGGTCAATACACAGTTGACTGCAGCCCGGTATGGTGATTCAAGCGGTGTTCGTGGTGCAGCGTGGTTATGGCCAGAGGGCTAGGTGTTGTTTTTTTAAAGTTAGGGGGATAAAAAAACCTACCCAGCAGCGCATTAAAAAATGACCACCAGATAGGTATTAATTACACGTAAGCGATGGAGTTATAGCTTTTCAAATACCGCGTAACCCATCATGCCTCCTTTTAGAACCAATTTTTTCCCTTCCCGCTGAAATACTTTATAGCGATCATAAAGTGAACGGCCAACACGTTTAATAATCAAGGTGTTGTTTTCAACAGTAAATGTTGATGTAACGGTAAAAGGTGCAGCAGCACGGCGATCAATAGCGGTTAAACTAAAACTCCCATCCGTATTAAACGTCCAGGTTTGATTTTCTTTGGTTTTCCTTTTTGAAATATAATCGAACGGATTAGCATCGACACGGTCAGGTTTTGCAGCGAAAAGATCAGGTCCAAGTGCAAGTAACTTCCAACTTCCAGCGAAATAAGATGCATCTAGAGTAATTTCTTCGGCTTCTGCAGCCATAGATTTAAAGGGAAGAAGTAATGCCAAAAGTAAAAGGGGTAAAGTGATGAGTTTATGCATAGTTAAACGCCCATAGTTAATTAAAAAAAACTGAAATTCTTCCATCGGTAATGGAGAATCATACTAGGGAACCGAACAAATAGCGAGTGACAGGAGTGCTTGTTTGACATTAACGCGTTTATTTAGATACATTTTTGTTGTGGGACATAGATATAACCATTTTCCGTATCCCCAAAACACTGGTTGTTAATGCCGGTCAGGTATAGCCCGCCAATATAAGCACAGATGATGGCATCTAGAGTATCTTCGTTTTGTTTTAAGGCATGGCCTTTCAGTGCTGTAATATAGTCAGGCTCCACATGGTGTTGAAAATGGGTGTTAATAGTCAACCTTAGCACCTGAGAAGAGTGGAGGCGGTTAAGGTATTTAGCCAATGTAATTTGGCCTTGTCTTTTAGTCGCTACGGGCCCTTTTTTGTAAAGATGGCGTTCAGTTAAGGCAAATAATTCGATGATTGCTGGGTGCGGATAACATTCTAATTGCCAACATCCTCGATCGGGATGATTTAAATGATAAAAACCTAATTGCGTTAAATGCTGTGACAATACAACACTGTCAGCATTAGGGTAGAGTGTTTTATTGGTCGGGTGACACCCTGCCTTTTTAGATCGATAATAGTCATTTAATTGTTGTTCACAAAATCGTTGCCCTGTTTGATTAGGGATAATCAGAGAGGCATCAAGAGCTAGTCCGGTCAGGGCAGGTCTTTCTTTAATCTTTTGGAGGATTTCAGGAATAGTTTTTATGCTCGGTATTAAATCAGTAATGATTAATTCACCATTCATAAGTTCGCCAAAAGCCATGGCTGAATTGTTTTTATCACAATGCCAAGCGAGATCAATGCCACAAATATAAGGATTATTTTTAATCACAAGACCTGCCCATAATGTGTGTTTCTATTATAACGTAGGGGATATTATTTTTTTCAACCCATTAAATCATG
>JASMBU010000030.1 GCA_030753675.1 Methylococcales bacterium
ATCAGTTGCTGATTTAAATTTATCCAAGTCCTCATATGGTAAATTTACAGAATTACATTCTTTAGATAATGGCGTATCCTTAGCAATAATACCGTTGGTATCTTTCACATATGTTGGATATTTTTTTGATGGTATATCATCACCGTATACCATTTGAAATTTTTTCAAATACTTATCGACCGAACGCACTATATCTTTATTTGAAAATTCAATATAAACGGGTCTAGAATTAACTCTCATTTGATTTAATGCTAGATGAATCATGGCCATATTAACAAACATATCCTCCGAATCTAACGAGCATGTGTTACATGTAATGTTCTTAAATATGTCTTTTTGTGTGTTTTCATCATTAATAGTGTGATGTCTTTTCGGATTTACCAACAAATCGTCTGATGACGGTTTACCAACAAGAACAACCAATGGTGACCTCTCGGCATAAGCTCCTGCAACAGAATTCATAATATTCATTGCACCAACAGAATAGGTGACACATACTGCACCACACCCTCGCAACCTACCATACGCATCGGCTGCATATCCAGCACAATCTTCTCTACTCACTCCAACGTATTCTATACCCTTATGTTCTTCAACTTCATGCATAAAATTCAACATGTAATCGCCTGGTATACCAAATATATGGTCTGAACCATATAACTTCAATTGTTCTATTAAAAAAATTCCTAAATTCATACAATCGCCCGTCGACCATCGCATTAAAAGTTTGTTCAAGAATATCTCAAACAACTGCGTACTACTTATAACTCCCTGTAATCAATAGCTTATAGGTTTTGTAAGAACGTGTAAAGTAGTTAAAAACAGTATAAACCACTGTAGTTTTGAACCGTCAGTTTTCCATTTAAAAAGACGCACCCCAGCTCTTATCAGGATGCGCCTTGTCTAATTTTTAAGAAAACCGACAACTAATTGAGTCAATTAATGTTAATTCAAAACAGTATGTCCTCGGTTGCGCATACACTTAATGAAAATCTTTTTATAAGTGCTATCTGCTCCAAATCCTTGCTTAGCGCCACCACCAAATCCACCAAGCGCAGCACCTAACGCAGCACCCGTTCCCGCATTGCCTGAAATAGCTCCTAAAGCAGCACCACCAGCTGCGCCAATTAAACCACCCACAGCGGCGCCTTTAACGGTCTCTTTAGCGCCATCACCAGAGGCTTGTGAACTCAGTTGTTTACATTCAGCAATATCCTGCGGAATTCTATTGGCATTAGGGTCATTATACGAATCTACTGTGGGCTTCCAATCATTATAAGTCGCACAACCCAATAGACCCAAACAAACAAGCAATAAAGTAATTAATTTCATCATTATCTATTTTCACACGAGTTAGAGTCTTTTGCTTTTTGATGGATGTGATTTTACCCACAAAAAACTCATATTATTAAGATTTATAAAAAGCAAAATAGTTCCTATTGATAGGGTTACACTTTGGTTTATTAGCTACTCTAGGTAGTTTCATAAAACGAGAACTTCAGTGCACTTGAATGTCTAATGCTGTGAGGTATATCAATGAAACTTATATTAGATCAACCACTGACGCCAATTGAGGGTCAAAAAAAACAATACGAAACTCAATCAGACGAAACTCTAATTGAGCAACCGCTTTCATTTTCTCGACGAATAGCCGGATATGCCCTGGCCTTTCTTGCACTTATTACCTATCCGTGCCGTCTACCC
Organism: Methylococcales bacterium; assembly: GCA_030753675.1. Taxonomy (GTDB): domain Bacteria; phylum Pseudomonadota; class Gammaproteobacteria; order Methylococcales; family Methylomonadaceae; genus OPU3-GD-OMZ. The sequence goes on from JASMBU010000030.1 coordinate 1,705, forward strand.
ATTTGGGCTTTATTGCTGTCAGGTACCGCTGTTGGAGGATTGGTTTCTGAGTATTCCGGCACTATATTTTTAGCATTATTAGTGCTTTTCTTTATTTCGCTCTGGGGTGCCATATGCGTTCTAAAAAAGCTAGCGCCTAATTGTTTTTTGCTACGAGATCATACCCGTGCGATGTTTCCATGAAGAAACTATTATATGGATTTTTAATAACAGCGCTAACAGTTTGTTTAACCTTCGCTACTCACAATACAGGAGGGTATCTTTTGGAAAGACAGAGTATGCTTGAAATCATTGAAGCGGATGTAAACTTAGCGCGTTATCACTTAAACAGGGATACTTTAAGTGACAAAGTAATGCAAAGGATAGCGGCGGTACCTCGACATGAATTTGTTCCTGAGAAAATAAAGAACCTTGCTTATAAAAATAGACCCTTATCCATCGGTTACGAACAGACCATTTCACAACCTTATATCGTTGCAATAATGACTGACCTTTTGGAGTTAAAAGCAGGTCAACGTGTTCTTGAATTAGGGACAGGATCCGGTTATCAGGCAGCTATTCTATCAGGGTTAGTAAAAGAGGTTGTGAGTATTGAAATTATTGAGCCTCTAGGGATGTCTGCCAAAGCAAGGTTGTCCCGATTAGGCTATGACAATGTTACCGTTAAAATTGGTGATGGTTACAATGGTTGGGAGGCGTTAGCGCCCTATGATGCCATTATAGTAACAGCGGCAACGGACCATATTCCACTACCCTTAACAAAACAGTTAAAAATCGGTGGAAAAATGATTATTCCTGTTGGAAGTGAACACATGACTCAAGAGTTATTGTTAGTGACTAAACAGGCCGAAGATAAAATTATTAGCCGAAAAATTATTCCCGTTAGGTTTGTGCCAGTTACAGGCGTACATTAAGCTCAAGTTTTACGCTATTACTCATGCCGCTGTTGGTCGATGCTCTAAATTTTAAAGCTTCGAGGTGTGCGGAACTTCATTCATATTGATGCGCATGACTTGACGGGCTGAACCGAATCCTTAATCATTAGAGGAAAAAATGACGTAGGTAGCTAATTTAAATCACAGTACATGTTCCTATTTATTGATATTGGAATCACTATCCGATGAAACACCGCTATCTTTAATTAAGTTTTTCACAGGGGAGAGATTATTGTCATAGATCGTCTCGAGACGATCTGATTTATACTGACTATCAGGTGTTATGGTTTTTCTATTCCACGGGATAAAGCCACAAAACCAAACACGCCAGAAACACAGATCCTGATTTGGGTTTTGTGTTAATAAGGCGTTAAAGGTTTGTAAATGACCAATTTTTATACCTAGAGCATTATTGTAAACATCATAAATAAACTTTGAACAGAATTGCCATGACGATTGATAGTTAAACCAAAGATGATAGGGACTACCCATTTTCATATTAGTTTCTCTAGTAAGTTTTTCAATGTCGCGCTTTGTGATGGGTCGGATTAAACGTCTGATGGCTATTTTCCCATTGTCTGAGCGGTTAACAAATTTGCTTAGCAGAGTGAGGCGGACAAAGGGAACAGCACTTTCAGCAATTAAATACTCATGGCCATTATGGGAATGAACCCAACCTACGTGTGAAACCCATGAGTTCGTTATTTTCGCTATTTTTCTATAGAAATAATTAGGGATTGCAATAAAGATGATGTCGCCAAGTTTAATTTGGTCTGCAATATGTTTAGTAGGATATTTCATAGCAAGGTTACACTGTTGTCATTACCCTTAATGCTTTACTATCGAAAGCATAATGGCTAAAAAAGATGTACTTCAGCAACGGTCAGAATACGACTAGGCATTTTCTCTCAACATCCCTGCCAGTACATTAGGAATTGCATTATTCAGGTGTTTTATCAATGCTAATTAATAGATAATTAACTTTTAGACTAGGTTTATAACTGATCTGTTTTAGCTGCCATAATAAAATCATTGAGGTGCAAGCCTTTTATTTTTTGTGTCCACCAACAAATAGTAACCTTGCCCCATTCCGTCAAGATAGTCGGGTGATGATTCTCCTTTTCAGCAAGATCAAAAACGTTTTGGGTGAATCGCATTGCATCCGTAAAATTGTTAAACGTTATAACCCGCTGTAATCTTTTTATTTTATCCTCCTCAACAATGACCCAGTTCGAAAGTTGCTGCATAAACACATTAATTTCTTCTTGGGTCGCTAGCCGGACCCATTAATTCGTAGCCACTCCAGACTTTTGAACAGATCCGGTTCATTAAGCAAACATATTAGTTATCTATCAATATCAATTCATTGGCCAGTTCATTTTGATCATCATCTCCAACAGGGAAATGCCTGGTCAAAAGATCACCCGATTGAGTAATTGCATCAACTAAGGCAGACTCAGGTTTATTGTCCTTCATTCCTTTGGTGATTATATCGCAGATCGATTGCCAGTCATCTGGCTCTACCTTGGAGTTAATTGCATCATCACCTATTACACATACCATCTGCTCATACAGAGACAGGTAAATCAAAATTCCGGTACCATCTCTTGTTGCTCGTATTCTTTGGCGTTGAAACGTTTCCAGTGCACTTCGCTCGACTTCTTCTTTCATTTCAGTCTTGGAGATAAAAAGAAGCCTCAACACAGGCAGGCGTGTTGCGAGGATAGTACCTGCAATAAATGCCATTATAATAATGAGAAGAACAGGCCATAGTACAGGATTTACTGTATCTGTAATGGACCATCCATTTTGAACAGGTAGTTGAAAAAAACACCAATAAATTGAAAGTGCTATTAAAGCAATGATGATGCCAACAATATCTTCCGAGCGATCATAACGACCCGATGAGGTCACTACAACGGGAACTATTTCTCCAGAGGTCTTTGACTCAGCAATACTTATTGCATTTTTTATCTCTGCTCTTTCTTTAGTTGAAAATATCTGACTAGGTTTTTTCATCATAACTCCTTTACCATGACCCTGTAGCACCACCGCCGCCCGATGAGCCACCACCGAATCCGCTACCGGATCCCCCTGAAGTCATTGCAGCTCGAAGCATAAAAAAGAGAACCACCCCCAGAAAGGCAATCAGTGCCCAGGCCCAACCCGAACGACCTGTTTTAAATAGGTTTCTGATCAACAGTATAATACCAATAAGACCAGCAATGACAACAGGCCAAAACCACCATGGAATTGTTGGTTTAGGGAGCTGAAGTCCTCGAGCTAAAGAATTCATACCCCTTACACCGTCTACAATTCCCGTTGAATAATCGAGTCTTTTAAATGCTGGAATAATTAAGGATTGCATAACTTCCTTCGATTCCTGATTATGCTGGTTATTCCAATCTTTCCCCAGTTCTATTCTTGCCTCCCTGTCGCCTACAGATACAACCAGCAACATACCGTAATTCCGGTCCTCGTATCCTATGCCCCATTCATCAAATAGCATTTGGGCATATTTTTCAATACCCTCAGATGATGCCCCATATTTCACGAGTGATGATATGGTCACTACATACAGAGGCACTTGTTCTTCTTTCAGTAAAGCTTTGGCAATGTTATTAACTTCTGTAGCATGCTCAGGTGATATTAAAAGCGCAGTGTCTACGAAAAAATCTTTATCTGTAGGCTTATCAGGAAAGGTGGCTGCCTGTGAGGTATTGATACAAAATATCAGAGTGAAACAGAGAAAGATAAAACTATGTGTAATTTTATTAATAAACATTCAATAATCCTTCACCATTTATTATGAAAATTCATACCGCATTAATGTCATATTGAAACCCGATCAATCTGACTACAGGTCAAAGCGATCCAGTGTCATCACTTTGACCCACGCATCAACGAAATCAGTGACGAATTTATCTTTTGCACCATCAGCCGCATAGACTTCAAAAATAGCACGTAGTTCCGCATTAAAGCCGAACATCAAATCGACAGATGTGGCCATCCATCTGGTTTTACCTGTTTGACGATTAAAACCTTTGTAAACACCGTCAACTTTTGTTGATTTTTCCCACCGAATAGACATATCAAGCAAATTTGTATGTTGTCAAAACATTTTGGACTATTAGCGACCTTTTTTAAGAGACAGATTAGTTCATTAGGTTATGTTGTTTATCGTAATGTAATTGCTTACGCATAGCCAACGTGTTTTGACAACATACAGATTTGTATCATTGCACCAAAAAAAACTCAATTATAGAAATCATAAACCCCCTTATAAATTTTGCAATAATCAATGGCATTCAAATAACAGATTTAAATTTAAAACGTAATACTCCGCCACGATTCCTTTTATTCCTACAACAAGATAACAACATATCTTTTAAAAAGACACATTAGCCTGAAACCATATTTTCTGAGTATCATTTTTAAATGTTCCAGTTGCATTAGCATCACCATCATAATAAGCATATTTAGCTAATAGCTTATAGTGCTTACCTATTTTCTTCGTCACCAACACATTATATTCATCGCCAAAGTCAACACGCCCAACATCATCTTGAAAATTATGATAAACGAACATTAATTTAGCACCTTTAATCTTAGTCGCCAAAGTAGCACTGACATCTCTTAATCCTGTTTCCGGCGTCGTAAGAAAACGATCTGCCCAACCTTGAAACGCATGGTTAGTACCTAAAGGGGTACGAAATGAAGAACCATCTTTACCTTCTTGTTGTTCAATAGCTCCTTTAAAAGTTAAGCCAAATAACGTTGCACCTGCCATCATATTATATCGGTCAACACTGTAATCCACTGGGTTACTACCATAATCTTGTTGATAGCTATACTCTGCCGTGTAATGCAACGTTAAGTTTTGATTTACTTGGGGCGAGCCAAGCAAACGAACACCATAGGTTTGACTGGATTTTTCCTTATTTTTTGAATCATCACGGTAATCCAACCAATAACCATAACCAATCACATGACCAACTGAATCCAATTGGTAATTGACATTAATAAAAGGGGCATCCACATTATCGGTCAGCGAAAAAATATTTCTAACACGCCCAATATAGCCTGCTTTGATCGTCATATCGCTTATAGAACGATTGGTTACCATCACTGCATCATAGGTTTGTTCCATTTGTCGCCAACCCACATTACCAATAAAGCGATCATCATCAATTTTGATTCTTTGACGCCCACCTTTAATAACCGTACCGGGAACTCCTTGATAACTGATCCATAATTGATTCAACTCATGACGGTCTGCCGGGTCTGTAACTACATGATGGTTTGCATCACCATAAACAGCCCCTACTCTATAATTATTTTGTGTGGCAAAAATATTTTCATACTCAAAAAAACCTTGAAAACCATTCATCTGGGGCGATAAATAACCTAATAACAAACGAAAGGTATTGGCATTTGCTGGCTCAGGTGTTGTATCGTCTATGTCTGCAAACTCATAACGATAATTGACACTCAATTTCATCTGCCCCCAATTTGTACTATCAGGTTGTCCAAAGCGTAAGGCTGATTCTATCTGATCATTTATATCTGCAACCGCGGGTAAATTGACAGATAAGCCAAATATCAAAGCAATAACGAGTCGCCTTAACAAAATGATGCCAGCCATTTTCTTTATCACTAATAACATGATTTATCTCCTGCTATAGTCTTAAATAAATAATATGAGCAAATCACATACCCGCTCAAAAAAATCATTCAAAAAATAATAGATATAAACTAAATTATCAGTGATTTACAAGTCAATAACTCAACTATCAATAACCCCTGTTATTTTGTAATACCTACCATTTACTAAGTTTAATCCAACTAATCGTGCACAGTAAGCACTAAGATGTAACACATTCAATACCCACTGACTTAACGTCGTTTAATCTAATCATCGGTCCTAAAAATAAATCATTGAGTATGATTTTTAGGCAAACCACTCTGTAAACAAACTCAACCATCAAATTAAGTGTTTTGCTGAATTAACATCATCAGAATGATTACAACTAGCACCAGAGATAGCCCTTTCCAGAAAGTCACCGGATTTCTTTCTAATAAGGGTGGACGAGATTGATAAATAAATTTAGGGTTTGGATAACGTAAGTCATAGAGAAATTCTGATAATTGCTGATACCGTCGCAACGGTTCCGGGTGAACAGCTTTCTTAATTGTATCATCCACCCAATAAGGTATGTTTATTTTCCCATTTAACAAAGAATGATAATTTAATTTTCTTTGTGCCACTTTATTATGTGCTTTGGCTACCTCTGTTCCATAAGGCAGTTGGCCTGATAGCATCTGATAAGCTAAAACCCCTAAAGAAAACAAATCAGAACGAGTAGTACCCGGCTCACCGATAAAATATTCTGGCGCCGCATATTGAGTGGTTCCTAAGACTTCAAAACGCTGCAAAGGACTATTCATTTCCATTACCCCTTCGACTCTAACAGCACCAAAATCAATCAGTTTTACTGTACCGGTTCGATCGATCATAATGTTATCAGGCCTTAGATCTTGATGTAACATTTGCAGCCGATGAAAAGCTCGTAAGCCTTTGGCAACTTGCTCAACAATATCTCGTACCGTTTCAATATCCGGTACCGGGTGATCCAGCATCCATTGTGATAGCGTCTGACCTTCAATATACTCCATCACCGAGTAAATATAATTTTTTTGTCGCATCGGCTGGCAGGGTTTTAACACATGTGGATTATTAATCCGTCTGGCCACCCATTCCTCCATTAAAAAACGCTCTAAATAAGCCGCATCATTGCTAAGGTCCACGGATGGAATTTTAATTATGACTTCTGTCTGTGTTTCTGTATCAATCGCTAAATAAACATGACTACGATTGCTACCATTAATTTCTCGGATAATGTGATACCCATCAAACTTCATTCTCGCCTCTAATATAGGCGGGAAAGGTAAATGCGTTAATTGCTGATAGACTTCCTCAACATTTTTAAACGGAAGGTGTTTAACCCTGATAATTTGAACTGTTAAATTATCCTGACTCCCTTTTTGTAAAGCTGCAGCCACTATCAATTGAGCAGCTTGGTCTAAGTCATTGGCATAGTCTTTAATCGTAGCGATGACAAATCGTTCATCGATAAACTCATAAACGCCATCGGTCGCCATCATGAAGACCTCACCTTGTTCTAATGTAAAGCACTGATGATCGACTTCTAACTGGCGGCGAACCCCCAACGCTCCGGATAAATAACTATCTTCTTTCGATATCCAGGTTCTATGATCATCCGTTAATTGTACAAGCCGATCAGACTCTACTCGATAAATACGAGAATCGCCAACATGAAATAGATAAGCTGTTGTCGATTTTAAAACTAAAGCACTAAACGTACAGACATAGCCTTTTTCTTTATTAAAACGAAACTGACTCTGTCCGGTTTGTGAATATAACCAGGAATTGGTAGCCAGTAAAACGCGTTGAACCGATTTTCTTACCGTCCAGGATTCAGGTGTACAATAATAATCCTCTAAAAACCCAGTGACCGCTGCTTCACTGGCAACCTGACTGACAGTACTACTACTGATTCCGTCAGCTATCGCGATCGCAATACCTTTGGAACTCAATAATGGCTCATCCGGAATATATAGTCCGTGAAAATCCTGATTTATTTTTTTTAAGCCTTTATCAGAGTACTGTCCAACTACTATTTTTAATTTCTGAGTCATGAGAAAACATGACCTTGACATTTCAGTGCCAAGGTCACTTCACCGATAGTTAGTTATTTTAGAACTCGTTCAGGACTCATTCTTACGTGTGTATAATACAACGGTAGTCCGACTAGAAAAAAACCACCGACTAAATTACCTAAAACCGTCGGTATTTCATTCCAGATAAAATAATCCAAAACTGTAAAATCGCCACCCATAATCATGGAAAATGGGAATAGAAACATATTCACAATAGAGTGTTCAAACCCCATAAAAAAGAACAACATAATGGGCATCCACATCGCTAACATTTTACTCGATGCTGAAGTTGAAATCAGCGCACCAACAACCCCCATAGATACCATCCAGTTACATAACATACCACGGATAAAAATAGTAAACCATCCACCCAACCCATAAGATTTATAGCCTAACGTACGGGATTCCCCAATCGTGCCGACTTTGGTTGCTAACGCACCGCCATCAGTTTGATAACCATAAGTCAAAATAAATGACATCATAAAGGCTACTGCCAAAGCTCCTGCAAAGTTTCCTAAAAACACCAAACCCCAGTTACGTAATACTTGTTTCAATGTGACCCCTCGACGTTTATCTAACAAAGCCAATGGTACTAAAGTAAAAACACCGGTTAATAAATCAAACTTCATTAAATACAGCATAATAAAACCCACTGGAAATAAAATAGCGCCCATTAATGGTGATCCAGACTTCATCGCTACCGTAATCGCAAACACAGCGGCAAGCGCTAAAATAGCACCCGCCATAAACGCACGAATTAATGTGTCTTTGCAAGACATATAAACTTTTGATTCGCCTGAATCTACCATTTTAGTCACGAATTCAGTTGGTTCCAGATAGGACATAATTTTCTCCTGTTTATAAACAGTCTCCATTAGAAATAAACCGTGCTCATTCTCAATAGTCGCTGCCGTCATTTAACAATTAATATCACTTAATAAAACCGAAAAAGCATCTCTCAGCTAGTTGCGCTTTTTATTATTCTCGCCTCTATTTAAGGATAAAAAGATTAAAATCTATTTCATAAATAGGTGCCTATAGCAAGCATTCATATTTCATGCCAAATATCTATAAGTCGTTAAATTATTGATTCACTCCCTATAACACAGCTGTTCTGTATATAACTATCACAACATATGTTGACCATTATTTTACGCACACCTAATAAGTCACCAAAATTGTGCATCATGCATCACTATAGGGCGGCCCCTCCATTGTTCAGTTCGGTTGCTCGTTCTTGTGTCATTGTCCGACCCCTTTGAAAAAGAAAAAGCCGTCATAAGACGGCTTTAGATTGGTATTTGGTGGAGGAGGCGGGGGGAATCGAACCCAATCCCCTATATGTCACTGATTACACACTAAAAAAAGAACAAATTATACATGGTGTATCTCACCCGTGTATCTCACTTTAAGGCATAAAAAAACCCACATGACTTTTTACAGTTCATATGGGTTTTTTGGTCTTTCTAATCGAATAATTATAAGTTTGATTACAAGACTCCCCAAAGAAATATCGCAACCTGACTCATGATCATCCATAATATAATAATTCCACTTAAGAACAACAAAACTCGAATCCCTACCGTAATGTAAATCGGTTTCCTTAATAATTCCATGACCTTAACTCCTTTTGCGTCATTAAAAAAGTCTATAAGACAGTTATTTATAGGACCTTTAATGAGTGATATAAGTCCTACCTCTAAAGAAATTAACTTTAAAAAAATTGATTCAAATCACAAAACTATGTAATGAAAAATTTCTACCACCAAACTTATTTTTAACACTCAATATCACACATAAAAAAAGAGCTATAGTCATTTCTGGTGTATGAGTTAAAAAGATAGCGGTGTATCCTGTTGGATAAGATCAGGCCGATCCTTCAC
>JASMBU010000031.1 GCA_030753675.1 Methylococcales bacterium
ATTCCACGGCGCAGCGTGATAAATCAGGCGCTATTGTTGGGGTCGTGGGTATTGGTCAGGATGTCACTGAACTGACTAAAATTCAACAGGAACAAATGAGCAAGGCGAATGATTTAAGTCGGCTAATTGCTACCGCGAATGCGCCTATTTTTGGTACTGATAGTGAAGGGCGTATTAATGAATGGAATCAGATGGCTGAAAAGATTACCGGTTATAAAAAAGCGGATGTTCTGGGTGTTGATTTGGTTGAGAAGATTATTCCTGAGTATTCTCGGTCATCGGTACAAGCGGTATTTGATCAAACCTTACAGGGGCACGAGACAGCCAATTACCCTTTAACGCTGACGGATAAAAACGGGGTTGATGTTGTTGTTCTGTTAAATTCCACGGCGCAGCGTGATAAATCAGGCGCTATTGTTGGGGTCGTGGGTATTGGTCAGGATGTCACTGAACTGACTTGTGCCCGAAAAGAGTTTGAAAGGAAATTAGAATCAGCAGCAAATCAGGATGTCTTGACCAGTTTGCCTAATCGGCGTTATTTTTATGATTATCTTCAGAAACAATTAACCGTGCACAAAGGCGCTGATGCCATAGGCGGCTTATTGTTCTTAGACCTAGACGGGTTTAAGTTGGTGAACGATAGCTTAGGGCACAGTGCTGGTGATCAACTATTAAAAATAGTTGCCAAGCGGTTGTTGGCAAGCGTCAGAGCAGATGATTTGGTCTGCCGTCTGGGGGGCGATGAGTTTGTGGTTTTGTTGTCTTTTGAATCGGTCACAAGCACACAGGCAGTCGAGAACGCTAATAAGATAGCAACCAAGATTACCGGCGTGCTTAGCCAGCGGGCTCACGTTAAAGATCATCTGTTAACGGCTAATGGTAGTATTGGAATCTGTTTTTTTACCGCGACCGATAGCGTTGAAGAGATTGTAAAGCGCGCTGATAATGCGATGTATTTGGCTAAAACCGATGTCAATACCCATATAGCCTTTTATACCGATGCAGTACATCAACAGCTGATGTATCAACTGCAGGTACTGGAAGGGATACATGAGGCGCTTGCAACGGATCATTTTTTTATGCACTATCAGCCGCAATTCAATCACCTTCAGGAGTTAATTGGTGTTGAGGCACTGATTCGTTGGCAGCATCCTCGTTTGGGGCTGTTACCCCCAGATCAGTTTATTGGCTTGGCAGAAAGACATCACCGTATTAATGAGGTCGGGGCGTGGGTGATTGAATCGGTAGTTAGTCAAGTGGCACAATGGACCCAAGCAGGGGTCAAGGTACCTAAGGTCGCGATTAATATCAGTCCGATACAATTATTAGATGAAAATTTCAGTAGGGTTGTTAACACCTTAGCGGTGCAATACGGTATTAACCCTGAAAGGATTGTTTTGGAGATTACCGAAAGTACTGATATTGAGCACTTTAATTTAATCAGCACGGTTTTGGTGAACTTAAAAGCCCAAGGCTACCGGTTTTCATTGGATGATTTTGGAACGGGCTATGCATCGATGACGCATTTTAAGCGACTGCCATTTAGTCAGGTTAAGATTGATCAGAGTTTTATTGCCGATATGGATTCTAATGAAGATAGCTTGGCGATTGTTGAGGTGGTGTTAGCGATGGCCCGATCACTGAAATTAGAGGTGATTGCTGAAGGTGTGGAAACACAATCGCAATTAGATATTTTAGATCGGCTGGGATGTACCGGCTATCAGGGTTATCTCTTTTCAAAACCCTTAGGTGTTCAGGCAATAACGTCTTTGTTAAGGAGTCGTATTGCATGATGGTTGTTTTATCTTTTATTACTTACCCCTAATCATTTATGCAGCGTTCATTTTCAAGAGTTTTTGCAATGCAGTTAAGTAGATACGCAGTGTATGGCGTTTTGTTTGGCTTCTTGTTTCCGTTGGGCGCCATCTGTCTATTGTTATGGTCTAGTGGAGAATGGACATTTCAGCAAATTAGACTTATTCATGACCACAACACCTTATTATGGATAATCGATACTGCACCGATATTTCTAGGAATTTTTGCAGCATTCGGAGGCTATCAAAAAGATAAACTAGAGAGAGCCGTTTCTCGTTATGAGGGTTTGTCTTTGCAAAGAGGAAAAGTTTTAGATTCAGCATTTGATGGCGTTATCATGCTTGATAAGTTGGGTTGTGTTATTAATTTTAATAAGACCTGTGAGGCTGTTTTTGGCTACTGTAAAGCAGAAATTCTGGGTCATAAAATGGTTGACTTTATTTTTCCTGAAAATTATCGCGACCAGTATCATCAGGCGTTGACGAACTATGTTGCAACAGGTGAGCAGGTTGTTCTTAATAAACGTATAGAGATAGAAGGGCTCCATAAGAACGGCCATGTTTTTCCGATAGAGATAGTTATTAACCCCATAAAAATAGCCAACACTATCATGTTTAGTGCTTTTATCAGGGATATTACCGAACGTAATAAAGAGAAAGAGCGCTATTATCAAGCTGCATTTATGGATGAATTAACAGGCTTACCTAATCGTCGTTATTTTATCGATTTTTTAAAAAAACGGTTAACGCTTGAAATGTCTGATGATCAAGTCGGTACGTTGTTTTTTATAGACCTTAACCGATTTAAGTTGGTGAATGATAGTCTAGGGCATCATATCGGTGACGAGTTGTTACAAATTATCGCCCAGCGGTTATCTTTGAATATCAGAGAGGGTGATTTGGTCTGTCGTTTGGGGGGCGATGAGTTTCTTGTGCTCCTCGCTTCGAGTCGGGTGGGTCGAGAAAAAGCCACTAAAGATGCAAAAGTTATCGCTCAGGGTTTAGTTGAAAACCTGAGTAAGTTAATGATGATCGGCAAGCATAAAGTGGGTGTTTTAGCCAGTGTGGGTATCTGCCATTTTCATAGGGGCGATTGCGTTGATGATGTTCTTATATGGGCAGATTCAGCGATGTATCAGGCAAAAAAAAATTCACTGAATTCGGTTGCTGTTTATACCAAAGCGATGCATAAGGGCTTAATGAAGCAAATGAAAATTATAGAGTCACTTGATGAAGCCGTCTTTGATGAACAATTTTTTATGCTTTATCAACTGCAATATAATCAAAACAATGACCTAGTGGGTGCCGAAGCTCTCATTCGTTGGCAGCACCCGCGCTTAGGTTTGTTGCCTCCCGGTATCTTTATTTCGTTAGCCGAACAATATAGCCGGATGGAAGCCATAGGGATATGGGTTTTAGAGTCAGTTTTTAAACAAATTACGATCTGGAAAGCAGAGGGTTTAGAGTTACCGAAGGTATCGATTAATATCAGTGTTAAGCAATTGATGCAGGATGACTTTGTTAACATGCTCAATAGCCTGTCGCACAAGTACAATGTTTTTCCTAACGCCATTATTTTAGAGGTGACCGAAAGTATAAGTCTAGAGGATTTTAATTCTTTGCAAGAAAAGTTCGTGAAGTTAGTCAACCAGGGTTATCGTTTCTCACTGGATGATTTTGGTACCGGTTATGCGTCAATGACTAATTTTAAGCGGATGCCATTTTCTCAGGTAAAAGTGGACCAAAGTTTTATTACGGATATTGCAACTAATGAAGATAATTTAGCCTTTACTAAGGCAATTATCGCGATGGCTAAAACATTTGGCATGGAAGTGGTCGCTGAAGGGGTAGAGACTGATGGCCAGCATTCGATATTGATGGCTTTAGGTTGTGACCAGTTTCAGGGCTATTTGTTTTCAAAGCCGGTGCAACCAAAAAAACTTGCGAGGTTAATTAAATCTTAGCGATAGCCACTCAAACATAGATAATGAGGCTACTGTTCTAACACTTTAACTCAAAGTATTTTAGTTAGGCCAAGGCGTTTCTGAACGCTTAACGGGTTCGGTTAATTCTGTAAGTTGCAGTAAGGCAAAGAGCGTTTTTAAGTGCGGACATTCAGTATTTGTGTGCGCAGCCGCTTTGATTGCATTGCCTAAAATAGCATTAATTTCCATGGGACGACCGGCCTGATAGTCTAGTAGCATGCTGGTTTTGTAGGGCGGCATTTGTTGGGTATGGTTAATGTTGGTTTCAATTATATCCTCAGGGAGTCTGTGACCTAAGGCTGTGGCAATCGTAAAAACCTCTTGCATGATGGCGCGTATTAAGGGTTCTTGGGTTTGTAAAATGGTCTGTGTGCTAAGACCGCCCGAGAGGACCGATAAGGGGTTGAAAGGGGCATTCCAAATACATTTTTGCCACCGTGCGGTGGTAATGGATTCACTTAATTGACAATCTATGCCAGCATCGTTAAAAAATGTTGCCAGGCACCGGGTTTTTTCGCTAAAACCTGACGGTACATTTCCGAGCGTTAACCGTCCATAGGCCAAATGTTCAATTTCACCAGGGCTAATGCGATTACTGCAAATAAAAGCGAGCCCGCTGACCACCTCGTTATCTGGAAAAGCGGCGATGATTTCATCTTCAATGGCAATACCATTTTGAATCAGCACGATAGTGGTCTTTATGCCTACAGCCGGTTTAATGAGTTTTACTCGATCAAGATTTTCGAGAACCTTGGTGCAGACTAACAGGTAGTCAACAGGCGTTTTCACAGCGGCTGTTGAATTAAATGTTTGCGCGGGTTGAAAAGACCACTGGCCTAATTCATGGCTGTTAATTTGAAAGCCGTGTTGTTTGATGTGGCTGTAATCAGAGCGACAGACTACGGAAACCTGAACCCCTTGTTGAGCTAAAAGGCTGCCGTAAAAACCGCCGATAGCGCCAGTGCCAAAGACTAAAGCGGTGGTCATAGATTCAGTGTTTCTTTTAGAAAAGGGACGGTTACTTTACGTTGCGCGGATAAGGTCGCGTGGTCCAGAATATTCAGTAAGGCCCAGAAGTCAGTCAGTTCGCGAGTATAGCGAGACAGAATAAAAGTCGCGGCTTGCGGAGAAATATCAAAACCCATGCGATGCGCTTTATGACTGAGTGCAACCATTAAGTTGGCGTCGCTTAAGCGTTCTAGTTTCAGGGTAAGTCCCCAGTTGAATCGAGTTTTAAGGTCGGTTAAGGGGATGTTTAATTGTGTGGGTAAACAATTAGCACTGATAATGAGGTGATTACCTTGTTCAGTAATGCGGTTAAAAAAATTAAAGTAGTGTTCTTGGTGCTGTTGGGTCTCATGGAGTAAATGAATATTGTCTATACAAACTAACGCTAAGTCTTCTAGTCCTTCAAGAATGCTGGGGTCTGGGAGTTGTCCACTTTTTAATTCCAAATAGAAAGTATTGTCTCCTGTTTGCGCAGTTTGTTGACAACAGGCTTGTAAAAGGTGAGTTTTTCCGGTGCCGGAGGGTCCCCAGACAAAGATGAAGGGTTCGCCTTTTTTATCGCTGCATTGTTTTAAATGGCTGACAACCTCTTCGTTTTCACCGGAGAAATAGTCGTCAAAACTTTGGTTGCTTTGGTGTTTGAAATCAAGGGGTAATTGTTTGCTCATTGATTAGGTTCTTTCCCATTTGAACGAACATAAAATGTAGCGCTCATGAATAAGGTTAGGGCAAGAATGGCTTCGCCGGTGGCATACCAACGTTCAGCGAGATTAGCCATGGCTTCGACCAGTCCGTGGGTAATGTACAATAAACTGACATAGGCCATCCAGGCGGTACTTTTGGAGCGGCCGTGAAGAAAGCCGCGTAATGGTAGCAGAAGCGGTGTAACCGTGACGATGAGCACTAATGCAGTAGGAAAGCGTGCCGACGGCATGAGTAGTGTGTTCCAGGCCATCAGTAAAGCAAAAAGGCTAAAGTAGGCGCTGAGCGCTAAGGTGTAGTAAGTCTGTTTATTGAGTGTCATGAGGCGTTAAGTCGGTGAGCAGTTTGGGCTAATTGTTGCCCCATGAGTTGGCATAAGGTTTTTTCGTCGTTGCTTAAAGGCTGGCCGTGGCTGGCGAGGTGGCTAGGCCCATAAGGTGTGCCGCCGGTTTGTGTTTCCCGTAAGGCCGGCTCGCCGCAAGGCACGCCCATAATCATCATGCCTTGGTGCATCAGCGGTAACATCATGGATAATAATGTACTTTCGTGACCGCCATGCATGCTACTGGAGGAGGTAAAAACGACAGCGGGTTTGCCAGTGAGTGCACCGGCGAACCAAAGTTCGGTCGTACTATCAATAAAATATTTAAGAGGTGCGGCCATGTTGCCAAAATGGGTGGGACTACCGAGTGCTAAACCATGACAGTTTTTTAAGTCATCAAGCGTAGCATAAGGTGCGCCTTGTTCTGGAATGTTGTCTTCAGTCGCTTCGCAGACCGTGGATACATTCGGAACGGTACGGATGATTGCAGTGGTATTTTGGCCAGATTCAACGCCGCGGGCAATTTGCTGGGCCATATCAATTGTAGAGCCATGTCGGCTGTAATAGAGAATGAGTATCTGTGTATCCATGGGATGTTTTTTGTAAGAGGTTGTCTTTTTGTGTTCGTTAATGAGGGTTTATAAAATGGCAAGGACGTTCTCAGGGGGACGGCCAATGACAGCCTGATCATTGGCCAAAACAATCGGGCGCTCAATAAGTTTCGGGTGATCAACCATTGCATTTATCACGGTGTCATCGTCAAGTGAAGTATCATTCAGGCCGGCGGCCTTATAGTCAGGCTCATTTTTTCGTAGTAGTTCTCGGGGTTCAATAGCCAGTTTAGTTAAAATGGTTTTGATTTCTTCGGCACTGGGCGGTGTTTCTAAGTATTTTATAATGTCTGGTTCAATACCCTGTTCTTGAATGAGTTGCAATGTTTGGCGTGATTTACTGCAACGGGGATTGTGGTAAATAGTGACCTTCATGTTAGTTTCCTTAAAGCTTGAGTGAGCCGGTTGATTCTATCATAGCCTTTGATGAAATAGCCGGGTTAGTGTGGCGTTGTTAGTTTGAGTGGGTTGATCGTAGGCTGGTATTTTGTTGGGTTATTATGGTATTTTGGATTCTTTTTTATGCGGGATTAAAGTTAATGCAGTTACCTGAGTTCATTTCGGCGCGCGTGTTGGTGGTTGGCGATTTGATGCTTGACCAATATTGGCATGGCTCAACGTCTCGCGTTTCGCCAGAAGCCCCGGTTCCTATTGTTCATGTTAATAACCGTGAGTTTCGCCCGGGTGGAGCCGGTAATGTTGCGTTAAATTTAGCTGAGTTGGGTGTGGATGTTACGTTGGTGGGATATTGTGGTCAGGATGAAGCCGCAGATACCTTAACATCCGTGTTAACGGGTGCGGGGGTGAAGTGTTGCTTTATCACCTTAGATGAATACCCAACGATTACTAAATTGCGGGTTATGAGTCGAAATCAGCAGCTCATTCGTCTCGATTTTGAGGAAGATTTCCAGCAGTTTAACAGTGACCATCTGCTCGCTGTTTGCCCTGAGTTAATTGAGCAAACTGATGTGATTATTTTCTCAGATTACGGGAAAGGAACCTTAGCACAAGTCGAGCAGTTAATCGCGTTGGCTGGGCGTTATAACAAACCCGCATTGGTTGATCCTAAAGGAATGGATTTTGAACGCTATCGAAAGGCAACGCTTATGACGCCTAATTTAAGTGAGTTTGAAGGGGTTGTCGGACCTTGCCCTAATCAGGACGTATTGGTCGAGAAAGGTTATCAATTGATGGCACGGTTGGATCTTGCCGGGTTGTTAATTACCCGGGGAGAGCATGGCATGACTTTGCTGCAGCATGAGGGTAAACCCTTGCATTTGCCGACCCAAGCACGGGATGTTTTTGATGTAACCGGAGCGGGTGACACCGTTATCTCAGTGTTGGCAGCGAGTATGGCAGCCAATGAATCATTGGCGAATGCCACATGGTTGGCCAATACGGCAGCGGGTATTGTGGTCGGCAAATCCGGTACCGCGACTGTTACTACGACTGAAATGACTCAAGTGTTACAAGGACGGCGGTTGGGTCAGGGCGGTGTTGTTTCAGTGAGTGAGCTCGAATCTGCAATCGTAAAAGCTCATAAAAATAATGAAAGCGTTGTTGCGACTAACGGGTGTTTTGATATTTTACACCCGGGGCATATTCGTTATTTACAGCAAGCACGGAAGTTGGGGGATCGTCTGGTTGTTTTAGTGAACAGTGATGAGTCGGTCAGGCGATTAAAGGGCTCCGATCGGCCAGTGAATAATTTAGCGCATCGTATGGAAATGCTGGCGGCTGTAGCGTGTGTGGATTGGGTTGTGGCTTTTAGCGAAGATACGCCGCAAGTTTTAATCGACCAGTTGTTACCGGATATATTGGTTAAAGGCGGAGATTATCAAGCGATTACCGAGATTGCAGGGCATGAGAGTGTACTCGCTAATGGCGGCGAAGTTAAAATTCTGTCTTTTATAGAAGGACATTCGACCACTAATATTATTAATGCCATTAAGGACGGAGAAAAATCTATCTAGGGGTAGGTTTTTCGGTTAGACCCGTTGTAGAATTAATTCCAATGCCAGTTTACTGCCAAAATAAGCCAGTGCAAGAAAGATAAAGCCAATAATGGTGCCGCGGATGGCTTTTTTTCCGCGCCAACCGTAACGAATACGACCGAGCAATAAGCTACCAAATACGACCCATGCAAGGAGTGACAGGATTGTTTTGTGGGCAAGGTGTTGTGCAAAAATATCTTCAAGAAAGAAAAAACCACTGAGTAGGGAGCCCGACAAAAAGAGCATGCCTGCCCCTATCATTTGAAATAATAAGAGTTCCATGGTTTGCAAGGGGGGCAATGAAAGTACCAGTCTGTGTGGACGATGACCATGAAGTTGATGGTCTTGCATGGCCAATAAGATGGCTTGGAAAGCGGCTATATTAAAAAGGCTGAAGGCTATAATAGAGGTGAGAATGTGAATATTCATTTGCCAGGCGTGATTGACCAGAATTTGTGGCTTAATGGCAACGTTGCCTTCAAGTCCTAGCATCAGTGCGGCGATCGGAAAAATCGCAATGGCTAATTTGTCGATGGGTCGTGTTAATGCCGCTAAAAGAAATAGCCAGACAACAATGTCGGAAATAAGTGAGCCTGCAGTAAAGAAATTTAGATTTAAGCCTTCAGGCGTAAATAATTTTGGGGTGACTGTTGTGGTATGTAAAAGCACGGCAACCCAGCCTAGAGTGAGTGGTTTAAGGTGCTTAAATAAGCCGTTAGGGAGCGTATTTCTGTTCGTTGCAATTAAAAATGCACTTAATAAATAACTGATAATAGTCAGATTATTGATTAATGGATGAATCATTAAGGCTGTCCTTATTGGATTAGTCTGGCATAATGGTTGCTTTTACTATTAAAGCTATAATTTGCTAAGGAAATAAAGTTGTTTCTCTTAGAGAATTAAAAATTATAACCTGTTTGGGCTCTGAATGAGTCATATTTAAGAGTTGTGAAGGTGTTGGTCTATTATGTTTGAAAATTTAACCGATCGTTTAACGAAAACGCTTAAGGTCGTCCGCGGGCAAGGGCGTCTTACTGAAGATAATATTAAGGATACGTTGCGCGAGATTCGTCTGTCCTTGTTAGAAGCGGATGTCGCCTTACCTGTGGTTCAGGCGTTTATTGCTGGGGTAAAAACTCGGGCATTGGGAACCGAAGTTGAAACCAGTTTACTGCCTAGCCAAGCTTTATTGAAAATCGTTCAAGATGAACTCATGCAGGTCATGGGCGGGGCGAATGAAGGCTTGAGTTTTAAAACTAATCCGCCGGCAGTTATTTTAATGGCGGGTTTGCAAGGGGCAGGTAAAACCACGACAGTCGCAAAATTAGGACGTTGGCTGAAGGAAAATCATAAAAAATCAGTGGGTGTTGTCAGTGCCGATGTTTATCGACCTGCGGCAATCAAGCAATTAGAAACTTTAGCAAATGATTTATCCTTGGAGTTTTTTGAAAGTGATGTTTCACAAAAACCGGTTGATATTGCCACTAATGCCATTGCTAAAGCGCGGCGTAAATTTCTTGATGTATTAATTGTTGATACGGCAGGACGTTTAGCCATTGATGATGAAATGATGGCTGAGATCAAAGCCTTACATGCTGCGATTAAGCCGATTGAAACCCTCTTTGTGGTTGATAGTATGACCGGGCAGGATGCGGCTAATACCGCGAAAGCGTTTGATGAAGCGCTCCCTTTAACCGGCGTTGTGCTCACCAAGGCAGACGGTGATGCACGTGGTGGTGCAGCCTTGTCGATTCGTCATATTACCGGGAAACCCATTAAATTCATTGGTACCGGTGAGAAAACGGATGAATTAGAATTATTTCATCCCGATCGCTTAGCCTCACGTATTCTCGGTATGGGGGATATGCTCAGTCTGATCGAACAAGTTGAACGCAAGGTCGATCAGAAAAAAGCCGAACGGCTCGCGAAGAAAGTTAAGAAAGGTCAGACGTTTAATCTGGAAGATTTTAAAGACCAGTTACAACAAATGCAGAATATGGGCGGTGTCGGTTCTTTGTTGGATAAAATGCCCGGGATGGGTAACTTATCTGAAAGCGTTAAAGATAAGGTGAATGATAAGGAACTGGCACGGCAAGTCGCTGTGATCAATTCGATGACGTTTCAGGAAAGAAAATTTCCCGATATCATTAAGGGAAATCGGAAAAAGCGCATTGCTGCGGGTTGCGGTCAGGATCTTCAAGATCTCAATAAATTGTTAAAGCAGTTTAAAATGATGCAAAAAATGATGAAACGTTTCAAAAAGGGCAATATGGCCAATATGATGCGTGGGTTAAAGAGCAATATGGGTGGTATGGGCGGTGGTTTAGGCGGTTAAGTCGCTTTTTAGTTCGTAGTGGGACGGTTTTTATTGGGTTGGAGTGCAATTATTTCTTCACATTCTGCTAAAAGCCCGTACAATGATCCGATTTATTTGATTATAGTTTTGTGAGGAAATTTTAATGGTAACCATTCGTCTTGCA
>JASMBU010000032.1 GCA_030753675.1 Methylococcales bacterium
GTGCCATTTATTTCATTTAAACGTTTTTGCAGTAAGCTGATTGAGTGATAATCTGGTACATCAACAAACTGACTATCATCGGCAGGTGATAACCCATCATAAAAATTGATTTCTCCAATACCATTGTCTCCATTAAGTTCGGGTCCTAAATCTAAATTCTCAAGAAAATGAAAAGCTGATCGACTGGGGTTTTCCCAATACTCAGATACATTATAAATCTCCCTTTCACCGACCAACTCATCGAGTCGAGGTAGCTCTTTAGGGTCTACGCCTTCAAAGTATTCCAGTAGCGTATCTGCATAAGGACATCTTTCTATGAACTCCTCCCAAGTCAAGCTAGTCTGAGGTTTCTTAAAGGGGTCTCCCAAGAACAATCCATAACCACCTTCTCCATTACCATCGATGGCATAAAGTGTCTTTTGATGTGATTCTAATGGTTCAAGAAAAGGCTCCCCTTCTCCCTCTAAATAACGCTCTGCATGAACCACCCACGTGGGCAGAATTAGCCCTGCTGCTGTCGCTACAGTTCCTTTCAGAAAAAATCGTCTAGAAATCATAATGATTCTCCTTTTATCGCCCCATATAACATGCGGAGATAACTCTGGGACAGCAAGGAGTCAGCAACGCTTTAGCAGCATTTATAGACCGCTCTGCAAGTTGTTGGAATTAACTCGGCGGTATCTAGCAGGCAAAAAACCTGCTAGATCTTTAATAAATTAACATTCAATCTTCTTTTGGGACTTATCTAGCCTTCCGATACCCAAAAGTACTGACCACTCCCTGGTTGCGGGCAATAACCTCTTCTTCGGTAACCCCTGGAGGATAGCGGTCACCATCCCAGCCCCTAACCCCGTTTTCTGCAACAAGCCATTTGCCAGTGAAGAGATGGATATCATCAGTGAAGGCTTTATGCCAATCATCAGGAATAAGGGTGGCGTCGAGTTCGTGTTCCGTCAAAGCCCGATTAAGACCTTTATGAAAAAGACCGGTGTGGTCAAAGAAGTGCTTGGTTTTGCACATGGTAAATCTCCTTTACGTTTTAGCAGATATTTGAGATCGCCTCTGCAAGTAGTAAGTAAATCAGGCGATGTTTCTAACAGGCATAAAAAAAACCCGCTCTAGCTTGTGCTAAATCGGGCCGTAATATTCCCTCTTTAGCTAGTATTTATAAAGCGCCCTGCAAGCTGAGTTCAAATCAGCGCTTAAGTTCAGTATATGCTTATACATTAAAAAATCAACTTATTAATTCGGAATTACTTCTTCTCGTTTTAGACTCTTACTTAACAATAGTCTCTCCTAATTAAATGTTTTATTATTTACAAAAAATCCTATAAAAAGCATCTCAAATATTTGCTGCTCCTACCTTAGGTGCGTTTGTACCCCGTCAGCGCCATGTGAACCAATCTGTCTAATTGCATAAGAGAGCTTTATTCACTAAGGAAGTTAATTATTCTTTTTAATTATCACTTATAAATTTCATTACCTCAGACAACCATAAAGAATCAGGCTTAACAGGTACTGAATTGTGCCCTGAGTCGGCAAACTTCCAAATCTGCTTCTTTCCTATGATTGATTCATACAAATTCAAAGTAAACTGATTGGGAATTATTTTATCTTTTTGGGCTAATATAACGGCCGTAGTTCCGGAAAATTTTTCTAAATTTTCAATATTATTGAATTTATCAATGGCTAGCCATTTACCCCAAAAGAACCAAAAATGATGGTGGGCAACATTAGCTAAATTATCAAAAGGAGTCATAAGAACAATTCCTTTTACCTTAATTTTCCCTGTTTTTATAATCCCAGTAACAACGCCTGCTCCCAATGACTCCCCCCAAAGAAATACCGGTCCCTCAAACTGTTTCTGAACCAAAAGTGTTGTTTGCAATCCATCCTCAATTAAAATGGCTTCCGAAGGCCGCTTTAATCGTGACCCGTAGCCTGGATACTCGGCTAATATGACACGATAGCCAAGTCGCTCAAGTGCTTCAATATAATAGTAGCGCCCTTTAGCAGAACCGGCATTCCCATGAAAGATCACAATAGTGCCTTTAGCCTGTGCCAACTGATTCCTATTAATAAATCCACGGTAGCCTTGTTCAACAGGCCAGGGTTTTAAATTATAGGGGCTCGTTAACTCACCTAAACAGTCTGAAGGAAACGTTTCAGGTAAATAAATCAATTTCCTTTGGAACAGAAAAATAAAGAGTAGAAATATTAAATATAAAAACACTAAAGACAACATATAGGAAAGTTTCAGGATCATTTAAGTAATGTCTCTAAAGCAGTCTGGCGCTGGCTAACATCCTGCTGTCGAATCGCCATTGACAATGCTTTGCGTGTTCCCACAAAGACCGCTAAATCTTTTGCTCTCGTCAGTCCAGTATAGATAAGATTACGATAAAGCATTTTAAAATGTTGCGTATGAATAGGTATTATTACCGTCTTAAATTCATTGCTTTGCGACTTATGAATAGTAATAGAATATGCCAAATCCAACTCCATAATATCTTCTTTTTTATAATTTAATTCCCGGTGACCCGGGTAAAATGAAACTATAGCAGTGAGTTCTTCATTATCGATACTTTGGATTTTACCAATTTATTGATTTGATGGGCATATTTTATAATCGAAGTTTCTGCTGCTTGCCGGAAGACTTGTGTTAATCGAAAACAAGGAATAACAGTGGAAGAAATAATATCTTTAAGTACATTGCCTGCACCGACTGACGTAATTGATCCGGATCCCCAATAAAAAGTACCTGACAATAACTGGGAACCGCCTTTAATAAAAAAACTGTTAAACTAATATCCAACATTGAGCATTCATCTACAATCAAAAAATCAGTTTTCAATGGTGACTCTGGATTGATCTGAAACTCACCCCCTTTCCACTCCAGCAAACGATGAACGGTTTTAGCCTCGCGGCGAATCACCTCACCCATCCTCTGCGAAGCACGGCCTGTCGGTGCAGTCAATAAAACAGACTTCCTCATCGCCCCAAGTAACCGTACAATCACCAAGGTTGTTGTCGTTTTACCGCAACCCGGACCACCCGTTAATACTGAAAAACGGTGTTGAACTACCCCTTCAACTGCATCACACTATTCATCACTCAGTGTGATGGACTTACTCTCACAATAAGTACTAATCCATTTAGCTATCCTATCCGGCTCACTCGAAATAGCTGTATTTATTCCTCGTAATATAGAACCGACAGTAGACTCATCATAAAAAAGTGTTTTTGAGTAATAACATCTAAACTCATCCTTGTCTGTCAAAATCTGTCGAATACAAAGTTGACCCTCATGTTGCATTAATTCAAGATAATCAATGAGTCGATCCGATAAGTTAATATCAATCAATTCAATAACACCTGAATTAATCTGTTTCTCAGTTAAATAACAATGCCCTTGTTCACGACTGGCCGCCAGAACATGTTTGATTGCAGCAATCATGCGTTGTCTGGAATCTACTGATAACCCAATACTCAGAGCTACTTTATCGGCAAAAAAAACCAATACCATAAAAATCATTCGCTAAACGATAAGGATCCTCTGTGACCATCGAAATGGCTATATCACCATATTGTTTATAAATCCGCACTGCAAACAAAGTACTGATTCCATGACCTTGGATAAACATCATAACTTTTCGAATCGCTCGATGTTCAATCCAGGCATCTTCAATAGTTTTTAATTTCTTTTTGGCAATCCCCGGGACTTCAGTTAATCGTTTAATATCGTCTTCGAAAATATTTAAAGTTTCATTTTGAAAATTTTTAACAATCTTCTTTGCGGTTTTAGGTCCAACACCCTTGATCAACCCAGAGCCTAGATATTTTTCAATAGCTGCTGTTGTGGCAGGTTTTTTTCAATAGCCTCCGTTGCTTTGAATTGGCGACCGTATTTATTATCGATCATACAAGCTCCACGAAATTCCATCGTTGCACCAGCAAACACTTTTGTCTGATGTACGGTAACGGTTTCTTGCTGACGGGGAGATTGAAAAGGCTGGACACGCAGCACAGACCATCCAGTAGAAGGATTATGGTATGTCACCCTATTGACAATGCCAGTAAGAACTTCAGTAATTGTGTTGATAAAACTTCTTTTATTTTTTATTCATCATAAATATGTGAATATTGAAAAATAAATATTATGCAGCCTAATTGACATAATATTAAGCTTAGCCACTATATGTAGACTATGAAAGAATTATTATCTTTCTTAAATAGTGAACTTAAAATGTTTTTTGACCAATCACTTAGCCAATTCTTAATGTTAAGTGATCAGTTGAAAACAATGCTAGCTAAGTATCCAGTGTGTTAAGACATTTAACTAAGTTTCAATATAAAAAACTATTGGTCAGCCAAGTCATATACTAAATAAATTAGTGGTTTTAATTTTGCTTGGCTAAAATACTTGAATACATCTTTTTTATTTGTTTGACTGCACTTTCTAAAAAAGTTTGATAAAAAAATAGTGACTTTACAAAATAAATTCATAGAAATTTCGGCGCTGGTTAGCTGCGAATGGTTACAACAAAACCTTGACTCTGTGAATCAGGTTATTCTGGATGCTACTTTCTTTTTACCCAGGCAACAGCGAAATGCACTGGAAGAATATCACCAGCAGCACATTCCCGAAGCACAATTTTTTGATATCGACGAAGTTGCCGATTTAACAAACCCTTTATCTCACATGTTGCCGAATGCTGAACATTTTTCTACTGCTGTAGGAAAAATGGGAATCAGCAACAATACACTGGTACTTATTTACGATAATAATAATTTTTTTGCTGCTGCCAGAGTCTGGTGGATGTTTCAGGTGTTTGGTCATAATAGAGTCCATGTTATTGACGGAGGGCTTACTCGTTGGAAGCAATTAAATTACCCCATTAGTTCTAAACGACCGATCCCCTTTACAAAGACTTTTAAAGTAAATTATTGTTCAGAACTGGTTTTCAACTTAGAAAAAATGAAACTAGTAGTCAAAAGTAAGTCACGACAAATTGTCGATACTCGTTCACCTGATAGTTTTTTTGGTCAACGCCCATTATTCGATACTACACTTCAACCTGGACATATTCCTGATAGCATCAATGTCCCTTATGCCGATTTAACCGACAGTACACAAAGGACTCTACTTTCAAATAAAACATTACACTCACTATTTGAACAAGCTCATATCAATCTTTCTAATCCTATTGTCATAACCTGTGGTTCTGGTGTTTCTGCTGCTGTACTAGCGCTGGCTTTATATCAAATTGGTTTCAAAAATATACCTGTTTATGATGGCTCATGGGCTGAATGGGGACGACAAACAGATACGCCAAAGCACCAGAGCATATCAGCTACAGGACTACCCACAAAATGAATACCCACAAGGTGGTGGCGGTAAAGCCTGCAAGAACGCCATCAAACTAGCAATCATCCCACCGGACTTTCAAGAAGGTGATCTGCCCTATCTCATCAGTTTCCCGCCTACGTCAAACACTCCGTTTAGAGAGTACATGGAATCTGTTTCCAAAGCGGGTATGCACTATATGCAGAACATCACCACGATCTCATTCGATCCTAAGGTGGCGTATGTGAAACCGATCTGTACGCTAGGGTCTAAGCATGCTCGTATGAAGGATATCCTACCCGCTCGTGAGAGAGGCAAAGAGTGGGGCATGCGTGAACCATTTTTTATCTACCGTGGTTGTGATGTCTGCAAAAACAACACCCACCCCTCCCAATGTTAGACTTAAGGACAAAACGTTAACAGACTAAATGGCTTAATATAAGGCCTACGGAAGGATATAACTGTAAAGCCACTCATACCAGCATTTAAACAATAGCGTGCCGCTATAGCCTCCTAAAGAACTTATGTGGGAATATTGAGATTACTTTAATGAACCCATTGCTGACTTACCCGGTGTCGTTGCAACACTTTTGAGCTTGTCATCAGAACTATATTCAATGGTAATAGTGAACTCTTCTCCTGCAAAACCTTCAATGGGCGTGCCTATAACTTCCCAAAGACCTAAAGTCAGAAGATCCATAACTGCGTGACCAGCCGCCCTACCAACAGATGGAGCATTTCCACGCTCAACCGCATATGTATCAACCCTTCCATTCTCATTTGCGAATGTTCTATAAGGTTGACCCAAGTGCATTAAGACAATGGACCGATCTTGACCAACAGTAATTGAGGATAAATTAACATCTTCTTTACCATGCATAGCCATTCCAACCGAACACGACGCTAAATTAAATGATGAAATTGCCAACATGACAATGACTACAAGTCTTAAATACTTCATAAGTTACAAACCAAATTGGAATAATTAAAAAGTCAATTTATCACATCGCATCTTTATAGGTATATAAGGAAGTTTTAGGTGCTTTATAAGATTGTTTGCTAGGTGTTAAATTCTAAGCCTAATCTAGCTACATCTCTAACTGAGCTTGAATCCAATCGCAAGAGTTTTATACACGTAAGAATGTTAACTTTACTGTTAACTTTTGCAAATAAACATACGCATAAGCTATTGATTTATAAGGTGCTACAGGGGATGGTGGCGATAGGTGGGATCGAACCAGCGACCTCAGGGTTTTAAAACCCTCACTACTCCAGACAACACAACGTCACACCTTTAAAATCAAAGACTTATAGGTAATTGCATTGTGTTAATGCGTGTTCATTTTAGCCTATTTGAGTACCGTGGTGTGACAAATTTATGTAATGGATTTAACTAGAAATTACTCGGACTCCACAAACAACTAAGACCTGATTTCGCGTATTAAGAATCTTATTCCTCCGGGATGTTTAGGGTGAAATAAGCCTTGGCCAGTAGCGAGCTGAACCTGTATGTTCTTCCAGAGTGCGCAACAAGTTTCTATATGCTGAAAAATTTGAAAGAGAAAAATTCAGAGTCATTCATCATTTTTTTCTCAAGCGTATTGGTTTGGTGGATTAAATCTCACCTTCCTTTGTTTTTTTGCATGCAGTTGATAGGCTAATTGTTATCATACATTTAATAATACCTTGACTTTGTGGCTTGGAATTCCTATTCTTCAGCAGCATCATAAAAGGGTGCAGTGCAATAATTTCTTATAATTCAGCAGTCCCTACTGGGATTGTAGAGTGCTTCGCCTTTTACCCGCCGGGGAAAATGGTGGCATCCTTATTCAACAGAATCATATTTATTCCTCATGACCGTGATTTTCAAAGGAGAATATGAAACTATAGGGAGATTTGTGATTTTAATCTACTAATTTTGACAGCCAGTTTTTTTACCATGGAGGATAAATGTGCTGGAGTGGTGAAGCATCAACTGTAATGGCTACAATCGGGTTTGTTGGGGCGGCCCTAGAGTATAAAAAAGCGATTGCGAAAGACCCTACGACCTCTTTATCCGAAGTAGATACTGACGGCTACCTAAGCCGACACAGACTGAGGGCATTGACGCTTGGTTATTTTACTCTCATGGAGTTGTTGCAGGCCGTAAATTATATCTATCTTGATGTCCCCGGCCCAATGAACGCCTTGGGGGCGTTTCTAGGGTTCGTTCACATATCTTTTCAACCCATCCTCACAATTTGGTTTGTCGTCTCGTTTCTGCCCAAAAAAAGGAGGAAATATTGGTTCATAAAAGTAACCGTTATTTCCACCATCGCAAGTGTTATGTTCCTCTTCAAAGGAATCATTAATCCCTCTTTGCCGGGTTGTTTTGCAACCCAATGCATCGTGGGAAATGGTGTGTTGGAGACCCTAATGGGCAACGGTGCCATTGGATGCTCTTCGACGATGGAATTTAGATCCTATCCGGGGGATTGGCATATAGCATGGCAATGGACCATGAATTCTTGTGGATATTTCGCCACTTCGGGTTACACTTTTGTCGCCTTCATTCTCCCTATTTTCTTAGGGGGCTATCGGATTATGATTTACGGGTTTGTCATGGGGCCCCTCTTAGCGTATTTCCTCACTGGGAATCCCGATGAATGGGCCGCTATTTGGTGCTTACTTTCAATTGGGTTCCTCATCCTTGTGAAGACTCCGGTCATCGAAAGATTTATGACTGTCAAACATGAGAGTTGGAAGGATACTTTCATTTGGTTGAAGCACCGCTTAAGGTTTGCCTCCACCTAAAAACTTCTGGGGGACATTAATTGCCGGGGCAACTCTTTAATTCAAGTTAGATTTTCCGCTAGCAGGCCAAACAACCTGCTACATCCTTAATTAAAATACTAAATCGCCTTTGTCATATGCTCTCTAGTCATCTACAGATAGCTACGATATGGTACTGCGATATGCCCACTTAGCACCGGATCATTTAAGTGAATTTGCGAGCAATATTAACCTGAAAATCGTTGCACCCGATAATGTGGTGAAGCTGAAAAGTCGCTAAGTTATTGATTTAACTGGTGGCGATAGGTAGGATCGAACCACCGACCTCAAGGTTATGAATCCCTCACTACTCCAACCAACACCACGTCACACCTTTAAAATCATAGGCTTATAGGCAATTGCATTGTGTTAATGCGTGTTCATTCTAGCCTGTTTGAGCACAGTGGTGTGACAAATTTGTGACAAATTTATGTAATGGATTTAACTAGAAATTACTCGGATTCCACAAATAACTAAGGCCTGATTTCACGCATTAAGAATCTTATTCCTCCGGGATGTTTATGGTGACATAAGCCGCGTGTTGCTGCTCTACTAGTTAACCTCGCTTAACTATCTGTTGATAGTGTGCAGTTTACAGCAGTAAACTGTACATGAAATGATTAACCGTTTATCTAGAATGCAAGGGCGAAAAACTATCAAGGATTTAGCAAATAAAGTTACGTTAGGCGTTAACTCCGGAATTTACATCGTCCAGCTTTTGAATGAGGATCCAATGCCTGTTACTCGTGATCTTAGGTATGTCGACACTTGTGCTCGCGTCAACCGAGATAACATAAAAATCGGCAAGGCAAACGACTTTGAGCGTAGAAAGAAAAACTACTACGCAGATTTTGATATGGAGAATGTTATCTTTGAAGAACTATACAAAATAGAAGATACCAGAACTGCTGAAAAATTAATTAAGCGGAAGCTAAATCCATATCGAAATTTATCTCCTAAAGGGGGCAAATTAGAATGGCTTGAAGGCATTTCTTATAGTGAAGCAAAGAGGGCTATTGCCGAAGTAATAGAGGTAAGCGACCTAGACTATGAACCATATTGACCTGCTTCTTAACAAAGGCATGGAATCTGGCTGCTGATAGCCATACCAGCGGCGAAACTAGGTCGTCTACACTAATCTGAGCTATTCCGTTTTACCCACTAAGAATAGGCTAGACGTTCATGGTCTTACGTGAATTCTTAAGATTTGGAGCACAGGATTAAACTACGAAAAAACTACGAAACTTGATACGCTTTCATACAAATTCAAACTACTTTAAATACTTTTAGACTTCTGCTAACATACTGATTAAAGGGAGTTTAAAAGAGTTTGAGATAGTATTCTCGGCATTCATAACCCTGAGGTCGGTGGTTCGATCCCACCTATCGCCACCACAAACCCTTATAAATCAATAACTTATAGCAA
>JASMBU010000033.1 GCA_030753675.1 Methylococcales bacterium
GTCGTTTTTTATTGTTCAGGTGTCAATAGTGAATTAGCCGGTTGGGCTTCTCAGAAAGCGCTAGATTGGGGTTGGCAAAATGGATTTGTTTTTTATTACCGTACCGGTATTAATGAATGGGTGCAGTCTGGTCTATCCTTAGAGAGATAAGCACTAATTTCCGATTTGAAAACAACATTATTGCTGTTATCGTATTAGGATCATAGTCATCAATATTCATGGAAAACGGGTTTTTAGGAATGTGTTACCGTTAAACATCAAGCAAATGCATTGCTTTAGTGAATGCTAAATTTTAGTGAGGTTGGGGATGTCAATAATGTTAGAAAAAAAAAGATCATATATGATTTGTAGGACTTTTTTGTTAGTGATTTCTATCTTTGCCGTTTCCAGTCAATTGCTATATGCAGCAAAGAATGGTCATGCTCATAAAGATATAAAGCAGGGTTTTGGCCCGGGTGATAACTATGCCCACCAAATGTCAGTTAATTTAGCTGATTACCCTAAAATTTCTGATATCAGTAAAAGAGCTTACGATTTACCGGTTCCTTTGACGCGTAATGCGGGCAGTGTAGATATTAATCTTGAGGCAAAAGAGGTTGTTTCTGAGATTGCCAGAGGTATTTCATATCATTACTGGACGTTTAACAATACCGTACCTGGCCCCATGCTACGAGTTAAAAAAGGGGATACTGTTAAGTTATCACTACATAATGCTTCAGAAAATAGTCATAGTCATTCAATTGATTTGCATGCAGTTACTGGGCCTGGTGGTGGGGCAGGAGTTACCGAAGCAAAACCGGGTGAAACTAAAGTATTGATGTTTAAGGCTAAGCACTCTGGGCTTTATGTCTACCATTGTGCCTCAGGAAATGCTTCGACACATATTGCAAACGGTATGTATGGATTGATTTTGGTTGAGCCTAAAAGAGGTTTGATTAAGGTTGATAAAGAATTCTATATTATGCAGGGTGAGCTGTATACGCATGGCGGAATGGGTGATACGGGTTTTCAATCATTTGCGGCGGAAAAAATGATTGATGAACGACCCGAATATATTGTCTTTAATGGACGTACCGGCGCTTTAACAAAGCAAGGCGCTTTGAGAGCCGATGTCGGTGACAAGGTTCGTATTTTTATCGGTAATGCGGGTGTAGCAAAAATATCATCATTTCATATCATTGGTGAGATTTTTGACCGAGTTTTTTCAGAAGCAACGACTTCATATCCTCAATCAAATGTTCAGACAACCTTAGTGCCTGCAGGGGGTGCGAGCATGATTGAATTCACTATTGATTATCCAGGCAATTATGTTTTGGTGGACCATGCTTTAACGCGTATTGACAGGGGGGCTTGGGGGGTATTGAAGGTGACAGGCAGAAAGAATAAAAATCTCTTTCGGTAACGTTCTTCATCCAATTTTTAAATATTGGATTTGTGAAGAATGCAACTATTTTAGCTTGGTGATTTAAAATTTACTGAGGAAGTTTATGATTGCCGTAGAAACTAGAAATTTAACACTCAGTACTTTTTCTTTTGGTGTTTGTTTTGCTGTCTGGTCAATTTTCTCTATCATCGGTATAGAGATTAAGCAGAATTTAGGGCTTGATGAAACTGAATTTGGTTTGTTGATAGCAACACCTATTTTAACTGGGTCGCTGACCCGTCTTTTCCTTGGAATCTGGGCTGATCAGTACGGAGGGCGCTCTGTTTTTTTTGCTGTGATGGTTTTAACAGCTATTGCTACGTGGATGTTGTCCATGGCGTCCACGTATCCAATGTTTTTATTGAGTGCATTGGGTGTTGGTCTGGCAGGGGGCTCTTTTGCCGTTGGTATTACCTTTGTCTCTTGTTGGTATGATAAAGATCGTCAAGGGATGATGCTGGGTATTTTTGGCATGGGTAATGTTGGCGCTGCAGTGACTAATTTTTGTGCGCCTTTTTTATTAATTGCTTATGGTTGGGATAATGTTGCCAAAATTTATTCAGTCGCTTTATTGGTCATGGCTGTTATTTTTTGGATTTTTACCCAAGATGACCCTAAAACGCTTGCATGCAAAGAAATTGGTCGTCAAAAAAGATCATTGTTAACTCAATTAGAACCTTTGAAGAATCTACAGGTTTGGCGTTTTTCAACTTATTATTTCTTTGTTTTTGGTGCTTTTGTGGCTTTAGCGCTATGGTTGCCACGATACTATATGGGCGTTTATGATTTGGATATTGAGGTAGCGGGAATGCTAGCAGCAGCATATGCTTTACCGGGTAGTATTTTCAGAGCTTTCGGGGGGTGGCTATCTGATAAGATCGGTGCCCGTAGGGTCATGTATGGGTGTTTTATTAGCTCGCTTCTATGTCTTTTTTTCTTGTCCTATCCTGCAACTGATTATATCGTTCATGGTATAGAAGGTCCTATTAAATTTACCATTGCAACGAGCTTGGTGCAATTTGTAATTTTAACCGTTGTTCTAGGTTTTTTTATGTCATTAGGGATGGCGGCAGTTTTTAAACACATACCAGTATATTTCCCAGATCATGTAGGTTCAGTGGGCGGTCTTGTCGGCATGGTAGGGGGCCTTGGTGGTTTTGTGTTGCCTATTTTATTTGGGTTAATGAATGACATTATTGGTATATGGACCAGTTGCTTTATGTTGTTATTTGTTTTGGTTAGTATTTCGCTAACTTGGATGCATATTTCAATCACCTATTCTGACCGTAAGCGTTGCCCACAATTACGAGATCATAGGGCATTGCCTGAAACACTTTACCGAATTGGAGAATTGAAGCTGGAAGATACCAAGCCACATTATTCCAATGACTCTGAGCACAGAAAAAAGGATTAATTATTCTAGAAGCACTGAATGAGTCATAAAAAGTGTATTGTCATAATAGGAGGGGTGGCAGCAGGGGCATCTTGTGCGACACGCCTACGTCGTCTAAATGAAACATATGAAATTGTAATTATTGAAAAGGGTCCTCATGTCTCATTTGCAAATTGTGGGCTGCCTTATTTTGTAGGTGATGTGATAACTGAGGCCTCTGATTTATTAGTGGCAACACCAGAGATGTTTCAGCAACGTTTTAATATTGACGTTCGTGTTAATCATGAAGTTATTGCCATTAACCGAAGTGATCGTATGATAACGATTAAGAACCTAGTTGATGGCGAAATTAATGAGACTTGTTATGATGCGTTAGTTTTAGCGACCGGATCAAAGGCTATTCGTCCGCCTTTGCCGGGCATTGATTTACCAGGTATTTTTGTTTTACGGACTATTCCAGATAGTCAGAAATTACGTGATGCTGCTAAAAATGCACAAGCGGCAATTATTATTGGTGGTGGATTTATTGGTCTTGAAATGGCGGAAAATTTGGTCAAATTAGGTTTAGCCGTAACCATGGTTGAAATGGCAAAGCAGATTATGCCTCCTCTGGATGCTGAGATGGCAATTTATGTACAGAGATCATTGGAAAATAATGGAGTGTTATTAAAATTAGGCCAGGCCGTTAGCGCTTTTCATCAAGGTAAGAATAGCTTGCGCGTTTGTAGCTCAGAAGGGCAACATATGGATGCGGAAATGGTCTTGATGGCTATTGGGGTGGTTCCAGAATCGGATCTTGCAAAACAAGCAGGGCTTGCTATTGGTGAGCGAGGTGGAATCCAGGTGACAGATTCAATGCAAACCACAGATCAATCCATTTGGGCTGTCGGTGATGTTATTGAAGTTAACGATGTTGTCACTCAGGCAAAAATATCCTTGCCGCTGGCAGGTCCTGCAAGTCGACAGGGTAGGATTGCTGCAAATTCGATATTGGGATCATTGCAAGCAAATAAAAAAAAGACTCTAAAATTTAGAGGTGTTCAAGGAACTGCAGTTTGTCAGGTGTTTGGAACCACTATTGCCATGACAGGTGCGACTGAAAAGGCTTTAGCACGGGCTGGCGTGTCAGATTACCAAGTCATTTATTTACATCCCGGGGATCATGTTGACTATTTCCCGGGTGCAAGACCTGTTCATTTGAAACTAATTTTTGACCAAAATAGCGGCAAAATATTGGGTGCACAGGCAATTGGTGAAGGCGGTGTTGCACGTCGAATTGATGTCATTGCGATGGCTATACAAATGGAGGCAACTGTTTTTGATTTGGAAGAATCTGAATTATGTTATGCCCCTCAGTTTGGTGCGGCAAAGGATCCTGTGAATATGGCTGGAATGATTGCATCCAATGTTTTGCGAGGTGATCTGGAAATTGCGAACTGGCATCAGTTATCAGATGCAAACCATTATTTACTCGATGTCAGAACGATAAAAGAGTACAACTCTTCGAGTATTGATAATGCTATTCATATTCCAATGGAACAATTGCGCGATCGGATCCATGAGCTTCCCAGAGATAAGGAAATATGGGCGATTTGTGGTGTAGGTCAACGTGCTTATTATGCGACGCGGTTATTAATGCAACACGATATTAAAGTGAAGTTATTATCGGGAGGGATGGCAACCTATCAGGTGATAAAATTATCAGCGGCTATTCAGAAGCTACAATTTTGAGTTTTTCTAGATTAGTGATTTGAATGTTTTTACCAGAGACGGATATAATTTTTTGTTTATGTAGTTTAGAAAACAGACGACTAACAGTTTCAGGCGTTAGGCTTAAATGTAATGCTAAGTCTTGACGGTTGAGCGTTAAATTAAATTCAGTTGATGAAAATCCGCGCGACATTAACCGGTTAGAAAGAGTTAATAAAAATTGCGCTAATTTCTTATTTGCTGATTGATTTTTATGGCTTGGGTTACGCTGAGATTCATTAATCGCTTCACAAGAGTGGGAAAAAAGCTCTCGAAGTAGTGAAGGAAATTGATTACACAATACATCTAACTTGTCGGGGTTGATTTTACAGTAATTGACAGTTTCTAGTGCTATTGCGGAGCATTGGTGTGTATTAGTGGATACGCCGTCAAAGCCAATAAGTTCTCCGGGTAAGACAAGGTTAGTGAGATCTTGATTACCTTCACTGTCTGTTGAAAGCATTTTTGCAGAGCCTGCATTAATAGCTATCAGACCATAGAAATCATCACCCTGACGATAAATAAAATCTCCTTTATGAACGAGTGTGTCGTTTTGCACTAAGTCGCTTAGGCTTTGAATATCTTGTTTGGATAATCCTCGAGGGAGGCACAAGTTTTGCAATCTACAATTGGTGCAATCGATTTTTAAATTAGCTAATACACTATTCATTTTAGCCTTCTATAGAGATTTTATTGATATGGATCAAGTCGTGTCAGTGGAAAATTAATTAAAATAGTATTAAGATTGTAATGTACCCAATACCGAGGTACCTATTACAATATAGAGGAATTTGACATTGAAAACAAATATAAATATTTTTAAGAAAGTTACTTTAATAGCTGCAGTTGTGGGACTATCTGCTTTATTGTTTGGTTGTGGAACTAGTGCTGACCAGTACTCATCTGCCCCGACTACACCAATTAGCTTTAAATAATTTTTCTTACTGTTACTACCCAGTTAACGACTTAGTTAACTGGGTAGTTTTATATTTTAAAGGGCTTAAATGAATTTTATTAAAATATTTTTTTTCACCATTTTTTTTACTCCTTTCGCTGCCAATGCTGCAACAGCGATTGATCAAAGCCTTCTATTAGGTGATTGGACGGTTAATTGGGAGGCGAACAACTCATTAGGCCAAGGCGCCAATAAAGGCAGTGCAATTGAAACAACCTGGACATTTACACCCAACGGTAAATTGACCAGTCGTTCTATTGATTATGATCCCAATACACGGATGAGGGATTTTGCCGCAACATTGAAGTATCGCGTCGAGAATGGGAACTTAATTAAGGAAGTAGCCCCAGGGAGAAGCACCGAAGACTCTTGTTCAGCATTTAAAATGGAGGGTTCCAATTTGATACTTAAATGTAAGTTCCGCTACTATTCATTAACAAAAAAATAAATTGCTATGGTTGTAAAGATTCAAAGAGAGCTTGCAGAGTCGTTAGACTCGATTAATGCCTACGCTTTAGTGCGTGTTTTACAATTTAGGTTATTAAACGGTTTAACTGACATTGCGCGTAATCATGACTCAGAGCATCCGCCGTTTTCCGCTATTGAATGGTTACGTGACACCGGAGTTCATGGTGGGGGCATCCGGTATAGTATTTCTAACTCATCATTTTTCAACCAAGCTAGCATGAATGTCTCGCAAGTGCATTTTGATGATAGTCCAATGATCAGCTTAGGTTCAGTAACGGCAATTTCTGTTATTATTCACCCGTTAAACCCTTTTACTCCATCACTTCATTTTCATATTTGTTGGACTGAATCAAAGTTTGGCCAAGGGACATGGCGGCTTATGTTTGATTTAAATCCATCCATTGAAAACCGTTGGGCAAAATCCTTATTCATTGAGACATTAAAGGAAGCAGCACCGGAGCAATATGAGGAGGCTAAATCTATCGGGGATAAATATTTTTATATCCCAGCGCTCCGACGCCATCGTGGGGTAGCTCATTTTTTTCTTGAGGATTTTAAATTAAAACAAAACAGCACTGAAACTGGCTTAGCTGAACGATTAGGGAAATCCGTTATAGATTGCTACTTTGACATCGTAGAAAAAACCAGTAATAAATTTATTTCGCCAAAGGCAGAAGATTTTGAAAGGCAATTATATTTTCACAGTGTTTATTTTTTTCAGGTATTGACACTGGACAGAGGTACGATGGCCGGATTGATCGTCCATGATCAAAATGATTTAGGCGTGTTAGCCTCACTCCCTTATTGGGTTAGTAAACCTACCTTAGAGGCCTTTTTGGAGAAAATGGATGGGCATAAGAAAGAGTTATTCCAGATTATTTTATCAGTTTTACCTGATCAAGCCCGGTGTGAAATTACTGATTTCATAAGACAAAAAATTGCAAATAAATTACGTAATTATTATTTACTAAACCCTCGCCTGTTGAGGGAATTAGCTAAAAGTAATTAAACCTCACTGATGACAGATATAACGATTGTTGGTGCTGGTATCATCGGTATGATGGTTGCGCGAGAATACACTGATTTGGGCGCATCGGTCACGCTCATTGATAAAAATTTAGCCGGCCATGAAGCTTCATGGGCGGGAGGGGGGATGTTGTTTCCCATCAACCCGGAGCAACAACCGGAAGCTG
Source organism: Methylococcales bacterium (assembly GCA_030753675.1). Lineage (GTDB taxonomy): Bacteria > Pseudomonadota > Gammaproteobacteria > Methylococcales > Methylomonadaceae > OPU3-GD-OMZ. Next base: position 7,182 of record JASMBU010000033.1, read on the forward strand.
TGATGAGGCTCTTTTTTGAAAGTATGACGTTTTTCCCAAAGCTAATACAACAACTATATGAAGTAACAGAGATTGATCCGGAATGGTTAATGAGTGGGTTGCTGATTCTCCAAAGTGATGATGTGCAATTGTTAAGCACTTGGTGTCAACAAAATGGAGTGATCACTTCCCAGCCGCCTACTGAGCTATTGTCAAAGTTGGGTTGCCAACCTAAAGAGCCACTATGGTTGCCGGAAATTTATCAGGTAAGAAACCCGCGATTACTAAGGGCGCTAAAATATTTTTTAACTCTACGGAACGTAACATTCATGGAAAATTGCACGTTAACAGGAGTAAAGGTTAAAAGACAAAGAATTGATAAATTAGAAACAACGTCAGGATTATTGCCGGTGAATCACTTAGTTTTAGCTACGGGTGCATGGTCGGGTGATAACTATCAAAAAATATTTCCTGATAAGGCTTATCCACGGTATATGGGTATGGATGTTTTTCCTGTTAAAGGTCAAATGATTGTAGTTAAAGGGCCACAGGGATATTTGGATAGTATTATTTTACAAGATGGGCAATATATGATCCCACGAAAAGATGGGCGCATTATTGTTGGGAGTACTGTTGAATCTATGGTTTTTGATAAAAGTATAACAACTGAAGTGCGAGAAAATCTTACTGACTTTATGTATCGATTGTTGCCAGATTTAAAAAAATGTGTTGTCGAACATCAGTGGTCAGGGTTGCGACCCGGGACTATAAGTGGAATTCCATTTATAGGCTGTCATCAGGAATATGAAAATTTGAGTTTTAATTGTGGGCATTTTAGGAATGGACTCAGCACCAGTCTGGCATCGGCCAAGTTATTGGTGGATTTGATTGAAAAAAGATCGCCTACCGTTGATCCATCACCTTATGAACTAAATAAGTCAAATTTTCACTGAGTTATGAATCATTTAAAATTTAAATTGGGAGATTTCTCCGTGAAAAAAACGAAGCAAATTTTTGCGCACCTGTTCTTGATGCTTTTAGGCGTAGGGGAGGC
>JASMBU010000034.1 GCA_030753675.1 Methylococcales bacterium
GCGGGATTGGCTTAAAAAGCACGGCGCACAACTTATGATGGGGTTATAAATGTCGTTACCAAAGAGTTTATTTTATGGTTTTTTAGTGCTTGTCGTTGTGGTGGGTCAACAGGTCATGAATAGGGACCTTGTTGAGGGCGTGCCGCCGAAAGTGCACGGTGCAGTCATTAACAATAAAGTCCCTTGGGTGGGGACTATTGAAGGCCCGGGTGTGATTTATTTTTGGGCCAGTTGGTGTGGTATTTGTCAATCTATTCAAGGCACGATGAGTGATGTGTTGGCGCAAACGCCTGGTATGACAGTGGCGGTAAAATCAGGGTCAGACGAAGACATCCAAGAATACTTAAAAAAGTCAGAACTTGATTGGCCAGTGGTTAATGATGCAGACGGTACGATAGGCGACGCTTTTGGTATTCGCGGGGTGCCAACTATTTTTGTTATTGGTCCGTCGGGGAAAATTAAATTTACAGCTGTGGGGTTTACTAGTGCGTTGGGCTTGCAGATGCGATTGTGGTTAGCCCGTTTTGAATAGCGTTTTGAGTCGAGAACGCAGCGTTGCGTTATTGTTTTTTTTATCCGGTGTAACAGGGCTTATTTATGAAGTCTTTTGGTTTAAGGAGTTAAGCCTATTATTGGGTAGTTCAACTCAAGCCATGGCAACGACATTAGCGGCTTTTTTTTTAGGGTTGGCCGTGGGCAGTTATCATTGGGGTGCACGGGCAGCGGGCTGTCATAACCCGCTGCGGCTTTATGGACTGTTGGAGTTGGCAGTAGCCATGTCGGTCGGAGGTTATTTTTTTCTGATGAAGGGTTATGCCGCTATTTATCCAGATTTGTTTAATGCCTTTGGTAATCAGCCGAAAGTATTTTTAGCCACTAAGTTTTTGTTGGCAATGGTGGTGTTATTTCCACCGGCTTATTTTATCGGCGGTACGCTTCCAGTATTAGCCCAGTATGTGGACCGTGCCGGTAGGCAACGCGGCGTTAAAGTGGCCTCGCTCTATGTGGTTAATACCTTGGGTGCGGTTGTCGGTACACTGTTGGCCGGCTTTTATTTGCCGGTTGTTTGGGGCTACGATCAGAGTTATTTCTTGACGATGGTGTTAACTGTATTGGTGGGCTTGTCAGCACTTGGCTTAGCGCGCGGGGAAAAGGAAGATCAATGCACAGCGCCCCAAGAACCTCTGGAAAATGAGGTGTCGCAGAGTGATGTCAGCTTAACGGGGTTAAAACAGTTATCGTTTTTTTCTGGTTTTACCGTGTTATCCCTCGAGGTTTTATGGGGCCGTATGTTTGAGCAGGTCTTACAAAATTCGGTTTATACCTTTGCGCTTATATTAGGGTTGTTTTTATTTTTTATAGCCTTGGGAAGTTTTTTGTCTTATCGATTCATGAAAAGTTCATGGGCGAATGAGAAGTGTTTTTTTTGGTTGTTAATGGCCAGTGCACTATTGATAGGCCTCTCTCCGTTTGTTTTTTTATGCTTAACAGAAAACTTAAATTATGTCGGCTCGAATACCGGGTGGGCTGAATATATTTTGACGATTGTGGCTATCGCAGCAATGGTGATGGGGCCGGTATTGTTATGTTTGGGCGGCCTATTGCCGCAGTTGATTAAGTTCAGTGAAGTACTCGGGGGCAGGACCGGGAGCGTTGTTGGTACTTTGGTTGCGACCAATACCGTAGGCGGTATTGTGGGCTCTTTAGTGACGGGATTTTTTGTTTTTGATTATTTAGGGCTTTGGTCTGGTATTCGATGTTTAGCTGTTTTATGTTGTTTAGCGGCATGGTTTTGGGTGCCTCGGTGTCAATCGTCGTCACGATTAGCAGTTTTACCCGCCTTGGGCTTGTTCTTGTTGGTGTCGTTTTTGGATGTCGGGCAATTACCTGTCGTTAAGATTGATGCCGTTAATGACGGAGAAAGTTTATTGGCGGTGACAGAAGGGAGTGCTGCAACGGTTGCGGTTATTCGCCGCGGCGACGATGTGAAAATAAAAATAAATAACCACTACACCTTAGGCGGCAGTGGTTCGCGCATTTTAGAGGCGTTCCAAGGGGAGTTGCCTTTGTTAGTACACCCGAATCCTCAGACGGTTAACATCTTAGGCTTAGGCACCGGCATAACGGCGGGGGCAGCGCTCTATTATCCACTTCAATCATTAACAGTGACGGAAGTAATTCCGGAAGTGGTTCGAGCCGCAGACGATTATTTTGCTGATTATAGCAACGGTCTTTTTTATGACCCAAGGGCGCAAGTGATCGCTGAAGATGGGCGTAATTACTTACGGGGAACGGCGGCTGATTTTGATGTCATTATCAGTGATTTATTTGTACCGTGGAAGGCCGGTGTTGGTGGTCTTTATTCAGTTGAGCATTATCAGTCGGTGCGGGCACACCTTCGCGATGGAGGTATTTTTATGCAGTGGTTGCCCGCCTACCAATTAAGTGCAGACTCTTTTGAAACGATTACGCGAACCTTGTTGGCAGTTTTTCCTCAGGTGACCGTTTGGCGCGGTGATTTTTCATCCAGAACACCGGTCATTGGTTTGATCGGCCATCTAACGCCGAGTAGCTTTGAAAAAAATACAGCAGGGTTGTCTTTACAGCGACCTACGGCATCGGGGTTGCCCTTGTTAACGCATTATCTGGGCAGTTTTTTGGCGGCTGAAAAGCCATTAGGGCGTGGCGTTATTAACAGTGATGACCAACCTTTGATTGAATTTCAAATGCCGATTAATCAGCGACAAATTAAGGCGGGACAAGCGCATTGGTTGGCAGGGGAAGCCTTAATGGCATTTATGAGTGGCTTGCAGCAGCGCATGGTCGCGGGTAAAGACACATTTTTAGCGGCATTACCTCAGGCGGATAAGTCTTTGGCGATAGCGGGTTTTTATTTTCATAAAGCGCAATGGCTACAAACACAAGGGCGCATTAAGGCTGCTGAGCTACAATTAGTCAAATTTCAAGAAAAGTCTGGTGTTGAAGCGTTGTTGTCAGGCGCCATTTTAGAATAATGGGCTATAAAACAGAGTTATCCGGTAATAAGCGATAAAAAAGGCTGTATTTATATTAAAATACTCGGTTTAGTTCTTTCTGGTGCGCTGAGTGCGTCACGCTGGAAAGTGTTGTCGTGCAGTAAATCGAGGTTGTTATGCGAATTATTTTATTGGGAAGCCCTGGGTCTGGGAAAGGAACACAGGCGCAATTCATTACACAGAAGTATCAGATCCCTCAAATATCCACGGGTGATATGTTACGTGCCGCTGTTAGAGCAGGAACGCCTCTGGGGGTTGAAGCGAAAAAAGTGATGGATGCCGGCGGTTTAGTTTCAGATGAAATTATTTTAGGGTTAATTTCAGAACGTATTGTTGAAACTGATTGCGGGAATGGTTTTTTATTGGATGGCTTTCCCCGCACCATTGCACAAGCTGAAGGTTTAAACACGATGGGAATAGCGATCGATCATGTTGTTGAGATTGCCGTTGAAGATGATGACATTATTAACAGAATGAGTGGGCGTCGGGTACATGCAGAATCTGGGCGTAGTTATCATATTGAATTTAATCCGCCTCAACAGGCAGGCTTAGATGATGTTACCGGAGAGCCTTTGGTTCAACGTGAAGACGACCAGGAAGAAACCGTGCGTAAACGATTAGAAGTTTACCATCAGCAAACCAAACCTTTGGTTGATTTTTATCAATCAGCGAGTCGTTCTAGCGCTGTGAAATTTAGCGCCGTTATCGGTACGGGCAAGGTGAGCGATATTACGGCGGCGGTATTTGCCTGTTTGGAAAAGTAAATTATCTCAGGGCGTGTGACGTCATTTTGGGTTTGTGAAATTGTAAGAGGATTGGAATGGCTAAAAAATTTAATGTGGCAGTCGTGGGTGCAACCGGTGCTGTGGGTGAGGCAATGTTGTCGATTTTGGAACAGCGTGGCTTTCCCATAGGGGAGATTTACCCGTTGGCCAGTAGCCGTTCTGCCGGTAAGCGTATTAGCTTTCACGGGGAGTCAGTCAAGATTGGTGATTTAGCTGAGTTTGACTTTAGTCAGGCGCAGATAGGGCTGTTCTCCGCCGGTGCTTCCATTTCAGCAGAATATGCGCCGAAGGCTGTTGCTGCTGGGTGTGTGGTCATTGATAACACCTCGCAATTTAGATACGAGGCTGACATTCCACTGGTGGTCCCAGAGGTTAATCCAGAGAGTATTGCCGAATTTTCTAATCAAGGCATTATTGCGAATCCTAATTGTTCAACCATTCAGATGGTGGTTGCCTTAAAGCCTATTTATGATGCCGTCGGTATTGACAGAATTAATGTCTGTACTTATCAGGCCGTGTCAGGGTCAGGTAAAGTCGGTGTGGAAGAGGTGGTTTCCCAAACAGCTAAATTATTAAACGGTAAGCCCGTGACACCCAAGGTTTATCCTAAGCAAATTGCGTTTAATGTTTTACCGCAAATTGATGTTTTTATGGACAATGGTTATACCAAAGAAGAAATGAAAATGGTTTGGGAAACCAAAAAAATAATGGCCGATGAGGCTATTAAAGTGAATGCGACAGCGGTACGGGTGCCGGTTTTCTTTGGGCATTCTGAAGCGGTACATTTGGAAACAAAAACAGCGATTAGCGTAAGTGAGGCAAGAGCGTTACTTGAAAAGGCACCGGGTGTAACCGTCGTTGATACCCGTGAAGAGGGTGGCTACCCAACCGCTGTGACGGAGTCTTCGGGAGGTGATGCTGTTTTTGTGGGTCGGATTCGCTCGGATATTTCTCATCCATTGGGATTAAATTTGTGGGTGGTCAGTGATAACGTTCGCAAAGGGGCGGCTTTAAATAGTGTTCAGATCGCTGAGATTTTAGCGCAAGAGCATTTGTAACGCACAGGGTTGTTAAGTTTAAGTTTTTTATCAGGTGGCAGTTACTGAGTCACAGGGTGGGGTGTTAGTCTTTCAGTTGTTCTAAGAGTTGATCTTGATGACCGAGAAATGATTGTAATGCTTCTTCTAATGAGTCAAGGGCATTAGCGAGTTGATTAGTCGTATGGTTTTTGGCAAATATTTCTAGTTTTTGAGCGGCCTGCTGGATTGTGGTAAACCCACAAAAGGCGGCTGAACCATTTAGTTTATGAGCGCAGTTTTGTAGTTGCTCGATATTTTGTTGAGTCACATGGGTTTTTATTTCAGACAGTTGTTTGGGGAAATCCTCAAAACAGCGTTCGAGTAGGGTTTGTGCGAGCTGTTTGTTTTGTTGTGTTTTAGTGAGTAATGGTGAAAGAAAGTCTGATGGTAAAGCAGGTGCGGAATGCTTCTGTTGTGATGCAGTGATTTGGAAGATTATTTTTTTAATCGTAGACGTTAGTATGGGTGTCGTAAGGATATCATCGTAGGGGTGATTATCAATTATTGAAGGTAATTTTTGGCCGCGTGCTATGACGGCAATGAGATGACACGGTTGGTGAGCGTAAAGTTGGCGGATGAGCAGTGTGGTATTAAAGTGAGGGTTTTTTAGATCAATAAAGGCGGCAGCAAAGGTGCCTTGTGACAGTGTGTCTAAGTTGCCTGATAGGGTCTGAGTGCAGATTATCTCTTGGCTATGTGTACTCAAACAGTGCTGTAGTTGTTGAATAATTGAAGGGTTTGAGCTATCAATCAGTATCCTTAAAGACGCTATCATAGTGAAAAACCTTTTTAATTTAGTTTGATAAGTCGTTAATGTAACAATTTTTTTAGAAATAAAGAATATTATGGCTGTTTGTTGCTTAACTGACTGGAGTTTTTAGGTGTCCCAAGCGGTTATTTGCTAAAACCGATTGTTGCTTGGATGGCTATCAATAAGCTATTTTTATTTTGTAAACAGGGTTTTATTGCTGGGATTCTACAAGGTTTGGTAAATCTCGGTTTACAATGAAGCGGTCAGTCCGTATCATTTTCAACCATTTGGCTGAGAATATTGATTATTCAACGCCTTTGTACACAGTGAATGATGACAAAAGATATGAGTAAAAAGATGTATACCCTTAAACCTAATCAAGATTATCGGGACGACAGTTTGTTTCCCAATGTTGATCTTTCGCCGGAAGATTTACTCGAAGATACCGCAAAACATTATGATGACTGTTATTGGGATTATTTACGGGTGTGGTGTAATCGCCGTAATTTGGCTTTGCATTATGGGCACTGGACCAGTGATGAAAAATACAATCATCACCAAGCCTTATTAAATAAAAATCAATTGCTTTATGATTTAGCGGGTATTAAGTCTTCAGACCATGTTCTAGATGCGGGTTGTGGTATCGGCGGAAGTTCTATCTGGATGGCTGAAATGCATCAAAATCGGGTGACCGGTATTACCGTGAGTGCAAAACAAACGCGCTATGCCAAAAAGCACGCGGAACGCCATGGGGTTGCCGATAAGGTGAACTTTGAAGTTTCAGATTTCTGTAACACTCCTTTTGAAGATGAGTCTTTTGACATTATTTGGGGCTTGGAAAGTGTTTGTTACGCTGTCGATAAGGCAGATTTTTTAAGAGAAGTTTATCGGTTGCTGCGCAAGGGTGGGAAAGTCGTGGTTTGTGAT
>JASMBU010000035.1 GCA_030753675.1 Methylococcales bacterium
CATCACTGCAACGATTCCCGTTATTATTTTTATCGGAGGGATTTGCTTATTTTTTATTGGCATTGCTTATATTTATGAGTCTTATCATGCGTATTTTTTTAATAATTCTACTGATTGATACTAGCAAATAAGACACGTGAGGTTGTGTCAGATTTAAAGGTTTAAGATCGAAAGAGCAGCATGTCAGTTTGCGTCCAAAAGTTTGCACATAGTTTTAGCGAGTAGTCTGTTTTTAACCCTATTTTCTAAGCTTAAATCCATACGACTGGTTCCTGTTTCAAGGATGTCACAGTGGTGAGTTATTTAGTCCAATAGTGCTGCAGTCTATTTTGGGCCGCCAAAAACCTGCACTCATTTTCTGAACTTCAAATACGTTGTGATTATTACTGAAGTACGTTCATAGAGCGGGCTGATGAGATGAAATAGTAATGCCCGGCAAATATTCCGGAGTGGCTGATAATCCAGCCCATCTAGGATAACTGCATCCATCTGGATTGGTTTTCTTGCAATTGACCTTGTTGTGTTATTTTACTGTTTTCCAGAGCCTTGATGAATTTGTCATGCTGATTATAATAACCGTTATATGTGCATTTATTTTCAAATATAAACTTACAAACAAGGCAAGATCAATAATCTGTAAATGTTGGACAACCACACTGTAAATTCCGGTCACCATATTCATTATTAATTCGCCCTACGGGTGGCCAATATTTATCTTCATAATGATGAGCAGCAGGAAAAAAAGCCTGCTGTTGGGTGTAAGGGTAATGCCAATCGGTTAATAATAAGTAAGATGAATGTGGGGCATTATGTAGTACATTGTTAATTCGGTTCACCCGACCCATTTCAATATCTTTAATTTCCTGTCTTATACAAATCAGTGCCTGACAAAAACGATCTATCTCCTCCTTACTTTCACTTTCAGTAGGTTCAATCATTAAAGTTTGATGGACAGGGAAAGATATCGTTGGAGCATGAAAACCAAAGTCAATTAACCGTTTGGCAATATCTTCAACACTGATATTACTGCTATGCTTAAAAGCCCTACAATCAATAATACATTCATGTGCAACCCAACCACTGTTCCCTGTATAAAGGATTGAGTAAAACGGTTTTAGGCGTTTTGCGATGTAATTAGCATTAAGTATTGCAGTCAATGTTGCTTTTCTTAAACCAACCGCACCCATCATCGCAATATAGGCCCATGAAATTGTCAAAATACTGGCAGAACCCCAAGGGGCAGCAGCTACTGTGCCAATTGTACCTTGGGCATTTTTATAAGGATTAATACCTTTTACTATAGGGTGGTCAGGTAGATAAGGGAGTAGATGCGTTGCAACACCAATTGGGCCAACACCGGGGCCACCGCCACCATGGGGAATACTAAAAGTTTTATGCAGATTAAAATGCGCAACATCGACTCCTATGTTGCCTGGTCGGCTTAACCCCACTAAAGCATTAAAATTAGCCCCATCCAAATAAACCTGACCCCCGTGTTGATGAATTATTTTGCACATTTCACAAAATGATTCCTCATATACCCCATGGGTAGAGGGGTAAGTAATCATTAAGACAGCCAAATTTTCAGAATATTTTATTGCCTTACGGAGTAAATCCTTCATACTGATATTACCCATGTCATCACAAGATAGCACCACCACCTTATACCCTGCCATCATTGCACTGGCAGGGTTTGTTCCATGTGCAGAGGCTGGTATCAAACAAATATTTCGATTACTCTCCCCCGCAACCTGATAATATTTTCGAATCACTAATAACCCGGTATATTCACCTTGTGACCCCGCATTAGGTTGAAATGAAAAGGCACTAAAACCTGTCAGGTCACACAACACATCATCTAGCTCTTCAAATAACTGTTGATAACCCATGGTCTGATAAAGTGGGGCAAACGGATGTAACCCATTAAAATTAGAAGAAGAAATAGCCATCATTTCGGTTGCCGCATTCAATTTCATCGTACAAGAACCCAAAGGAATCATGCTCCGATCTAAAGCGATATCCTTACGGGCCAATCGACGCAAATAACGCATCATGCCAGTTTCAGAATGGAATTTTTCGAATACAGGGTGTTTTAGTATCGGTTTATGCCGCAATCTACTCTGAGGAATACAGTCAACCACCTGCTCATCCAGAATATTAATAACAGGTTGATCGTCAGTCGGTGAAGAAAATATATTCCATACCGTGCGAATAATATCTCGGTCTGTTGTTTCGTCAAGTGAAATAGCCAAATGATCATAATCAATCATTCGTAGATTTATTTTTTTCTCCTGAGCTTTGTTGATAATCGCCCTAGCTTTACTGGGTGTATGAATAACAAAAGTATCAAAAAAATGTTGCGTGAGGATGCTGTAACCCAGTTGCTCAATCCCTTTTGCTAATATCTGGCTATAACGATGAACTCGTCTACTAATGAGATATAAGTCACGTGGTCCGTGATAAATAGCATAAAAACCTGCAATAATCGCTAACAAAACTTGTGACGTACAAATATTGCTAGTCGCTTTATCACGCCGAATATGTTGCTCTCGGGTCTGTAATGCCATACGTAAGGCTAATTGACCATGACAATCTTTTGAAACACCGATAATACGGCCAGGTATAGATCGTTTAAAAACATCTCTAGTCGCAAAGAAAGCCGCATGCGGCCCCCCATAACCCATCGGCACACCAAACCGCTGAGAGTTACCAACAACAATATCAACATCATAATCAGCCGGAGATTTTATCAAAACCAAACTAAGCAAGTCTGTCGCAACAGTAACAAGTGCTGATTTTTCATGTGCGCAAGAAACAAGAGTAGTTAGATCATTTATTTCACCATTAGTGGCTGGGTATTGTACTAATATAGAAAAAAAATCATATTGATCTAATTGTTGATATGGGTTTCCAATCACTATATTAAAACCCAATGATTCTGCTCGGGTTTGCATTACAGCAATAGTTTGCGGGTAGCAATTCTCATCAATAAAAACAATGTTAGATTTGTTTTTTGATAACCGATGAGACATTGTCATCGCTTCGGCTGCGGCAGTTGCTTCATCAAGTAACGAGGCATTCGCCAAATCCATCCCTGTCAAGTCACTAACCATTTGCTGGAAATTCAATAAAGCTTCCAATCGGCCTTGACTGACTTCAGCCTGATAGGGAGTGTAAGCAGTATACCAACTTGGATTTTCCAGAACATTTCGTCTAATAACAGCCGGCATAATAGTATCGTAATACCCCATGCCAAGGAGCGATATAAAAACTTTGTTCCGCTTACCCATTTTGTATAAATGCTTAATGACCGCAGTTTCACTAATAGTATCTGTCAACTTCAATGGCTCATGATTCAAAATGTTCTTTGGAAGAACTTCATCAATCAAATCTTCCAATTTTTCTAAATCTAGTTCAGCCAACATTGCACTTATTTGTTGTTGATTACTACCTATGTGCCGATGAATAAAATCACCTCGCATTTCCAGATCATTTAAGGCAAGTTTCGATGTTGACATCAGTTCTGCCGATGGTATCGGTGAGTAACAAAAGGAAGGGTAGTCATCTGCATAGCAATTTTATTTTTTCTGACATAGGCATACAATATAGCATCAGAACATTGCCCATCTATCAATGCCATTGCTATGGGTTTTTTTAATGAGGGTGAAAAACGACCACTACTAATAACGCCTACAATGCGGTTATCTGAAGCGTATATATTTTGATGGTTCCGAACTGGAATTCTTCTTTCCACAACGAGCCCGACCCTTTTTCTAGTCGCACCTCGTTGCAATTGGTCACGGATGATTTTTTCACCAGGGAAATTTCGCTTGTCTTTATCAATAAGCCAATGCAAACTCGCTTCAACTGGCGAGATAGTCTCAGAAAGTTCATTACCATAAAGACAAAATCCTGATTCCAGTCGTAAAGTATCTCGGGCCCCTAATCCCATAGGTTTAACCTGTTGAAACGATAAAAGCAACTCCGCCATTGCCTGTGCATAATGATTAGCTACTGAAATTTCAAAACCATCTTCACCGGTATACCCACTCCGGCTAATGATACATTTGATACCCTTGATTTTTGTTTTAACCGTTTGCATATAATATAATTGGCAAGCCTGCTCTGATAATTGCGCCATAACGACCTTAGCCAACGGCCCTTGCAAAGCAAATAAGGCTTGATCAGACAATACCTGCACATGTTCATTCAATCTGCTTTTTAAATAAGCAAAGTCTTTTTCTTTACAGTTGGCATTGACAACAATCCTCAAATCATTATCCAGTTGGGAAATCATCAGGTCATCTATAATGCCGCCTGTGGCATTGGTCAGCACACTATAGTGTTGCTGACCTATTGCAAGATTCTTTAATGTACTAGGAATTAACAAATCTAGCTTTTTCCTAACGTTAAGACCTTGAAGTAAAAACTGACCCATATGAGAAATGTCAAAAAAACCAGCTTGGGATCGACAATGCAAATGTTCATTAATAATGCCCGTGGGGTATTGAACTGGCATTTGAAAACCGGCATATGTGACCATTTTTGCATTTAATTTCCGGTGAAAATCATCTAAATATAGTCGTTTCAAATGAGCACCTCTTCGTAAATACACAGCATGTATGCCTGTTGTTAGAAAAGAGTTTGTTAATGAGCAATTAAAATGATTATCTATAAAAAGTTAGTATTGCTACGCTACCGGGTAATAACGAAATTAAAACAATGGTGATAATAAATTAACAACATCGGCTCATCTTTCGTTCGTTAATATTTAGATGATTTATTAAAACGCAAAGTTCATTAATCTTTGATTACTACAGAAATTTAGGATTTACCCCGACCTGACCGTTACCCATTCGCTCTCCATGGCTGGCAGCGACAAATCAACAAACCAGTTATCTCCGTCACATAATCACCTATCAATAAAGAGTTATTTTCTATTGCTAATGGGTGGTCATTCAAAAGTAAAAGTATTGAAAGCCATAATTTAAAATTTGGTAGTTTTTATTACTAAAGGGCATAAAGGTTAGTCAGGGTAGGGCGTATAAAAATGAGTTATTGTTTTCTGGTCGAATATATCAAATCATAAAGATAATTCCTGGTCATTAGTCAACCGATTTTAAGTGCTATTCGTGTAGCGTTCATAAAGGCAAAATAAGGTGCTAATAATGATTTCAAGACTTTTTTTGGGAACGGCACTACGCAAAAAAGCAGTTGGGTTTATTTTGCCTTCAGGATTAGTTCAGGCGGAACGGTATATTGAAACCTAACTGATATAAATTAAAAATGTTCTGTTAAATTAACCTTAATTTTATTTAAAAAGGCTCTCGGAATACTTTCCCTCCAAGAAGGTTGCGACTTGTACCATTAGGTGATCGATACATTCGGTGTAGATCAGACTCTTTTGCTCTAGCTTCATCCGGCGTAATGGGCGCACATTTGATACCTATGCCGTATTTTTGGATGGTCATTGCTGCATCGATAGTGATTTGGTCATCGCTTAAATCACGACTTTCGATACTTAAATCATTATATTCAATGGGTAAATCAAGATAAGACAGTATCAACTCTTGCTTAATAAATGACCACATAATGCATCCATTTCATCACCATCCAGTTCTACAATAGGTTTTTTTACAATTATCTTAGACATACGCTTTAATGCGCTCTATTCAGTCGATTGGATAGTTCTATTTATTCGTGTCAAAACATTTTAGACCATAAACCATTCCTGCAAACGGGTCATGATTTTTAAAAGGATGTTTAGCGGGTTTAAAAAAATCAATCCTATGTTATTAATATTGCCCTCCAAATACAGCGCCCACTCCTCTGAAGCAAAAGGTCTCTTCATTGAATAAGCAAAAGTGCAATCCCCCACACCGCTCAAATCGAACTTAAAAAATATTTACTTAGAGATGTTTTTTGCTTGTTGTTCACTAGCCAAATGTTTTAGACGATTTATTTCGTTCGATAACGCTATTTCAAAACTCTCAGAGGTCATTACATTACCCTCTAGCTTAATTTGGAGTTTTTGAAGCATCTGTAGTGCTTTAGGTAAATGATCTCCTTTGTGTTCATCTAGATAGTCATCTAGATAGTGTTGTGTGGCAAAATCTTTTATATCAAGTTTTTCAAGTCTCATATCAGCACCTCTTAGTTAATACACCGCGTGTAAGCCCTTAATTAGAAGAGTGTTTGCTTACTCGTAATTAAAATGATTGTACATAATTAATTAGTAACATCACCCCATCTTTCGGTTGTAAAGATATAGATGATTTATTTAAATGCAAAGTTCCTCTCATTTATCTTTTATCTTTTATCTATTTTAGGTAAGCGAGAATTAACACGTGGAGGCTACTTTCTGTCAGCGAACTCAGCACTATGGCCACAGTAACTCTCAAAATGTGTAGTAACACTTTTTTTAATATTATTATGTTTAAACTTACTTCTCTGTAATTTTATGCAATATTTCTGATTTTTGGGGGTCTACGAATTAACAGTGATGATTAGTCTATTTAT
>JASMBU010000036.1 GCA_030753675.1 Methylococcales bacterium
AACCAACGCCGCACTGCACAGCGCTTATTTGAAGGGTTACTTGATGAAGGCTATAGCGGTGCTTATGACAGTATTCAGCGATTTGTTAAACAATGGAAAATTGATAACAGGAAATCACCCTCTACAAAACAAGCTTTTATCAAGCGCGCCACGGAAATTACTGTTCAGTATGTTGATGAACCCAAACCTCTCCCAAACTTATAAAATCTAAAGTAGAGAAAAATAGACCGTTAGTACAGTCGTATAAAAAACAACGCCCTTCCCTTGAAACTTATCTATTTTGTTGTTGTCTGTTGAATCGCGTTGGGTTGATATTAAAACCTCCAGTTATCGCTATCGTGTAGGCTAATTTCAGTAATAATTCCTTTCACGGGATTACCAACGATGAACGTGAATGAAGAGAAGGAATTGCAAAGAATTTAAAACGAACTATTGGTAAAACCCAAGCGTCTAAAACTATTATGTCTAGGATGAGAGTTTTAGTTATGGTTTTAGTTATGAAGAAATTATTACTTGTAGTGGTTTTATTATTATCTGTCACTACTCTTAGCGGGTGTTCTGATCAAGAATGGGGTGAATTTTTCGACCCTAAAAATAACAAATAATATTCTCCCTTGATATTGACTCAGCGCACCTACAAAACACACAGTTAAATGTGAAGTCTGCACGAACAATTATGCTTTTCTTTGGTCTTATATATACACTGAGTTGATACTTGCACCACGGTAGAATGGTCACTATAAGTGTCTTGCATCTACTACAACCTTCCGTTGATATAAGTATTAGCTTGGTGTACCCCTAAAATACCTAGTCGCACTCAAAGTCTGGAAGTGCTATCTACAGGAACAACGGGGCGCCAAACTCTATTCAGATAATTTGTGCTAATGACTAAAAACAATACGATTGAAGAATACATAAAAGGCAATGAGGTTTTACGGCTCATGCCCGATGATGATTCGCTTGGCTTAACAACAATAGGTTATGGGCGTTGCTTAGAAACCAACGGCATCACGCAAGATGAAGCAGATATGCTGTTTGCTAATGACATTAATGTTGTGGCTGATGAGTTGCGTAAGATATTTCTAGACTTTGACAGTTTACGTTATAGCCAACAGAAAGCATTGATGGATATGTGTTTTAACTTAGGCTCAACACGGTTGCGGCGGTTTAAGAAAATGATAGCCGCTATTGAAGCTGGTGACTTCAATGAAGCGGCTGTTGAGTTACTTGATAGCAGATATGCAAAGCAGTTACCAAGACGGGCTGGCGACAATGCTATTCTGATGCGTTTAGTTTAGCTACAAATGCTTGCCCCTCGCTTTTAATTGAGTTAAAAAACATATGCAATTGTGCTATTTGTTTAAGAAAAATTCTAGAGGAAAAAACCCAAAAGTAAATTAAATATTTTGCAAGATAATTAACCAATTTATCAATAAATCTCGAGTATATTATTTACCGCATTACAGAAACTATTCACAGGTGAAAAAGGTCTTATTTATAAGTATAAAATTAGGCGTTAGGCGTCATGAGTAATAACATTAACATGTCAATCCCTATTCAAAATACCCAAGCTATTAATTTACAAAATCACCCGGTAAATAATAACTTGATTCAACAAAACCCCAGCTCTAATATTGATCATGCAAGAGCTGTTACTGGAATAGTTCGTAAAAATAAGAATCAACTTAATGTAAAAACAAGTGAGTCCCCTCAAGAGCTAACAAAATCAATCCAGATGCTTAATGAACAAGTCCAAAAATATAACCAGAAACTCCAGTTTATAGCAGATGAAGCAACAGGGAAATATATTGCCAAAGTAATCGATATGAATAGTGGTAATATCATTCGCCAAATACCCCCTGAAGAAAGAATTGAAATTACCCAAAATATAAACACCATTTCAGGACTTATTTTTGACAAAAAAACGTAACCTAGCGACTAAAGGAGATTCTGTAAATATTTCTAACTCGACATCCTTGCATCAGAAAACATTCCAAAATGCTTTTTAAGTCAACTTTTGCAACAACCTACCTTCTCTATACCTTTAGTAATTTATTACCCTATATCTACGCATATACCCCCTATTACCCTCTTTTTTATTATTAGTCTCTCTATATAGATATAGGTTGCATAGGTGACTTTTTAAAACAAACTCTCAAGAGAATGAGTGGTTTCCCTCCCTCGTGATTGGCTGCCAACACACCTCATTGAAAGTGTGTTTTGGGGGCAATCTGGAGCGATTCTAGGGGCGAAAATGCCGAACCTATCGAAGTGTATGCCGCAAGGGTGGATTTCCTTTTTAGACGACTGACTTAACTGACTATCCCTTTTTATAGTGACTCCAGTAACTTTGTATGGAGCGACTGCATATTCCGGCCCAACCTGAACACTCATTCCGGTTTAACGTGAACACCAATTCTGGTTTTAGCTGAACACTGATTCTGGTTTAAGTTGAACACTTTGGGTGTTTTTCCGGAATAGCTGTTCAACATGCCAGAATAGCTGTTTAGCTTGAACCAGAATATTTATCAACGCATTGTTTTTATAACCACTTTGCTATCCTTCTTCGCTTTTTGGGAGACGGCAATGGCTTCAAAGAGGACAACAATGCGAAATATCAGAGATATTTTACGATTAAGGCTCGCCAGTGGACTAACCATCCGGCAGATTAAAGCCAGCACCAAAGTTAGTGTTGGTACCATTCAGAAACTACTCAGTAGGGCAGATGAACTCGGTCTTTGCTGGCCATTGCCGGACGGTTTAGATGACAACCAGTTAGCCCAACTTTTTTATCCCAGTGCAGATACGCGGGTATCTCCGCGGCACCAGATGCCTGACTGGGAAAAGGTCCATCAAGAACTCAAACGTAAAGGCATGACCAAGCAGTTGCTATGGGAAGAGCATGCCGAGCAATACCCTAACCGCTGCTACAGTTACTCCCAGTACTGTGATCGTTACCGCCACTGGTGCGGCCTGCAAAAACGCTCTATGCGTCAGATTCACAAAGCCGGTGAAAAAGCCTTTGTAGATTACTGTGGCCCGACAGTGCCGATTGTTAACACAAGTACTGGCGAATGTCGTACGGCGCAGATCTTCGTCGGGGTGCTGGGTGCATCCAATTACACCTATGCGGATGCAACGTATACACAGTCATTGCCTGACTGGCTGAGCAGTCATGTGCGCATGCTAGACTACTTTGGCGGCTGTCCCGATATGATTATCCCGGATAACTTGCGCGCAGCGGTGAGCAAAGCCTGTCGCTATGATCCAGAGCTTAACCCCAGTTACCAGCAGTTGGCCGAACACTATCAGGTAGCGGTGGTGCCGGCGCGGCCTTACAAACCCAAAGACAAGTCCAAAGCAGAAGTGGCTGTGCAAATCGTTGAGCGATGGATGCTGGCACGGCTGCGCCATCATACCTTCTTCTCCTTAGTCGAGCTAAATCAATGCATCCGTATATTGCTTGATGACCTTAATAGCAAACCTTTTAAGCAGTTACCGGGCAACCGCTTACAGGCCTTTGAACAATTGGACAAACCGGCATTAAAACCGCTACCAAAACAAGTTTATCGTTACGTGGCAATTAAAACGGTGAAAGTAAATATTGACTATCACGTGCAGTATGAACAGCATCATTACTCGGTGCCGCATCAGTACGTGGGTGAGAGGCTAGAGTTGCATGCCAGTGATACGCTGGTCACGCTGTACTTCAAACAGAACCAAGTGGCTCTGCACCCACGCAAACACCGACTCGGCACAACGACAGAAGCAGCGCACATGCCGCAGCGCCATCAGAAACATCAGCAGTGGACACCGGGACGATTAAAAAACTGGGCAAAAGATGTCGGGCCGGAAGTTCTCGTTTGGATAACTCGCCAACTGGAAATAAAAGCGCATCCGGAACAAGCGTATCGCGTTTGCCTTGGCCTGCTTAATCTTAGCCGGGAGTATCCAGCGCACCGCTTAAATGCCGCCTGCAAAATCGCTAACCATGACAGCCTGTTACGACTCAAACAAATCAAGACCATCTTAAAAAGCAACCGCGACAAGTTACCGCAACAGTTAGATCTGTCGGTTGAGTTACCGCAAGACCATGAAAATATCCGTGGTCCACACAATTATCATTAATCGGAGAAACAACACCATGCAATCACAAACATTAACACAACTGCACCAGCTGAAACTTAGCGGAATGGCTGCCGCCTTACAACTTCAACTGGAACAGGTGAGCACCTATGAAGGCCTGGCGTTTATCGAGCGCCTCAGTCTATTGCTCGAACAGGAGAACCTGCAGCGTGAACAACGTAAGCAACAGCGGCTTATCCGTCAGGCATGCTTTAAACTCAACGCCTGTGTACAGGATATCGATTACCAACATCCGCGCAACTTAAAAAAATCACAACTGGCGCAGTTGGCGCAGGGCGACTGGATAAATCGTTCACAAAACCTGCTATTAACTGGCCCTTGCGGCAGCGGTAAAACTTATCTTGCCTGCGCACTGGGGCATAATGCCTGCATGCAAAGTTACAACGTCCGCTACTATCGCTTATCACGACTGCTGCTGGAACTGACGCAAGCCAAAGCCGATGGTAGCTATCACAAAAAACTCCAACAACTCGCCAAAGTGCAATGCCTCATCATCGATGACTGGGGACTGGAAACACTTAAGCCCGCGCAACGAAATGATCTGATGGAAATCATGGACGATCGACACGGTGATACATCAACTGTCGTTATCAGTCAGCTACCCACTGATCAGTGGTATACAAGCATCGGTGACAACACCCTGGCAGACGCCATACTCGACCGATTAATGCACAACGCTCATCGACTAATACTCAAGGGTGAATCCATGCGGAAAATAATGTCAAACTTGACTCAAGATGAACACTTAGGGTAAAAAGGAAACTACAGGATGCGTTGAGAAATCAGTGTTCATCTTGAACCGGAATAGGTGTTCAACTTCACCGGAATATGCAGCGACTGCGGTAATTGCGGATTCTGCTTTATTATAGTGACTGAACTAACTGCACATAGAGCGACTGGGTTAACTGGCTTTAATGATTTATCCCGGATGGGAAATACGCCTACCGTAAAAACAGATTACAATCCAAATCCGTCTACATAAAAAGGACTATTTTCGTCTACTTTAGACCAGTCATAGGTTCTGGATTACCGTCTGTGTTAACGTACTGAATGATAACTTCCATTCGGGGCAAGTCTTGTTCTGTAACGTGTTCGACTGCCTTGCGTTTGGGGTAAAGATATTGGGTGAGTTCTTTTGCCAATTGATCGGCAAGCGAATAATCCTTGTTAGCCATTGCCAGTTTTGATATTCCTATCATGGACTCAATGGGGTCAAACCTTAAATCTTCCATTTGTTGCTGAATCATTTGGGTCTTTTTGTTGGGAGTTCTTTTGGTTCTTCTACCTGTTTTCATGCGCGCCCTTTTTACGGTGTACAGTTTTGGATAAGCCAGTACGATTTTACTCAAAAACACCTAAACCTAGTGCAAAGTCTGCATGAACAATTATGATTTTCTCTGGTCTTAAATATACACCGGGCTGGTACTTGCACTTCCTCATGATATCTTGATTCAGCCGCCAGATATCATGCACTCCAAGTATTAGCTTGGTGTATTTACAAAACAGCTAGTTTAGTACAAAGTCTACATGAACAATTATACTTTCCTCGGGTCTTATTAACGCTCTAAGAAAATGGGTGACGACTTTCACCTCAACGAGCCCATCGAAGTAGAATATTAGCTTGGTGTATCTACAAAACACCTAGTCTAGCGGAAAGTCTGAGAGTGCTATCTACAGGAACAACAAGCTTGCAATATATCTTGTCTGAGACTCATGATTAGATGCTACCTTTTTGCGACCTTTTATTTTTATCCTTAAGGGTATCAATCGCCATAGCGGTTAGGAACACGACAATCAGCACCGCAACATAACCATACCCTGTATGATTTGAAACATATGGTTTTGTCTTTGTCAGGCATTTCTTCGCCGTTGTTAACCATAATATCTTCCGCTGCCAGCCATGGAAAGCGAAGCGAGG
>JASMBU010000037.1 GCA_030753675.1 Methylococcales bacterium
TGATATGCATTCGATATGCTTCGATGGTATTTCCATACTCATTTTCTATTTGATAGGCTTCCAAAATACGACGATATTTTTCAGCATTGGTTACGTCGGCACGAATCATAATTTTTTTCAATTCAGCCACTCGTTGCGTTCTTTCATCCGTTAAAAAAGGTAAATCTAGAGCAACAAATTTTTCTAAATTATCCAACATACGAAGCATGAGTGGAACAATCTCACGTTGAGTGATTTCAATTTCTTTTAATTGTTTCTTAATAGAAACCATTTCTTGCTCTTGCGATTTAATTAAATCACGCAGGTGTTGGTTATAAACCAAAAGAGATTCAATTTGATGCGATACAGTTCGATACTCTTCTAATAACACTTTTGTGTGTTCACTGACTTTATCGATTTTTTTTTGCGACTGCTTAGCGGCTTGATTGGTTTTACCATCAATAGCTATAGTTTCGGTGATCACATCGGCTTGAACTATCGTAATGGGCAATAAAATAACAGATAAAGCGGCTATAACCGATTTTTTAAAAGGAGAAGTCTTTTTCATAAAGGTTTGTATGTAGAAGATAAACGTGTTGACTATTATAAAGAAATTAATAGTGCTGCTACATTGAAAGCAGCACATAGAGCTTAATTTCTTAAAAATTGAGCCAAATCACCCATTTCAAATGGTGTAACTTAGCTCAATACTACAAAATGAATTAATTTACTTTTTTAATCTGTAATTGTTTACTACCGCCTTCTTGTCTCTCGGTCCAAAAAACCAGAAAACCTTCATCGACAGCGACTACTTTAGGATGGGTCGCGTCCATATTGGGTGCCGATAACGCCGTTTCATTTAGCCATGTTTTACCCTGATCTAACGATTTACTGGTAATAATAGACATACCCATGGGGCCTGCGACATCCCAGCTGGCTAATAACTCACCAGATGCATTCACAGCAATATCGCTATGAACAGCCATGCCTTGACCCATACGTTTTTCAAGACTCCAATGAATACCACCATCATTTGAGGATAAATAATAAAGCCCTGCTTTTTCTGGCTTCATGGTTCCTACCATGGCATGCAACTGCACTTGATTGCCTTGTTCATAGACGGCTAAAGCACCACCAACATGTGGACAGCCTTGAAAATCCCAATCAAATTCACCAACCCGTGCTAATCTTTTTGAAACACCGCTGTTAGCAGCCACTTTAATTAACGCCATATCACTGGGCTCTTTATCACGGTAAAGTGCATAGAGATTATTATGACTGTCTGATGCGAGGGTGTTCCAACAGCAGTAACACGTTTTAGCATCTAAAGTGGTTTCAGGTTTCCACGTTTCGCCGCCGTTAATTGAGTGTGCATATTGGAGGCCTTGCTTACCGTTTCGACTGTCTAACCAAACAAAATGCATGCCTTTCTCATTAGCGGTTAATTCCATAAAAGCATGGGTGCCGTTTTTCCATCGCGACGCGGCCATTTCACCCATATTCCAGGTTTTACCTTGGTCATGAGAATAAGCCACACTCATAGGACCTGAGCCATGACGGTTAGTATAGCCTCTGTTCATCCAGGCCACGACCACATTGTCACCCCAAGCTGCAATCTGAGAATCATTACCACGGTGAAAATTAAAGACCGTTCCTTTAGGGGCTATATTGACCGGTGTTGTCCAACTGCGCCCCTGATCATCCGAACGCTGATATTGCAACGTAGAAAAGTCTTGATCATTAATACCGGTTAAAATATGTATGTTATTGTTTTCTTTAAAAACATCCAAACTTAAAACGCCATTTTCTTGCTTATGCATTGTATGCTTTTTCACCTTTGGCGCCTCTGCCTGAGTATGTTTCGCGACCACTTTAGGCGTACTAACAAGCGCCACCGGCTGTGTGCTACAGCCAGCGACAACAACCGCAGCCAAGGTTAACGATAATACTGTGCGAATCAGCAAAAATGTTCTACTTTTCATACCACCCTCAAATAAAAATTAAATTAAATTCCTTTAAAACTCGTATACAGTGCCGATTTAATTTTCCTAAATCGCACTGCACAATCATCAAAAATCAGATATAACGTCGGTAATAAAAATAAGGTAATCAACGTCGCATAAATAATCCCATAGGCCAATGAAACCGCCATGGGAATTAAAAATTGCGCCTGGGTATCTTTTTCAAGCATTAACGGAACCAATCCTAAAAAAGTCGTCAACGAGGTTAAAATAATCGCCCGAAAACGCCGTGTTGCCCCTTCTAATACCGCCTTAAATAAGGTCGTTGAACGCCTTTTAAGTGTATTAACACAATCAACTAAAACCAGACTATCGTTAACTACCACACCAGTTAAAGCCACAATACCTAAAACACTGTAAACCGTTAAATCAATCCCGGCTAAAAAATGTCCTAAAATGGCTCCAGTAATGCCAAAGGGAATCACAATCATCACCATCAACGGTTGAAAATACGATTGCAATGGAATTGCTAATAAGCAATAAATACCCAATAACACAAAAATAGTGCCGTAAAAAACGCTACCAAAGGCCTCTTCTTTTTCGCGCATTTCACCTTCTAATGAATAGTTAATGCTTGGGTATTGATACTTGACCTCATCCATACCCGAAACGATTAATTCCCGTAAAACCGCTTCATCGGTTGATTTTTTATCCAAATTGGCCTTCACAGTGACTACACGTTTACGGTTAACACGATCAATATCAACCAAACCGCGACTCATGGTAAGATCTGCAACATCGGAAAAATTAACTTCAACCCCTGCCTCTGTACGGATTTTCATACGGTTTAGATTCAACAGAGATTTTCGTTGTGCTAAGGGATAACGCAATAAAACTTGTATATCTTCACCTTGACGCTGAAGCACTTGCACTTCCTCACCATAAAAACCTTGGCGGATTTGTCGTGACAAATCAATAACCGATAATCCTAATAATTCTGCTTCCGGTTTGAGTTTGATTTGAACTTCTTCTTTGCCTATTTCAAAGGTATCTTCAATATCATAAAGCCCTGGAATTTGCTCTAAAAGCGCCCGTGTGGATTGTGCCGCTAAAGACAGTGTTTTAAAGTCATCGCCGTGTAATTGCACTTCAATAGGACTGGTCATTCCATGAAAAATATCTGATTTAAAATAAATCTTTTCAGCACCTGGAATACTGCCCACACGTTTTCGCCATTCGGTAACAACTTCATGCCCGGTCCAATTGAGAATTCGCTGTTCCGGCGGTAAGAGACTAATCCTAAGATAACCCACATTCGATTGTGGGTGGCCCATCGAGTCTTCCTTGCCGTTAATAACCAAAATATTAGTAATTAATTGTTGTCCTGACTCAGGGTCAACAAATTCAGTTTGTATCTCTTGGGCGATACGCGTGATTCTATCGGTATGTTTTTTAGTGACCGCATAAGGAGTTCCCACTGGCATCGTCAATGTTACTTGAATACTTTCGCTTTCAACTTTTGGGAAAAAGACAAAGCGAATATGTCCGCCAACCGTCATCGCCATCATAATAATAAAAAGCCCAATAAAACCGCATAATGTTGAATAACGATGTTCAAGTAAGAGCTCTAAGGTGGGTTTATAAACATTTCCAATAAAATATTTTAGTTTGCTATCAATACGGGCTTGTACCCGTTGCAGTACCGATCGGCTACCGTTCTCAGGGTTGGCGATCTTCAAATGCTTTAAGTGAAAAGGTAAAATACATTTACTTTCGACCAGAGAAAATAATAAAACCGGAATCACCACCAAAGCAATCGATTCAAACATCTGTCCTCGCCGTCCTTCTATAGACAATAACGGCAAAAAAGCAATAACAGTCGTCAACACACCAAACGTAACCGGGACCCCAACTTCGTGCGTCCCTTCGATAGCGGCTTTTTCTGGGTCGTTATGTAAGGTTAAATGATGATAAATATTTTCACCGGTGACAATGGCATCATCCACTACAATCCCCAGCACTAAAATAAAAGCGAACAACGAACTAATGTTAATCGTTACACCGAGTTCCGGCATCATCGCCAATGCCCCTAAAAAAGAAATAGGAATCCCCGCACAAACCCAAGCCGCAACCGATAGTCGTAAAAATAATGTCAGTAAAATAAATACCAACACGGCCCCTTGTATCGCATTCGAGGTTAAGGTGGAAATACGTCCTTGTACAATTTTAGCTCGATCTCGCCAAACACTCAGGGTAACGCCCGGCGGTAGAAATCGTTTAGACTCAGCAATATAATTTTTAACCCGCTTTGAAATTTCAATGGCACTTTGATCGCCTAAGCGAAAAACTTCTATAATAACGGACTGATAGCCATTAAAAGTGGCTTCCAATTGCTCTTCTTCGAAACCATCTTTAATATCAGCAATCTCACCGAGCATCACAAAACTGCCGTCATCCCGTTTTAAAATGGGGATACGGGCAAAGTCTTCACTATTATAAGACTGCCCAAAGGTTCTTAATAACACTTCACCTTTGTCAGTCTTCATTGACCCAGCAGGCATACTCAGCGAGTTATTATTAATTTCTCTGGCAATTTTTTGAAAAGATAAGCCATATTGGCGTAGCGTTTGCTCTGAGACTTCTATCGAAAATTCAGCCGGTCGAATTGCGCCTAATGTTGCCTGCGAGACTTCCGGCAACATTAAAATTTCATCACGGATGCGTTTGCCTAATTGTTGTAATTCTGCTTCTTGAAGTTGGCCGGAGACCACCACACCCAAAACTTCATGTTTTCTTTCGGCAACGGTTATTCTAATCTCATCCAACAATTCAGGAAAATCAGTAATCGCATCAACCCGTTCTTTAATGTCGCCTAAAACTTGCCGTACATTAAAACTGGAATTAATTTCAACGCTAATGGATGCAAACCCTTCACTGGAAACAGAGGTTATTTCTTCAATCCCATTAATGTCTTGAATTTGCTCTTCAATCTTAGCAACCACATGTTCTTCAACCTCACTCGGCGTTGCACCTTGGTATGGGGCTTTAATACTGATGACATTCAGTTCATAACTGGGTAAGAATTCTGCCGGAATAGAAGGCAATGTAAAAAAACCCGCCGCCACAATCATTACCATTAAAAGATTGGCAGCTACTTTGTTATGAACAAAAAAAGTAATGATTGAATGCATTACGAAGCGCCCTCAACTTGGGCGTTATAAACACTCACTTTTCGACCTTCAGTGACAAAATTGATCGGCGTAATACATAAACGTTCGTTGATTGTTAACCCTTCTGAAATGACATAATTATCTTGGTCTGACCATAGCACCTTAACGGTACGAAATTTCAGAGTGTCTTCTGGCGAAACAATTAATACTTTATTGTCCTCTCGCAACGCAATGCGTGGAATCACAAAAACGCGGTGAAGTTCTTTCCCTTTAATACGTGCGGTCACATATTGACCCACTTTTAAGGGTGGGTTATGGCCTACTTTTCCATATGGGTTTTTAACTTGGGCAACAATAAATAATTGCCGGCTTTTAATATCAATCGAGCCTTCTGCACGGGCAATATCGCCGTGCCATTGATACGTGGTTAGT
>JASMBU010000038.1 GCA_030753675.1 Methylococcales bacterium
CAATTGGTTTCATGGCCCGGTAATTATCAGGACTATTTGAAGCGAAAAGCCGCCGCATTAGAAGAGGAGGCAACACAGGATGCTTTATTTGATAAGAAGTTAGCACAAGAAGAAGTCTGGATCCGCCAAGGCATCAAGGCTCGCCGTACACGCAATGAAGGGCGTGTGCGTGCATTAAAAAAATTACGTAAAGAACGCAGTCAACGACGAGTTCAGCAAGGCAATGTTAAGTTGGGTATCGAGCGCTCTGAAAATTCAGGTAAGAAGGTTATTACTGCCGATGATATTCATTTTTCTTATCCCGATAAACCGATTGTTTCGAATTTTTCCACCGTCATTCAACGCGGCGATAAGATCGGACTCATTGGCCCAAATGGCGCCGGAAAAACGACTTTTTTACAGTTGTTATTGAAGGAGTTGGAGCCCGATGAAGGGGCTATTGAGCACGGTACAAAATTACAGGTTGCCTATTTTGATCAGTTGCGTGATCAGCTAGATCCTAATATTACGGTGGCAGATGCGGTTGCAGACGGTAATGATCACGTCATGATTGGCAATAATAAACGTCATGTTATGTCTTATCTTAATGATTTTCTTTTTTCTGCCAACCGCGCAAGATCGCCGATCAGAAGTCTTTCTGGTGGGGAAAAGAATCGGTTGTTATTGGCGCGTTTATTTACTAAGCCGGCTAATTTATTGGTGATGGATGAGCCCACTAATGATCTTGATTTAGAAACATTAGAGTTGTTGGAAGATTTACTGGTGAGCTATGAAGGGACTTTGTTGTTAGTCACTCATGACCGGTTGTTTTTAGACAATGTGGTGACCAGTGTCATGGTATTTGAAGGTCTGGGGCAGGTGAACGAATACGTGGGCGGTTATGCCGATTGGCAGCAGTATAAAGCTGAGCTTGCCGAGTCAATTGAATCCGATAAGAAAAGTGGAAAAGAAAAACCAAAGAGCGTAAAAAAGAAAAAATTATCGTATAACGACCAAAGAGAATTAGCGCAATTACCGGCATCTATTGAGCAGTTGGAAGCCAAGCAAGCTGAGTTGAACAATCAGATTAATACGCCCACGTTTTACCAGCAAGATCACGATGTTGTTGCTCAGACGCTGAAGGCTTTGGAAGGTTTAGAAGGCGAACTGGAGGTGAGTTACGCGCGTTGGGATGAGCTTGAATTAATGACTGATAATAACGACTAAGGGGTGCTGAGGGAAAGCAAACATACGATGAGAGTGAACGCTCTTTTCTCGGGTGCGTGCTAGTCGTTATTTTTTGAATAAAACAGGTAATCCGCTTGATAGGCGATAGCACGCTCGCTCCCTAAATGGTTACTGTTACAACCGGTGCTTGGTTTAACCCCGCCTTGGGTATTAATTCGATTGATAAAGCTAACGGTGTTAAAAAGCCCTGTACCTTGATAGTTTATCCCTTTAACAAGTAACCAGGGGATGGCTGAATGATGAGGTGCTGTGATTTTTTGGATGAGACGTCCTGTGACGATGCTCTTGTCACGATACGCCCACTTGGGCCCGATAAAATGGCTGCCCACAAGAGTGCCTTGTTCGTTGAACAGTTTTGCATCTGGGCCGGTTAATTGCCAGTGATATTGTCCATTTTGTAAATGGCATTGGTAGATTTGGTAGCCCTTAGCGTGGGTGGTTGCTATAAGGGCATGATCTGCTGGTGGAACAAGACTATCTGGAATAGCTGTTTTCTGAGCGTGTGCAAAAGGGAGAATTAAAAGATATAGGAAAGCCGAAATTAGCAATTTCATAGCGGGTACGATTGAGTTTATTTAATTTTAACAGTCTATCAAAGATTGAAATTTTTTATCTGTTTGACGATAGGACGACCTAATTTGAGTATCGTGACGGTGTTGTTTAAGAAGACTCAAAGCTAAAGCCTTAGAGAACTGTAATAATTTTTAATGTAAAATAGTCAGGATGTTATGGACAAATTTTTCATTGGAGTCGGTTGAGCCGGTTCATCGGTTTCGCGATTATTTTATTATCGTTTTTACGTTTGTTTGTGTGGCGCTAACGTTACCTTCTGATGCTGAGGGTGATTTGGTTTGGCAATATAAATTAGGTGCGCTTGCTTGGTTTTTTTTGCTTTGCTTACTCAAAGGTGAAGATGCCAATATTAGAGCTCAAATTGTTGTGGCCATTGTTTTTGCAACCATCGGTGAGCATATTGCCTCTATTTATTTGGGCGGCTATACCTATCGTTTTGAGAATGTGCCCGCGTATGTGCCGCCGGGACATGGAATGGTTTATATGAGTTCTGTTGCGATGGCAAGGTCAGGATTGTTTTTACGCTATGCGAAAGAAATCACTTACTTAGTCTTTATCAGTTGTGGTCTTTGGTCGTTGTGGGGTATTACGCTTGCAGAACGAGGGGATGTAGCGGGGGCCTTGTTGTACTGCGTTTTTATTGTTTTTATGTTCAAAGGGCGTTCGCCCTTATTGTATTTAGGTGCTTTTTTTATTACCACTTGGCTGGAGCTGATTGGCACGGCTTACGGTGTTTGGTATTGGGCTGAGTTGGATCCATTGTTTGGCTGGCCCGGTGGAAATCCACCTAGTGGTGTTGCAGCCTTGTATTGTTTGATTGATGCCGCTGCGATTTATGGGGCGCCGCATGTTTTGCGATTAGTTGATATGACAAAAAATCGGTTTTTTATGCAGCCAAGCTAGTCGCTTTGAGTTTGTAGTGTTATTGCGTCGATCAGTACTTTGCGTTGAGTGGATCAATTAAATTTAGGGTTGGTAGGAGGCGTAGAGCATCAGTCGAACAGTGGTCTGCAGACTTCGCAATTTCGGAAAACGGCTTGACCTGTTTTGTATTCGTTTTGACCCTTGTATGATTTCATTGTAACTATATGAGACAAAATTTTCTAATTTGAGCCATCATTCAAGCTCGCTGGATATCATCAAAAAGCACCTCATTTTTTAAATTACGATCTTTCACCTAACCACCTTAGTTTTCTAAACAATACTTAAGCATTTGAAATGTATGCATCACAAGATGCACCATTAAATGATAAATAGACCTTTTTTTATAATCTATTGGTTTATAGTCCTTAAACTAAAATTACTGATTCTCGTTATATATTACTTAATATAATTAGGTTTTTGTAACCTTAGAATATATTAAAG
Source organism: Methylococcales bacterium (assembly GCA_030753675.1). Taxonomy (GTDB): domain Bacteria; phylum Pseudomonadota; class Gammaproteobacteria; order Methylococcales; family Methylomonadaceae; genus OPU3-GD-OMZ. The sequence continues at coordinate 3,166 of JASMBU010000038.1, forward strand.
AGGCTTAATAATGAGTGATATTTTAAATGATGTTTTAAGTGCTAATAGAGACTATGTCGAAGATTTTGGTGATAAAGGCGAATTACCTATGCCTCCAGGGCGTAATTTTGCAATTCTTACTTGTATGGATGCACGTTTAGATCCTGCTAAATATGCCGGATTAGCAGAAGGTGATGCGCACGTTATTCGTAATGCGGGTGGGCGCGCGAGTGATGACGCGATACGGTCACTCGTTATCTCCTATAAATTACTAGGTACTCGTGAATGGTTTGTCATCCATCACACCGATTGTGGGATGGAATACTTTAATAACGAAATCATGAGCGACTTATTAAGCAGTAGTCTAAAAACGGCTTCCGTTGATGCCGATGGTTGGCATGATTGCTGTGAAGGGCCGGGTTCAACGGAGGGGAAATACATTAACTGGCTTACTATCAAAGAGCAAAGTGAAAGTGTTTTAGAAGATGTTGCCCGTATTAAAGCCAGCTCTATGGTACCTTCAGATATTCCGGTTTATGGTTATATTTATGACTGTAAGTCAGGAAGATTAATTGAAGTTCCTGCGGCAACTGAGGTAGGAAAAGCAAGCTAACCACCAGCGCTAAAGCACGCTTTATTAGAAGGCGCACCCTGACATTTGTTGGGGTGCGCTTTTTTTAATATCTACGGTTGAAAAAACGCATTAAACCTCAAGGAAGGTTATGGGGAAATAAAGAGTCATTCTAGACTCCGGCGCGCTTTTCTAAGCTGCCATCTTCAAAATGACTTTCGCTGCCATTTCAAAAGTATTCCTACCTATAATTTTAGCGGTGATGGTGGTTGCCGCCTTTTTACCTATACCTTTGACAATAACACGACCAGCAATAACACCCCAAGCTAAAGCGCCCGTCGCCCTTAAACTATCTTTATGTAAATCTTTTAGGTACATCAAGAGAGATGTTTGAACGTACACATGAGTAAAAAGCCTTTTAATGTCATGCTCAGGACACACCGAAGGAATTTGCCTTTTACTGTCATGCTCAGGACTGTGAGTAAGCCGTTTCTGATCATGCTCAGGATTTTGAGTAGTGTTTTAC
>JASMBU010000039.1 GCA_030753675.1 Methylococcales bacterium
GTATTAGCTATTTAAAAGCCAGCGGCTTTTACCGCTAAACAACAACTTAAGGACCCCAGTGCAATGTCGAAGAAAAGTATTCTTCATATGTTTGACCCGATGCCTCACAACAGCCCTTTTGATGTCAACATGGCTGTTGATGCCGGTTTTGATATCATCATGCCTTATAACAATGTCAACATTGAAGACACCCAACGTTTAGTTCAAGATGCTATTTTTTCACGGGGTCCTAAAGGGGTTAAACAAACCGCTATTTTTATCGGTGGCCGCGATATGAGTCTGGCTTACGATATGTTAACTGCCAGTCAACGCGCTATGGTCCCCCCTTTTGAAGTTTCTGTTCTGGCAGATCCCAGCGGCGCTTTTACTACCGCTGCAGCATTGGTGGCTTGTGTTGAAAAAGCTCTGGCCGACACGGCGACAAAAACTATGGCCGATTGTAATGTCGTTGTTTTTGGGGGCACCGGCCCTGTGGGTATTGCCAGCGGCGTAATCGCCTCACTAACAGGCGCTAACACCACGCTCGTAGACCACCTCAATATACATACCGCTGAAGATACCGCCTCTGAATATAACCGGCTTTTTAACTGCCAACTCCAAGGCGCTGTAGCCGGTACCCTCTATAAAAAATCTGCCCTCATCGCAGAGACTGATATTATCTTGTGTGCCGCTAAAGCCGGCGTTCAGGTTATTAACCAAGCACTACTCACAACAGCCACTCAACTTAAAGTAGCCGGCGATGTGAACGCCGTACCGCCTGCCGGTATAGAAGGGATTAAACTCAAAGATTTTGGGCGCTTACTTAACGACGAAACCGCTGTTGTCGGTGTTGGCCCCTTAGCCATTGGCGACATAAAGTACAAAACCCAACAACGGTTACTGCAACAACTCCTGACTACAGAGAAACCGGCTTACCTCGACTTTCGTGATGCTTTTTCTGTCGCACGAAGTCTAGTTAATCCTCAATCTTAAGCGCTACCGTTTAAGATCCTTCCTGCCAATCGGTATAATTATGTTTCATAGCCAAGCGCATTAATTCAATATCACTTTTAACGCCCAACTTTTTAAAGACTCGATACCGGTAAGTTACTACTGTTTTTTCGGTGATTTTTAATAACCCTGAAATCACCCGAATGCCACGACCTTGCAAGGTTAAATGAAGCACGCTGGCCTCACGATTCGAAAGCGATTGGAAAGGTCTAGTGGCTACAACACCTAATTTTTGAAGTGCTATGTTTTTAGCCACCTTCTCACTTAAAAAAAACTTACCCTCCATCACACTTTGAATCGCCTTGACCAATTGCTCAGCGCCTGTGTCTTTACAAACAAAACCTAAAACACCTATTTGAACCAACTGAGCCGGTATCGGCCCATCATTCAAAACAGATAAAACAATGACTTTGGTTTTCCTACCGGATTGAATAATTTTTCGAGCCGTCTCAACGCCGCCGACTCCCGGCATATTAATATCTAACAAAATGACGTCCGGCGATATTACTTTACACTGAGCCAACGCCTCTTCTCCAGAGCCGGCTAAATGGCAGGTTAGCTTCAAACTAGAATTACCCTCTAATAAAGACTTTATCCCCAAACGAATAAGTTCTTGATCATCAACAATTAAGACAGTTAGCAAAAGAGTTCCTAGGCTAGAAATAATACATACTAAATATTAACATGTACGAATGAGCCAGACGCCACATTAAGTTATTTATTTAACCTTGAAACCTAACGAGACAACTAGCCAGTAAACTCAGTAGAGAACGACTGGAGCCAACGAGAAAGGATAGGGAATTAAAACAACAACGAGTGCGTAAAAAATAATGGCGGAGAGGCAGTCCGCTTTCCCTATGTCTCACTCAACCTCATTAAGTCTAATTTATCAAATAAAACAATTACTTATTTCAATAAACAGCATCATACGTTATCTTTAATACTCATAATGTACCATTACAACACATGGGTAGAAACATGTGTCAATCAGCGTTGAAAAGTTTCCACCTGTCAGCGTCCAAAAGTTTCCACTTTGCCTTGGATATTTACACTGTTTTTAACCCTGATTTTCGATGCTTAAACCGATAAGAATCGTTCCCTGTTTCGATGATGTCACAATGATGAGTAATTCGATCCAGAAGCGCAGCTGTCATTTTTGCATCACCAAAAACCTGCACCCATTCACTGAACTTCAGATTGGTTGTGATTATCAGCGAGGTTCGTTCATAGAGCTGACTGATAAGGTGAAAGAGTAATGCGCCACCTGACTTGGGAAATGGCAGATACCCCAGTTCATCAAGGATAACGGCATCCATTTGTATAAGCTTTCTCGCCATTGTTCCTGTTTTATCCTGCTGTTTCTCCAGTTCGAGTAGGTTGACTAAATCAACTGCATTATAAAAACGCACTCGTTTTTCATGATGAATAGCGGCTACACCCAATGCCGTGGCAAGATGAGATTTACCTGTTCCTGTACCACCAACAAGAATAAGATTGTGTGCATCGTCCATGAATTTTGCGGTTGCCAGTTGTTCTATCTGTTGTTTTGAAAGGGCTGTCTCTCCCCATTCAAAGTTAACTAAATCACGATGGATAGGAAACTTGGCTACTTTCAATTGGTATCGTAGGCTACGTGCATAGCGGTCTGTTATTTCGGCATGAACCAACTGACTCAATAAGTGCTCTGGTGAAATATCTTGTTTTCTTTGAGGGCCTTCCGCTTTAATTTCAGCCCACGCATCGCTCATTCCATAGAGGCGTAAGTTTTTTAATTGAGTATGCAAGTCAATGGACATTGCGTGCTCCCAATAAGTAATCATAGCGCTGAAAATCAGCCTTTGGTTCCTCGTTTAGCTGTAAGTGATGACAGGCATTTAACTCTTCAGGCTGGGCCGGTTCAGTTAACCGCCTGATCTCATTGAGCACGATACTGCCCGTGACAACACCCGTTTCTAGTGTCAGTTCGCAAGCTGTTTCAAAAGTATCGATTCCAACATCTTTTGCCAGCAACAAGCAGTCAACGAATGCTCTATCGCCTTGCTTCTGTTTTAGTAACTGTTTTCTGACTTGCTGTATCGGTTCTGGTAAATCCCAGTTTTGAAAGGGAATACCGTGCCGTAATGCACCGGGTTTCTTTTCTAAAACTGAAAGATAATGCCAAGGGTTACAGATTATTTGGTCACGGGTAAAGCAGCGTTGATGTTCGGCAATCATTTCACCTTTTGCAACCACACTGAGTGAATAAGCCGTTACTCTAACTGAGACCATCTGCCCTACCCATTGAGCAGGGACGCTGTATAAGACCCTATCGTGTCTAACTAGACAAGTTGAGCTCACTTTTAATAAATGTTCTATATAACCTGCAAATGGCGTTGTAATTTTGCGGAGTAATGGTTGTTCTTGTTGAAAACATGCGGCAATGGTTTGAGACGGTAATGTTGGATGTTTTCGGTTACTCAGTTCCTCGCAACGCTGTGCTAACCATGTGTTTAATTCAGCAAAGCTATCAAACTTAGCTCGCGGTGTGAATAGCCATTCTCTGATATTACCGACTTGGTTTTCTAC
>JASMBU010000003.1 GCA_030753675.1 Methylococcales bacterium
GGATTATTGTCAGCATAAACAATCAAGGTAAGTTAACAACCGAACTTAAACAACGCATTAATGACTGTCGCACCAAAACTGATCTAGAAAACCTGTACTTACCTTACAAACCAAAACGTCAAACCAAAACACAAAAAGCACGCGATGCTGGCCTTGGTGCGCTTGCAGAAGCACTGCTCAAAAATCGTTCAACACCCCCACTAACCATTGCCAACCAGTTTCTAAATCCAAGTAAAAATATCCCTGACAATGTCACTGTACTAGAAGGTGCAAAACATATTATTTCAGAGCAACTCTTTGAAACACCCTCATTAATCCAAAACTTAAGAAATTATATCTGGAACCACGGCTGTTTAAAATCTTCCGTTATACGCCGCCAAGAACATGCCGGCCAAAAGTTTTCAGACTACTTTAATTATCAAGAGGCTACAGGACGTCGGCGAATATGCCCTTGCAAATAAATTACTTCCTCACATAGAAACTGATTTATGTCTGAAAGTCCATGACCTTGCAGAAACCGAAGCCATTACTGTATTTGCCAATAACTTGCGTGACCTTCTTCTAGCCGCACCAGCAGGCCCTAAAATCACCATCGGACTCGATCCCGGCATTAGAACAGGTGTAAAACTTGCTTTGATCGATGGCACAGGGAAAATCATCACCACTGAGACTATCTATCCCCACCCGCCCAAGAAACAGTGGCCCCAGAGTATAAACAAAATGACCGCACTAATTAAAAAACACACTGTCGAACTGATTAGTATAGGAAACGGAACCGGTTCACGAGAAACAGAAAAACTGATCACGGATTTGTTAAAAGAAAATCCCGATTTAACCATCAGTTCAATTATCGTCTCTGAAGCAGGCGCATCGATTTATTCCGCCTCTGAATTAGCTACTCATGAATTTCCCAATCTTGATGTTTCGCTTCGAGGCGCGGTATCTATTGCCCGTCGTTTACAGGATCCACTGGCGGAATTGGTTAAGATTGAAGCAAAAGCCAATGGCGTTGGTCAATACCAACATGATGTAAACCAAAGTAACCTGTCACGAAGCCTTAATGCTGTGATTGAAGATTGCGTCAATGCCGTAGGCTCAAAAAACCAGGTCGCAACCCTCGCCCTGAATTCAAAAATGCACAATTTAAAACAGGTATTGAGAAGCTATCTGACTTAATCCCGGGCATGGTACTGGAGGGCGTGGTAACCAATGTTGCAAATTTTGGTGCTTTTGTTGATATCGGTGTACACCAAGATGGCTTAGTCAATATTTCAGAATTAGCCCATACTTTTGTGAAAGATCCAAGGCAAATTGTTAAAACCGGTAACATCGTAACCGTATGTATTTTAAACGTTGAACCGACCCGAAAAAGAATCCAATTGACCATGAAAATTCAAGGCCAGATAAAATATAAATTCAAAGCACCCAGGCTTTGACCCCTATTGGCAATATCGAAAGACCTAGGCAACAACGTCTAATCGACTAAAACCGCCCTGTTCTCGAGTCATTTTGATTTGTGTTTTAACCCGCTCTTGTAATTCCTGAATATGAGAAATTACACCGACTAATTTTCCTTCGTGGCGTAAATTCTCAAGTGTACTTAGGACAACGTATAAAGATTCATCATCTAAAGTACCAAACCCTTCATCAATAAAAAGAGAATCAACAGCTCGACCATAATTCGCTATCTCAGAAAGCCCCAACGCTAATGATAAGCTAATGATGAAAGTTTCACCGCCCGATAATGTTTTCATCGAGCGTTTTTTATTGGCTTGGAACGAATCCGTGATTTCTAAAGCCAACCCCTGTTTTTCTTTAATTTGACTTAACCGATAACGACCACTTATTTTCTCTAAGTAATCATTACTAATATCCAATAAATTACTGGCTACATCTTGCTGAATTCGTCGCTTAAACGACTGACTGTCTTCCAATTCAAACTCAGAAAGTATTTTATTTGCTTCATCGACGCGTTGCTGCTGCTGTTCTATTTTCTGATTAATCTCATCAGTATTACGGACCAAATTAACCTGCTGCGCTAAAATACTTTCCACATGATGAACCTCTTGTTCCGCTATAGTTAACTTATTCTCTAGGGCATGTAACTCATGCTCTATATCTTGTCGATTCAAAACACCTTGTAATTGTGCTAATTCAGCCTGCTGCTCCAGTTGCTTAGATTCTAAATCAACTTTACCGGCCTCTAATTCAAGCAGCGTTGATTGCAATTGAGGCGTATTTTCTTTTTGGTGAGCAAGGGCGTGTACTTCCTCTGGCGTCGCAATGCCCTTTTCGGTTAACCGCGTCATGGCTTCTTTAATCAACCGATCACGATCACCTTTAAAAACTTGGATTTTATTATCAATCTTCGTGACTTCTTCTTGCTTCTCATACAACTTAACATACAAACGCATAGTCTCAGCCACATTAAGCTGTTTTGTATAGCCTTCTAATTTTTCAGACAGTAGTATGTTTTCTTCCTGACAGTGATCATGTTTCTGCTCTAAATCTGCCAACTCATTAGTGAGCTCAGTCCGACGTAAGACATAAACTTGAAAATCCTGTCGTCGCTGATTTAAACGCTTAATTAATTTATCTTCACGCCCTTTAGCCGGTATTTTATCGCCTAATACTTTGAGTGTTTCTATCAAGCTCCCTAATAAATCCTGCTCAACTTCTATCGTATTTTGTAGTGTTATTTCTATAGATTTAACAGGCGATGCTTGAATTTCACCTGCCGAATCATAATGAACGGGTAAACTAACATCTTGGTCTCCTAAGGTTTTTAGTTCCGCCCGATATGCTTTCAATTGTTGATTCTGTTCTTCTAGCTTGGGCGCCAAAACATTATAATTCTTTATAATCTTCTTAAGATGATCTAGGCTCTTTTTTTCCTGATCTTTTAATTTTTTTAATGCCTTTAAATTATCAATCGTCAACTCACTACTAACAATATTCAAGCGGGTGCACAAATGAGACCATTCGGACCTCATAACTGCACGCTCACGCTTCTCTTCCCGACATTGTTCTTGGAAATCGTGATATTCTTTTAACTGGATTTTCATATGATCGGTACGATCGCGAAGATAATCGACCTTACTTTTCTGATCAGCAACTAATTGCCTAGAATCACCTATTTCCGGTAAAGAATGGACAAAAGGATGGTCTAATGCTCCGCATAAGCCACACGGCTCGCCGTCTAACAAAGCCCCTCTATCTTGATGATGCTTTCGAAGCTGAAGCTCCCAGGATGCCGTTTTCTGCAAAGCATCCAGAACCTTTTGCTCTTGTTCTAATTCAATCAAAAGTTGTTCATAATCGTTCGCTAATCCTAGTGGGATATCGATCTTAACAGGCGCTGAGCGAAACCACCCTCCTGCCCCACCTTGATTAAATACCTTAAATCTTAATGAAAGTGCTTCTAAGGACTTAATAACTTGGTCGCGATTAGCTTGGTCTTCTTCTAAACCCATGACTTCCTTAAGACTTTTACCATCCATAAAATGATCACGTTTTTGCTCTGACTTAGCAATGGTAGCCTCTAACTGTTCGCTTGAGCGGGTCAGTCGCTTTATGTCATTTTGACGCTTTTTATTAGCCGCTAAATTTTGCTTGATATCCTTTTCTGCTGTTTTCTTTTTTTCCCTAAGTCGATCAATCTCTACTCGACTTTTTTTCAGCGCTAAAACATCAGGCATATTATCAATCAATGTTTTATCCATTGAACGATTTTTTAACCATGTATCCACCGTATCCAAGATAGATTTTTTCTCTACCATTTGATCAGATAAAGTTTGTAATAATGTTTCTTCTGAGCCTTTATCTAATCGAATCTGCCCTAATTGAGATTTCAATTTATCAATATCTTCAATCGGTCTTAGATGCGTCTGCTCATTCGGCGCCATCTCCAAACGATCCACTGCGCCACGCTGCTCTAACTCATTTTTAAGCGCAGTAACCTCAACCTCTCCAGCGGCTAATTCCTTTTGAGATTGGTTAATTTGCCCCTCCATTCGATCAGACTCTGTTAATTGAGTCATGACTTTACCAATCTCAGTAAATTCCTCTAATGTCGACAACGTACTGTTCAACTGATCGATTTCCAATTGTTTATTCGCAATAGCCTTATCAGTCTGCTGAATAAACTCTTCAACCCGCTCAACCTCAACGACCTGCTCTAACTGCTGCTCAAATACTTTTTTCTCATTAATAAAATCAACAATCTGCACTTTAAAGTCTGCCAGATCAAAACGACTGGCCTCTAATTCACCCGGTGTTAATAATTTTATTTCATTCAACTGGACTCGAAATTGATCTAAGCTATTTTGTTGCTGTTCAACATCAGAATCAATGCGTTGTTTATAATCAGTATATATTTCGGATCCGAGGATTTTCTCAAGAATATCCATACGCTCGTTATCAAGCGCCTTTAAAAAAGCTGAAAACTCACCTTGTGCTAAAACAATGCAACGGGTAAATCTTCGAAAATCCATACCCGTTAAATCAGCAATAAATGCCCGTACTTTTGCAGGCTGACTTTCAATTATTTCTTGTGTACCATTCATACGACTCACTTGCATTTCAGGCGTTCTAACTTGACCCTCAATACATTTAACCGACCATCGAGATTGAAATTGCTCCTCTCCTAAAGAAAAAGAAACCTCACAAAAACTTTCATCCTCTTGCCTTGTCACTACAAAATTTGAAGGCTGATCAAACTTAATCGTTTCGCCATACAACCCTAAAGTGATTACATCGAGAATACTACTCTTACCCGAGCCATTGGGCCCAGTAATGGCAAACACTCCTGTATCAGAAAGGGGTGATTCATTAAAATCAACCTGCCACTGACCTTTAAGCGAATTAATGTTCTTAAAACGAATTGAATCTATTTTCATAAACCTGTCGCCTTAATGACGGCTTTAAATCTTGGATAATAATATGAATTATACTACCGATAAATGAATTTCGCTCAATTTGAGCCCGGCAATATACCTTAAACAACAGCAAAACATGATCTTTATGTCTTCAACATACACTAAACCACTTGTAGTGGGGCTCTTAAAGTTTCTGTTATCATAAAAAAAACAGGAGCAAACATGAAAACCGTCTTAAAAACCATTTTACACTCGCTTTTAACCTGGCTTTTTAAGGTAGAAGTTCATGGACTGGAAAATTACCATAACGCTGGAAAACGCGTTTTAATTATTGCTAATCACACCTCTTTTCTAGACCCTTTACTCTTAGGTGTTTTTTTACCTGACAACATAACCTTTGCTATTAACACCCATATTGCCAAAAACCAATTCATTAAATCATTTCTCGGTTTGGCTCAGGTTTTTGTCATGGATAACACCAATCCGTTATCGCTAAAATCTTTAGTCAACTTCTTAAAAACAGACCAAAAAACAGTTATTTTCCCCGAGGGTCGAATTACCACTACCGGCTCTTTGATGAAAATTTATAACGGCACCGGCATGATTGCCAATAAAACACAAGCCGCCATACTCCCTATACGCCTTGATGGCCCTCAATACAGTTACTTTTCCCGTCTTAAAAAAACACATCGCCTACAACTATTTCCCAAAATAACCATTCATATCCAACCCCATAGCTTTATTACCCCTCCTGACCACCTTACTGGCCGAGCAAGACATGCCTACAGTAACCAACAAATAACGACTTTAATGAACCGCATGATGTTTGCCAGTTCCCAATACCAACAGACTGTTTTTTCTGCGCTACTCGAAGCTCGCCGTCGCCATGGTGGCTCACACAGCATCGTAGAAGATACAGACCGGCAACCTTTACACTACAACGCACTGATTACTCGTACCTTTATCGTCGCAAACCTGCTCAAACAATTTACCCGCGAAACTGAAACCATTGGCATATTACTGCCCACTTCAACAAAAACATTGAATGTTGTCCTTGGGTTACAACTTTATAACCGCGTCCCTGCAATGATCAATTTCTCCATGGGTTCTGCCGGAATGATTTCTGTTTGCGAAACTGCCGTCATCAAAACTGTAATCACTTCACGGCGATTTATTTCACTGGTAAAACTGGAGGCTGCTATTGAAAAATTAACGGTCTCAGTTAACGTTGTTTTTCTAGAAGATCTCATTGAAAACCTCACCATTACAGACAAACTTTTAGCCTTATATCAAGGTTACTTTGCCCAAACTATTTATAATAAAATTACCCCCCAATCCACAGATAGAGCCATCATCTTATTTACTTCAGGGTCAGAAGCAAAACCCAAAGGCGTTGTATTATCACACCAAAATATCTTAGCGAACCATAGCCAACTAGCCGCCGTTATCAACTTTACGCCTCAAGATATTGTCTTAAATGTATTACCCATGTTTCATTCATTTAGCTTTACTATCGGCACACTATTACCGGTCTTAAATGGTATGAAAACCTTCCTTTACCCAACACCATTACATTTCAATATTATTCCTGAGCTTTCCTACGAATTAAATGCCACTGTCCTTTTCGGCACTAACACCTTTTTATCAGCCTATGGTCAAGCCGCCCACCCGTACGACTTTCAAGGTATTCGTTATGTTTTTGCAGGTGCAGAATCTTTACAACGTAATACCCACGACCTCTGGTCAGAAAAATTCGGTATTCGTATTTTTGAAGGTTATGGTGCCACTGAAACCAGCCCGGTACTTTCTGTCAACAGCCCTAAACACTATCAAGCCGGCTCTGTAGGACAGTTTTTACCTGGAATAGATTATCAGCTAGAAACAATTCCAGGGATTAGCACCGGCCAACAACTCCACGTTTTCGGTAGCAATGTCATGCTCGGTTATCTCTTACCTGATGCCCCCGGGGAATTGGTTCCTCCCGCTTCTATTTTTGGCGCTGGCTGGTACAACACCGGTGACATCGTTTCCATCGACGAAGCCGGATTCATAACAATTTGTGGCCGAAGTAAACGCTTTGCAAAAATCGGAGGTGAAATGATTTCTCTGTTAGTTATTGAACAACTCGCCAGCACAACTTGGCCGGACTCAAAGCATGCAGCTACAACAATTCCTGACCTTAAAAAAGGCGAGCAAATCATATTACTAACCACACAGAAAGAAGCCACACTGACAGCATTAACCCTAACGCTTAAAACACAAGGATTAAGCACGCTTAATCTACCTAAGAAAATCATCGTCATAAATGAAATACCTACCCTTGCTACAGGCAAGACCGATTACCCAGAAATTACAAAACAAGTCACACTCAGCAACTAATAAACAACTATACGGTCAGCTTTTTCCATGAACAAAAATATTCTAATTTTACTGATCGTACAGTTTTTATCGGCTTTTGCAGATAATGCCATTTTATTTACCGTTATTGCTATAACGTTACAAAGTTCTATGGTTTCCAGTTGGTACATTCCGGCTTTACAAGCCATCTTTCTAATGGCTTTTGTTTTGCTCGCACCATGGGTGGGTGCAATTGCGGACCGCTACCCAAAACCAAGAATATTGGTCTTGGCAAATCTCATTAAAGCAACCGGAGCACTATTATTATTTTTCGCCATTGAGCCTCTCATTGCCTACGGCATCATTGGTGTAGGCGCGGCCTTATACAGTCCTGCAAAATACGGGATATTACCCGAGTATAGCCAGCAACAAGCCCTGCTTAAAGCCAACAGTTGGGTTGAGGGATCAACCATTCTTGCCATTTTATCCGGCATGGTGATTGGCGCTAAAATTGCCGACCACTCCACTGAACAAGCATTACTAACCGTTCTTTTCTTATTTATTGCATCTGCTGCCATTACCCTACTCTTACCGCAAAAACAACCACCCAAACAAACATTAAAAATAGGCATTGCAACCTTTTACCGACAATTTAAAGCATTCTTGAACCACCCGACCTGTCGGTTTGCCCTAATAAATGCGGCTATATTCTGGGCGACAGCAGCAACACTTCGAGTCATCTTAATTGCTTGGGCCCCGTTAACACTACAGTTAACCAGTGCCACCGAAATTGCCGAATTAACCTTTTTTATTGCCCTCGGAATAATTATAGGTTCTTCCTTAGTCCCCCAACTTATCCCCTTTGAAAAATTGCGCCGCATACTCATACCGGCTTATTTAATGGGAGTGCTGATCATCTTTTTAAGCTTACTGTCTACTCTATTGCCCGCACGTATGACACTGTTGCTTATCGGCTTAATGGGAGGGCTTTATATCGTCCCTGTCAATACCAGCCTACAAGCCCTTGGCCATCAGGGTATCGGTAGTGGTCGAGCCGTTGCACTACAAGGGTTCTTTCAAAATATTGCCATGCTTTGTGCTATCGGCCTGTATACCTTATCGACCTCTTTATCATTATCCCCTAACCATGCGATGATCATTTTAGGTTGTAACATTCTCCTTTGTACAACCTTGGTATTCTTAAACTTTGCTAAGAATACGACACCGCCGGTATATAAAAATAACTCACAAAACCCCAATGAATAATAATTACCCTACTCATGATAAAAGAAAAACTCGCAGTCGTTAATGCGCAAGATAAGATCATTGAAATTCGGGATCGCGATGAAGTACACCGATTAACCCTACGCCACCGCGCCGTCCATATTCTGATCTTCAACCAAAAGCAAAAACTATTCTTACAAAAACGTTCACATCAAAAAGATATCAATGCTGGTTTATGGGATAGTTCTGCTGCAGGTCATGTCGATGCGGAAGAAGATTATGATCATTGTGTTATCCGAGAAGTATCTGAAGAATTAGGGATACAACTACACCAGCAACCAGAATTCTTATTTAAACTTAGCCCGTGTTATGACAACGGTATGGAATTCATTCATGTATACCGCAGCCCGCACAATGGCCCATTTACACTCTGCACAGAGGAGATTGAGCAAGGTCAGTGGTTTTCAATCCCTGAAATATCCGAACTGGTTTCTGAAAATGCACTGCATTTAACATCGACGTTTAAATCGATCTGGAAATCCTTTATTACTTTATCTAAAACCTATTAAAAAATAGTCATGTCTATTTCTCGCAACCAATTAATTCAATTTTATAGCACCTTACTAAAAACTCAGGACTTTCAAGACTACGGGCCCAATGGACTACAAATTGAAGGCACCCATGAAATCAAGAAAATCGCCTTTGCCGTTTCTGCAACGGTAGAATCCATTTCACAAGCCATTAACTTTCAAGCAGATGCTCTCGTTGTTCACCACGGCCTTTTCTGGTCCTTTCATGGGCCAAGAACATTAACAGGCCCCTTTGCTAAACGCATTTTTCCACTCGTTCAAAATAAAATAAATTTGTTAGGCTATCATCTTCCGCTTGATGCTCATGTAACTATCGGCAATGCAGCCGAAATTGGTCAACGACTGTCTTTAAAAAATATCGAACCTTTTGGTAACTACAAAAATTGCCCAACCGGCATCAAAGGTCAATTGAATAATCACTTAACCGCCCAGCAATTAGCCGATGATTTAGCCCGTATTTTGAATCATTCCGTCATTCTTGCTTCTCCCAGCACATCTGCTGTCCTTCGTTCCATTGGAATTATTACCGGCGGAGCAAACAGTGATTGGAAACTCGCTGCAGAACAAGGTCTAGACGGTTATATCACCGGTGAAATCAGTGAGCATGACTGGCATGAAAGTCAAGAATCAGGAATCCATATGTTTGCTGGCGGCCATCATGCAACCGAACAATTCGGTATTCAGGCCTTACTCGAAAAAACTCAGCGTGAATTTGAGGTTGAATGTATGTTTTTCAATAGCCAGAATCCTGCCTAACCCATTAAAACAACAAGCCACAAAACTGAACCTTTTTTAAACTTCATTGACAATAACTCCCACTGTATTAATCACAAAACGTAGTCCTTATGAAAAAAGAAAATATCACTATTCGCATCAATGACAAAATCTCAATCTCTTCCGTTTGGCACACGCCTGATTGTTATTCGAAAATATTAATTATTGCCCACGGTGCAGGTCAAGGCATGCTCTCGAACTTTATTAGTCAACTCCATGAGGGTATTGCTGAAAAAGACATTCTTACCATTAAATTTAATTTTCCTTATATGGAAAAGGGCCGAAAAGCTCCCGACCGCGCCGCCCTTCTTAAAGCGACTTGGGAAGCTGTCATTCATTTTGTTTTGGAAAGAACTCAGAGTCGCCTTGAACAATTATATATTTCAGGAAAAAGTATGGGTGGACGATACGCAACACTGGTCGCGGCTAACACTGAATTAGCGATAGGAGGCCTTATTGTCTATGGTTACCCGCTACATGCACCCGGAAAGACGGATCGATTAAAGAATGAACATTTTCCTCAAATCACCTGCCCGTTATTAATTTTTCAGGGGACACGTGATACTTTAGGAAAAATTGAGCTATTAGAATCATCGCTCTTGAAAGTCCCTAAACCCGCCACATTAACGATTATTAACGGCGGCGATCATTCATTCAAGTTGTTAAAAAAACTCAATAAAAGTCCTGAGACTATGATGACTGAACTCACGGAGAAAACCAGTGAATGGATCAAACAACATTAACTGGGCCTCATTGAGTGACCTTAAAAAGACTGTGACCGAGCCACAACGTTAAATTAATTTACCCCATAAATCATGCTCATCTGCATCTTCTATTTCAACCTTGACCCAGTCGCCTACATTTAAATGCGTTGCGCCATCAATAAATACCTGACCGTCAATTTCAGGGGCATCAAAACGACTTCGGGCTACCGCACCTTCAGCGACTACCTCATCAACCAACACTTTCTCAATGGTACCAATACGATTTTTCATTTTAGTCGTACTAATTTTAGCTTGATGCGCCATAAAACGTGCTAAACGATCTTCTTTTACTGCTTCAGGAACGGGGTCGGTCAATGTATTAGCAACAGCCCCCTTAACGGGCGAATAGGTGAAGCAACCAACGCGATCTAATTGTGCAGCTGTCAAAAATTCTAATAATAACTCAAACTCTGCTTCCGTTTCCCCCGGGAAACCAACAATAAAAGTACTGCGTATAACTATCTCAGGACAAATATTACGCCAGGCTTGAATCCGCTCTAAATTATTTTCTGCTGCCGCAGGACGTTTCATTAATTTTAGGATTCTGGGGCTAGCATGTTGAAAAGGTATATCCAAATAAGGCAGAACATTACCCTCAGCCATTAACGGAACTATATTATCAACGTGTGGATAAGGATAAACATAATGCATACGCACCCACACACCTAATTCACCCAATGCTCGTGCTAAATCATAAAACTGTGCTTTCCATACTTGTCCACGCCACGTACTTTCCCGATATTTAATATCTACACCATAAGCACTGGTATCTTGAGAGACAACCAACAATTCCTTGACCCCTGCAGCCACAAGTTTTTCAGCCTCGACCAAAACATCGTCAAAAGGTCGACTCACCAAATCACCTCGCATTGAAGGAATAATACAAAATGTACAGCGGTGATTACAGCCTTCCGATATTTTCAAATAAGCATAATGACTGGGTGTCAACTTCACACCCTGAGGAGGCACTAAATTATTATAAGGCTCAGCTTCAATTGGGAGATGATCATGAACGGCAGCAACGACTTGATCATAAGCATGCGCACCAGTCACACTCAAAACTTGTGGGTACTTAGCACGTATTTCATCTTCTCTAGATCCTAAACAGCCGGTCACAATAACCTTACCGTTCTCCGCAATCGCTTCTCCAATACTATCCAGTGATTCCTCAACAGCCGCATCAATAAAACCACAAGTGTTAACGACCACTAAATCAGCCCGATCATAATTAGCAACAACCTGATATCCATCCATTCGCAGGGTTGTCAAAATACGCTCGCTATCAACCAAAGCCTTAGGGCAACCTAAACTAATAAATCCTACTGTAGGGTCTTTCATACTCATCTCTTTTTTATAGTTTTTGTGCAACAACAATGGCCCGCATGGGTGCAGGCAATCCTTCGCAGGTTAAATCTTGATTATCAGGGTCTAAGAAATCTGGTAGTGAATTAAAAGTCATCCACTCGGTTTGGCGCTGTTCCTTTGGGGTCGTTTTGCTCACATCAATTAGTTGAATATTTTTAAATCCACAACGTTTTAACCAATGAATCAAAGCGTCGCAACTGGGCAAAAACCAAACATTACGCATTTTAGCGTAACGTTCACCGGGCATCATCACATGATGACAGTCACCTTCAGTGACTAACGTTTCCAAAACCAATTCACCCCCCGGACGTAAACAACGGTGCAAGTCTTTCAAATGATCAATCGGTGAGCGTCGATGATATAAAACACCCATCGAAAAAACAGTATCAAATAACGCCAATGGTTGTGGAATCTGTTCTAATGTCAACGGCAATACATAAATCGGCGCTTCACCATAAAGCTTTCTAATCACTTGAAATTGCATCACATTAATCATGGTAGGATCAACACCAACAACCATTCTGGCTTGTTCACCGAGCATACGCCAACAATGATAACCATTACCACAACCAACATCCAACACCAAACGATTCCGCAGTGGTTCTATAGCCGCTTTCAATCTGTCCCATTTCAAGTCAGAACGCCATTCTGTATCAATGGAAACCCCTAATAGCGTGAAAGGACCTTTGCGCCATGGATGAAAAGCTTTTAACTTATCCTTTAACTCCTCCTGAAACTCCAGCGTAATATCAGTGGCGCCACCAATAACAATAGAACTCTCACGCAACCCCTCCAGAGAACCAAAACCTTCAGGTAATGCTTCAACAATGTTTTTCCAAACACTCAAGCTACCGTGTCTTTTCTGATTAAATGCTTCAGCTATTTGAGTCGGTATAATTTTCACCCATTGATCTGCATTGGCTGCAGTCAACGCTCTATATAACGGATCGTAGTCAATCATTTCAATGCCAAAATAGAGGCAAAATTGAAATATTGGAACCACACTTCACTACTTTCAAAACCAATACCTCGAAGCCGTTCCTGATGTTCGACTAAGGTTTCAGGTAATAAAATATTATCAAGCGCCAAACGTTTTTGACTTATCTCAAGGTCACTATAGCCATTAGCCTTCTTGAAAATATGGTGCATATCGGTATGCAATTCATTCTGGCGATCGTCAGAAAATTGCAACTTCTCCGACAGAACAAGAATACCACCCGGCAACAATCCATGAAAAACATGGGTCAATAAGGCTAACCGGTCATCGCGTGGTAAAAATTGCAAGGTAAAATTAAGCACCACGACAGAGGCTTTCTTCACAACTATTTCACGTACGTCTGCTTCAATCACTTGAACCGGGATTACGCCATCATCTTCATTCACTAGTCGCTGACACTGTTCAATCATTGCCGGTGAATTATCCACTGCAATAATTTCGCAAGTGCTCTCAGTGATCTGGTGCCGCATGGATAACGTAGCCGCACCTAATGAACAACCCAAATCATAGCAAATACTATTCGGTTGAACAAAACGCTCAGACAGGAGTCCTATCGCCGATATCATCGCTCTATAACCGGGCACAGAACGCTGAATCATATCCGGAAACACCGTTGCAACAGAGGCATCAAATTTAAAATCAGCAACCTCTGCAAGAGGCTTAGAAAAAATTGAATCTACGCTAGATGCCATTACTTACAATAACAGTCCCGTCTGGTTTTTCTCAAGGCGCCAAAGCCGCGACATTATTGTCATGTAGCTTATCAATCATTTTTTGTAAGGATCCAATCTTCTTAATCTGTCCATTAAAACTACTTCTATAATTAGTAACCAGACTGACACCCTCAATAATAATATCGTAAACCAGCCAACGCCCTTTTTTCAGATGCATCCGGTAATTTACCGAAATAGGTTGTATTCCCGGCTGTAAAACTTCTGTTTTGACAACTGTCTTTTTAGCATCGTTAGCCAATCTCAAGGGTAAATAACGAATTGACCATTCTTTAAATTCCAAAAATGCCCGCGCATAGGTACGAATTAATTTCACCTTAAATGCTTCTGTGAACGCAACCCGCTGCTCAGGCGTCGCCTTTTTCCACTGCTTACCCAGAACTAACATTGAAATACGTTCAAAGTTAACACGCGGCTCAATAATTGTTGTTACGTTATTGAAAACTGTTGGAAAGTCTTTACCCACAGTTTCATCTTCTAAGCTGGCTTTAAACCGAGTAGATGCTTCATTCAAAACAAACTGGGGAGCCAATAAATCAGCGGCTAAGACTGGTTTCAGAGGCATTAGCAATAAAGCTAAAAGCAAGATCCTTATGTTGTTATCCATTTCCTATTAACTCCGCTATAGTTTCATTAAAGTTTAATTAACTACACGTCTATATATTATCAATAAAATTTTTTTTATAAATCCCTGATACAATGCAATTAAACTAAATCCAACTGTCTATTTTATCTTTAAACCATGGAAAATAACATTCATTTCCCCACAACCCGTATGCGTCGTATCCGTAGCCGTGATTTTTCAAGGCGCTTGGTGCGTGAATCACAGATCACGACTGATGACTTAATTTACCCACTATTTATTATTGAGGGCCACAATACTGCTGAACCAATCCCGTCCATGCCCGGAATTAACCGGCTATCCATTGATCTCTTGGTTAATGAAGCACAAGAAATTTTAACACTAGGTATTCCGGCGGTAGCCTTATTCCCTGTCCCTAATAGCACCGATAAATCAGAAAATGCCGAACAAGCCTATAATCCAGACGGTCTGATTCAACGTGCTATCCGAGCGTTAAAATCACAGTGCCCTGACTTAGGCATCATTTCTGACATCGCCTTAGATCCCTATACGGTACACGGACAAGACGGCCTTATTAATGAAAATAACTATGTGCTCAATGATGAAACCATTGCCATTTTAGTCAAACAAGCGCTCTCTCATGCGCAAGCAGGTGCTGATATCCTCGCACCGTCAGATATGATGGATGGTCGCATTGGCGCTATCCGTAAGGCGCTTGAAAACAACCACTATACCAACACCCAACTTCTCGCCTACTCCGCTAAATATGCTTCTAGTTTTTACGGCCCGTTTCGAGATGCTGTCGGCTCCAATGCTACCCTTGGGAGTACTGATAAAAACAGTTATCAAATGGATCCCGCTAACAGCCTTGAAGCCTTAAAAGAAATCGCACTAGACTTGAGCGAAGGGGCTGATATCGTTATGGTGAAACCGGGCACACCCTATCTAGATATTATCTATCGTATCAAACAAGAATTTAAGACCCCTACTTTTGCTTACCATGTCAGCGGTGAATATGCCATGTTAAAAGCAGCCGTACAAAACGGCTGGATTAATGAAAAAAACACAGTGATGGAGACAATGTTAGGATTCAAAAGGGCCGGCGCTGATGCGATACTAACTTATTATGCCAAAAATATTGCCCTGTGGCTGAAAGAACATGACTAACATTGATCATTACGCGGTTTTTGGGGACCCTATTAATCACAGCAAATCACCTTTTATTCACCATCATTTTGCCGAACAAACCAGTCAAAAGATTCACTACAATGCGCAACAAGTTTCTGTCCAACAGTTCAATACGCAACTAACCGATTTCTTTACCCGAGGTGGAAAAGGTATTAATTGTACGGTTCCACTCAAGGAAATTGCCTATAAAGCCGTCGATCATTTAACCGATCGCGCCGAATATGCCAAGGCCGTTAATACCATTATTCAACAACCAGATGGCTCACTCTTAGGAGATAACACGGATGGTGTTGGGCTCGTTCAGGATATTACTATAAACCATCATGTCTCGCTTGAAATGAGTAATATCTTGATACTCGGGGCCGGAGGCGCTACCCGAGGTATTCTTGCCCCGTTATTAGCGCAAGCACCCAAACAAATCATTATAGCTAACCGCACACCCTCAAAAGCACAACAATTAGCGCTTGAATTTACCCGTAAAATCCCAATTACTGGCTGTGGTTTTTCAGACATACCAACACAACAGTTTAACCTCATCTTAAACGCAACATCTGCGAGTCTTAGTAACCAAGTACCGCCGTTACCCAATGACCTACTAAACAAATACTCCACGTGCTATGACCTAGCCTACAGTAATAAACCGACCCCTTTTGTGCGCTGGGGACAACAATTTACCGATAAAAGCCTTGATGGTCTCGGAATGCTCGTTGAACAAGCGGCTGAAGCTTTTTACTTATGGCGTGGAATTCGCCCTGTAACGCAAACCGTCATTCAAGACCTAATAAACGCTCGTCTTTAACGGACTACTCGCTTTATTATGAACCCCAGCAAGACCTTACAACAATGGTTCTTGCTCGGATAAATATTGGTCCTTTAACTGTCTATAATGATTACACGAATAGACCAGGTAGTCCTTCTCTGTTGCAGTTAACACTCTGACCTGACGCACCGGTGAGCCATGATATAAAAACCCACTCTCCAAATGCTTTCCCGGTGGCACTAAGGCACCTGCACCCAGCATCACAAAGTCATCTAACACCGCTCCATCCATCACAATGGTGCCGATACCAATTAAACAATGATCACCAATGGTACAAGCATGCAAGACCGCACGATGCCCAACCGTGACACCGACACCTAAGGTTAATGAAAATCCACCCGGCGCATAAGGACTATCATGGGAAACATGAAGAATCGCCCCATCCTGTATATTACAAACCTCCCCTATCGTAATTTGTTGAACATCACCTCGTACGATAGCCATAGGCCAAATTGATACATGGTCTGATAAAACAACATCCCCAATAACCCGAGCCGTTGTATCAATAAATACACCTTCCCCGACTCGTGGTTGCAAACCCTTAAAACTTTTTAGTGTTACCATAAAATAAAAATCCTTCTTAAAACTAACATGACCTTGGTTGCAAATAACAAGAATGCTCTTGAAACAAGTAAAATTAATGATACGATAAATTGATAACTATTAATATCCACCCCTAATAAGAACGTCATTAAACCTTGATCCCTACTTTAATTAACGCATAATAAAATAATGAACAACCCGTTACTGACTACAGAGACCTTACCTCCATTTTCAAAAATAGAGCCCGAGCACATTGAGCCTGCTATCGATTACTTGCTTGAAGAATGTCGCGCTCTGGTCAAAATAAAAACACAATTGACAGAACCTTTTAGCTGGGAAAACTTTGTTGATCCCATTGAAAAAATAGAAGACCGCCTCAATAAAGCCTGGTCTCCTATCAGCCATATCAATTCAGTTGTTAACAACAAAGACATTCGTGAAGCTTATAATGCCTGCCTACCTAAACTAAGTCAGTATTCCACTGAAATGGGCCAGAACAAGGCGCTTTACAATGCCTACAATCAAATTGCTAATGACCCTGATTTCTCAACCTTAAGTCAAGGTCAACAAAAAACCATCCAAAATGCATTACGTGATTTTGAACTTTCTGGCATCAGTCTTACTCCAGGCCAACAAGTTCGTTACCGAGAAATCAGCCAAGAATTGACTACATTAACCAGTAAATTTGAGGAAAATGTTCTCGATGCGACACATGCTTGGAAAAAACATATCCTAGATGAAACGCTGCTTGCTGGGCTGCCTGCATCAACCTGCACCTTGGCAAAAACAACAGCTGAAACAGATGGCCTTTCAGGCTGGGTATTAACCTTAGATTTCCCCTGTTATCTTGCCGTTATGACTTATGCTGATAATCCTGAACTGCGTCAAGAAATCTATACAGCCTTTGCCACACGAGCATCAGAAGTTAATCCCGAAACAGCGCAATGGGACAATACTCAGGTCATGGATGATCTGTTAGCACTGCGGCATGAAAAATCGCAACTTTTAGGCTTTAATAACTATGCTGAATTATCACTAGCCACTAAAATGGCTGACAACCCTCAGCAAGTCACCGATTTCTTAGAAGACCTTGCAAATAAATCAAAAGAGCACGCACAAAAAGATTTTGATGCCCTACAACAATTTGCTCGACAGGAATATAACGTAAAACAATTGGACGCCTGGGATATCAATTATTTCTCAGAAAAAATGCGACAACAACACCTTGAATTGTCACAAGAAGAAATACGTAACTACTTTCCAATCACCCGCGTCCTCCCTGGCTTATTCACTATAGTCAACAAACTATACGGCTTAACCATTAGTGAAATTCATGATTTTGATCGTTGGCATTCAGATGTTCGTTTTTTTGAAATACACGACAAAAACAAGGTCATGCGAGGTAAATTCTACTTGGACCTATACGCACGCCCCAATAAACGTGGCGGTGCCTGGATGGACGACTGTGTCTCACGCAAAAATGGCCCTGAGGGTCTACAAACACCGGTCGCCTATCTAACCTGTAACTTCACCCCCCCCTCCAGCGATGACCCTGCTCTACTGAGTCACGATGAAGTCATTACCTTATTTCATGAGTTTGGTCATGGGTTACATCATATGTTAACCCAAGTAGATGCGCTATCCGTCTCAGGAATCAACGGTGTTCAATGGGATGCCGTAGAATTACCCAGTCAATTTATGGAAAACTGGTGCTGGCAAAAATCTGCTCTAGAAATTATTTCTGGGCATTATAAGTCCGGCAACCCTCTCCCTGAATCATTGTTAGACAAGATGTTAGCCGCCAAAAACTTTCAATCCGGTATGTTCATGATTCGACAACTGGAATTTAGTTTATTTGATTTCCAAATTCATCTTAATTTCAACCCACGCGAACCCAGTAATATTTATTCCACCCTATCCGCTATTCGTAATCAATTTTCAGTCGTGATTCCACCATCGTTTAACCGTTTCGCTCACAGTTTCTCACACATTTTTGCCGGCGGTTATGCCGCAGGTTATTACAGTTATAAATGGGCTGAATTATTATCCTGTGATGCCTTCTCACGGTTTGAGGAAGAAGGTATTTTCAACCCTCAAACCGGCCATGCTTTTTTAACCCACATTTTAGAAAAAGGTGGCAGCATTGATGCAATGGACTTATTTGTTGATTTCAGAGGCCGAGAACCCACTATTGATGCACTACTACAACATAATGGAATAATGGTATGAGTTATAAAGACTTACGAGATTTCTTAACCTTACTTGAAACCTCTGGGGAACTTAAAAGAATACAATACCCTGCTGACCCTTATTTAGAAATCACCGAGATATGCGACCGCATGTTAAAGCAAAATGGGCCTGCTTTATTGTTTGAAACACCCAAAAACTCTACTACGCCCTTATTAGGCAATTTATTCGGCACGTCACACCGTGTTGCTCTGGGGATGGGGGCAGAATCAATTACCGAATTACGCGAAGTCGGTAAGTTACTCGCTTACCTTAAAGAACCAGAACCGCCTAAAGGAATGAAAGACGCCGTCAAAAAACTGCCCGTCTTCAAAAAAGTTCTGCACATGGCCCCTAAAATCATTAAAAATCCTAAGTGCCAAGAAACAGTGATTGAAAGTAGCGATGTTGACCTATCGAACTACCCTATACAAACTTGTTGGCCAAAAGATATCGGGCCACTGATTACTTGGGCATTAGTCATTACTAAAGGACCTAATAAAGAACGCCAAAACCTCGGCATTTACCGACTACAAGTTTTAGAAAAAAACAAGGTTATTATGCGCTGGCTAGCCCATCGAGGAGGCGCTCTAGACTTCAAAGAATGGCAAGAAACCCACCCCGGAAAACCCTTCCCAATTGCCGTTGCTTTAGGCGCAGATCCTGCCACTATCCTAGGAGCCGTTACGCCTATTCCTGATAGCCTATCTGAATATGCCTTCTCTGGCTTATTAAGGGGTAATAAAACTGAAGTGTCCCAATGCCTTAGCCATGACCTCCAAGTACCTGCCTCTGCTGAAATTGTTTTAGAAGGATTTATTTACCCTGATGAGATGGCGCCAGAAGGACCCTTCGGTGATCATACCGGCTATTACAATGAAGTCGAAGAGTTTCCTATTTTCACTATTGAAAAGATTACTCAACGAGAAAAACCAATCTACCATAGCACTTATACCGGTCGCCCTCCCGATGAACCCGCTATTTTAGGGGTCGCACTTAATGAGGTGTTTATACCTATTTTGCAAAAACAATTCCCCGAAATTATTGATTTTTATCTGCCACCTGAAGGGTGCTCCTACCGCATGGCCGTGATTAGCATAAAAAAACAATACATCGGTCATGCCAAAAGGGTCATGCTAGGGACATGGTCTTTTTTGCGTCAATTCATGTATACAAAATTTGTTGTCGTTGTTGACGATGATGTCGATGCGCGAAATTGGGAGGATGTCATTTGGGCCATGACAACCCGCATGGACCCCGCGAGAGATATTACCCTGCTAGAAAATACTCCGATTGACTATTTAGATTTTGCATCACCAGTCTCCGGCTTAGGCTCAAAAGCCGGTTTTGATGCGACTAACAAATGGCCTGGAGAAACGACACGAGAGTGGGGTGAACCGATAGTGAAATCAGCTGAAATCATCAAAAAAGTAGATGAAATATGGTCTAGCTTATAAGCTTTTCATCACTACCGCTAACGGGTTCTGCGACTTCGTTAGCGGTATCTTCAGCAATCACCAATGGCTCATCAGGACTACGCTCAATCGTCTTTACTAATTGATTTGAGTGCATGACTAGCCCTTGCTTAAAAAATTCTGCCGCTTTCTCAAAATCTCCTTTCATGGCCATGATCTCAGCTAACATATGATAGGCCGATACTGCTGGATTTAATTCAATACTTCTGGTTAAAAAAGCTTGGGCTTGTTCCCAATTTTCGGCCACATAAAATAATTTACCGACAACTCGAAGCAATACTGCATTTCGAGGGTACAATTGAGCCCACTGTTCTGCGACTTGTATTTGTCGCGCCATATCATCCGATACAATATCCCCATAAAGCTCAAGTAATGTATCTTCCTTATCAACCATTAAATGCTCAACAAGTTTGGCTTCAACCCTAGCACCTGCACCGCATTGAATCATAGCGGTAAAATAACCAACCGCTATCGCTTTAACTCCTTTAATATCGGCAGGGATATCTGCCCACAATCTCTCGACATCTTGCGCGTCGCCCTTTTCCCCTTGTTGCACTAATAACCCACCGTACACATTGAGCGCTAAGGTTTTTCGTTCGGTTGCAAGCAATACCTTGTTCTTATCTAGAACCGGAAATAATTCCACTAGAGACTGCCAATCATCCTGCTTTAAATAAGCCTGATAGAGTAATTTAATAAGTCCTGAATGCGAGGCATCTAGGGCCTGTAAGTGCAACAAGGTTTCTTGGGCTTCAGCATAATGATCCTGCGACAACTCGAGCTCTGCCTTTGTTAGGCCAATAGCAAATTCTGAACCAGTAAACTGGTCTGCTGCCATATTCAGATAACTATCCCGACTATCAAATGCGCCGCGTAAATGAGCCGCCCTAGCGGCCGTTAAGTAATAAACCAAAGGTGCCGAACTACTGGGTGCATGCTTAATTAGAATCTTCTCAGAACGCTCCCAATTCCCTTCAGCATAATCTACCAGACCAGAAACAAGCGCTTCTTTGGAGCGATTTAAGATAACATTATGACCCTTCGATTTTATTTTATTAGGTAACCGAATGCACCAACCTAACCACCGCACCAGTAGATAGAAAACAGTAAAACCAAACCATAAAACAACGGTAAAAAAAGCTAAGGTACTTTCCAGTGACCAGCGACCAATCCCAAGAATGACATAACCTGGATCATCATGATCAAAGAGCGTTTCCCATGCGTAATAGACCGCTACAACCAACAGCATCAAGGAAACTAAAAAATAAAAAATTCTTTTCACGCTAAAAACCCCTCAATAAATCTTAACCCGTAATTACAAGGCTTTATCGGCTTCGACTCTCAATTTACTAATATTCCTCAACATAGTCAGTGATTTACTCACATCGGGTATATCACTATGGATCGGTGTATTTTGTAACTCTTTAATATCTAAAATAATCTGTGTTGCTTGTTCATTAGCCTCATAATTACTTTTTATCCAAAGTTTTGAATCTTCAAGATCTTGTTTGAAAAGGTCATCTTGGTGTTGTAACAACGAGAGCTTAGCCACTTCAATTCTAAGTTTTAATTGTTGCTTAATAAAATGCGCATCTCCGTGAGAAATAATTGCACGTACCGGTTGTTCGGCACGGCGTATACTCACCAATCCATTGAGGTCCGCCAATAAATCTACAAACCATTGCTCCTCACCATCTTCAGATTCAACATTACTCACCAAGTCAACGGCAACTTTCTTCCCTGTGTAAGGGAATCGAAGCGTTAACGTCTCTGAATCCTTAGCAATCAACTTTAGCTTTGAATAAATACCGACAACATCAGGAACTTGAACTTTCTGTAACAAAGAAATTTCTGTTGCGATTTCTTCACGTACTTTAAAAACACCGCCTCCGCCGCTTTCTCTAAGGCGCTGATCTGCAGCAGTGAGCGCTTTGATGGCCGCATTGACATCGCCGACAAGATGTAACCGCTGGTTAGCAACAGTCAACAAATATTCTGCATCAGCAATTAACCAATCTCCACGTGTTTTCCCTAATTGCCTTTTAATTTGCTCTATAGAAATACTCAACTCTTTCTTATTCGCTGCTAACTTTTCATCATTTAATCCTGAAAAGTTCTCCAACGCCTGATTAACAGCCTGATCTTGATTCGTAATTTCAGACTCCATCGTTGAAAATTGCGTTTGGATAGTTGCAAACTGTAATTGCATAGCCGCTAACTGTTTCTGGTATTCCGTCATCTGCCCAGATATTTCAATTAACTGTGAATCTTCCTTATGAACTTCATTGGTTAGCTCGCTCAAATCATCACGTTGAATTTCAAACAGATAGAAGCCAATTCCCGCAATGGCCAACACCAAAAAAATATTCAATAAGCCCAACCAAAGACCTTGTTGAGAACCGCCCTTAGCGTTTGCCACCACAGGACTTACAGTGTTGTTTTCACTACTCGTAGATTCATCAGCTTTATCTTGTATTTCTTCAGCCACAATGCTCTCCATTCGAAATGCTTTTAACTGCTGTCACAATATCTTTATTCGCTGGAGTTTGGGTGACTACAATCTTCTGAAACCCTAAACCCAATGCTTTTTTTCTAATTCTTTCACTAATAACCACCAATGGTTTTAATTTCAAAACCTTTTGAACATCGTCATCGACCATATCCAACAAATTTTCCAGCGCTTCATTACTCGTTATTGTAACAATATCAACCGTATTTTCAATATCTAACCCTATCATAACCTGGTCAGATATTGGGGGTTTTATTCGTCGATAAACCTCGCAATAATCAACTTCAGCACCTAAAGATCGCAAATGCTCCGCTAACCACTCCCGACCGCCTTGCCCTCTCACAATAAGGATTTTCTGCCCTGAAACCTGCCGTTCACTCAAAGCAGCCAACAAAGCTTCACTATTAAACCCTGACTCAGGAATAACATCAACCCCCATGCCGACAGCCTCTATTGCCTGAGCCGTTGCCAACCCGACAGCAGCTATGTTTGGCTTGCATAATATTTGTTGTGCTTGGGGGCAAACTGCCAAACTAAATTTAACCGCATTGGCACTGACAAAAACCAGCCAATCATAACCGGCTACTTTATCTAAGAAAAACGTATTCTTCGGCTGCTGTAATGCTTCAATCTCAATCACAGGTATTAGCCTAGACAAACACCCCGCTTGTGCTAACAAACGACAGAGCACCTCTGCCTGATTTTTCGGCCGGGTTACTAACACACAGACACTCATCATCAAACTCAAAAATTCTATGAATAAACTGCTTGTAATATTTTCTTAGCGCCCTTTGCTAACAATTCTTCAGCAATCTCGTAACCAATGGCTTTGGCCTGATGGACTTCGCCCTGACTTTGCGCACGTATAATTTTCTGACCATTCGGCATTCCAACCAAGCCCTGCATAAATAAGCCGCCATCTTGTAACTGAGCAAACCCAGCAATCGGCACTTGACAGCCACCCTCTAAACGCTCATTCATAGCGCGCTCTGCAAGGACACATTGCTGTGTTTCATGATCATGCAACGCATTAATAACATCAGCAACACGGGCATCTTCTACACGGCACTCAATACCTAGGGCGCCTTGACCCACAGCCGGTAAACTAACCGAGGTAGGAATAATTTGCTTTATCCGATTAACCATCGCTAATCTTTTTAATCCAGCTGCAGCCAAAATAATAGCATCAAAGTCACCAGCATCTAGCTTAGCAAGCCGAGTATTAACATTACCACGTAACGGCAAAATATGACCCTTAGGAATTACCTGCAATATTTGTGACTGACGCCGTAGACTAGAGGTACCAATACGAGCATCTTCAGGCAATTCTTCTAAGCAATTATAACGATTCGAAACCAATGCGTCACAGGGTTCTTCACGCGCTAAGATAACCTTTAACTCCAGCCCGTCAGGAAAATCAACGGGAACATCCTTCATCGAGTGAACAGCGATATCGGCCTGCCCAGCTAACAGCCCCTGTTCCAACTCTTTAACAAACAAACCTTTCCCACCTATCTTTGCCAGTGGCGCATCAAGAATTTTATCCCCGCGCGTGGTCATTTTTACCAATTCAGTTTTCAGATCAGGGTGAATTTGTCGTAATTGTTCGGCAATGTAATTAGCTTGCCAAAGTGCCAAAGGGCTATTTCGTGTAGCAATCCTGATCAACTGGTTATTCACTGAATAAGGTCCTTAATTTGAGAGCATTAACGGCTATTGTACCTTTATTTTACAAACACAAAAATTAGTAAATTAATCCTCATACCTTACTTATAGCGACTAGTGGTGTACTTTTCACCGCTCCATCAACACCTCCAGACACCCCATAAAGATAAAAAAACTGTATCATAGGGGCTTGAGTTCTTAATACCTTTTACGTTATTACCTGAATATGACTACATCAAACAAAGATAAACTCTGGGGCGGCCGTTTCACACAAGCGACAGATAGCTTCGTTGAAGCTTTTACCGCTTCGGTTAATTTTGACCAACGCATGGCCGCACATGACATTCAAGGCTCTATCGCGCATGCTAAAATGCTTCACAAAATAGGCATCCTAACCGACCTTGAACTTGACAGTATTCTTACAGGTCTCGAAGAAATTCTAATTGACATCAATAATGGTGATTTCAACTGGTCAGTCGCGTTAGAAGACGTCCACATGAACATTGAAGCCCAGCTCACAACAGCGATTGGTCCTGCTGGCAAAAAACTTCATACGGGTCGTTCACGAAACGATCAGGTTGCCACAGACATACGTCTTTATCTACGCGAAGAAATCAGTCATATTTGCGCTGAACTACATCGCCTTAAAACAGGCTTATTAAATCTAGCCGAACAAGAACACGACACCATCATGCCTGGGTTCACTCATCTTCAAGTCGCCCAACCCATCACTTTTGGCCACCACTTAATGGCCTGGTTTGAAATGCTCAAACGCGACCAAGAAAGAATGCAGGACTGCCTGAAAAGAATCAATATCATGCCCCTTGGTTCTGCTGCACTTGCAGGCACCAGCTACCCGATTGACCGATTCATGACTGCTGAACTTCTCGGTTTCGACCGACCTTCTGATAACTCACTGGATTCTGTTAGTGATCGTGATTTTGCCATCGAATTTTCATCTGCGGCCAGCCTTATCATGATGCACCTGTCCCGATTCTCTGAAGAATTAGTTTTATGGGCTAGCACTCAATTTGACTTTATTGACATTCCAGATACTTTTTGTACCGGCTCATCAATCATGCCACAAAAGAAGAACCCTGATGTCCCCGAATTAGTTCGAGGCAAAACCGGTCGTGTTAGTGGCAATTTAATTGCCCTACTGATGCTAATGAAGGGTCAACCCTTAGCCTATAACAAAGACAACCAGGAAGATAAAGAGCCTTTATTTGACTCAGCAGATACCGTTGTTAATTCCTTACGCGCGTTTGCAGATATGATGCCTCACGTTAAAGCAAAGCGCCAAAACATGTATCAAGCGGCTAAACAAGGCTTCTCAACAGCCACTGATTTAGCTGACTATCTGGTTGGCAAAAACATCCCGTTCCGAGACGCCCACGAGATAGTGGGTCTCGCCGTTCGACTCGGTATTGAAACCCATCGCGACCTCTCAGAACTTACGCTCACAGAATTACAACAATTTTCTGGTGAAATAGATAACGAGGTTTTCAACATCCTGACCTTGGAAGGCTCCGTAGCCGCTCGAAATCATATCGGTGGCACCGCCCCTGACACCGTTAAAAAAGCAATTAAAAACGCTAGAAAGCAAATGTAACGCCCCTAATCGCCGTATTTCATCCACCTTACAAACGGAAGGTGGATGATTTATAACGCTCTCGCTCTCAAAAAGGCCCGCTCGGACAATTCATGCCAAGCGCTAACTTGTTCCTTAAAACCCATCACTGAATCATACACGCGTCGGGCCATCGCATCGCTATCAGCTAACTCAGCAACAACATCATCAGAAAGCACCAACAACTTTTTAAGCACATCATCTGGCAAAGCCATGACCTTGACTCCATGTTTATCAACGAGTGTTTTTAGCGCCTGGTTATTACGCGCCGTATACTCTGATAACATATCTAAATTAGCAGCTTTACAAGCAACCAAAACAATTTCCTGCAAATCCTTAGGTAAAGAATTAAATGCCTCCTCATTAATGAGACACTCCATTGTTGATCCGGGTTCATGCCAGCCTGGGTAATAATAATATTTTGCCACCTTGTGCAACCCAAAAGCCAGATCGTTATAAGGACCCACCCACTCCGTGGCATCCAAGGTCCCTGTTTGCAATGCTGTAAATAACTCCCCTCCTGGAATATTAACCGTCGTACCGCCAGCTCGTCTCAACACCTCTCCACCCAAGCCCGGAATACGCATTTTTAAACCACTAAGATCTTCAAATGAATTTATTTCTCGATTAAACCAGCCTGCCATCTGGACACCTGAATTCCCAGTCGCCGCAGGAATAATACCAAAAGGTTGATATAACTCACGCCACAACTCCATTCCACCGCCATAATACAACCAACTATTCATTTCTTGAGCCGTTAGCCCAAAAGGCACTGCCGAAAAGAACTGTGTTGTTGCCGATTTACCTTTCCAGTAATACGCTCCAGAATGGCCCAACTCCGCAACCCCTTTAGAAACCGCATCAAAAACCTCAAAGGCAGGCACTAATTCTTTAGCACCATAAACCTTAATTTTAATTCGGCCCCCACTCATGGTGTTGATCATCTGAGCCAACAAATTTGCATTCGTCCCCAGCCCCGGGAAATTCTTAGGCCAAGCTGTGACCATTTTCCAACGAAATTCAGCCTTAGCATTAGTCACTGTTGGCATAGCAGCCAATAAAGGGCTAGCCCCGACTGCGACCATAAAGCTTCTTCTTTTCATCAACTCACCTTGTCTCTTGTCTCAAACATAAACAGCCTTTATTCAAAAGGATAAAATAGAATCCACGAGATTACCAACCCTATTACGCGTGGCCACCCTTAAAAAATACTTTCTTCAAGCTCATTAAAGTTTTCTTCGATGCAAAATTTTCAGTATTTTGTCATCTTCCTGTCACAATACCCTCGTATCCTAAATGGACTTTATAACCAAAACCCTTTATAATTTGGGGGTTTATAAGAACGCATTCAATCTTAAGCCTTAGTGAATAACCACAAGGCTTCAGCAGGAAATTTCTAACAATTACGCAGGAGAGACATCAATGGCAATTAAAGTTGCAATTAACGGTTATGGCCGTATTGGACGAAACATTTTACGCGCACTTTACGAATCAAACCGGACCAACGACATTCAAATTGTTGCAATCAACGACTTAGGCGACGCAAACACAAACGCTCATCTTACTCAATATGATACTGCGCATGGAAAATTCCCAGGTGAAGTAACTGTTGACGGTGACGCTATGGTTGTTAATGGCGATCGCATCAAAGTTTTTGCTGAAAGAGACCCTTCTAAACTTCCTTGGGGAGAATTAGGCATTGATGTTGTTCATGAGTCAACCGGTTTTTTTGCTAGCAAAGAGAAAGCTTCTGCGCATATTGCTGCCGGTGCTAAAAAAGTTATCATTTCCGCACCCGGCGGTAACGATGTCGATGCAACTATTGTTTACGGCGTCAATGACAACACTTTAACCGCTTCAGATACCATCATTTCTAATGCCTCTTGTACAACAAATTGTTTAGCGCCTTTAGTTAAACCACTGTTTGACACATTAGGGTTTGATCACGGTTTAATGACCACAATCCATTCCTACACTAACGATCAAGTTTTGACCGATGTTTTTCACCCCGACTTACGTCGCGCAAGATCGGCAACGCAATCGATGATCCCAACTAAAACTGGGGCTGCTGCAGCTGTTGGCTTAGTGTTACCTGAATTAGCTGGAAAACTTGACGGTTTCGCTATGCGCGTTCCCACTATCAATGTTTCTGTTGTTGATTTAACCTTCCAAGCCTCAAGAGAAACAACCAAAGAAGAAGTGGATGCTATCTTAAAAACAGCTTCTGAAACTTCGCTAAAAGGTATTTTAGAATTCAATGACAAACCACTGGTTTCTATTGATTTCAACCATAACCCAGCTTCTTCTATTTACGAGTCTTCACTGACAAAAGTACTAGAAGGTAACTTTGTTAAAGTTCTTTCATGGTATGACAATGAGTGGGGATTCTCTAACAGAATGCTTGATACCACTATTGCACTATACAACGCTAAATAATTTAACTTAGGCTCTTAGTTCATGAAAAATCTTAGACGCACGAAAATACTGGCCACGCTAGGTCCTGCAACCGATGCACCAGGCGTCCTTGAAGGAATGTTTGAAGCCGGGCTCGATGTTGTCCGACTCAACTTCTCTCACGGCGATGCTGAGACTCAAATTGAGCGTGCTAACGCTGTCCGCAGCATTAGCGCACAGACTGGTCGACATGTTGGCATTCTTGTAGACTTACAAGGCCCTAAAATTCGTATTGAACGCTTCAAGGATAACAAAGTTATTCTTGAAGAGGGCCAATCGTTTTCTTTAGATATTAACCTTGATGGCAATGCTGGTGATGAAACACAAGTCGGTATTTCTTACAAACCGTTAGCGCAAGACGTCAATCCTGGTGACCGCCTACTTTTAGATGATGGCCGTGTTGTTATGGACGTTGTCAACGTCGTCAATATGCGTGTTAATTGTACCGTTATTGTAGGGGGAGACTTATCCAACAATAAAGGGATTAATTTACAAGGTGGCGGTTTATCTGCAGCAGCACTAACCGATAAAGATAAAGCTGACATCCTAACTGCAGCGAAAATTAATGCTGATTACGTTGCCGTATCTTTCCCACGCACGGCTGACGACATTCATGAGGCAAGAATGCTTCTAAATCGCGCTGGCTCTAGCGCTGGTATTGTCGCAAAAATTGAACGCGCTGAAGCACTAGATGTCATTGATGAAATCATCATAGCCTCTGATGCCATTATGGTAGCCCGCGGAGACTTAGGTGTTGAAATTGGCGATGCCAACTTACCACCGGTTCAAAAAGACCTGATTAAAAGAGCACGCGCATTAGATAAAGTTGCGATCACTGCAACACAAATGATGGAATCGATGATTACAAACCCAATCCCAACACGTGCCGAGGTCTTTGATGTTGCTAATGCTGTTGTCGATGGCACTGATGTTATTATGCTTTCAGCAGAAACCGCTGCAGGCAAATACCCTGTTAAAGCTATTCAAGCGATGGACCGTGTCTGTCTTGAAACTGAAAAGCAAGCCAATGTAAGACTCTCGAACCACCGGGTTGAATCACAATTTGATCGATCTGATGAAGCCATTGCTATGTCTGCTATGTATCTAGCCAACCATGCTAACTGCAAAGCGATTGTATCACTGACCTGCACCGGATCAACACCGTTGTGGATGTCTCGAATTAGTTCTGGAATACCTATTTTCGCCTTTACCCACGATGCTAAAACTGCAAGTAAAGTAACCTTATATCGAGGCGTTTTTCCTTTTCTATTTGAAGACAATTCACCTGATCAAGAAACACGTTACCAAGCAATTTTTAATATTTTGAAAAGTCGTCACCAAGCGGAGACCGGAGACAATATTATTATTACGCATGGGGACTTCCATCGCGTAGAAGGTGGTACAAATACCCTTCAGATTGTTAACGTTAAATAACACTAAGAGCACTTACTCCTTGCATCAGCTCGGAGTAAGTTTAATGCCTCTTATCCTGTAACCATAAGCAAACCCCATCACTCTCAGCCGCAATCGCTTTTAAGCGCGCCTCATGCAAGACTTGCTCTTCAGGAGTACAAAAAACAACGGGCAATGGCTTTCTATCTTTCAAAATCTGACTGACTAGCGAACCAACAGCACTCTCTTTTCCCCCTCCCTCATCATCCAATAAGGAAGACTGCCCACCCGTCATCATCAAAAAGACTTCTGCTAAAATTTCCGCATCTAACAAAGCCCCGTGAAGCGTGCGATGACTGTTATTAATCGCATATCGTTTACAAAGAGCATCCAAACTATTACGCTGCCCAGGATGTTTTTTTCTGGCATAGACTAGGGTGTCCAATACCGTACAGTGCGCCTCTAAAGCACCTGAAGCATAATCCATACGGGCTAATTCTGTTTCAATAAAACCGATATCAAAAGGCGCATTATGAATAATTAATTCAGCCCCTCGAACAAAATCCATAAACTCATCGGCAATATCTTCGAATCGCTGTTTATCTTGAAGGAATTCATTAGTTAGACCGTGCACTTCTATAGCCCCTTGGTCAATCAATCGATCAGGGTTCAAATAGACTTGATACTGACGACCTGTAACTCGCCGATCAAGCAACTCAATACAGCCAATCTCAATGATCCTATGACCCTCAGCGACTGAAATACCCGTGGTTTCTGTATCTAGAACGACCTGCCTCATAAAATAATCACGCTAATGAATCTATGCCATCATTAGCTAATCGGTCCGCATGCTCATTACCTGAATTACCAGAATGACCTTTCACCCAGATCCAATTGATATCATGTCCGCTCATAGCTTGATCCAGTCGACGCCATAAATCTACATTTTTAACCGGTTTTCTAGCCGCTGTCAGCCAGTTCCGTTTTTTCCAGTTAAAAATCCACTCGGTAATACCTTTTAAAACATATTTCGAATCAATATTTAAATTCACTTTACTGGAATGCTTTAGACTTTCTAAGGCCATAATAGCCCCCATTAACTCCATACGGTTATTAGTGGTCTCAATCTCTCCCCCGAACAATTCCTTGGTATATCCATCATATTGCATGACAACACCCCAACCACCTGGCCCTGGATTTCCACGACAGGCCCCGTCTGTATAGATTTCAACCACGGTTATCTTTTTTTCATTCATTAATAAAAGCTCTACAAATAATAATTAACACAATGAACTGTTAAATAGGTTTAATAACAGGAAAGCCTAGATATAGATCTAAAGCGTCTAGTTTGATGATATTATCACAACGTTTAATCCCCCTTAGAGCATAAGCGGTTATAAAATAAGACTCTGCTCTTCGCCGGTATTCTTGAGGAACCTGATAGTGTTTCCGACAATCAAAACCTGCAACTGTTTCTACCTCATAATCAAGCGATAAGAGCCGATGACTAAATTGTGCTCGACTCAATGCATGATTAGGTAATGATATTTTATTAAGTGTTTTGGCCAGAGAATAATCAGATGCAAACCAACTCCAAGGATTAAAACCAATAATAATAACCTCCCCTTCAGGCTTTAGCACCCTGTCAACCTCATCTAAAACAGCTTGAAAATCATCTGCAAACTCTAAAAAATGAGGCAGGATAACAAAATCAATCGATTCGGTTTCAAAAGGCAACAAATAGGACTGCCCCACAATATAAGAACAAGGTACCAGATAATGCAAAGAGGAATCTAAAATAAAAGTACTCTGAGCACAGTAATCATTCAAAAAATCTCTTTCCCAACCTAAAAAACCGATTTGCAATAAACATTGCTTACTCGTTACTGAAAGATTGTATCGCAAGAATAAAGACTCATTATGTCGTAACACTTTGCCTTGAGGGGTCTTAAACCACTTGTAAAGAAGATCTCTAGTCACAATATTATTAAATAAAAAATCAATTAATAAATGAGTTAAAATACACTAATTCTTTTGTGCATTATATTGCCTTATTGTCCAAATAAATGAAATATTTCCTTATCCTTGTAAATATTATTCTCAGTAGCTGTGCGATGCAAAATCAACTCGCCGTTATTCCCAATGATCTACTGCCCTCTCAAGACAGTGTTTCACACAGCCTAACAAAAAAATTAGCGCCCACAACGCCTAAAACTCAAACAAACATTTGGCAACGAATCTTCGATAACTATCGACTTCAAGATATTAACCACCCCAAAGTGACCCAAGAAATTGAGCGCTATCTAAAGAACCCTAAATTTTTGGACATTATTCAAAAACGTGCTGAACCCTATCTCTATCTTATTTTCGAAGCAACAGAGCGACAAAACCTTCCCAGTGAACTTGCATTATTACCTATCATAGAAAGCGGTTTCCAACCTAACGCCTACTCTTCTGGAAAGGCATCCGGTCTTTGGCAATTTATTCCATCAACGGGACGAATGTTTGGCCTAAAACAGAATTGGTGGTACGACGGTCGCAGAGATGTCTATGCCTCAACGCAAGCCGCCACACGTTACCTCAAACAACTTAATGAAGAATTCAATGGCGACTGGCTGCTAACACTCGCCTCGTATAATGCTGGGAAAGGCACGGTTCGCAAAGCCATTAAAAAAAATAAAAAGAAACACCGATCAACAACATTCTGGGCACTGCCACTACCCCAAGAAACACAGACTTACGTTCCAAGATTATTGGCTATCGCCAGAATTTTAGGTCATGCCAAAGACTATCATCTACCTCAACCGACTGCTGCAAACAAACCTTACCTCGAACTGGTTGACATCAAAACACAACTAGATCTTAAAAAAGCAGCCGCAATCGCACAAATTCCATTGCAAGAGCTCCTTCAACTTAATGCGGGCCTAAACCGATGGTGTACACCGCCCGAAGGACCACACTACCTTTTAATACCCAAAGAAAAAAAGGCACGCTTTGAAGAAAAATTAGCTAAACTTCCTCTAAATGAGCGCCTAACTTGGCGCCGGCATAAAATAACCGCTGGTGAAAATCTAGGTCTCATCGCACTAAAATATCACACCAGTGTCAAAGCAATTCGTGAAGTCAACCGACTTTCCGGCTCGCTCATTAGAACGGGTAAATTTTTACTCATTCCTACTGGCTCAAATAGTAAATACAATAACTATGCTGCCACGGCACGCCCTTTTAAAAACCATAACACGGTTAAGAAAACAGCCGTCTATACCGTTAAAAAGAATGATAACTTATGGTTAATTGCCCAAAAATTCTCAACACAATCCAGTAAAATTGCTCAACTCAACCACCTCAAGAAAACCACTTATATCCAACCAGGACAAAAACTACGCATCCCTCAAAAGGAAAAGAACACCCCCAACAAACGACTATCTTTAAGGAGAGCACTACAAAAAATTTATTACACTATCCGCCGAGGTGATTCATTATCGCGCATCGCAAAGAAATTCAATGTTTCAATTAGCAACCTCCACAAATGGAATAAGATTGGCCATTACATCCAACCGGGTCAGAAACTAAAACTCCTGATTAACAATCCTTAGTTTTCTCCAGCTAACCCACACTGATCTTAGGAACTGCCTTCAATAATTGTTGGGTATATGGTTGCCTTGGATCATTCAAGAGCTGATAGACTGGTCCATATTCCACTACCTTCCCCTCGTACATAACAGCAAGTTCATCTGCTATTTCTGAAACAACCGCTAAGTCATGGGTAATAAATAAATAACTCATTTCATACTGCTGCTGCAATGATTTTAATAGAAGAATAATCTTCTCTTGAACTGAAACATCTAGTGCACTAGTCGGCTCATCACAAATAATAAGTTTAGGTCGAACAGCCAACGCTCTCGCAATACAGATTCTTTGCCTTTGTCCTCCTGAAAATTCATGGGGATAACGCGTCGCACATTCCGCGGATAAACCAACCTGTTGCAATAATGTGGCGACCTCAACTTTACGCTGCTGAGAAGAAATTTCCGGATGTAATGATCGCAAACCCTCCCCAATAATCTGTCCTACTAACATGCGAGGATTCATAGAAGAAAAAGGGTCTTGGAAAATAATTTGTATATTTGACCGCATCTGGCGCAAAGGCTCTCCCTGCAAACCATTAATATTTTGACCTGCCCACATAATATGACCTTCAACATTCTCAATCAAATTCAACAACCCTTTTGCTAAAGTTGTTTTACCACAACCCGACTCACCGACAAGAGCCAATGTTTTCCCTGCATGTAATGTTAAATTAACACCATCAACTGCTTGATGATGACTTACTATGCGATTAAAAATTCCTTTTCTTACCGGATACGAAATTCTAATATTCTTCAGCTCAAGTAGAATATCTCCCGTTACATTCGCTTCTTCACGGCAACTGTCAATTGAAGGTAACGCGGCTAATAACTTTTGCGTATAAGCGTGCTCTGGGTAGGTAAATAACTGCTGAGTTTCAGCTACTTCGACAATACGCCCTTTTTTCATGACCGCCACGCGATCAACCATAGATGAAACTAATGCGAGATCGTGACTAATTAACCATAAACTCATACCGACCTGACGCTGAATAGACTTAAGCAACGTTAAAATCTGCGCTTGTATCGTTACATCTAATGCCGTTGTCGGTTCATCAGCAATTAACAAATCAGGTTCTCCGGCTAGTGCCGCTGCAATCATAACGCGTTGTAATTGTCCTCCTGAAAATTGATGCGGGTAATCACCGATACGACTTTCTGGTGATGGTATTTCAACCTGTCGTAACAGTGTCAAAACACGACTTTGAATCTCACTGGATGATAATTCAAAATGGATCTTAATCACTTCAGAAATTTGATGACCAATACTCTTAACAGGGTTCAGCGCAATCATGGGATCTTGGAAAATCATTGCAATCCTACGCCCTCTAATTTGGCACATACTCGTTTCGGGTAACGTTAATAAATCCTTTTCCTTAAAAAAAACATGCTTCCCACTCATTTTTGCACTACGGGGTAATAACCTTAGAATAGCCAATGCTGATATTGACTTACCCGACCCTGATTCGCCCACTAAACCAAATGTCTCTGACTCAAGAATATCAAAACTAATATCATCTACCACCAAAACTTTTTCATTATCAGTCTGAAACTGAACCGATAAACCTTGTACGGATAACACACGCTTAGTCATGTTGGTTACGCCTTGGATCAAAAGCATCCCTTACCGCATCCGCAAATAAATTTGCCGTTAATACCAAAATAAACATAAACACAAAAGCGGCAATCAAGGGCCACCAAACCACCGGCTCTCTAGCCATTTCTAACCGCGCGCCATTAATCATATTGCCCCAACTATAAGTACTAGGATCAACGCCAACATTAATATAAGACAATACGGCCTCCGCTAAGACTAAAGCGCTAAAATCCAAAACAACTGAAATCAAGATGATATGCATGACATTCGGCAGAATATGTTGAAATAAGATCCCTATAGGCCTGACGCCTAATACTTTAGCAGCCTGTACATAGCCCATTTCACGCAACTTTAAAGTCTCTGCACGTAACATTCGGCACAACCCCGTCCAACTGGTTACACCCAAGATTAAACATAAA
The DNA here is from genome assembly GCA_030753675.1 of Methylococcales bacterium. Lineage (GTDB taxonomy): Bacteria > Pseudomonadota > Gammaproteobacteria > Methylococcales > Methylomonadaceae > OPU3-GD-OMZ. Next base: position 35,787 of record JASMBU010000003.1, read on the forward strand.
AATAATAGACGTAGGTCTGCCCGACTCTCAAGATTAGTAAATAATTCCGGATGATTCACCATATAAATCTGAACCATTAAAATAGATGCCGCAATCAATAACACACTGGGTATAGAATTTAATGTGGTATAGCTATATTGAATTAAATCATCCACCCAACCACGATAAAAACCCGCCAAAATACCAAAAACAACAGCCAGTGGTAACATAATAAAGGTCGTTAAAGACCCAATAACCAAGCCCGTCCGGATACTTTTAATCGTTTGATAGAAAACATCTTCTCCCACCTTATCCGTGCCCAGAATATGGTAATACGTAGATAACTCAATAATGCCCGATAACCCAACAACAACAATGATAATGGTTATCCCCATAAACCCAGGCCTAACTTGAAGTCTAATCTGCCCAGCCTTTTTAGCTAAGCACAAAGCACGCAGACCTACCCATGATATGCAAAAAACAAATCCCTTACTTAGCCCGACGATTAATTTAATTAACACATCAGCTGTTTTTTCAATCTCTGGATTTAGCAAATGGCTGCCACCAAATTTTAAGCGTGGAAAACCCCACGACTGAAAACCATTTGCTTGGGTGATATATGCCTTACTATAAAGATAAGCTGAAAAGGGAGCGGAATAGGTTTTTTCCGTTTGTTGCCACAACGGCTGAGTGCAGTAATCTAACACACTAATAATCCCAGAAGCGCGTTGCCCCTCAGCCTTAAAATGAAGAGAATCCAAGAGCCCAATAGCTACGAAAAACAATAAAATTATCATTGATACCATCGCGCTTTTATTGGCCGCTATTTTATTCAATGGTCGCTTAAGCCCTTCATAATTCCTTAAAAAAAATCCGCTAACCATAGCCGTGGTTAACAGTAGATAAATAAGCGCATCCGTCCATAAAATTATCATCTGAATTAAACCTATAACAATTTCACACGAGGATCAACCAAGGTGTAGCAGATATCCGTCAATAATAAACCAAGGATATACAGTACTGAGCCTAAGAAAACCATTGATCTGACTATTGCAAAATCCTGTCTATTAATGGCATCAATGGTATAACTGCCTAAACCCGGTATACTAAAAAAAGACTCCATAATTAAACTACCCATAAACAATAACGGTAAAACCACAACAACTCCGGTTAAAATAGGAATCATCGCATTACCTAAAACATGCCGGAATAATACCTGTGTCTCAGACAATCCTTTTGCGCGAGCGGTTACCACATAATCTTTTTCAACTTCTTCAATAAACAAAGCCCGATACCAACGCCCCCCGGAGCCTAACCCTGATACGACACTAATCACAACCGGTAAAATTAAAAACTTCAATGCATCAACACCAGAACCAAAACCAGATATAGGTACCAATTTAAGCAATTTGCTAAACAAAAATTGCCCTCCAATAATATAAAACAGTGCTGATATAGACATGATCACAACACAAGCAACCAAGCCCCAAAACTCTAGATAACTCTGCCTAAAAAGTACCATCAACAATGCAGCCAATATGTTAACCGATAATCCTATCAATAAAGCAGGTAATGCAACGGCCAAACTTGGCCACATACGCTGCTTAATATCCGCACCAATATTCCTTCCACTGTCAGAAATACCAAACTGAAAAACAAATAACTTTATGGATTTTTGATAAAAAATCGTTTCGGTTATCGTTTTAAAAGAATCCTTCCCAGAATTAATAAATAGCGGTAAATCATAGCCATGGTCAATCTTCCACTTACTCACTGCTTGCTCAGTGACATGCTTCTGCCCTAATTGCATTCTTGCCATATCATCTGGCGTATTAACCACAAAGAATAAAAAGAACGTTAAAATATTAACACCCAGTAACAGAGGGATCGAATACATAAGCCTGCGGATAATATACTGAATCATCTGTTATCCATGTCCGTTAAGAAATAAATATAACTCACATTAGCGTGCATTAATGACTGCCTTTTTACGTCTACGATAGATCACCAGCGCAGGCCAAAGTAAAATAGCCCCCACCCCAATCAAAAGCACCATAGGCCACCATAAAGGTTTATTCCATAGTTGGCGTTGCCGAGCACGATAGTCACTATCAATACGCGTATATTTCAACTTATTATTAGCCATAAGATTAGGCTTAAGATTTTGATACCATTTATGAATAAGCGAATAACTTTTAGGATAAAACCCTAAAACCCAAGGAGCATCATAGCGAATGATTTCCTGCAATTGATGAATTTTTTCTAATCGAACTGGTCCATTAGCCAAATTACGCATTTCCTCAAAGAGCCGGTCATACACAGCATTTTGATAATTGGCTGCATTTTCACCCCCAGTTTTAATTTTTGAATGTGGCCCATATAACAGAAATAAAAAGTTTTCTGGATCCGGATAATCCGCATTCCAACCCCATAAAAATAATTGCGCATTACCCGAACGAATTTTCTGTTGAAACCTATTATAGTCGGTTGCCCGAATGACTAATTGAAGACCTATTTTTGAGAATTGTTTCCGATACCAATTCAACCGCGCTCTATCATCTGGACCACTCGCTGCCGTATCCAAATAAAGCACTAGCGCCTCTTGGGTAGATGGGTCAACGCCACCTTTAAAACCCGCCTCACTTAACAACCGCTTAGCGGTATCCATTGACTTACGATGATAACCGTCATGCCAGTCATAAACATATGGATTTAGCCCCTGCACACCAGACTCATAACCAAATATTCCAGGAGGTAATAAACCTTGCGCAGGCACACCTCGGCCATTCATAAAAATAGCTATATATTCTTCATAATCAATAATAATCGAAATCGCTTGTCTTAATTTTCTTGCCTTATCCGATCTCCCCCCGACAACGCCATCTATCATGTTAAACCCCAGATAAGAAATAGAAGTCGTGACCGCCGTTTGTAATCGAATTTCTTTTTTCTGTAATGCCGGAGTTAGAGCAGCCTTCCCGTCACCCATAAACTGAATCGCCTGATCAAAGCTATCCGATGCGACCCCCGAAGCGTCATAGTAACCTTGCAAAAACTTATTCCAATAAGGAATGGTTTCTTTCTCTAAAACATAAATGACCTTGTCAATGAAAGGTAATGATTTTCCTGCATCTGCCAACAACCCCGACTCAAAATCACCCGGCTCACCAGAATTAGGATAGCGCTCCAAATGAAAATATGGGTTCTTCGATAAAACCATTTGTCGATTAGGATTATTCTCCGACAACATATAAGCGCCTGAACCTATTGGAAACCAATCTAATGAAATATTTTTGTCGGCTAAGCCATCTTGCCCATAAAAAACATCTGCCTCCCAAGGCATTGGTGAGAAAAAAGGCATAGATAACCAAAAAATAAATTGCGGATACTTACCATAAATACGAATCCGAAAGTGGAACTTATCAATCACTTCCACACCAGAAATATTTAGCCCCCTAAATGCAACCGGATCCTGTATTTCCGCCATTTTAGAAAATTCTTCTAAGCCAACAATATACTCCTTCATTAATTCTGCAATAGGCGAGTGTATTTTGGGATGAACTAAGCGCTTGATCTGATGAACATAATCTTCTGCAACCACTTCTCGCGTTCCGCTGTGTTCAAAATCTGTAATGGTAGAAATATCAATGACGTCTTCTACCTGTAGATTATGATAAATATAATCCTTACCTTTTGCTAAAGCGGGATGTGGCTGAAAACGAATACCAGGCTTAATTTCAATCATATAATCTGTAAAACGTACTTTTTCAGGCTCCAAATGGGTTTTTATCAATACACCCGATTGATCTTCAATAAGATAAGTTATTTCCGGCATTTTTGCCGCCGTCAAAGGAACTAATTGATACGGCCGTTTCAAATAATGATACTGAAGCAGTGGCTCATAAATTTGTCCAATAATTGCATACTCATTAGAACTATAGGAAACCGCAGGATCCAAATGCTTGGGACGCTCCGAGAAAGAACTGTACAAAATGGACTGCTTATCTTCTTTTGCTGGATAAGGATTATTTAACATAGCGTCATTACAACTACTAAGTAATAGGCAATGAATTAATAGCAACCAACGCTTACAACTTACACTAAACATTAAATAGTCATTTCCTTAAATTTACTGGACAACGATAAACAGCTCATAGATACTTAATATATTCTATCAATAATTTTAACAGGAGATGATAATGGGTTTTTTGCAGGGCAAGCGCATTTTAATTGTTGGCCTAGCCAGCAACCGTTCAATCGCCTGGGGTATCGCTCAGGCAATGCACAGGGAAGGCGCTGATTTAGCGTTTACGTATCAAAATGAAAAATTAAAAGGTCGCGTAGAAAAAATGGCCGCTGAATGTGATTCAACTATTACCGCTGAATGTGATGTAAGTTCTGACGATCAAATTAATAACGTTTTTGATACTCTAGCACAACATTGGGATGGTTTAGATGGTATTGTTCATTCTGTTGCTTTTGCCCCTCGAGAAGCCTTAGAAGGCAGTTATGTTGATTCCGTCACACGCGAAAATTTCCGTATTGCTCATGACATTAGTGCCTACAGCTTTGCCGCACTGGCAAAAGCCGGTAAACCTATGATGGATGGCAGAAATGGCTCTTTACTCACATTAAGCTACTTAGGCTCACAACGGGCAATTCCTAACTACAATGTCATGGGTGTTGCAAAAGCTAGCCTAGATGCAAATGTGCGCTATATGGCGGCTTCTTTAGGTCCGGATGGAACACGTGTGAATGCTGTATCCGCCGGTCCCATTAGAACCCTTGCGGCAGCTGGAATTAATAATTTTAGGTCTATGCTTAGTAAAGCTGCCGATACGGCTCCCATGAAGAAAAACGTTTCAATTGAGGAAGTTGGCAATGCCGCCGCTTTCTTATGCTCAGACTTGGCTTCTGGAATTACTGGGGAAATTCTCTTTGTAGACGCGGGTTATAATATCGCAGGATTAGCTGCATCCAGCGAAGAATAATTAGTTTTTCTAATCCACATAAAAAAGGGGCTTTAAAGCCCCTTTTTTACATCCTAAAATTTATCATCCATTAAGGCTCTGATACATTAACTAATGCGTTCGCTTGTAAACTACTTAAAACGGCATCAAAGTCACCATCAGCCAACAACTTACTAATGTTAGTTCGAGCGATACCAAACTCCTTTTTATTTGCTTTGGCTAATTGTCCTTCCGTAACACTTAATAAATTCACCACGGCCTGTTCACCCGACTCTAAAGCCACTACCATGGTTGTCGGTCGGTCACTTTTGGGTTTTGCACCGACAAAAATAGCACTGTTAATTTCCCATGGAAAATCAGCGTTATTTCTTTGTATATCATCCGCAACTATAAAAGATAATCCTTTTTCCTTTGCTAATACGGCCAACGACTGCCCTGATTGAACGAGTGATTTTAATTCCTTAGCCACGGCTAAAGCCTGTTGCTTAGCAGCATCGCTTTTAAGTCGATCTTTAATCAAGGAACTTACTTCCAACAAAGGCCTTACTTTTGCTACGCTATGACTCAAAACCCTTAAAACCACTATCCGATCTGAACCCAACTCTATAACTTCACTGTTATTTCCTGCCAACACATCTTCAGAAAAAGCTTTTTCTCGAACCAAGTCTTCAACTGAAATATCATCATGACCTTGCGTACGAGTAAAACTCTCGGTCTCTCGAACAGAGACACCAATAGATTCTGCTGCCACTTCTAAATTATCAGGATTTTCAAAACTAATTTCAGCAAGCGTCTCACCTAACTCATAAAAAATATTTTCCGCTTCTACCTTTTTAAAGCCCAGTTCAACAACTTCCTTAACTTCCTCATAGGGCTTAACGACACCTAGTGTTAATTCAGTCACTTTAATAATATGATAACCAAATTCAGTTTTCACAGGTTCTGAGACTTCACCTTCTGCCAATCCTAGTGCTACTCCTTCAAAGGCCTCATCCATATCCCCGGCAACAATCAACCCTAAATCACCACCTTTACTGGCCGATAATTTATCCGCTGAAAATTCACGGGCTAACGCTTCAAAACCACTGGTTTTTAAACGTGCTTTGATCTCTGCCGCTTGTACTAAAGCCGTATCCATGTCCGCTAATAAAATATGACTTATTTTACGACGCTCATCCGTCCTAAAAGCATCTTGTTGCTCTTGATAAAATAACTCTAATTGAGCCGGTGACGGATGAATGTTTTTCGCTAAATCATCTAATGCTAACTCGATATATTCAATAGAAACTTTAGCCTCAGTACGATAACTCTCAGCATTGTCCTGATAGTATTGCTGAACTTCTTCCTCCCCAACTACTGTAATATCTGTCGGCAAAGGAACGATTACAAAACGTGCAGACCGCAATTGATTCTGAATCTTAAAGAACTGCTCAACATCGTAATCGGTACTAAACCCACTCTCTACAATAGTACGTTGGAATTGCTCCATAATCATTGCTTTCTTAATTCTTCTGACAAACTCATCAGAAGTCATTTTTTGCTGCGACAATAAATTCTGGTATCGTTCTTTATCAAACTTTCCGTCAGTTTGAAAATATTCAAGCGTAGCTACAAAATCACGAACGGCCTTATCTGTTACAGCAAGCCCCTCATTTTCTACATACTGTAGCAACACTTCATCTCGAATAAGCTTTTCTAATGCCAATTTCTTCAATTGTGCTTCATCAATATTCATACCCTTAAAGCTTTGGCTATGTTGGTTATAGGCTCGATTTACATCACGTTGAAAGAATTCTTTGTCACCAATAGTTACAACAGGACTCTCCTCACCCTCTCCCAAATAATTCTGAATGCCCCATAACCCAAATGGAACACAAATCATAAGTAAAATTAACCATGAAAATACACCCTGTGACTTCTCTCTTATCTTTAGCAACATAATGCTTTACCTTGCGCAAACAATTAAAAAAAATTCATACCGTCAGATACAAAAAAACCCCAGACTTTTGAGTCATGGGGTTTTCATAAACTTGGCGGAGCGGACGGGACTCGAACCCGCGACCCCCGGCGTGACAGGCCGGTATTCTAACCAACTGAACTACCGCTCCAATTTTTTGGTGGGTGCTGAGGGGATCGAACCCCCGACCCTCGCCTTGTAAGGGCGATGCTCTCCCAGCTGAGCTAAGCACCCAGAATCAAAAAAGCTATTTTACCGAATCTTTAAGTGATTTTCCAGCTTTAAATGAAGGAATATTTGCTGCTGAAATTGTTATCTCCGCACCTGTTTGAGGGTTACGACCTTTTCTTTCTGCACGATGCTTTACTAAGAAAGTACCAAAACCAATAAGCGCCACTGAATCTTCATTCTTTAAAGTTTCAGTTACTATACTGGTAAATGCCTCTAAGGATTTTGCTGTATCTGCTTTTGATAAGCCAGATGCGTCAGCCATAGATTCAATTAATTCCGATTTATTCATTTACTTTCCCCTTCATTGGAATTTAAAATTCATAATAAGCTTTAGTACAAAAGCTGTTACCGTAGTTTATATTGTGGATACTAAAATTGTCTATGTTTTTATCGCTATTTTTTAATATCCAATTCAAGCGATACAACATGCCATTAATACCACAGTTAATGAGATGACAACCGACTTGATGACGCTGTCGTTGTTTCCGATTCTTCCGTCGCTCCAGAGTCCTCGTCCAAAAGTGCTGTTGGCTGATATTGTAATGCACTTTCAAGCACTTCTTCTATCCACCGTACCGGGCGAATCTCTAATTTCTCTAAAACGGCTTCTGGTATTTCTTTCAAGTCCTTTTCATTTTCCCAAGGAATTAAAATCGTGATTATCCCACCTCTATGCGCTGCTAATAACTTTTCTTTTAATCCACCAATGGGCAATACTTCACCTCTCAACGTAATCTCCCCTGTCATGGCAACATCAGATTTCACAGGTATATTAGTCAATGCGGAAACAATAGCCGTACACATCGCAACACCTGCACTTGGACCATCTTTGGGGGTTGCTCCTTCTGGAACATGAATATGAACATCATGTTTCTGACTGGCTTTTTCATCTATCCCTAACAATTTTAACCGGCTCTGAACAACCGTGCTTGCCACTCGAATAGACTCTTTCATAACCTTCTCAAGATTACCTGTTGGGTCTTTAAAATTCCCTTTACCATTCACTAAGGCAGCTTCAATGGTCAATAATTCACCTCCCACCTCAGTCCATGCCAACCCAGTAACCTGTCCAATCCTATTTTCCGCTTCTGCGTGTCCGTAGCGAAATCGCTGAACACCCAGATAAATCTCTAAACTTTCTTTATCTAAAATTATTTTCTTATCGTCGTGACACAACAATAATTGCTTGACCACTTTACGACAAATTTTTGAAATCTCACGCTCCAACCCTCGAACACCGGCTTCACGCGTATAAAACCGAATAATATCTCTAACAACTTCTTCAGAAATATCAATCTCACCTTTCTTCAAGCCATTATTTTCAATCTGCTTTGGAATCAGATAACGTTTCGCAATATTAGCTTTTTCATCTTCCGTATAACCCGCTAAACGAATAACCTCCATTCTATCTAGCAAAGCCGATGGAATATTTAAAGTATTTGCTGTCGCCACAAACATGACATCAGACAAATCAAAATCAACCTCAAGATAATGGTCAGAAAAAGTATGATTCTGCTCAGGATCCAATACCTCCAACATTGCAGAAGCAGGATCGCCCCTAAAATCCATAGCCATTTTATCAATCTCATCCAGTAAAAACATGGGGTTACGTGTTTTTACTTTGGATAAGTTTTGTAAGATCTTTCCCGGTAAAGATCCAATATAGGTTCTCCGGTGCCCTCGAATTTCAGCCTCATCTCGAACCCCCCCTAAAGCCATACGAACATATTTCCTATTCGTGGCCCGTGCTATAGACTGACCCAAAGACGTTTTACCAACACCCGGAGGTCCGACTAAGCATAAAATTGGCCCTTTCAGTTTTCTTACCCGTTGCTGAACCGCCAAATATTCTAAGATGCGCTCTTTAACCTTCTCTAATCCAAAATGGTCAGTTTCAAGAACTTCTTCAGCAACCTTTAAATCATGACGAACTTTGGTTTTCTTTTTCCAAGGAACATTAATCATCCATTCAATATAATTGCGGACAACGGTTGCCTCTGCGGACATGGGCGACATCAACTTCAACTTATTGAGTTCTGACTCAGCTTTAACCCTGGCTTCTTTAGACATCCCTGACTTTTTAATATTAGCCGCCATCTCTTCTAATTCATTAGGCACATCATCCATCTCGCCTAACTCTTGCTGAATGGCTTTCATTTGCTCATTCAGATAATACTCTCGCTGATTCTTTTCCATCTGTTGCTTAACACGACCGCGAATCTTTTTTTCCATTTCCAAAAGACCCATTTCACTTTCCATAAGGGTCATCAGATTTTCTAACCGGTCAGCAACTTCAGTAGTTTCTAATATAATTTGTTTTTCATCTACCTTTAACGCCATATGTGCAGCGATGGTATCACCCAGACGACTCGCATCATCAATACCTGCTAATGCACTTAAAACTTCGGGAGGGATTTTATTATTCAATTTAACGTACTGATCAAATGAATTTATAACCGCCCGAACCAAAACATCGGCTTCCTCTTCCCTTAAATCAAATGAATCCTCTAGCGCTTCAGCTTCGGCAGAATACCCCCCCTCCGTTTCTTTAATTTCTAAAACTCGGCAACGCTCACAACCTTCAACCAGTACTTTCACCGTACCATCAGGTAATTTAAGCAATTGTAAAATATTTGCTAATGTCCCAATTTCGTATAAGTCTTCTACTAAAGGGTCATCAATTTCCGCTTCTTTCTGAGCAATTAATAAGATTTGTTTATCTTCTTTCATCGCAACATCAAGCGCATCAATCGACTTTTCTCTCCCCACAAATAGAGGAATAACCATATGCGGATAAACCACAACATCTCGTAATGGTAATACCGGAACTAAAGCATTCATTGGTAATAAACCCGTTTCATCTGTTTCCATAGTGGGACCTTCTAATAATTCAGTGACATTGCTCATACAATGCACACCTAATATGGTGTTAACCTTTAAAATAACAAGTATTGTATAACGTACTTTTCTAGTGTGTTATCAATAAAACAACTTATGAGTCTGTGCCAGATGCTACTATAGAGTCATTTTCATAAACTAAATATGGCGAGGTTTCACCCTCAATCACTGAACCATCAACCACAACCTTAGTCACACCTTCAGATGAGGGTATTTCATACATCGTATCCAAAAGAACTGATTCCACAATAGTTCTTAATCCGCGCGCACCGGTTTTTCTTTGTGTGGATTTTTTGGCAATTGCCGATAAAGAATCATCCCTAAACTGTAACTCAACACCTTCCATATCGAAAAGTAACTGATATTGTTTCACCAAAGAATTCTTTGGCTCGGTAAGAATTTGAATTAATGCGCTCTCATCTAATTCCTCTAATGAAGCCACTATGGGTAATCGACCAATAAATTCTGGAATCAACCCATACTTAATTAAATCTTCAGACTCAACTTTTGCAAAAATCTCACCAACATTACCACGGTCTTCTTTGCTTTTCACATCGACAGAGAAACCAATCCCGCTTTTCTCGGTACGATCTTGAATCACTTTATCAAGACCTGCAAAAGCACCGCCCACAATAAACAACATATTACGGGTATCAACTTGCAAGAATTCTTGTTGGGGATGCTTCCTTCCCCCTTGCGGTGGCACAGAAGCAATAGTGCCTTCAATTAGCTTTAACAAGGCTTGCTGCACCCCTTCGCCCGAAACATCACGCGTCAATGAAGGGTTATCAGATTTTCGAGATATTTTATCTATCTCATCAATATAGACAATTCCAGTCCCTGCCTTTTCTACATCATAATCACAATTCTGCAATACCTTTTGAATGATATTTTCTACATCTTCACCCACATAGCCTGCTTCTGTTAAAGTTGTGGCATCTGCGATAGTAAAAGGAACATCCAATAATTTGGCTAACGTTTCAGCCAATAACGTCTTACCAGACCCTGTTGGGCCAATCAATAAAATATTACTTTTTGCTAATTCCACATCGCCTTCCTGTGGCTTATTTTTAAGGCGCTTGTAATGATTATATACGGCAACAGCCAAAATTTTCTTCGCGCTATTTTGACCAATCACATACTCATCAAGAACTTGATTGATTTCTTTTGGCGTTGGAAGATCAGTTCTCTCAGCACCTGCTTCCTCTTGCAACTCTTCACGAATAATATCATTACAAAGCGCTACACATTCATCACATACGTATACAGACGGGCCTGCTATCAACTTCTTTACTTCATGCTGGCTTTTACCGCAAAACGAACAATACAGTAACTTTTCATCCTCTATACTGCGTTTATCATCACTCATTGAAAACCTCTGAAACCTAATTTATCCGCTTAATCTTGCACTAAATGTTAATAGACTCAATACAACTTTAGAATACCTATCGATCAGAACCCGCCACCCGGCTCGCCAAAACTTGATCAATCAACCCAAACTTTACCGCATCAGACCCACTCAAAAAGTTATCTCTGTCCGTGTCTTTCTGAATCTTCTTCATCGATTGCCCCGTATGATCCGCCATAATCCGGTTAAGTCGCTCTCGAACCAAAATAATTTCTTTAGCATGAATATCAATATCTGATGCCTGTCCCTGAAATCCACCTAATGGCTGGTGTATCATCATCCTTGAGTTCGGCAAACAATAACGCTTACCTTTCGCGCCACCAGTGAGCAATAATGCCCCCATACTCGCCGCTTGCCCAATACACATCGTCGAGACATCCGGCTTAATAAACTGCATGGTGTCATAAATAGCCAACCCAGCAGATACAGAGCCACCTGGAGAATTTATATATAAGTGTATATCTTTATCTGGATTCTCTGATTCCAAAAAAAGCAACTGAGCAACAATCAAATTGGCCATATGATCTTCAACTTGCCCAACCATGAAAATAACACGCTCTTTTAAAAGCCGTGAATAAATATCATAAGAACGTTCACCTCGAGCCGTTTGCTCGATAACCATAGGAACCAAGCCACTACTTGTTAATTCAGCAACACTTTCTTTAAAATCAGCCATTTACAACCCCTGAATTCTGTACCGTCATTAATTCATCAAATGCAACATTCTCTTCAACCACGGTATTATGCTTAACGACCCAATCAATCACCTGCTCTTCAAGAATCATTCTCTCGACATCAGCCAAGCGTTTTTTATCTGCATAATACCAATTTACCACATCCTCTGGTTTCTCATAAGTATTAGCCATCACTTCAATTTCTTGCCGCACTCTTGCGGCATCCACTTGAATTTCATTTTCTTGGATAATCTCAGATAACAGCAACCCTAAAGCAACCCGACGCTTCGCCTGTTCTTCAAACATCTCACGCGGCAAGTCGCTATCTGAAATAGCCTGCTTTTGACGCTTAGCATTTTCCTTATAAGGCTGTTTGAGTGCTTCTATCTCCTGATCCACTAAGACACCAGGAAGATTCATAGGGGATTTATCAAACAATGAATCCATAACCTGATTCTTAAGATGTCGTTTAATTGCTTGGCCTAATTCAATTTCTAAATTAGCCTTCACCTCACCCTTAAATGAATCAACATCACCGGCCGTACTGCCAAAAGACTTTATAAATTCTTCATTAACTACCGGTAAGCTCATCTCTTCAACCAACACAACTTCAACGTCAAATGTGGCCGTTTTACCGGCTAAATCAGCATTCCCATACTCTTCAGGAAAGACACTATCAAACACCTTCTGTTGACCCGCATTAAGGCCGAGCAACTCATCTTCAAATCCTGGAATCATTTGATTCGACCCCAATTCCAATTGATAATTCTCTACCTTGCCATCGGTGAAATTTTTATCATCACAAACACCCGAAAAATGAAATGTTAAACGATCGGTCTCTTGACCACTGCGTTCTACGGCATTCCATTCTTTCTTGTTAAGTCGTAACGTTTCAATTGTTTTTTCAATATTCTCTTCCTGTACACTACAAACAGGCTGTTTAACTTCAATTTGATCGATACCGGCTAAGTCGACTTCCGGTAAGACTTCAAAATCTGCAACATACTCAAACCCATCATCATTGCCTTGATCCTCACTCGGTACAATATGGGGTGCACCTGCTGGTTTCAAGCCTTCACTTTGCAATGCTTCATAATAAGAAGATTCAATTAACGCACTAATTACTTCACCCCTAGCGCGCTCACCAAACATTTTCTTAACGACATGAAAGGGCACCTTACCAGGCCTGAAACCATCTAACTTAACGTCTTTAGCCAATGTCTTCAGTCGAGTCTCAGCCTTTTCTTGGATGCTTTCTTCCAAAACACGAACAGTCATTTTTCTGCTCAAATCAGAAACTTTCTCAACAGAAACTTGCATTTATTTACCTCAATAAATTTGTAGGGATATAGAATATGAAATGTGGAATAGGTCTGGTAATGTTATGCTAGCACCCTCTAGTAACTGATCTAGTTATAGACGAGTCAAACCAACATCCATTAGGATAAAATATGGTGCGAATGGAGAGACTCGAACTCTCACATCAAAGATACTGGTACCTAAAACCAGCGCGTCTACCAATTCCGCCACATTCGCATTTGAATTATCATTATATTATAACTTAATATTCACAAACCTAACAATAAAAAATCTTTGTTCCCTTTATGAAAACATTGCTTTCTGCGCTGACTCCGCTCGCCATACTAACCCTTGCAATTATTATCGCGGGTGTCTTAGGGTATTTTATATTCCTCGCTATTGACGGGGCAGTTCCTTTGCGCAAACTCATCAGTAAAACAGCCTTGGTACTTCTTCTACTCAGCATATTCCCTTTAATGCATTTTCTTAAACTATCTAAGGCCGACCTAGGTATTACAGCCAAAAAAGATTTTGCACACCAAATAATAACCGGATTAGTCCTAGGTATCGCTATCCTAACGCCTCTATTTCTTACTTTTTACTATCTTGATATCTGGGTTATTGATCACAACTTTCAGTTCACAGCAACCATAATACTGGCTAAAATATTCAAAATACTGCTCATTTCATTCCTTGTTTCCATCCCAGAAGAGATGCTTTTTCGAGGCATTCTTTTGACTAGCCTAACGCGTGCAAAAGGGATGCTATTTGCCATTCCATTCAGCGCTTTTTATTACGCAGGCCTCCATTTCCTTAAAAGTAAAACAGAAATACCTCCTGACGAAGCCAGCCTATCCAGTAGCTACTATTTAATAGCCGATGCTTTAACTCAACTGACTAACCCTGAAAACCTATCTGCCTTTATTGCCCTCATGTCTGTAGGTATCTTTCTTGCCACTATACGAACAAAATCACCTATGAGCCTTGGGATATGCATTGGAATCCATGCCGGTTGGGTCTTTCTAATCAAAACAAATTCGGCATTTCTAAATCGAAATCCTAGTTCTGATTGGTATTTCTTGGTCAGCAATTATGACGGCGTTATCGGTCCTTTAGTCACCGTTTGGCTAACACTCATTACCGCGACATTTATAACCTATACCTACATACGGGACAAATCGACTAATAGCTCACTTGAACCCTAAAGCCGATCCTTCTAATACTATCTGCCACCCGGTCCAATTGATAGCCTTGCACAGGAGCAATAACCCGCGCCTCCGGTTGCAAAGGTGGTCGCGCTATAGTATATAAATAAACTCCTTGGATCTTTGCTTTGATCCGAATCTCTTGCAAAAACAATTGATATGCCCTAACTTCACCATCAAAACTTATCTTTCCTGGATAATCAAATAAACAAGTTTGCAGCCAAAGCTCACACACCTCGCCAGTCACCTTAATATTTTCCATAATGCGTTCTACAGGAATCATCGTACTATTGATTAACTCTCGCCCAGTGACCGTTGCACTATCTAACTTAAACCATACATGCCCACCCAATGCTCCCCATAGCGCCAAACCACACCTAACGGATTCTCGATGCAATAAGCTACCATTAGTAATTAACACTAACTTGATCTGGCCCAACTTAGACCTACGCTCCAAAACCTCCTTAACCACCTCAATAGCCTCACCAAAACTGGCTAAACTCGTCGGCTCACCATTCCCGGAAATAGAAATATCCTTAATATCTCTACAATTAGGATCAACAGAAAAGTCACTATAAAAACGTCCTGAATCGACATACGCAAGAAAAAAATACAGTTCTTCTCGTAATTTCAACAAATCAATATCCGGCGCACTGCCAACAGACAGTCCAGGCACTTGGCAATAGACACAACGCCAATTACAGGCATTATTAACATTAAAATTAATCCCTACAGAAATTCCGCCTGCTCGCCTCGACAAAACGGGATAAATATAAGTCAATCCTGCCACATCACGGCTGTGATCTTGAGTCGTTAACGTTGTTGCCATAAAGCAAATAAATATAACCCACAAATATGCTATTCTAGTCGTTTACATTACTAATCATAAGTATTTTTTTAACCACCTTCTTTTGGAGAAACACCATGAGTGAAAGAATTATAATGCGGACCGGTGAATCCTTAGTCGCTGGCGGTCCTCCCGGAACAGCAGCAGAACCCGAAATAATTATTGGTGAACTAGACGGTCCTGTTGGCACTGCTCTAGCAACATTAACGGGCGACCAAGTCAAAGGCCACTCGCGCGTTTTTGCTATTTTAAATACCGATATACAAGTTCGCCCGGTCACATTAATGGTGAGCAAAGTCACTGTTAAAGATAATCGCTATACTAATATTTTAATGGGCACTGTCCAAGCTGCTATTGCAAACGGTGTTTTGGATGCTGTTAGAGCCGGTGACATTCCTAAGGAAAAAGCAAACGACTTAGGTATTATCGTATCTGTATGGCTTAACCCTAGCGTTGCCACAGATGATAATCTCGACCACCAAATCCTTTTCGATATTCATCGTAAAGCAACGGCCCAAGCCATTCATAAAGCCATGAACCACCAACCGAGTATTGACTGGCTTTTAGAGAATCAAGAAAATATTACCCACAAATATTTTCAAATGGGATTAGACGGTAAAATCTAATCTTCATAGCTAACACAAAGACCTAAGGCCCACAGAGACTGTTAACTCTGTAGCCCTTAGGTGCTTTACTTTTTGGCCTAAAACGGTCAAACAACACTGGATTCCAACACGCCAACCAACACCACTTCTATTACTTGGCTCAGATAACACGATAATGGTAAACCGAAAAACCACACTCAGCTTTCTTGCTTCTCACGGTGGCTCTGCTGCAAAAGCAATTATCCAAGCGATAAGAAACCATGAACTCAGTGCCAACATTGGGGTTGTTATTACCAACAATGAGAACTCTGATATTTCTCAATGGTGCCTAGAAAACACGATAAAAATAATTCACATCAGTGCATTAACGCACCCAAATAGTGTCCAAGAGGATAAAGCCATTGAAGACGCCCTCTCAGTCACCGGAACAGATTACGTAATTTTATCTGGCTACATGAAGCATATAAAACAACAAACATTAGCCCGCTTCTCAAACAAAATATTGAATGTCCACCCGGCGTTACTACCAAAACACGGCGGCCAAGGCATGTATGGTGACCGCGTACATCAAGCGGTTCTTAATGCAAAAGAAACAATTAGCGGCGCCAGTATTCACTTTATCAATGAGGTCTATGATGATGGCCCCGTCATTGCCCAACAAGAAGTCCCTGTGTATCCCAATGATACTGTCGACACACTACGCCAACGTGTACAAGCTATCGAGCCGTTGCTTTATATTAAATCAATCGCCAAAATACTAGACGCCCACTAAAACGATCTAGGCGCTACCCACCCGAACCAGAATCTCGCCACGACCAATCCCTGCTATATCGCCACCATATCTATGCACACGATTAAAGTGTTGAGAGGAATCTGAAAATTTAGAATCAAATTTCGCCATTGTCTTAAACAACATGGGTAAAAATGAAAACGTATGGGTTCCACAATCACCAAATGTGACCGGAATCTTAGGTTGCTGCCACAATAACAATGTACCACGACGCATACCATAACCAATATTTCGTCCCGTCTCACCCATAACCGCGATAGTTCCCGCCGTCATTCTAGCGCCACAATAATCGCCAGTACCGCCTTCAATCAAAATCATTCCGCGTCGCATATGATCTCCCACACGATCACCCGCATTCCCTTTAATAAGGACGGTACCACCCTGGATACCTTTTTTATTCCCCGGTAAAGCACTGCCGAGGAAATCACTAACATCACCAAGAACCTGTAAAAATCCATTTTTCATTTGGCAAGCAGCATATATCCCAACATTACCCGATACCGTTATTTCCCCCGCTCGCATATCCATAGCTAAATAAGCGCCCACATCACCGGTTACCAGAATACTGCCACCGTCTAACCCACAACCAATATAATCTAATTTAGAAAAACTATTATTGATGTGTATCTTCCCAACATCTGACCCTGAAATTGAAAACAACTCATCAACACGTAATTTTCTTTTACCATTCTGCAATTCAATAGCCGCAATTTCAGCCAAATCCAATCCTGCTAATTTATCACAGGTTATAGGCGACATATCAACACGCTGATCAGGCCTATACTTCATTGTCAACGTCAAATCAGTCATTCATAATCTCCTGTAAATGAAAATGATAGGGCCCTAATTTCCCGCCATAATTACCGGCGCTAATACGTTTAACACCATTATAAGCACCAATCGAACAAAAGGTCTCCATGCCTACTTTCATCGCTTTTTTTATATCAGTCTCGGTCAAACCATCAATAACAATCTCCATGACCGATTCAATTTCTGGAGACAACTCAGATTTCGTAATCCCTTTTAACGTTGGACAAAAAGCATCATTAGTCGATGCGGTCAAAGCCGGATACTTTGACCCAACTTTAGAACCAGAACGCACCACACCCCCCGGGAAAGGCAAGATAACATTAGGTACTTTGCGCATTTCAAGAACAGCCTTTTCACATGCCTCTAATGCATCTACTTCAGACTCCGCCAGAATAAGTAAATTACCGCCGCCAATAGCATTCACCTGCCCCGTTGTTTCTTCAACCAGAAACTCACCATCCATCACAGGAATTCGCCAATAACGATTATCATTAATCACTTTAGAGGTCTGAAAACCATCACCAAAATAACGCAAATTCTTGCCTAATGGAATTCGGATACCGCCATCGATACCTGAAAACAAAGCAGAGGTCGGAGAGGTCAACACACTCTGCCCCGCTCTCGTTTCAAGCTGCTTTACTAATGATTTGGCACCCATGGTAAACAACATGGCAGAAACGCCTGGACGCCCATCCGGTGTCTCTGAAGGCTTTAAATACCGTTCAATATCTGCCTCACAACCACAGCCAATGACTGACGTCGCAAATCCCGTCATCGACTTAGCCGCATTAAAAGCCCATTGCTCAGTATGTGCCGTAATGACGACACGCGTAGCCTTCATCGAAAAAGCTTCTGCGAAAGTATGATCGACCAAGACACCATTAATGATCATAAAATACCTCTCTGGGTTGGTTGAACAGTCAATGTGTTTCGCCCGTCTTCGGTTATTTCATCATTACTAATTTTGAAGTTCCCCATCTTCATGGTCATATGGCGACTAAAATATTTCGCCAAATCCTTTTCAATACCGCTATCAAATTCAGGCGTAACAATATGTGTTGTACCCCATTTAATATGAACAATTTCACCGTCTCTAACTACTAATTCGCCATCTTTAAACACATAATCAGGCTTTTCAAACATCTTTTCTCGATTATCATCCGGTGTATATACCGTAATATCTGCCCAAGCCCCTACACCCAAATGCCCTCGATTTTCCAAACCCACTAACTTTGCCGCCCCTGCACGCGTCATAATTGCAATCTCTTGCAATGAATACTCTCTGTCAATTGTATCTAGCGTTGTCATTTTCTGCGCTTCAGGATGAATCGTTTTCAACATATCGTTGCGAAAACTTCTATCCATTAGTAACCGAATCAAATGTGGGTAAGAGGTAAAAGGAGCTCCATTAGGATGATCTGTTGTCAAAAAGATGCGCCAAGGATCTTCAACCAAAAGAAAGGTTTCTAAACCAATCGCCCACTGTAAGGCATTAACAAAATTCTGATCCCGATACTTGAAAGGAACCAAACCACAACCTGCATCACATTCTATATCCATACAAACCCACTTATTAGGACTTGCATGCTTATGATTAGCATGTTGTTTCATGCTATCCCCAGATGCCGTAATCGTTTGCCCGAACATCACCTGCCCCACATCAACGGTAATATTCTTATTCTTATTAATTGCTTCGGCAATTTCAGTGGCGCCCGAAGAAAATTTAAAATCACCTTCAACCCCATAACTGTGAAACTGTATATGGGTTAAATGCATCGACAACCCGCCAATACCCTCAATGGTTGACAGGGTGGTATCTTTATTACCCGGTACGCCAAGATTACAACCATGAACATGCAATGGATGTGAAATACCCAATTCTTTAACTGCTATCGCCAAAACACTAAGAATATCTCTAGGGGTCACATTATAAAACTGATTATTTTCATCCAGATCAAGTTGACGTTGATTAAATTTGAAGGCATTAATACCGCCTGGATTAACAACTTTTACACCAATACCTTTTGTAGCATTAAGCGTCCATGCCACATAATCGTTGATTGCTTGTTGATCCTTTTTAGCCGTCATCATTTGCAAGAAATAATCATCGCTTCCCATCAAGACATAGCCGCCTTTATCTAAAATAGGGATGTCACCCATTTCCATATGCGCTTGACGAGCATTAACCGGCAATACTGCCGGTTCAAAAACTGAGGTATACCCCATTTCAGCATATCGATAACCAGTCACATAAGAAGAAGGCAAAGCACGCCCTGTTCCTGATCGCGTTAATTCTGTAGCTGCAACCGGATCAGAACGATGATCTTCTGGTAACAAAATTCTAGCAATATTATTTTTCCCGCCACCGACATGGGTATGTATATCTATAGCACCCGCCATTACTATTTTGCCACGCAGATCAATTTCCTGATCAACCTGAGTTACTTCTTGCTTAGATACAATACGATCATTTTTAATGTAAATATCTAGCGCTTTGCCATTAACATTATTGGCGGGGTCGTAAACCATCCCACCGGTAAGTTTTATTATCATTTTTTACAGTGCCTGATCAATTAACGTCAATACTTCTGCTGTTGAAGGCAATCCTGACTCCCTTAATTTTTGCAATCGAATAGCAACGATACCATCCATTCGGAATGCATGCCCACAATGATCGATTCCCGGTGTACCAACCGGAATGAATACCGCTGGTTCTTTTTCAAAATGCATCCCAGAACGACCAATCACAATCGTTGGAACAACACCCTCGGGTGGTAATGCCTTACTATTAAAGTCATGCACCCATAATAAGGCATCAACCTCTTTATTCTCCAACAATAACTGCCCATCATAAAGATAAGGATCGTACTCTGGGAAACCTTTTGCAAAAGACAATCGAGCGGGATAACCTGTCAACCAAGCCGTTACTTGATTCGCAGTTTGATCACCGTCACTACCCCCTAGCGGCAAGCCAGAGCAGCGCGTTTTTCCATTAAGATCTTTCACCAACTCACAAATAACCTGCACCGTCAATTCTGCATGCGGGAAATCCAATGAACCAGCTGACCAAGTCACTACACCATAAACAGCCCCTTTTAACTGCCCAGCCAACGCCTGTAAGTCCGTTAACGCTAAACCGTCCACTTCATAGTGGGAAATATTATTTCCTTTTACTAAAGCCCTTAAAACGGCCACTACTTCTGGCAAATCCTCATCTGCACAAGGCAATACTTGAGGCCTAACACCCGCCGGTGATACCGCAGATTGGCCCGAAGGTTCTTTACCTAAATAAATCACTTTACATTGCGCACCAGCCTCTAAAAACATGGGCGATTCATTCCAGATGAAATGCTCAAAAAAACGCGGTGAAACCTCTTCTAAATCAGTACCAATAACCACCAACAAATCACAACGATTTTTAACCTCAGCAAGCGTTGTCGTCATCCAACCCGAATCTTGTAAGGCCAAAATATTACGGCGTGTTGTATTAAATGCAATATTATCGACAACTGCACCGTTATGATCCGCCAATGAAACCAAAGCACGCATACCATTTACGTCCGTTGCACAGCCCCCAATTAAAGTCTGATGCGAAGTCTTAAGAATATCTGCTGCTTGTGCGACAGCGTCCTCAATTGCAACCTCTTTCCCGTTGACCCTAGGAACAATATCTCCAATGGCTTGCTCAAATGCCGGTGTATTAATAGCACAACCATTGGCCAGCACATTAATAGATTTTCCATCTACATTAAGCACTAGATCATCTGTCCCGATACCGCAAAAAGGGCTAGGAACCTCAGTTTTTGTCGTCATCTATTGTCCTATACATGAATTTACAAAAAAAATTATCAAAAAAAAAGGCTGTAGTTATCAAAAAACTACAACCTTTTTTTCTTCCTTTTTTGTTCAAGTTCTAATCTCAATAATTAAAAATACCTCTAATGAAATTAAAAATAACAAAAACAGAAAATTAACGTTTCGAGTACTGTGGGCGCTTTCTCGCTTTATGAAGACCCACTTTCTTACGCTCAACTTTTCGTGAATCACGAGTAACAAACCCTGCTGAACGCAAAGAAGGCCGTAACGTCTCATCAAATTCCATCAATGCACGCGCAAGACCATGACGAATAGCACCGGCTTGCCCCGAAGGACCACTACCTTTAACATAAACATCAAGATCAAAATCAGATGTCATTTCAAGATGCTCTAAAGGTTGACGCACAATCATCTGATCTGTCTTACGCCCAAAGTAAGCATCAATACTTTTACTATTGATAGTGATTTGACCAGAACCTTTTTTTGCATAAACTCGTGCTACTGCACTTTTACGCCGTCCTGTTCCATAATACTGAACTTCTGCCATAGTTTTTTTCCTACTAATTCTCTAGATTTCCAAAACCTTAGGCTCTTGCGCCTGATGATCATGGTTAGGGCCTGCATATACTTTCAGCTTGCGAAACATCGCTCTGCCCAATGGGTTCTTAGGTAACATTCCCTTGACTGCCGTACTTATAATCCGGTCAGGAAATGTTCTTCTTAATTTGTTTAGATTAACCGATTTAAGGTTTCCGACATAGCCTGTATGGTGATAGTAGACTTTATCTTTTTCCTTATTACCCGTAACATGAATTTTTTCCGCATTGATTACAATAATGTAATCTCCGGTATCCACATGCGGGGTATATACTGGTTTGTGTTTTCCGCGTAAACGTTTTGCAATTTCGCTTGAAAGTCGACCTAACGTCTTTCCTTCGGCATCAACAACATACCAATCACGTTTCACTTCGGCTGGTTTTGCGCTAAATGTTTTCATCAGTGCTTCGTATTTGATTGAGACAATATAAAACCGGTAATTATAATGAATAAACCATTAGTCATCAAGTTTTTTTACACCTACAGCCTAACATTATGTCTATAACTTGATCTTTAGGGCGTGCAACTTCCGATACAAATGAGTCCTTTCCATACCAATTGCCTTCGAAAGCTTGGCAACACTACCATCCGTACGTTCTAAATGATACTGAATATAAGACTTTTCGAAATGCTCTCGCGCCTCTTTTAACGATAAATTAAAGAACTCAGGCATCGTAGAAACCCCAAAAACCACCGACGACCCCAAGGCTTTTTTTACTTCATCAACCCCAATTTCTTCACCAACTCCTAAAATAAGCAATCGTTGCACCAAGTTCTTCAACTCCCGCACATTACCAGGCCAACCATAATTTCGTAAAAAATTCTGCGCCGCTATAGAAAACTTCCGAAATAACAATTTTTCATCTTTGACAAAAAAATCAACATAAAAACTCAACAAAACCGGAATGTTCTCACTGTGCTCTCTTAACGGTGGAATATCAAAACTCACAACGTTTAACAAATAAAATAAATCCTGACGAAATCGACCTGCATTCACCTCTGCTTCTAAAGAAACACGCGTAGATGCAATAACTCTAACATCGACAGAAACCGATGCGTTTCCCCCGACCCGAAGAAAAGAGCTTGAATCCATCGCACTCACTAAACGTAACTGCGTTTCCAAATCCATATCAGCCACTTCACCTAAAAAAAGTACGCCGCCATGAGCTCTCTCTAACAATCCAGGGTAAATATTACCGACTTCATCTTCTGTTCCAAAAAACTCTGTTGCTGCATTCTCAGACGCAATACTCCCTACGGATACATCAACAAAAGGACCTGTTCGCCGCGGGCTATGTCGATGCAAAAACCGAGCAAATAATTCTTTCCCTGCGCCCCCTTCTCCTAAAAACAGCACCCGCGCATCATATTGCGCTAACCGTTTCAACTTATCTTTCAATTGCTCAATTTGAGCACCACTCCCAACAGGGTCAACCAATCTATTTAACTGTAATTTTAAACCCGTATTCTCACTTTGCAGTAAACCAGCCTCCAGCCCCCGCTCAACGACTAATAATAATTTCGCTAAAGACAGTGGTTTCTCAAGAAAATCATATGCCCCTAGCCGTGTTGCTTCTACTGCTGTTTCAATAGTTCCATGCCCAGACATCATGACTATAGGTATATTCACAACATCCTCAGAAACCCATTCTTTTAAAAGCGTAATACCATCAGTATCGGGCATCCAAATATCCAACAATATTAAATCGGGCTGCTCACTTTTCTTAAGCTCTCTAGCAACCTGGGCATTTTCTGCCATAGTAACCTGATAACCATCATCCTTAAGGATGTCATGAACCAATTGACGAATATCTGGCTCGTCATCCACAACCAGTACTTTCGTATTATGCTTTGACATAGTTAAACTGTTCCTAATGATTATTTAATTACACAAGAGGCAGTTGAAAAACAAAACCAGCTCCTTCGTGATACTCCGTATCCAACCAAATGCTCCCTCGATGCTCTTCAATTATTTTTTTCACAATTGCCAAACCCAAACCGGTCCCCTTTTCTTTATGCGTAATATAGGGTTCAAAAATATCATCCATTCGCTCTGTCGTAATACCTGGGCCATTATCATAAATACCAACCTCAACCATTTGCACATTTTTTTTATCTAAAAACTGAACCGATACCGTTATGTTACCTTCATAAACTAATGCCTCTAAGGCATTCTTTATTAAATTATGCAACACCTGCCTCATTTGAATCGGGTCAGCATGTACATTCGGTACTGTAGCAGCTAACTGTACGTTAAATTCAACCTTCGGTTGCAGGGAGTATAACGCGACCACCTGCTGAATCAAATCAGGTAAAGAAATACTTTCCGGATTCTTTTTAGAGGGTTTAGCATACTCAGCAAATTCATCCACCATTTTTTTCATAACCTCAACCTGCTGAATAATGGTTTTTGTCGAGCGATTCAGCATAGCTGCCGATGAATCCTCCAGCAATCCAGCAAGTTTTAACTGTAACCGCTCTGCTGACAACTGTATGGGTGTTAGTGGGTTTTTTATTTCATGCGCCAACCGCCTGGCAACTTCACCCCACGCAGCATTTTTTTGCGCCTGAATTAAATCTGAAACATCGTCAAAAACAATAACTGCTCCAATCCGTACCTGATTTTGAGAAAACAATGGCGCACCCCTACAAAGAATTTCTTGTCGCCCCTTCGGTCCTAACAAACTAACATGCTGCTGCCAGGTAAAGTTTGCATATTCCATTTTGACATGGATCATTTTCACCAAGTGCTGCAAATCTGATCGTCCCTGAGTAAATGCTAGCAATGGTTGACCGGAGAATTGATTAATTACACAGTGAAAAATTGCATCCGCAGCTTGATTAGCAGTCCGAATATTAAATTCACCATCTAAACTAATCACACCAGACGTTAAACTGGATAAAATCGTTTGTAAATAAGCCCGTTGATCCTCAATTTCAATACTTGATAAGCGCGCCTCATCTCTAGCCAACCCGACGCGTTGACTCATTTTATTAAAGGACTCGACCAAAAACCCCATGTCATCATGCACCAAAACTGGCAACTGCTGAGAATAATCGCCATCTGCAACAGCCTGCGTACCTTTTACTAATTGCTTAACCGGTGCAATAATATTTCGAATACTTATAAAGGCTATCCAAATAGCCGCCAATAAACTTAACAGTAATACCAACCCCAGTACCAAAGAAAAACTCACCTTTAATGAATTCCTCAAATAAGTCATCTCTTGATAACGCACAAATGCAAACTCAACAGAATCGGCCAGGTCGGCAATACGCTGAGAAACAGGAAACAACGCGTGTAAGAATTGCGGATTTTCCGTGTTAATCTTGACAATGACGCGGACACTTAGCTCCCTATCTTTCACCGAATCTAACCCCGCATAACTATCGCTACGCCCTAAAATAAGTAACGTGTTTTCCACATCCGGCAACTCCAGCGTTGATGACAAACTACTAAAAGCTTTAATATGCCCCTGACTGGAAAGTAACGTTAATTCATCTGCCGAAATACTATCTCGTAATACTTCAATATCAACCCGCTCACCAGCCACTATATGTTCAACCAACTTTTCCATTTTTTTTAAATGATCACGCACTTTCTGCTCTAAAGAAACCTGACTAATTTCCAAGGCATCATCCATAGCCCGATCAATTTCAACATTAAACCAGCTATCGATACTCCGGTCTAAAAACTGTACTGAATAAAAGAACACAATCCCTGCGGGGGCTAGTGAGAGAAAAACGAAAAGCAACACCATTTTTGTCGTTAACTGCGAGCCGGCCTCACGCTTTCTCATTTGTCTAAATAATGAGTAGACATTAAAGCCTACCAACAACAACAGAATGACCGATCCAATGGCATTAATGAGTACCAATGAAGAATATAACTGACTTAACTCTGATGACTCCTGCGTTGCTGAACTCATTAAATGAAGAGACAACAAGACCAAACTCAGCAATAAAAACGCCAAGATACTGATAGGAAGTTTTATTTTTAAAAAGACCATATATTCCACTGACTAGTCAGTGCCCACTCCGGGTCATAATAAGCAACTAGGCGTAAGGGTACCGGCAACCGTTCCTTATCTAATGCAAATAACAAACCTATACTATATAGATTGTTCTTAGAAATAGACCTATCCGCTGTAATTAAAATATTTTTTAAGCTTCCGATCTCATTTAACGCTAGCTGCAAACTGGTAAATGTGTTCTCAGCGCCACTCTGCTCATCTTTTACCCGATAGATATCCATCAAGGCGTGATAGCTAATTTGATAACGGTAAACAACCTCTGCTATCTTTTTATCCCATATAATCTCACGCGACTGCCATAGCCGAGCAGTAACAACCCACACCAAAGGAACTCCATTTTTTAGTGCTTTTTCAGCCTCCGCACCTAACTGCACACCCACGTCCGCATCCAAAACAACGCCTTGCTCACTTGCTCTGATCGCTTTTTTCAAAAACTGGATATTTTTTTGCTCATCCCCTACAGAACATGACAGACACAATAAAACACCCAGTAAAACAACCCCTTTACTGCTTAACAATGACTGCATAAAAAAAACCATCCATCCCATCATCTCCTGTTAAAATCTGGCGCCCACACCGACGCGCCTGGCCCCAAGCCGCAGTAATTGCAACAGAATCAGCATCTTCCTGAGATGCTAAAAACTGCACAACCTGTTCCTCATTCTCCTGCTGCAAAACAGAACAAGTCGCATAAACAAGGCGCCCACCCGGCTTCAATAATGCCCAGATCGCACACATAATCTTCTGCTGTAGCTCTACAATAGCCGCTATATCTTTCGGCTGCCTCAACCATTTTATGTCTGGGTGTCGCCGCACCACACCGGTTGCAGAACAAGGCGCATCCAATAAAATACGATCAAACAACACACCGTCCCACCAGTCTTCTGGCCGAGAAGCATCACCCCGCACTAACTCAGCATCTAACGCTAAACGCTCCAAATTCTCTTTAACACGCGATAAGCGATTGGCATCAATATCTAAAGCCACAACGGCTGCTAATGCCGGCTCCGTTTCTAAGATATGGGTTGTCTTCCCTCCAGGAGCAGCACAAACATCCAGTACTCGCTGACCCGGCTGCAAATCCAACACTGTAACGGCTAATTGGGCCGCACTGTCTTGCACAAAAGAATGCCCCTCTGAAAAACCGGGCAACCGCTCCACAGCAATAGGTTTTTCTAAGACCAAAGCAGATGAACAATGCGACACCATTGTGGCATTAATAGCCTGACTAGCTAAAACCGCCTGATATTGTGTTTGAGTATAATATTTTGGATTAACGCGAATAGTCATAGGGGGCTGCTGATTATTTGCCTTTAAAATAGCGTGCGCCTGATCTGGCCATTGTTCAACTAACATCTCAACCATCCAAACAGGATGTGCTTCTCGAATCGGCAAGTCTAACGTATTAATTTGTTGATCAAGCGCCTCTTGTTCTCTAAGGTATCTTCTCAAAAGCGCATTCAGTAAAGGCCGTGCCCAACTCTTTTTTCGAACCGCTGAAACAGTCTCAGAAACGGCTGCATGAGGCTTAACCCGCATAAACTTAATCTGGTATAACCCGATCAAAGCGAGAATCTTAATATCCAGATCTTTAATCGGTTTACGCGTCAAGACTCCTAGTAACGCCTCTAAATAAAAATACCAGCGCATCACACCAAAACACAACGCTTGGATAAAGGCACTATCTTTTTTTGATTCCCCCCCCAACAATTCATCCAAAGCTAACGTTAAAGATACGTTATCTTTAAGAACCTTATACAAGGCCTTGGCCGCAATATGCCTAGAATTCACAATGATTCACGAAAAACCTTCTACTCTAAAATTAATAAATAACGACTGTTCCCTCATAATGCTAACCAAACGTAACACCGGTAACATCATGTGCATTTAAAAAAGCTTCACTCGACATGCGTTTTCCACCCGGAAGTTGCACTTCCAATAATCGCAAAACCCCTTGGCCGGTCACCACTTCTAAAACGCGCTCTTTACTCTCACGGACAGCACCTGACGGCTCCCCCTCGACAACCGACTCATACGCACAGGCACGCCAAATCCTTAAGACCTGACCATGGTATAAAGTCTGAGCAACAGGCCAAGAATTGAAACCTAGGACCTGCCTTGCCAGTATTACAGCTGATTTATTCCAGTCGATGAGCGCCTCATCTTTCTGCAACTTTTTGGCATAACACACGTCACTTTCATCCTGTTCAACCCGAATAACATCACCTCGCTCAAGCAAAGGTAAAACCTTCTTAAGCCCAACTGCGCCCAAAACAGCCAATCTATCATGAAGTTCACTCGCACTTTCTTCAGGAATAATCCGATAGACTTCCTTATGTAGCATAGCGCCAGCATCAAGCTTCAGGGCCATCTCCATAATTGTAACGCCCGTTTCAACATCGCCTGAAATAATTGCTCTTTGTATTGGCGCCGCACCACGCCAACGCGGCAATAATGAGGCATGAACATTAATACACCCTAATCTTGGGGCATCCAAAATAACTTGGGGTAACAATAAACCATAAGCCACAACCACCATCAAATCAGCATCTAAACCGACTATTTCTGCCAATGCCTCGGGAGATTTTAAAGACTCCGGTTGAAAAACAGGGGTTTGAGCAGATAAGGCTAGCGCCTTAACAGGGCTCATCTTCATTTTACGCCCTCTACCCGAGGGTCGATCAGGCTGTGTATACACCGCACAAACCTCATGTTCTGAATTTAAAATCATTTGCAATGTCGGCACTGCAAAGTCAGGTGTTCCTGCAAAAATCACTTTCATAACTGGGCAACCCTCAACTTAATACACCCCTTATTTATTACCGGATCGGTAGGTTTTATGAATTTTCTCCATTTTTTTCTTAATCCGTTGCCGCTTAAGAGGCGATAAATAATCCACAAATAATTTACCACTTAAATGATCTATTTCATGCTGAATACAAATAGCTAACATTCCCTCAGCAGATAACTCAAACGCATCACCATCCCGATTAAGCGCAGAAACAACCACGTTCTCTGCACGCTCAACCTTCTCAAAAAAACCCGGAACAGACAGGCACCCCTCTTCAGAAACCTCCGAACCTTCTTGCTCAATGACTTCAGGATTTACCAAACAAAGCGGCGCATCTTTTTCTTCACTGACATCCATCACAATAATCCGCTCATGAAAATCAACCTGTGTAGCCGCCAGACCGATCCCATTGGACTCATACATAGTTTCAAACATATCATCAATCAACGTGCTGCGCATCGAATCAATCGCTTCGACTTGTGTAGCTACCTTGCGCAAACGTTCATCGGGAAATTCAAGAATCGTCAAAATACTCACAACTGTCTTCTTACCTTAATTCTAAAAAAAATATCATTTTATCTGATTTAACCTAAACTTTGAACGACCCGACCTAAAAACGCAATTGATTACCTTTATTCATTAACCGTTCCTCGCACGACGCCTAGACCACACCTCATTGCCATGACCTCCAATCACAACATTAAATTCTGGTGCGCGCTCCTACGCACCCCTAAAATTGGCTATCATACATTCAACAAATTACTTTTAAAAACCACGCACGAAGAATTATTTAGCCATTCATCGAAAGACTTACGACACTGGGGACTCCACCCTTTAAGCATCCAAGCACTTCAAAATCCTAACTAGACTGATGTTCAAAAAGACTTAGACTGATTAAATCAAGACGACCCTAAATCACTATGCACCCCTCAATTGGCCATTGTCAGCAGTCGTAACCCATCAATTACAGGTTTAGAAACGGCACATCAATTTTCAAACTCACTGGCACGACTAGGATTCACCATAACCAGCGGACTAGCTCTCGGCATCGACGGTGCTTACCACGAAGGAGCACTCAGCGCTCAAAAAGAAACCATCGCGGTTATGGGAACAGGACTGGATCGTATTTACCCCACACGACACCATGCTCTTGCTAAGAAAACAACAACACTAGGCGTACTGGTTTCTGAATTTCCAATTGGTACACCAGCCATGGCCTACCACTTCCCGCAAAGAAATCGCATCATTAGTGGTTTATGTTCAGGGCTTCTAGTCATTGAAGCTACAAAACGCAGTGGTTCACTAATAACCGCTAAAATGGCTCTTGAACAAAATCGAGAAGTTTTTACCATTCCTGGTGCAATTAACAACCCATTAGCATAAGGTTGCAACGCACTCATTCAAGAAGGCGCTAAGTTAACAACCCACTATCAAGATATTCTGGAAGAATTTAACATTCTTCCAGGCCCGACCCCAATCACTTCCCCTCAACCCACCTTAGACACACTTTCCATCAGTCAAAAAAATATTCTAAAAGCCGTATGATTTAATCCCACTGGGATTGATAATATTGTCGAACACACCCGACACCCGACCCATTTAATTCTATCAACTTTGTTACAATTGGAAATATTAGGCTTCATTTCATCAGAGAATGGGTTCTATACACGTCTAAAATAACTGAAACGTACTAACAAAAACCGTGTCATAATGCACCTATGAAAGAAAATATCTTTGAAGTTTTAATGTATTTATTTGAGAACTACCTAGAAGAAGTCGATGATGCTTTAACCAATTCAAACAAAATAAGAAATGAATTGCTTACCGCGGGCTTCGAACAAAAAGAGGTAGACAAAGCCTTTGAATGGCTAGAATCTCTGTGTGCAGAAAATACAGTTCATTGCCCAACAAGTTCTTCTTTTCGAGTCTTTAGCACACAAGAAGTCGCCCGTTTAGACACCGAATGCCGTAACTTTATTATTTTTCTAGAACATTCTGGGATTCTGTCTTCAACTAACCGTGAATTAGTAATAGACCGATTAATCGCACTTGATAATGAAGATATTTCATTAAAAAAACTACAATGGGTCGCGCTAATGGTCTTGCTGAGTCAACCTGATGAAGAAGTCGCCTTTACCCGGATGGAAAATATAATTTACGAAGATAGCTCTCCCTCTTTGCACTAAAAGCATAGTGGGAAATCACACACAAACTTTTGTGTTTCCTCAAAAGTCTCTGGACTTTACCCCTTTGAATTCTTTATTATTCAAAAAAACAAACAACGGTCCTTACAGATTATACCCATGAGCAATAATCTCGTCATCGTAGAATCACCGGCAAAAGCCAAAACAATAGAAAAATATTTAGGTAAGGATTTTCATGTCCTCGCCTCCTATGGGCATCTTCGTGACCTCATTCCTAAAGAAGGCGCTGTTGATACTCAAAATGACTTTGCGATGAAATATGAGGTCATAGAAAAAAATCAACGACACGCCCAAGAAATATCAAAAGCTACCCGCAAAGCAGATGCACTCTATCTGGCCACTGACCCCGATCGCGAAGGCGAGGCCATTGCTTGGCACCTGTTAGAACTGCTACAAAATAAAAAAATCATCAAAGAAAAACCCGTCCACCGCATAATTTTTCATGAAATAACCAAAAAAGCAGTCACTGAGGCGGTAGCAACGCCCCAAAAATTATCAATAAACATGGTCAATGCGCAACAAGCACGACGCGCCCTAGATTATTTAGTGGGCTTTAACTTATCCCCGTTGTTGTGGAAAAAAATCCGCCGCGGGCTGTCTGCTGGACGCGTACAAAGTCCGGCGTTACGCATGATTGTTGAACGTGAGCTAGATATTGAAAAATTTGTAAGCCGAGAATACTGGTCTGCAAATGCGGCTATAACCAGTGACACACAAGCATTTAAGGCCAAGCTTACCCGCTTCAACGATAACAAAATTACACAATTTAGCATCGAAAACGAAGCACAAGCTCAAGATATTCAAACCACCATCCTCCAAGAGGCTAACGGCCAATTATTAATTGACACTGTTGAAAAGAAAAAACGCAAACGAAACCCAGCACCACCCTTCATTACTTCAACACTGCAACAAGAAGCCGCACGAAAGCTTGGTTTTACCACCAAAAGAACCATGATGATTGCCCAACAACTGTATGAAGGCGTTTCTCTACAGGGTGAATCTATTGGTTTAATCAGCTATATGCGAACAGACTCTGTTAATTTAGCCGCAGAGGCTGTGACTGAGATTCGTGAATTAATTAGCAACAAGTATGGCCCGAGTTACGTTCCTAAACAGCCGCGTCAATTTAAAACTAAATCTAAAAATGCGCAGGAAGCTCACGAAGCCATTAGACCCACTGAATCATCAAGAACACCCGATGCTATTAAAAACCACCTAACACCGGATCAAACCAAACTTTATTCACTAATCTGGAAACGGACTGTTGCTTCGCAAATGATCCATGCCACTATCGACAGTGTCTACGCTGACCTATCTTGTGGTACGCAACACACCTTTCGGGCAAACGGCTCAACCATTGCGAACCCTGGGTTCATGTCGGTCTATTTAGAAGGAACAGATGACACTAAAAAAAGCGACGATCAGGAATCATTTTTACCCCCCTTAACCAAAGGTGAATTTGTTCAATTAGACGAAATCATTCTCGGACAGCATTTTACTGAACCCCCGCCCCGATTTGGTGAAGCCAGCTTGGTTAAAACTCTAGAAGAATATGGCATTGGCCGTCCGTCCACCTATGCTTCTATTATTTCTACGTTACAGAACCGCGAATATGTCACTTTAGAAAAAAAGCGCTTTTACCCAACCGATGTTGGACGTATCGTTAATAAGTTTTTAACTGAACACTTTACCCAATATGTCGATTACCAGTTTACCGCTAACCTAGAAGACAATCTTGATGCCGTTGCTCGAGGTGAAAAAGAATGGATTCCGCTTATGCGAGAATTCTGGCAACCGTTCACCAATCTCATTCAAGATAAAGAAGAAAGCGTACAACGTAAAGACGTCACACAAGAAAGCTTAGACGAAAACTGCCCTGAATGTAATAAGCAATTGTCTATTCGACTAGGTCGCAACGGTCGCTTTATCGGTTGCACTAATTACCCCGAGTGTTCTTATACCCGTAATTTAAATGATGATGCTCAATCAGCTGAACCTCAAATTATTGAAGGTCGTTCTTGCCCTAAATGTCAGCAAAACCTGATTATTAAAACCGGTCGATATGGGAAATTTATTGGCTGTAGCAGCTACCCTGACTGCAAGCATATTGAACCCCTCGAAAAGCCATTAGATACAAAAGTTCACTGCCCTAAGTGCGAAAAAGGTAACATCCTTAAACGTAAATCAAGAAATGGTAAAGTTTTTTATTCCTGTGAAAAATACCCTAAATGTGACTACGCAATCTGGAATGCACCGGTCCAAGAAAACTGTCCAGAATGTAATTGGCCCGTACTCGCCTTAAAAACAACGAAAAGACGTGGTACAGAAAAGGTATGCCCTCAAAAAGAATGCAAATTTGCAACCCCTTATGAGGGCGATCCAGAAGATGCAGAAGGCCCTAAAAGTTAATAGCTAATCTTATTTTTCAATCACTTAATGTCTCATTCTCTGTATAATTAGCTTTTTTTGATCATCAGGAGGTCTTGAATGACCGTGTTAATTGGAATTATCATGGGTTCAACATCGGACTGGGAGACCATGCAACATGCTGTGCAAATACTTGAGAAATTCAATATCCTTCATGACGTAGAGGTCGTATCGGCTCACAGAACCCCCGACAAACTTTTTGATTATGCTGAAACGGCTGAATCAAAGGGCATTGAAGTCATCATCGCAGGTGCTGGCGGCGCTGCTCACTTACCGGGAATGACTGCTGCAAAAACACATCTACCCGTTCTCGGCGTCCCTATTCAATCCAAAGCATTAAATGGAATGGATTCTCTGCTATCGATTGCCCAAATGCCAGCCGGTATTCCTGTTGGAACATTAGCTATTGGTAAAGCCGGTGCCATTAATGCCGCACTCTTAGCAACAGCCATACTGGCAAACAAATACCCTGAATACCGTACTGCTCTAAAAGCATACCGAACCGAACAAAGCCATACTGTCTTACAATCACCGGACCCTCGACGAGTACAATCATGAAAGTAGGTATTTTAGGGGGCGGGCAATTAGCTCGGATGATAGCGCTAGCTGGCTACCCACTCGGACTTGACTTCGTTATCATTGACCCCAGTAATGTTGCAGGAGCTATTGGCTTAGCAGACCATCTACACGGCGCCTACGATGACAAAGGCCTGCTACAAGAATTAGCACGCCAAACCGATATTGTGACCTACGAATTTGAAAATGTACCAGCCAACATTGCTCAATTCTTAGCGCATCACACTCAAATTGCACCTTGTGATCGGGCGCTTGCAATTGCACAAGACCGCTTAATAGAAAAAAAGTTTTTTAATAACCTAAATATACCCACGACAAGCTTTGCCGCAGTCAATTCGCTCAATGACCTTGAACAAGCCAACAAAACCATTGGACTTCCAGCTATACTAAAAAGCTGTCGAATGGGTTATGACGGTAAAGGTCAAGTACCACTACAAGGATCCGAAGACTTGGCAAGCGCCTGGAATTCAATGCGCAACACCCCATCTATCATTGAAGGGTTTGTCCCCTATACACGGGAAGTATCCATTATTGCCGCACGTCGCCCTTCAGGCGAAACCGTCTATTATCCACTCTCAGAAAACAGTCATAGTCAGGGTATTTTAAGAGTATCACGTTGTTGTATCGATGACCCTAAGCAACAAGAAGCTGAACAATATCTTTCTCGTATATTGGAAGAACTTGATTATGTCGGCGTCATCGCTTTAGAGCTTTTCGACGTTCAAGGACAACTGTTGGCCAATGAATTTGCTCCCCGTGTCCATAACTCTGGCCACTGGACTATAGAAGGCTCAGAAACCAGTCAATTTGAAAACCATCTACGAGCAATATTAGACTGGCCATTAGGCTCTACTCAATCAACCGGCTATTCCGGCATGGTGAATTTTATTGGCGGCCTGCCCCCAGCAAAACAAGTGTTAGCCATTAAAAATACACATCAGCATCTCTATGCTAAACAACCTCGCCCTGGCCGAAAAGTGGGTCATGCAACGGTTAGAACTAACGATCAGGCCTTATTTGAATCATCTTTAGACAAGCTCATACAATTAGCAAAACAACACAGCTCCTAAGTTGGCGAAGAAGGAAAATCAACAAAGGTTATTCAACCGCTGACTTTTTTTCACGTTCTAAGCATTAATCACTATGCCATATATTTCATCTTTTAAAACACGACTCTTTACACAACACCTTCTTCAAGGTCAGGTGATCGCCTACCCAACCGAAGCCGTTTATGGTCTCGGTTGCGACCCACTTAATGGTGAGGCCGTCACCCAATTGCTAACCCTTAAGCAACGCCCTATAGAAAAAGGACTCATCTTGATCGCCTCATCATTTGATCAACTCATCCCTTACCTTACGCTCGACGATAATGATCGTATTCAACAGATGCTATCAACTTGGCCCGGCCCAACCACTTGGGTCGTCCCGGCACAGCATTGGGTTCCACCATGGCTTCGTGGCGAACATTCCAGCTTAGCTGTCCGCGTTACAAGCCACCCTATCGCCGCCGCATTATGTAAAGCATTTAATGGCCCTATTGTTTCAACCAGCGCCAATATCAGCGACAAACCTGCTGCAAAAACACCCGTAACCGTCAAAAAACAATTAGGGCTTTCTGTCCCTATTTTTACTGGTGAGCTCAGCAAACTACAACAAGTCACCCCCATATACGACCTGATAACTGGACAACAATTTCGTTAAACAATCGACAATTGAGAACCTCTTTTACAGCTAAAAAAATCACTACCAATAACGATAAATCAATTTACACTCAGATCCGTCTGTTGTCATCGCAGCACTTAACCCCAAAGGAACATTCAGATCAATCACTCGCCAGTCCGATGGTTGACCACAATTATTAGGAACACTCAACACCTTAACAGGTGCCCGAATTGACATCTCACATAATTTAAGCCCTAATGAAATACCCCGCCCCACTGCCTTTACAAAAGACTCTTTACGAGTCCAAATACGATAAAACGTGACCTTTTTATCCTCAGATTCTAATTGTTGCCACTGCCTTAATTCTGAGTCAGAAAAACATTTTTCAGCCAAGGGGTCTAAATTAACCCGTTTGCGACAGACCTCTATATCTATGCCAATTTGGCGCTGACACCCTAAAGCAATCACCAGGTGATCACCGGTATGTGATAAATTAAAAACAACTTGCTCGCCCTTTCTTTGCCGTACATAGGGCTTACCAAAAGGGCCTTGAAACAATTCAACAGCCGCACAATTAACGCCCATGTAGTCCGCCAATAACTGCCTTAAGATAGCTCTCGAAATAACAAACCGTTGCCGAACCTTAATCACCTTAAGACTTTCTGCCCGGTACCTCTCACTCGGTGACAATAAGGCCCAACTTTTCGAATAATCACCCTGAGTCAAATCTGCAAACCATAGTTGAATAATTGATTTTTCCATGCCGTTTATTTCACCAAAGCTAAACCTTCACCACGAGAATCACTCGCCGCCGTCATAACCTGTTTATCCTTCTGCCATGACACCGCCTGCATATCGCCATAATGCTTGCTTGTTTCTTCCAAACGGTGCCCACGCAACTGCAGTGCTTTAATTTCAGCTAACGTCAACGCACCGGGTTCATACTGCACCTGATCAGGTAAATATTGATGATGAAAACGCGGTGCATCAACCATTGCTTGAACGTCAGCGCCTTGAGTAATCTCTAAAATGGCCACGACAAGCATCGAAATAATACGACTCCCTCCGGGCGTACCTAAAGCGACAATACGCTGCTTATCCTCAATAAATGTCGGCGTCATACTCGATAACATTCGTTTACTTGCGACAATTGAGTTTGCTTCTCCACCGGTTAAGCCATAGCCATTCACAGCCCCTATACGGCTCACAAAATCATCCATCTCATTATTTAATACCACACCAGTTCCCGGCGCCACAAATCCAGAACCAAATGGAAAATTTATACTTAATGTTGCTGCAACGCGGTTACCTTCATGATCCATAATTGAAAAATGCGTTGTATCTTCTCCACCGGCTTGAACTGCTAACGGTCCATTTAAAAAAACACTGGGTAATGCTTGGTCAAATTGCATCGATACTCTCAATCCAGCCGCATAATCAATACTTAATAATTGCTCGACTGGAATCTTAACAAAATCAGGATCACCTAAATAAACAGCTCGGTCTCTGTACGCTCTTCGCATCGCCTCAATAATTAAATGTTTTCGTAGATCAGGTGACATCATTTCTAATGGATAGCCGGATAAAATATTCAGCACTTCAAGCAAAACAATTCCACCAGAAGACGGCGGTGCTGCACTGGTTATTTTAACGCCTCGATAGCTTCCAAATACCGGCTTACGCTCAACAACGTGATAGGCGTCTAAATCAGCTTGCGTCCAAATGCCCCCACCCGCCTGAACACCATTGACAAGTAAGCTTGCTACTTCACCTTGATAAAATCCAGCCCAACCAAAAGTCGACAACAAGCGCATGGTTCGTGCCAAATCCTTTTGCCGTAACAAAAAACCAACTGCCGGTATTTGTCCTTGATCTTTGAAAATAGTCTGCAATGCACTATTAACTGTCATCTGACTTATTCGGAACTGCAATAGACGACGAAACCGTTGGCTAACCCTAAAACCTTTTTCCGCCAAATTAATTGCTGGCTGAAGTGTTACTGATAATGGTAAGCGCCCATAGTGCTCAGATAAATAAACCAATCCAGCAGGTAAACCTGGCACGCCAGCCGAAAGTGGCCCCTGCGTTGAGGCACCCTTGATTACTTGACCTTGTTCATCTTGAAACATCCTCTGATAGGCCGCTAGCGGTGCCTTTTCTCGGGCGTCTATCATCACATCAACGTTATCATCTTCCCGATGCAATAAAAAGAAACCACCTCCTCCCAACCCTGACCCTTGTGGCTCAACTACAGACAAAACCGAAGCAACCGTAATCGCCGCATCAAAGGCATTCCCTCCTGCATCTAAAATTTCAAGCCCCGCATGAGTGGCTAATGGATGCGCTGATGCTATTGCCATTGGCTTTGACTGGGCACAACTTATAGAATTAATTACCCCATAAATAACAAAAATAATTACCGTCATAGATGATTTAAGTTGCCTAACAATTGAAGTAGCCATCACGAGTTAAATGCTATGTTAAAGTATCATTATTCTAACACCTTGAGTATCAACACAGATATGCCAAAAAAGAAACCCACTCTCGGCTTAATTGGTATTGGCTTAATGGGACACCCCATAGCTGTTAATTTTTTAGCTGCTGGTTACACCCTAAACGTTTGGAACCGAACAACGGATAAATGCCACTCTCTTGTCGCCGCTGGCGCCCATTTTCAAGCCACTGTTGGTCAACTCACTGAATCCTCCGATATTATTTTATTGTGTTTATCCGATACTGATGCTGTTAAATCTATTCTTTGGGACAACAGCGGCATCCTCTCGCACGGTAATCACACTAAACAACTGATTGACTTATCCAGTATAGACCCAGAAGTAACCGTACAATTAGCCGATGCGCTTAAAGAAAAAACCGACATGACTTGGGTCGATGCACCCGTCTCAGGCGGTGTAAGTGGAGCTCAACAAGGGACATTAGCCATCATGGCCGGTGGAACACCAGCGGCCATAAAGACCGCGCAAAATATTTTAAAACCCTTATATTCACAATTCACCCACATGGGAGAAACAGGTTGCGGGCAAATAACCAAAATATGTAACCAAATGATTGTGAGCTGTAATGTTCTAGTGATCGCTGAAATGATAGCACTCGCACAAAATGCGGGCGTTAATGCTGAGAAAATTCCAACTGCTCTGACTGGAGGCTTTGCCGACTCAAAACCCCTACAAATCGTTGGCCCTGAAATGGCTCAACAATCCTTTGAACCGGTTAAGTGGCGCGTCAAAACACTCTTAAAAGACTTACGTCTGGCCAACAAACTGGCAAACCATTACAACAATACTATACCGATGTCCAAACTTGCAGAAACACTGCTGGCACAACATGGAGAGCGAGGGTATCTTGAGCACGACCCCAGTACACTTATAAAACTATACCGTGACGATTAACGATGCCACATTTCGCTGCTAATCTTAGCTTATTATTCACCGAACTGAAATTCACCGAGCGCTTTAATGCAGCCAAACAGCATGGCTTTGATGCCATTGAAATACAATTTCCTTATCAGGAAACTGCGGACACCTTATTAAATTTATTACATGAAAATGAACTTCAACTGATACTTTTTAATGTTGACGCTGATGACCTTCTTAACGGTGGAGAAGGATTGGCCTGCGTACCGAGTAAGCAAGCGCAATTTCAAGAAGCCGTTGAAAAAGCTCAGCACTATGCCAAAATTTTGACTCCAGAATTCATTAACGTTTTACCCGGCCGAGCTCTCAATCCGGAACACCACGACCGTTACCTAAAACAATTCAATGAGAACCTTCACTTCGCTTTAACGCAATTCTCTGCTATTGGCGTTAAAACGGTTTTTGAAGCCATAAACACCTACGACCTTCCGGGATTTATCGTCTCAAGAACACAACACATGTTAAACATATTAGCCCAGATTAAGCATCCCAATCTCATGCTACAGCTTGATATTTATCATATGCACCGTATGGGCGATGATGTCTGC
Organism: Methylococcales bacterium; assembly: GCA_030753675.1. Classification (GTDB taxonomy): domain Bacteria; phylum Pseudomonadota; class Gammaproteobacteria; order Methylococcales; family Methylomonadaceae; genus OPU3-GD-OMZ. The sequence continues at coordinate 75,546 of JASMBU010000003.1, forward strand.
CACTTCATTAAAAAGCACACCCCACTCATTGGTCATATTCAATTCGCTGATCACCCTGGACGCCATCAGCCCGGAACCGGACTCATCGATTTTGTAGAACTCTTTGATACCCTTGATCACTCAACTTACCCAGGCTGGGTCGGTGCTGAATACCTGCCTCAAGGTCCAACAACAAGCAGCCTAGAGTGGTTAACAAAATTTGCTCACCGCTCTTAAGTAATCTTCAAAAACTTTTGGTAAAGCGTCTCTTCGTTCTCTTCATGCTCAGGGTTTTTATCAATACAATCCACAGGGCAAACTTCAATACATTGTGGCAAATCGTGATGCCCCACACATTCTGTGCATAAGGCCGGATCTATAATATAAATCTCCTCACCCTGAGAAATAGCACCATTTGGACACTCCGGTTCACAAACATCACAATTAATACACTCATCATCAATAATTAAAGCCATTACTTTCCTTTTCTAAATTTCCCAACTAAAGCATTTTGCACATGCACCGGAACGAGTTTTGAGACATCACCGCCTAGTGCTGAACTTTCCTTAATCAAACTGGAAGATAAAAAACCATACTTCTCAGCCGGTGTTAAAAACAACGTCTCTAACTCTGGGGCCAAATGCCGATTCATACCCGCTAATTGAAATTCATATTCAAAATCAGAAACTGCTCGCAATCCTCGCAAAATAACACTGACCTCCTGTTCAAGCGCACATGTCACTAACAACGAATCAAAACGAATCACATCAACACCGGCTAAGTGACCTACCGCTTCCTCCATAAGAGCAACACGCTCGTCAATACCAAATAATGGCTTTTTAGCTTGATTAAATGCGACTGCCACAACAACGCGCTCAAATAAAGAAGACGCCCGCACAATCAAATCCAAATGCCCATTGGTAACCGGATCAAAAGTACCGGGATATATTGCTGAAACCATTATACGCACTCAAAATCAAAAACAGAGCTACAATTTTAGCCTATAAGTAATCAAAAACGTAGTAAAACCATTACCGCTGAAACTGGAACAATTGATAACGTACATCACCGGCTTGTTTATCTTTCAATAACTGCCAATTATCGGGGGTATCGGTCAGATCCCAAGACCGTTCCGTTTCAATATAAATCTTAGCCTGATCTTTTAACCATGCCCCTGCCACCAATTTCTGACAAGTTACTTCGGCAAGACCTTGCCCAAAAGGGGGGTCTAAAAAAACTAAATCAAACAACCCGTGTTCTCTTTGTAAATACTGCTGAACGTCCAACTCAATAATTTCCAATTCCTGTGCAGCTAACTGCACTTTATTCACTCTCAAACTCTGACAAGCGCCAGCATTCTTCTCTACCTGAATGACATTTCTTGCCCCCCGTGATAATGCTTCAATACCCAAGGCTCCACTACCCGCAAATAAATCCAAACAACGACTACCCATAATGTCATGCTGCAACCAATTAAACAGGGTTTCCCGAATGCGGACTGGCGTAGGCCGCAAACCCGGTGTATCAGCAAATGTTAATAATCGACTGCGCCACTGGCCTCCAATCACTCTGACCTTATTCGACATCTGTTAATCGCTTATCACCTACAGTGACCGTCGTGAGTGATTCAAGAATTATACGTCGCTCAAAGGCTTCCTTAATCTGCGCCGTTGTCACCGCTAAAACTTTTTCAGAATATAAGGTTAAATAATTAACTGGCAAATGATGAAAAGCAATCATTGAGATATATTTCAATAATTTCTTATTGGTATCAAATCGCATGGGAAAACCACCCGTTATATTTTTCTTTGCTGCTGTTAATTGGGCACTCGAGGGCCCCTGCAAAACGAAATCAGCCACTGTTTTATGCATCACTGATAGAGTCTCATCAAGTTGATCGTTACGGGTCTGGGCCCCCATAATAAAAGGTCCTTGTCGCGCCATCGGTAAAAAATAGCTGTAGGCACTGTAAGCCAGTCCTCTTTTTTCACGGACCTCCTCAAATAAAATGGAGACCAAACTCGCTCCACCCAAAATATGATTACCAACCACAAGCGGAAAATAATCCGCATCATTTCGATCAATTCCAAGCAACCCAGACAACACATGAGTCTGCTTAGAAGGATAATTAACATGAATATTCTGCCCCACCTGTGGACTTACTGCTGGCAACGCTGGTGCTTTTCTACCGCGTTTGATCTTAGCAATTAATTGTTCCGATATTTTTCGCGCACGATCTTGTGTCAGATCACCCACAATCACAATGGTCGCATTCTCCGAGACATACCATTGGTTATGAAACGCTTTAACATCATCAACATGCATTCTAGAAACCGCCGCTATTTCACCTAAAGTCGGATATGCATAAGGATGCTGTCCATATAATGCTTTGTAAAAGGCGTATTTAGCCAAAGCACCCGGAGACTCCTCACGCTGTTTTAAAGCGGTTAACACCCTAGTCTTTTCACGATCAAAATCACGGCTATTAAAGGTCGGTTGCGTTAACAACAATTCCAACGCGCCTAAGGCCGGATTTAATAAGTCAGGAGTCGTTAATGAGCGTAAATCCAACCATGCCATATCAACAGAAATGCCGATGTTCACAACCGCACCCACACGTTCAAATTCTCCCGCTATCTCATCCGCATTAAATTCGCCTGCACCGGTTTCTAACAATTGTGCCGTTAATGAAGCCAGTCCTGATTCTTCTACCCCTGAATCGCGAGCACTACCGGCGTCAAACATGACCCTAATATCAACGAGCGGCAATCCTTTAGTCTTAACAAAAAAAACGGGGGTATGGGTAGTAGTATGCCATTGTTCAATCACCACCCCAGCTTGTAATGAGAAGCATGAAATAATTCCTAAAACTAATACCACAGATTGCCTAATGGTCATGACTACCTCCTACCAACGCCTGCGCGCCTACTTCTGTATCCAATAATTGAGGTTCCAGAATAGCTACATTCAAATGTTCCGCAATAAGATATTTTTTGGCCACCGCCTGAATTTGTGCTGCTGTTATTTTATTAATTTGCTCAACATACTCATCAATTTTAGGCCACCCCAAACCCACCATCTCAAATATGCCTAATAACATTCCTTGATAAAACATCGAATCACGCTCATAGACTGATTGTGCTAAAACCTGTGCCTTGACACGTTCTAACTCATCTGGCAACACTAATTTATTTTGCAACCGCATCACTTCTTCTTTCAGTGCCCGTTCCATAATACCGGCTGAAACACCTTCAACAGGCGTTGCTGACAACGTAAATAAACTAGCCAAGCGTGCTGACAAATCATAACTCGCACTTGCTGAAACAGCTATTTGCCGCCCCCGAACCAATTGTTTCGAAAATCGAGCACTGTTACCACCGTCCAAAATACCCGCTAAGACCTCCAGTGCGTAGGCTTCTTGTTCATCGTCAACAGTATTCAACACCGGTACTTTATAAGCCATTAAAATTGAAGGTAAATTAGCGCGCAACTTAACTATCATCCTACGCTCACCTTTTTGAGCCATTTCAGTACGCGGCTTCACCATTTCTAATACACTGGGCTTCAATGCACCAAAATATTTCTTGGCTAGCTGAAAAACATTATCAGGATCAATATCACCAACCACAACCAGCGTAGCATTATTGGGTGCATACCACCGCTCATACCATGCCTGCAAATCAGCCACCTTATAATTCTCAATATCTGCAGGCCAGCCAATAACAGGGTTTTTATACGGGCTATTTGCATAGGTCATAGCCATCAAATATTCATACATTTTTGCTTGTGGGTTATCTTCTGTACGCATACGCCGTTCTTCAAGAACAACCTGCAATTCTTTTGTTAATTCTTCACTTAACAAGTTTAAATTCCGCATTCGATCAGCTTCCATTTCAAAACTAATCGCTAACCGTGATTTATCTAAAGTCTGAAAATAAGCGGTATAATCCCGATTAGTAAAGGCATTTTCATTACCCCCATTTGCAGCAATAATTCTCGAAAACTCACCAGGCGCATACTGATCTGTCCCTTTGAACATCATATGCTCTAGCATATGAGAGACACCCGTTATACCACCGTGTTCATAACTGGATCCCACCTTATACCAAACTTGCGAAACCACAACTGGCGACCGATGATCTTCCTTAACCAGTATTTTAAGACCATTAGCTAACTTAAATTCATATACGGTCAACGCCTGGCCATAACCTGGTGTTGAAAAAACGACTGCTATTGGCACCATCCAAATAGCTATCCATCCCAGTGGCCGTTGGTGGTACAATCGGAATATATTCCTTATAATTTCTTTAAACTTAGGCACTTACATATCTCCTAAAAACATAACATTCAATTAAAACCGACTCACATAAAAAAAGACTACTTACACGCTCTATTTTATACGATACCTTTAAAATTGAAACTCAACTTTAATTTATGCCATCTACTCTCATACTCTCCTCTTGGAAAAACTATTTAGCCCTTTGCAAACCTAAAGTCGTTGCACTGATTATCTTCACAGCAGTTGTTGGCATGCTCCTCGCTACTCCGGGGCTTCCACCCTTCCAACCCCTCTTATTGGGTACTCTAGGTATTGGTTTAGCTGCAGCATCGGCAGCCGCTATTAATCACTTTATTGATCAAAAAGCTGATTCAAAAATGGCCCGAACCCAAGATCGCCCACTCCCTCAAGGCGAAATCAGTGCTCAGAATGTCATTATCTTTGCACTTTCATTGGCCGCTATAGCCATGTTTATTCTGACTTTTGGCGTTAATCCTTTAACCGCTACACTCACCTTTCTTTCCCTCATCGGTTATGCCATTATTTATACGGCCTTCCTGAAACACGCTACGCCACAAAATATCGTCATAGGCGGCGCAGCAGGAGCGGCACCACCAGTTCTGGGTTGGTGCGCCATAACCGGTTCGGTTCACCCGCATGCCCTACTTTTATTTCTAATCATCTTTATCTGGACACCACCTCACTTTTGGGCTTTAGCCATTGCGAAAAGGGAGGAATACGCTAAAGCATCAATTCCAATGCTGCCGGTCACACACGGTGCTGAATACACACGGCTACAAGTATTGCTATACACTATTTTATTACTTATTGTGACCTTATTACCTTACTTAACTGGCATGAGTGGTTTAATCTATTTAGCCACGACTATTCCTTTAAACATTGGCTTTCTTTATTTCGCGATTCAAATGATCATTACTAAAGAAGACCGTGTCGCTATGAAAACTTTTGGTTTCTCAATTATTTACCTCACCTGTATTTTTTCAACCCTATTAATTGATCATTACTTCCTTCTGTAAATAATCCTATTTGAAAAAAGCAATAAAATAGCCTTATTTCCTAGTCAACCATCATACATAATAAATTATGAAAATAACCAATAACAGTGTTGTGTCAATACACTACAAACTCACCAATGATAACAGTACAACCCTAGATCAATCTCCAGAAGATAATCCATTAATCTACCTACACGGTAAAGGGAATATCGTACTGGGTCTTGAAAAGACCTTAACCGATAAATCTATAGGCGATGCCTTTGAAGTCACCGTCTCACCTGAAGAAGGTTACGGTATCCGAGAAGAATATATGGTTGAAACTATCGACCGCAGTATGTTTGAAGGCCTTGATAACATCAGCATTGGCAAACAATTTCATGCCGAAGGAAATACCGGACCGGTTGTGGTCACTGTAACCAAAATTGAAGGCGACAAAATTACCATCGACGGCAATCACCCTTTAGCCGGTGAAAACTTAAATTTTGCCATAGAGGTTATTGCTATAAGAGAGGCAACAGCCGATGAATTAGAACATGGCCATATTCACGGACCTAGTTGTCAACACTAACGCATTCGTCTGTCATGACACAAGACACTCGTATTGTTTAAAATCAGCATGCACGCCAAAACAAATTACTAAGATTAATTATATCGCCAAAATACAAAGGAATACGCCCTATGACATCGTTTAATAACGTCACTATCATAAAAAAAGCCAATGTTTATTTTAACGGGCAAGTTTCTAGCCGAACCATCCAATTCAGTGACGGTTCAGAAAAAACACTTGGTTTCATGTTACCGGGAGAATATAAATTCAATACCGACAGCAAAGAACTAATGGAAATACTGGCCGGCAAATTATCACTGCTTCTCCCTGACACTGATAATTGGCAAACCATTCAAGCGGGTGATTCATTTGAAGTTCCCGCTAATTCACACTTTATTGTCAACGTTATTGAAAACTGCGACTACTGCTGTTCTTTTTTAACTTAAATCGATGAAAAGCATGGCTCGCCCATGCTTTTTTTCCTAATGCCTGACCCTTATTTCAATACCCACTCGACACCGTTATCTAGAGCACCCATAACACACTAGTTTATTTGTGTGGTCCGTTGAATACTTGAACCAAAGCACTATCCTTAACATAATTGTTAATCCCAAAGGATAGGCTAATAATTACTACGCTACAACCTCTTAGCTATAGATTGGATCAATCATAAGTAAATAAGACCTTATCCTTTCTAACCCAGCACGTTTACCAGTTTCTTACCTACACGCCCAAAAAAACTAGGTTCCAATATTTGCTTAGCTTGCAACGTTTCAAGTGCATCTGGGAAATAGTTTTGCAAACCCTGATAAAAAACTTTTGCTAATGTAGTATCACCTGAAAAATTAAAATAACAACACATCACTAATGCAAAAGAAGTATATTCTGATGGATGGAAACGATTACGCCGTGGATAGAGTGCCTTTAAATCAAACTTATTATCAAAGATCTTCGGTATCTGGTCAAAATGTTTACGCTGAATACATAACTGCGCAAAATGACAACGCGCAATAAGATTATTCGAATTGACCCGGTAATTGTCTTCAATACAGCGCTCTTGTTGCGCAACATCACTATGACCATAAGCAGCAGATAAATAATTATATAAAGTCGGTACTTTCGGGTACGTATTTTTCAAGGATTCCAATTCTGGAATAACCAATTCAGCCTCCTTGTCCATTCGCTCATACAGCGCATTAGCTTGTTGTTGAATGGCTTCTGGAAGTTTAAAAAACTTAGCGTCCATGACAGCATCGTAACCAATCTCAAATCCAGATTGGGTTATTTTCTTATTTTTATCTGGCGCCCTATGGACATTTTTTTTATTTTTAGCCATTGTAACTCATCATTTTTTACGGTTAGTTACCAAATTAAATCATCAGGAATTTTATAGTCAGCGTATACATCTTCATCGTCTGCGGTATTTACTAACAAATCCCGTTCATTCGCAATAACGATCAAATGCGCATCACGTTGTCTTATTTTATCCGCAACAACGACAGGAATTACCTCATAGGCTTGACCCGAGCGAACAATCGCTAATCGCCCTTTTATTAAGTGTTCACGAACCTTATCAGAGAGATAAAGTGTCTTTACCTTCGTACCATCAGAAAAGTTAAACCCTGTCCCCTCTGGCTCGTGCGGTAATTTATTCAGCTCAATTAATTGTTTAATTTGAGCCACCACGGCCATTTTTTCCGCCTGCTCCTTGATTTGCCGATTAAGTTCACGGTCTTTCTCAACTTTGAGTTGTTGCTGCTTTTGAAACTGCTCTTTGGTTTCATTAACCGTTTCAATCTTATGCTTACGTTGTTGCTTTAAATTTTTATGTTTTTCTGATCGAACCTTTTTAGCTTTAGCATCATTCACCAAGCCGGCTTTTAATAACTGATCACTTAACGAATTTCCCATAATACACCTAACTCATTTCTTATCTACGCATTTAAACAACACGAGCTAAACCTTTTTAAAAACAATTCGAATAATCAAAGAACATTCCTTGGCAATCAAAAAACACCCGTGGAAATTTAATCCGAATAAATATTCGGAATCCAAAATCTAAAAAAGCCGCTAACGTTACCAGACGAGCCGCCGCAGACCACATTCGGTGTTTCGTATAAATTGACATACGCCACGTTGCTATGGTCCACCAAAAGGTTGTGGTTAGACATGTTAGCAGTAATGTATCCCAACTCGGTACACTAAAAGCTGTATTTCGTACCAACCAATCACCCCCGGCAAGTAAGACATTCAATACAATACAGAAAGGCCAAAAAACCTGCCACAACGGCAGTCGCCCATACCAAGCATCGTAAAAATAAGGGGCAACACTTCGAATATGCACAGAGTCTTGATGTAATTTTGTAGGTACCTCTAGATGATATTCACTCAGGGGTGAGCTAATATAAAGAAGTACCAATAGCATTAAAGTAATTCCAGACAACAACCAAGGGCTCAAAAAAATAATCTGCTCAGAGATAACGGGGAGAGTAAAAAAAAACATAATCAAGTATGATAAAAAAGTTTTTAAAAAATTATTTAGCTATTATGGTCTTCTTTAATAAACTCCACCTGTTGTTCTAATTCGGCCCGTTGTTTTTCCAAAACTAACAATTCAATTTCGCGCAGTAAAAATTCGTCTGATTGCTTTGTCACTTCAAATCGTTTTCTTTGCTCCTCTTGCTTTGCTTCCAATTCAAGATCAAGTAACCGTGAATCATGTTTTAATTGCTCAATTTGTATTCTCTCATCCAACTTCTGCTTAGCAACCATCCTGAGTTCTTGCTCGGCAATCTCTTTTTCTAATTGCTTCTCTTTAAAATGATTTTCTTGGATGATTTTTTGTTCCTGAATTTCTGCATCCGCTTCCATCCGACGCAACTGTCTCTTCTCATGTTCTTGAAGATCGAAAACTAACTGTTTTTCATTAATACGCTCGGTATGGATAAAGCCTATTTTTTGCCTCTTTTTCTCAGCTGTGTGCTCAACTTCCTGCGCTTCAGACAGGCGATCAGAATCGGCCTTAACTTCAAGTTGCTTAATTGCCGTTTCATGTTTTAATTCACGCTCACGAAGCTCTCTTTCAACAACAAATTGTGCTTCTTTTTGTTGCCCCCATTCCACTAGCTGACGTTTTAAACTGTCTGAATTTTGTTCTTGATGCTGACTTCTAAAATCTGCCTCTTCAGAAAACTGATCTAACTTCATCTGCTTTTGTTCCATTTTGATTTCGTGCAACAACTCCTCTTCACGCAATAATTCTTCCTTCTTTTTAACGGTGAATTCGAAATTTTTACGCATCACTTCTAAATACTGTACCTGATAAACAAATCGATGATCAAAAACATGATCTTCTTCTAATTCCTCAAACAACGGTTCTAATTTGCAAACTGCACGGCATTGAATATCTTGTACCATTAATGTTTCTTGAATAATATTTTCAACTTCTTTCTCAGTATCCTCTAACCCAAAAGCTATCCACTGACCATCTTCTAATTTCCGTAACTCACCTGCCAAGATATCCAATACCAATCCTTGATAACTCTGCTTAATTAATGCCGTCAGTTGTGGGATAAATTCCATATTTAAACGTGCAAATTCATAGCTTGCCTGAAAACGCAATTGTAAAATGATATTCACTGTGCAAAAACCACCAAACAAAACACAGGTTTCATGTAACTCCCAATCTTCAATAGGTAATGGGTAAGCCTTTCTATAAAACCGTTGGACATACTTCTCTGGCTTGGGATAACAACGTAAATAAGGGCCTATCTTAGCCACCACCATTTGTCTTCCCGCAGAAAAACCAGGGTCCCAAACAACGCTATTAGAGCTTTTTTTATCTTGTGTCAGTCCGGCGATAATTTCATCCAAAGGAAATAATTGATCGGTCATAACGATTGCTCATCCACAGGACCTGAACCCAAGTTATTATTCTCAAGCCCTTTCAATTTAACACCTAAACGATCTACAATTAACGGGTATAGGTTAGGGGCAAACTCTACGGTTCGCCGATCAATTTTGCGTAAAAAACCTCGGCTTAACAAAAAACCCACCGCAAACATTCGAGACCAATCCGAATAACGCCGTGCTTTTTCTATCGGACTCTTTTCTATGATCATTTCTAGTTCATCATTCTCATTAATCCTAAATTCATTAAACTCACGAATACATTGAAAAACCAAATCTTCTTCTTGTTCTGTCAACGGTGCAGGCGCTTTAAACTCAAGTCGATAAGAAAGTAAAACGGTAAAAAAATCGACCATGGCTGCACACACTAATGCAAAAATAGACAACCCCCCCTCCCACATTGCAAAAGAAGGCTTAACACCCTGCGTATACTCCCCATAGGTCATTAATACCGGCGCTTGTGGAATAACATGACCGACTTGGAAAGCAACCTGATGAAAACTCAACTGTACGGTTTGTAAACTCCTCTGAACCGACTGATACTTGTTTTCCATCGGCATGGATTGCACCATCCCCAAAGAATTTAAATTAGATTGCATTTCCCTAATGCCCTCATCTAATAAAATAAAGGTTTCTTCTAATCGTTTATTTTCCTCTTGCTTGTTCTGATAAAGCTCATTAAAGCGTTTCCAAAAAGGACCTTGCCCCACTTGATTTTTATAATGTCTAGATATATCAGGATGGGTGCCAAAATACGCCGCTGAAACTTCCTTTGAAGCCTGAGCCAGTTCTGCGCGTTTTTGTTCAAAAATATCAGTCTTCAAACTGACAATACTATTAATATAATCTTCAACTTGTTGGCGCACTTCGACTAATTTGTTGTTTTGTAGCGTTTCGCGCTCTGAAACTTCGTAAAATTTAAAATATGAAAAAGAAATCGATGCTGCCAGCGAAATAACCAAGGACAGTAAGACAGAAAAATACCTGAAGCGATTTGCGCGCCAATGAATACCGGCTAATTCCAGCGAACAAATAACAATAATAGATTGAATGGCGATGGTTATCACCAAGGCGATCCAGGGAATAATAAAATGGGACATCCCATAAAACGTGGTAAACCCAGAGGCAACACTTAACATCAAAACAATAGGAATTGTCCAGATTCTTAATGACGACACAAACAAGGTCTGAATCTGATTAATGACTACGCCAAAAGTACTCTGGTTTCTGCTCAAAACGTCTACCCCAAAATATCAACTGATCCAATTATAACTGCTCGTAACCATATTAAACTAAAACCTAGGTAAATCTTTATGCGGTAACTCGCCATGATGCACATGCATTGCCCCAAACTCAGCACAACGACGCAAAGACGGTAGCCCTTTCCCTGGATTTAACAGGCCTTTTTCATCAAAAGCCTCCTTAATTGCATGAAACTGATTTAATGTTGCTAATGAAAACTGAACACACATATGATTTATCTTTTCAACACCCACACCGTGCTCACCCGTTATAGTGCCACCCATGCGTATACTTAACAATAAAATATCACTGCCCAGTTTTTCTGCCTTCCCAAAATCTCCCGGTACATTGCCATCATAGAGTATCAAAGGGTGTAAGTTTCCATCTCCGGCGTGAAACACATTAGCAACGGGTAAGCCGTATTTGATAGATAATTCAGCAATAGTCTTTAATACTGCACCTAACTGATAACGTGGAATCGTGCCATCCATACAGTAATAATCCGGTGAAATTCGTCCTACTGCAGGGAAAGCGGCTTTTCGGCCCGCCCACATCTTTTTTTGTTCTAATTCATCGCGCGCTATTTCTACTGCTTGAGCCCCCAAACGCAATAATAACGCATAAAGTTGCTCTGATTGCTCTATCACTTGCTCAGCCGTCCCATCGATTTCACACAATAAAATTGCCTGTGCGGTCACGGGGTAACCTGCATGACAAAAATCTTCAGCCGCACAAATAGCCGTATTATCCATCATTTCCAATCCTGCTGGAATTAGACCTGCAGCAATAACCCCAGCAACTGCCTCACCTGCAGTCTCAACACAGTCAAAAACCGCCAACATCACCTGACATGATGGAGCCTGTGGTAGTAACTTAACAGAAACCTCAACAATAATGCCAAGCATACCCTCAGAACCCGTCAAAATAGCTAAAAGATCATAGCCCTCACTCTCAAAACCATGACTGCCAATCACCAGCAATTCACCGGTCATCGTGACCACTTTCAATCGTAGAATATTATGTGTCGTCAACCCGTATTTAAGACAATGCACTCCACCTGAGTTTTCTGCAACATTACCGCCAATCGTACAGGCAATTTGCGATGATGGATCCGGAGCATAATACAACCCGTCTACCACTACTTTTTTGGAAATAGCTAAATTAGTAACACCAGGCTCAACCACTGCCACTAAATTTTCACCATCAATGGCTCGAATGTTATTAAACTTCACCATTGAAATTAAAACCCCATTTTCTATAGGCAATGCCCCTCCCGACAATCCCGTTCCTGCCCCTCTTGCAACCACAGGAACACCATACTGATGACAAAGCCTTAAAATACTTTGAACGGCTTCTACTGTATCAGGAAGTACAACCACCCACGGCAAGACCTGATAAGCGGCTAATCCATCACATTCATAGGGCTTGAGCGTTTCTGGTTCAAAAAGAATCGCTTCTGTTGGTAAAAAAGCACGCAGTGCATCCAATAACTCAGATTTTTCCACGCAGTGGGTGATTCTCTCAGCAGGATGAATTGGTGGTATCATATTTTCTTTTACAGAGGTAAACCATGTATTGTGTCAAAACCCAATCTATCATAGAAGACACGATTAAAAAATCACATTTCATTGGAATTATTACGCCTTGTCATACCCCCAACGATATAAATCACCAGTACCAAAACATTCAACAACAACATCCTAGTGCCAATCATATTGCCTTCGCCTACCACCTAAGGAATAAAGGTCAAATATTAATTCGTTGCCATGATGCTGGGGAACCCAGTGGTACAGCAGGAAAACCCATTTTAAATCATCTGGAAGGCAATCAACTGATCAATGTCCTCATCTTAGTCGTCCGTTATTTTGGCGGTATCAAATTAGGTGCAGGCGGACTAAGTCGTGCCTACGGAAACATGGCGAAAGGTGCCATTGCTAACGCCCAACTCATTGAATTTATTGATTATGAATCGCTATCCTTTACCCTTCCATACGACCAACTGAACAATTTTAAATACCAACTAAAACAAGTTAACGGCACCATCATAGAACAATCATTTACCGAAATAATTACGCTCAAAATAAGACTTCCAACAAAACACTGCCGTGAATTTCAGAACTTATTTTCTTAACAGTGAGTGCTTAAACAATTAACCACCGCTTTTTATTTTTATAGGATAATACCTCCATTTCACAAAACTCGAAAACACAATGGAAAACTGCTACCCCGAGCAACGTTGGATTAGCCATGCCGAGCCCGAACTTGGTCTCGGCATTATTCTTGATGTAACCGCCCATCGCATTACCGTATCATTTCTCGCTATCCAAGAAAAACGCGTGTATGCCCGACTCAATGCACCGTTAACACGCGTCCAATACGTCTGTGGGGATACGATTAAAACAATTGACCAACAATCACTTAGCGTCCAAAAAGTTCAAACCATTGAAAATATTCTGTATTATCATTGTTTAAATAAACAACAAGAAAAAATCACCGTAAAAGAAACATCTCTCAGTCACTACTTACAATTTAACAAGCCCCAAGACCGGCTATTTACCTATCAAATAGACACCGGAAAATGGTTTGAATTGCGCTATGAAACATTACGACACAGTAACCGCCTACAACAACTAAAAGCCCGAGGGCTCATTGCGGGTCGCACCTCGTTAATGCCACACCAACTCTACATTGCCCATGAGGTTGCAAACCGTGACTGTTTTCGTATTATTCTTGCTGATGAGGTGGGACTTGGCAAAACGATTGAAGCCGGACTCATTCTTAACCACCGCATACTCACCGGTCGGTCCGGACGAACTTTAGTCATAGTCCCCGAACCCTTGTTACACCAGTGGCTGGTAGAAATGCTACGTCGTTTTAATCTAAAATTCAGCTTATTTGATGAAGAACGCTGTCTTGAGTTTCCAGATGAAAACCCCTTCCTGAGTACACAATTAATCTTATGTAGTCCAACATTATTTACCGACAACCCCCAACGCCAACAACAAGTACTGGCGACTGACTGGCACACTCTGATCGTTGACGAAGCACATCATTTACATTGGAGTGAAACCGAAAGTAGCTCTGAATACCAATTAGTCGATAAACTCAGCAAAAAAACAATTAATGTTTTATTACTGACAGCCACACCCGAACAACTGGGTATTCAAAGTCACTTTGCCCAATTACGACTACTGGACCCAAACCGCTTTTTTTCCCTGAATGAATTTATTCAAGAAAAAAAATTCTTTCAGCCGGTCGCTGATGCTGCAGCTCACTTAATTGCTGGACAGTCACTACCTGAAAGCTTAATTCAACAACTACAACCACTATTAAAACAAGACCAAACAGAAATACTCGTCAGTCAGGCAAATAACCATGATGCGGACGCTCAAAAGGAATTACTCAGCATTCTATTAGACCACCATGGAACCAGTCGTGTTTTGTTCAGAAACTCGCGCCAAACTATCGGCGGTTTCCCTTTACGCCTGTGTCACGCCTACCCACTGGATGCACATCCAGAACAACAACCTTACTTGAATGATTTAAGTCAAGAAAAAAGCCCTTATTTCATCTGGCTCGTTGATAAACTAAAAACACTGGCCTCAGAGAAAGTACTCCTGATCTGCCATCAGGCTAAAACAGCTATTGCACTCGGACAGCAATTAAAAAATCGCACAGGCATCAAGCTTGCTGTTTTCCATGAACGGCTCAGTATAATTGAGCGTGACCGCGCCGCCGCCTATTTCTCAGATCCTGACAGCCCTGCCAATATTTTACTGTGCTCTGAAATTGGTAGTGAAGGCCGTAACTTTCAATTTGCTAAACATTTAATCTTACTGGATTTGCCTGATAATCCGGATTTATTACAACAACGTATTGGCCGCTTAGATCGCATTGGACAGAAGCATATTATTCAAATACATATCCCCTACCTGATCCATAGTTCACAACATGTTCTTTATAGCTGGTATAACGATGGTCTCAATGCCTTTGAACAAAACTGTTCGACAGGTGCCCAAATATTCCAGCGGTTACATAACACACTAAAAGATCTTATCAATAATTTCTCAACTGAGGAATTAGACCGTGTAATTACCGAAACAAAACAATTACGTAAAACCATTGAAATAGAATCACAACACGGGCGTGACCAATTACTCGAAATAAATTCTTGTCGAGAAGAACAAGCCCATGCCATCGTTGCTGAGATTGTCGACCTAGAGCAACAAAACAACTTATGGCCCTATATGGAGGCCTTATTTGATTGTTATGGCGTTAACACGGAATTTCATTCCCCTGATTGCTATATCATTACCCCAGGTAATCACTTGCGCATTGCCCATTTCCCAGAACTTCCCGAAGATGGCTTAACCATTACCACACAACGGGCACAAGCATTAATTCGTGAAGATAGACAATTCTTAAGTTGGGAACACCCCATGACAACAGCAGCTATGGATTTAGTCTTATCAAGTGATACCGGTAATGCCACCATCAGCATCATCAAACATCCGACTTTAGCCCCGAATCAATTTCTCATTGAAACACTTTTTATTATCGAATGCAGCGCACCCAAAGAATTACAAATTAGTCGGTTCTTACCGCCAACACCCATCAGAATATTGATTGACCAAAAACAAAATAATATTTCTCAAATAATATCCCACAACAGCTTAATCGAAGTACACCCTCCCGTTGAACCCAAAAAGTTCAATTCATTTGTTACCAGTCAACGAAAATTAATTGAGCACCTTATTCAATATGCTCATACTGAAGCCGAGCAACAATTACACACGCATTGCCAAAAAGCCCATCAGGCTATGGAGAAAAGTCTGAATCATGAAATAAACAGACTCATAAGACTGCAACGTTCTAACCCTAACATAAAACCTGAAGAAATTAGTTATCTTACAAGATCTAAAACTTTTTCCGGCCAATGTATTGAGTCATCAGAACTTAAATTAGACGCCATACGCTTATTAATCACTCAATAACAATGCGCTCAACTTATTGGATATAACGCGTGTTAAGAACCGCTATAAATTCAATGATATTTTTATTTGACATGGATCCCCCTTAGCCATGGGGTTGTAGTGGTCAAGTAAATTTAGCCACGGTATTAGAGACAAGGTCATACTTAGCCCCCACTTTATTTGGTGACAAGCCACCGTTATGTTGATGCGGCCTGTGCTGGCTATAATACCTAACAATATATTGGGTAATTGCAGCCTGAGCCTATGAACTGCGCGGCAGGCCAAAAGGAATTATGCTTCACTCAGACCAAGGCAGCCATTACACGAGTATTAGTTTCCGTCAAAACCTCTGGCGGTTACTGATAAGGTAAAGCATGAGTCGCCGCGGCAATTGTTGGGATAATTCCCCAATGGAACGGTTCTTTAGAAGTTTAAAGAGCGAATGGGTACCCACAACAGGATACTCATGTTTTAACGAGGCCATGCTTAATGCTTGCTTTGTTAGGTTACTGTCAGGCAATCTAGATAGCACCCAACCAATCGGCTTTCGTGCAAATAAATCAATGACGACGGCCAAGTAGCTCCATCGTTGCCCTGTCCAAATATAAATCACGTCACCACACCAGACTTGATTTGGGCTCCCTTGAAGGCGACGAATCAGCTTTAGCTGTTCAGTGAATCCGACATCAAGAGAGCCATAGCCTTTTTTAAAATTTCTTTCTCCAGTTCAATTCGCTGGATCCGCTTCTCCAACTCACGGATCTTGAGTTGGTCGGGCGTCATTAGAGTAGCTGCCGCATAAGGCTTGCCCTGCCGTTCTTGTTTCAACTGAGCCACCCACTTGGCCATGGTTGAAACACCTACATTCATGGCTTTGCGGCTTCACGAACGGTGTAATTTTGCTCGACCACTAGTTGGGATGCTTCCAGTCTAAATTCAGGGCTAAAAGTGGATCTTGTACGTTTTTTAATGGGTTCACCTAATTGCTTAGAGATGATCATAACATCTCTTGTTAGGTGGCCAAATTCACTGTACCACTACAGGTTACTCTCCTTCGAAGTAAAGGGTTTGCTCCTCGTTGGCACCATTGGGGTAATAATGTATCCATTAGCCCGTTCTTCCGGAATTAGCCCGCCGTTATTACACCCACCCCCTGACGATTTGCAAAAGCGATGATAAAATCAGCCTATGTTGCGGATAGCATTAATGACATTAAAAATTCGTCTTTAATTATCTATTTCGCTTACAGGCTTCAGCGCATAAAAACCCACCCATTTAATTTTGAACAACAAGATTACTTTTAAGTCTAAGCAATAGTAGCGAGAATTTTGCAATTATCGTTGTCTGGATAAAATGGAGGGGTGATAGTGGCTATTCTACTGATCGTTATCCTTGTTGCAATAGGATTGAGTTATTGGCATAAAAAAGTAAAAAACCTATTAACTTCGGTTTTTATACTAATTACACTTTTAGTATTTTATAGTTCTATTTTTAAGCTCACTCAACTGGATTTTGTTTTTATTTTTCTGACCTTAATCCTGTCAGTCATGCTTGTCATCAAACCGCTCAGACAACAACTATTAACCCGCCATTTATACCGCTATCTAAAGAAAATGTTACCTACCATCTCCAATACGGAACAAGTTGCATTAAACGCCAGTGATACATACTGGGATGCTGAATTATTTTCTGGCAACCCTAATTGGGAATTGTTGCAACAACAGAAAAAATGCTTATTAACCGAAGAAGAACAAGCCTTCTTAGATGGCCCCACTGAAGAACTCTGCCGTTTGCTTGATGATTGGAAAATCACATTCATCCAACGAGATCTATCAGAAGAAATCTGGCAATTTATTAAAAATAATAAATTCTGTGGCCTTATTATTCCTAAAAAATACCATGGCCTAGAATTTTCTCATTATGCACATTCTGCAATCGTCATGAAACTCTCTAGTCGTTGTGCCTCTGCTGCTGTCTCGGTCATGGTTCCTAATTCACTCGGACCTGCCAAGCTACTACTAAATTATGGTACTGAACAACAAAAAAATTATTTCCTTCCTCGCTTAGCAACTGGCCAAGAGCTCCCCTGTTTTGCGCTAACCGGACCTCATGCTGGCAGTGACGCAGGGTCTATGCCAGATCATGGTATTGTTTGTTATGGATCCTATCAAGGCAAGAAAAACATTCTCGGCATTAAATTAAATTGGGAAAAGCGATATATCACACTGGGCCCAATTGCTACTCTCATTGGATTGGCTTTCAAACTCTATGACCCAGATAAATTAATAGGCGATAAAGAAAATATTGGCATCACAGTAGCTCTATTACCATCTGACTTACCTGGTATTTCCATTGGTAAACGCCATTTTCCGTTAGATGCTGCATTCCAAAATGGGCCTAACTGGGGGCACGATGTCTTTATTCCCATTGACCATATTATTGGTGGTGTTGAACAAGCAGGAAATGGATGGAAAATGCTTATGGAATGCTTAGCTATTGGCCGCAGCATTTCCTTACCGTCATTAAGTGTGGGTGCTGCTAAATATACTTGTCGCAACATTGGGGCCTATGCCCGAATTCGTAAGCAATTTAATATTCCTATCGGTGACTTCGAGGGCATCAAAGAACGACTGAGCAGCATGGCCGGCGAAACGTATATTATGGATGCGGCACGTCATCTCACCCTTTCAGCGTTAGATAATGGTTACAAACCCACTATCATTTCTGCCATCGTTAAATATGAATTGACTGAACGAATGCGTCGCATTGTCAATGACGGCATGGATATCCAAGGCGGCGCTGGTATCTGTTTAGGGCCTACCAATATTATGGGTAGAATTTATCAATCAATCCCAATTAGTATCACGGTAGAAGGTGCGAATATTTTAACTAGGACGCTAATCATTTTTGGTCAAGGCGCTATTGTTTCGCACCCTTATATTCAACAAGAACTGCACTTACTCCAGGATCAAGAAGACCCTAAAACAATACAAAAATTTGACTCCCTTTTATTTCAACATATAGGTTTTATTTTACACAATATAGTTGCTACCATCTGGTATGCCATCAGTAACGCTCGATTCCTTAAAGTCCCGGGCAAGCAATCAACTCGCAAATACTACCAACGAATTACCCGCCAAAGTTGTCTATTCATCTTATTTACCGACATTGCTTTATTGACACTTGGCGGATCATTAAAACGCCGAGAAATAATCTCAGGTTTTTTTGCTGATGCCTTAAGTAACCTTTATTTAGGCTCTGCTGTACTGAAGCATTTCCATGACCAAAGCCAGCCTAATGAAGACCTACCGTTAATGCATTGGTCTTGTCAGCAAACGACCTTTAAAACAAACCAAGCCTTTTTGTCACTTATCAATCAAATTCCTTATCCAATTATTTCATGGTTTCTAAAACAGCTATTATTAAGAAACTATAGTCCGCCCGATAACCACTTAATTCATTCGGTTTCAGATCTTTTGTTATCAGATAATGACAGTCGAAATAGACTCACTGAGGGTATATATATTAACCATCAACCCCATGATGCCACCGGCAGAATAGAAAATGCATTTAATGCCGTGATTAAAGCTGAAGTCCCAGAGAAGAAAATTCTTCAAGCACAGCGATTTAAAAAATTAAAACATGGCACTTTAAAATCAATTGTAGAACAAGCACTATCCGAGAGCATTATTTCAAAAGAAGAAGCCCTTCTAGTATTTGCTGCTGAGGATGCAAGAACGATAGCAATCAGTGTTGATTATTTTAATCCAGAACAATTAACTGACCCAAACTATAAGACCCCATAATCAATAATGACACCCAAAACCTTTAAGGCGTTAAGTTATGAGACTCTATCATTGCCCTGGTACACGATCATTTAGACCGTTATGGTTACTCGAGGAGTTAGGGGTCTCCTATGGAATAACTTTTACCGATGTATTTAATAATCAAGGTCAACAGCCATCCTACTTAAACATTAACCCTCTCGGTACTGTACCCACCTTAATTGATGATGATATAACTTTATATGAAGCAGGGGCAATTTGCCTGTACCTCGCAGATAAGTACACGCATCATAATCTAGCCCCTCAAATAATCGCACCCAACCGAGGCTATTATTATCAATGGATGTTTTTTGTACCGGGAACCATGGAACCCCCTTTAGTTAATATTTTCTTACATACCCAATTACTGGAGGTCTCTAAGCGCCGCCAATCAGTGATTGATGACAGCAAAAAACGCTTTGAGCGCATTGCTGCCGTATTAGAACATTCCTTACGCAATAAAACGTATATTCTGGGTGAACAATTCTCTGCTGCTGACATTATGATCGCCTCAACCTTAGACTGGTTTCCTGAATTAATTAGTAACTTTGAAGCCTTAAGTCATTATCATCAAACTCTCTCTCAACGACCTGCATTCAAAAGAGCCTTGCTTCAAAAATAATACTTAAGACTGACAACTGATGCACAACGCAACTCTTAATTAAGCAACTATGGCACCACACACCCCTTCAGAATACTATAACGTTATCGGTCAACAGTATCTCTGTGATGAAAGTCAATCTATCAAAGAATTTTCAAGCTATTTAAATAATTACGATCTATTATCAATAAATGAATCGGCCAAAGCTCTAGTGACGGCCATACGAGGAAAAACAAAAAAACAAAAGGTTACCGAAGCCTTTTTACATGAATACCAACTCAATTCCAAAGAGGGTATTATTTTAATGGTAATGGCAGAAGCCTTGTTACGTATTCCTGATCCAGCAACCCAAGATCTTCTGATTAGAGAAAAGCTAACCAGTGCTGAGTGGCACAAGCATCTTAACCATAGCCCATCATTTTTAGTCAATTGTGCAACACAAGCGTTATCACTCAGTGGCCAATTTGAAGAACAAAGACTTGCCACAGTGACAGAATGGTTACCCATATTTAATAATCTAACCATACGCTTAGGGAGTCCATTAATCCATGCCGCTATAAAAAAGGCCATGCGCCTTTTAGCTTATCGATTTATTTTGGCTCAATCTATGAACGCAGCACTTAATTACTGCCAACGACATAAAAACTACTTATATTCATTTGACCGACTCGGTGAAGCGGCCTTAACAACCATCGATGCCGATCGCTATTATGAAGACTATCTCGATGCTATCGAACAACTAAACCAGCAACCCAGTAACGCCAACCTCATGAGGAACCCAAACATCTCCATTAAACTTTCCGCACTTTATCCCCGTTATGAACCTAGCCATTACCATCAAGCTATTAAGTCACTCACCCAGCAGTTACTAACCCTTGCCCATAAAGCAAAACATGCGCAGATCACATTAACTATCGATGCTGAAGAGTCAAAACGGTTAATGATGTCACTGGCAATATTTTCAAACGTTTTCAACCATCCTGACCTGAAAGACTATCAGGGACTTGGGCTTGCCATTCAGGCTTATCAGAAACGATCTATTGCTGTCATCCACTGGCTCAGCGCTTTATCCCAACACCGACATAAAATAATCCCCATACGCCTTGTGAAGGGCGCCTATTGGGATTATGAGATCAAGCAAGCCCAGCAACAAGGCCTAATCGATTATCCTGTTTACACTGAGAAGATAATGACCGACTGTTCTTATCTAGCCTGCGCTCAACTTATTTTATCGCAACCTAAGGTTTTTTACCCTCAATTTGCCACCCATAATGCCCACACCATCGCTGCAATTCATTCATTAGCGAAAAAGCATACCAACTATGAATTCCAACGTTTATACGGGATGGGTGAGCAACTGTACGATGAAATCATGACCGTTAAACGGTGGCCAGTACCTTGTCGAGTCTATGCTCCTGTGGGCTCTTATAAAGATCTTTTACCTTACTTGGTGAGAAGACTACTCGAAAATGGTGCTAATACATCATTTATCAGTCTTTTAGAGAACCCTGACATCCCGATTGATGATGCTATCGCTGACCCTATTGCTACACTAAAAACAGAGCCATCCCCTGTTAGCACGAAACTACACCCTCCTCCCAAATTATTTGGAGAAAAACGGAAAAATTCACACGGCTTAAATTTAAATGATATTGACGTTATTAATACCATTCAACAGCAATTAAAAGCAATTGCAAAGACTCAATACACAGCAGCACCCTTAATTAACGGTCAATACTACGATGGCCTTAACAAAACCATACTCAATCCAGCCGATTCAAACGATACCGTTGGCCTAGTCACTTATAGTAATACTATCGCTATAACAGCAGCCATAAATGATGCCTCTAATGCCTGTTTTCAGTGGCAAAAAGTCTCCATCGAAGAAAAAGCAAAATACCTTTTAAAAGCCGCCCAGTTACTCGAACAAAACCGTATTGAATTGGTATCAATCTGTATTCGCGAAGGCGGACGAACATTAATTGATGCCCTTAATGAAATTAGAGAAGCTGTCGATTTTTGTCGTTATTATGCTCAAATAGCCCGCGAAAAATTAAATACCCCAGTTTCACTAGCTGGTCCCACAGGAGAAACCAATAGCTTATCCCAAATGGGTCGGGGTGTTTTTATCTGTATTAGTCCATGGAATTTTCCCATTGCAATATTTATCGGTCAAATTACTGCTGCATTAGTGACTGGTAATACCGTCATTGCCAAACCGACGCAGTTAACTTCACTGACAGCAATGAAATGTATCCATATTCTTCATGAATCCGGTATCCCAAAATCTGTATTACACTTCTTACCAGGACCTGGTGGTTCGATTGGTCAACAGTTATTACAAGACCCGAATATTGCTGGCGTTGCCTTCACCGGATCAACTGAAACTGCTCAAATCATTAACCAACAACTTGCGAATCAGCACAAAAAAATCATCCCTTTTATCGCTGAAACCGGCGGACAAAATGTCATGATAGCTGACAGCTCAGCACTCCCAGAACAAGTCACACATGATGCTATTAATTCAGCATTTAATAGTGCAGGGCAACGTTGTTCTGCGCTTCGGGTCTTGTTTTTGCAAGAAGAAATTGCGGACACCATGATTGCCTTATTAATAGGCCATATGAAGACACTCACCTTAGGTAACCCAATGCAATTTCAGACTGATATTGGTCCGGTTATTTCAAATAAAGCATTCATTAAATTATCCGATCACATTAAAAACATACAACAACAGGCAACACTCCTTTATCAAATTACCGTTCCTGAACATCTACACAAAGGACATTTTTTTGGTCCTTGCCTTATTGAAATAAAGTCATTAAAACAATTAAAAAGCGAAGTCTTTGGGCCTGTTCTCCATATAATCCGCTATCAATCGGAACGATTAGATCAAGTCATTACAGAAATCAACGAAACAGGTTATGGGCTTACACTAGGCATTCATAGTAGAATTGAATCAACCATTGATCACATTATCCAACATACGCATGTTGGTAATACCTATGTTAATCGCAATATAATTGGTGCCGCTGTCGGTACTCAACCTTTTGGTGGCATAGGTCTTTCAGGAACGGGACCCAAAGCTGGAGGCCCTTTATACCTTGATCGTTTTACCATCGAAAAAACTCTTTCAATCAACACTTCAGCCATTGGAGGAAATATTGATTTACTGACTCAAAA
The DNA here is from genome assembly GCA_030753675.1 of Methylococcales bacterium. Lineage (GTDB taxonomy): Bacteria > Pseudomonadota > Gammaproteobacteria > Methylococcales > Methylomonadaceae > OPU3-GD-OMZ. Next base: position 99,099 of record JASMBU010000003.1, read on the forward strand.
ATAGCCTATAAAAAGCCGTTCCATTTTAGCATTGCCTTAAGGCCTTAAGGTCAAAATATTCATGGAATTATTGCTTGACTGGCGAGTCTACTTTATAGGAGGTGACTGATGAAATTCATACCGGTTTTAACTGATTTTAATCAACTAGAACATTGTTGCACTGATGATCTTTATTACTTTAATCAAAAACCGTTTTCTGGGGTAATCCTCACCTATCATAAAAACAAGATTAAACAATCACAAACAACCTTGAGTCATGGCCATGTCCAAGGTCGCTACCGGGCCTGGTATCAAAACGGTTGCCTTAAAGTCATGGGTCAATATCAAGACCACCAAGAAACAGGGTTATGGACTTTTTATCATGAAAATAATGCCATCGCCCGAACAGGTCATTTTTATCATGGACTTCGAGTGGGTTACTGGCGAATATGGAATAAGCAGGGGGAAATTATTTGGTCTGGTGAGTTTCATTCACACAACACTAATAAAAGAACATCTCACCCAAAAAACTTTCAATCCTTTAATTAATATCAAAACGTCCTTTTCCGATCATGGCTGTCATTCAAGCACTCGGTATTGCATCAAGTCTTGGCGGACCTAATAACCCGCATAGTAATGCCGCAGAATTAATACGGGATCATCTTCGTTATTATGCAACTAAATTGAAACAACCTCAGTTACAGTGGCATATGGTCTATCCCAAAAGAAATGGTACAAAAGATGCAGAACTTCAACGCCTTAATCAGAGAATCAGTCAATTTACGCGCTATTGGGCGCAATCCGACACCCCTTTTCTAGCCATAGATGGTGATCATTCTTGTGCTATGGGAATCTGGTCTGGTGTCTTGCAGAGCCTAAAAAAAGACCAACGCTTCGGCTTAATTTGGTTAGATGCGCATATGGATGCACATACATTTTGTACTTCACCCACACAAAACATTCATGGAATGCCTATTGCTGCCTTATTAGGAACGACTGACAAGCAGTTGGCTCACCTCTATCCGGGTAATAAATTTATAAAACCAGAGCACTTAATTTTAATGGGAATACGTAGTTTTGAAACGCAAGAATATACGTTACTTAAAACACGGGGTATTAAAATTATTTTTTCAGATAGCATTAACGATTTTTCACAAAACTTATTATCTGTTGCGCAACAGCTTAGTCTAAAAACAGAGGTTATGGGTATCAGTATTGATCTGGACTTCATCGAACCCTTAGAAGCACCTGGCGTTGCCACACCGGTAGCACACGGCATTAAAGCCCAAGAACTTATTAACTCCCTTAAACTTATCTGTCATTGGCCTAAAGTAGTTGGTTTAGAACTCAGTGAATATTATCCACAAAGTGATCAAAAAAATAAAACCTTAGAGCTGATGGAAAAAATAATTTTCACCTTCTATCAATGTAAAACCCCATAAAGATTCTTCGGGTCATCAAGTTCGGGTAATAATTCAAAATCAGTTCCAAGCTGATATTCATGGGCTAAATCGTACATCATCTTAAGTATTGAAAAATCCTCTAAAGCAAAACCAACAGAATCAAATACTGTTATTTCAGTATCATTTTCACGCCCGGTCTTAATCTGACAAACCAACTGCCATAATTCTGCATAAATATCAGCAACACTACACTGCTGAATATCCCCTTCCACTATGCTTTGCGGTATATGTTCTACCACGACTTTTACATTCTCCATTAATTCACGACTCAATTCTGTTTTTCCAGGGCAATCACCACCAATTCCTTGTATATAAGTCCCCGGTGACAACTGATCGAGTGTAAATAAACATTGTTTTTTTTTAGCTGCAGTTGCCGTCACAATCATAGCAGCACCATGAATCGCTTCAGCAATATTTCGACACGGCTTAAGTACAAAAGGATACCCTGAGAGATTAGTTGCAAACTTGATCATAGCCTTGTCATCAGTATCATAGTACCGTACTTCCCGCACCGGGAATAACTGCGCTAAAACGATTGTCTGAAATTCAGATTGCACCCCATTACCAATAATTGCCAGTGACTGAGAATCATCTCGCGCTAAATATTTTGCCGCCACCCCACCTGTTGCTGCTGTCCTGAGTGCGGTCAATACAGTCATCTCACTTATCATTAATGGATAACCTGTCGCCACTGAACTTAATTGACCAATAGCGACAACATTTAGTTTCCCGTGGGCCGTATTTCCAGGATGCCCATTAACATATTTAAAGGTATAAAACTCTTGATCTGAACAGGGCATCAATTCAATCACCCCATGTGCGTAGTGCGTCGCCTGCCGGACTGATTTTTGAAATTCAGGCCACCGACGAAAATCTGTTTCTAAAGTCGCCACTAAACGCCGCAAAAAACTTTCTAACCCCAAAATATTTATGATTGTCTGAACATCTGAAATGGTAAGAATTTTCATTGTGCCGCCTGAGCCCTGTTAAGAGTCATAACAAAAATCCTTACTGAACTTTCTATTGAGTCAATCAACTTAACGGTAAGTGATGCCATACGTCATCCTTAAATCCTTTAATTTCTTAACGGTTTACCGACACTTAACATATGTTCTAATCGAGATTGCGTTTCACCCTGTTTAACCAATGCCATAAAGCCTTTCATTTCTAAATCTAGAACCTGTTTTTCTGTAACTATTCCAGTGATATCGCAATCGTCTCCTGTGAAAACTTTTGCTAATTGATTGCCGATAACCACATCATAATGACTTGCTTTACCCACTAATTGAAAACCTCTTAGAGCTATTCCAAGAGTAACCTTGGCGCTTAATCCAGGCAATGAAAATACCGGTGGTTCAGATTGCAGATAACCCTCAATCAGAGCTAGAGCTTTAACCTTGGCATTATTTAATAGCCGTTGCCTGTTGGGTGTAATGCCGTCTGTTGACGACAAAAACAAACGCTCTTGAGCCTCGATTGCAGACCTAGAAACCTCGGCCATAGCAACTGTATTAAAGCCCTTAATAATTGCAGGCATAGGCCCCATTGTCTTTCTAGTTTTATGCAAACACCGGTATAAATATTCTTTACACCCTCCCCACCCTGGAATTAAGCCAACACCCACCTCAACCAGCCCCATATAAAGTTCACTGTGTGCTTCTATCGCATCACAATGTAATAACACTTCGCAACCCCCTCCTAGCGCTAACCCTGAAGGTGCTCCAACGACAGGGAACGGTGCATATTTAAGCGCACCAAAGGTTTCTTGCCCTTCAGTTATCATCACTTCAATTTCATGCCAGGATTGACGATTAATTGCTGTCGTCAAAAGTTTTAAATTAGCGCCGACAGAAAAGTTATCTGCCTCGTTATAGATGACTAAAGCAACAAATTCCTGTCTTATTTTGTCGATACTTTGTCGTATTAAAGATAGCGTATCAAAATCCAATGCATTCATTTTGCTATGGAATTCTAAACAAACAACCCCATCACCTACATCCCATAAACTCGCCGAACTATTTTCTAAAACAGCACTGTTTTGTTGTTTAGCATCGCTTAAGCTTAATATCCCAGGTGGCGTTATCATGGCCTTATACTGACCAGATGATATTAAGTAACTGCTCGTTCTTTTAGAACGGTCATATAAAGCAAGTTTTTGTTTGAGTAGTTCAGGAACCGCTCTACCTTCTGATTCAAGACGCTCAACAAACCAATCAACGTGTAATTCATCAAGTAATTCAAAAGGCCCCCATTGCCAGTGATACCCCAAAATCATCGCTTTATCAATATCGGTAATATTATTGGCAATGTCTGAGAAAATTTCAGCACAGTAACACAGTGTTTTAGAAAGCACTTGCCAACGATAATCTCCGATAACATCATCATCTAATAATAATGCCTGAAGTGATACACAGGTTATCTCTGAATCATCCGCATCCAACGATTTAATGCTTGTGTGATAATCCCCAGTTTTCAAATCAATAGACTCTTTAATACGTTTACCACCCGCCGTATTTAACCGATAAAAGCCCCCTTTTCCCTTACGTCCGGTATACCCCTTAGCAATCATTTTATTGACCAGCTCCGGTATATGACTCATCTGCTGAAAAGCATCTGCCTCAGGTAGAGCTTTTTTCATACTGACCATAATAACTGGCATCAAATCCAGCCCCACAAGATCCAGAAGCGCAAATATGCCAGTTTTAGGTATTCCAAACGGTTGTAGTGCCGCATCGGCTTGTTCAATTGTCAACCCCATCGCCATTGCATGGGTTATGCCGCACTGTAACCAATAAATACCGATACGATTAGCAATAAATCCGGGTGTATCTTTGCAATAGACAAGACCTTTACCTAGTTGATAATCTGCAAATTTTAAAACCGGTTTAACAATCTCTGATTCCGTCATTGAACCCAGAACAACTTCCAGTAATGGCATATAACGGGGAGGGTTAAAAAAATGACTGATAAAAAATCGTCGTGTGAATGTTTCAGGTAGACCATCAATCAATACTGACAGTGGCAATGTTGAGGTATTTGATGAAATCACTGTATCCGATGCACAGAGCAAATTTAATTTCTGGTAAAGATTTTTTTTAATGACAGGGTCTTCAACAACCGCTTCAATAACCCAGTCTACTTCTGCCACTTTATCTAAATGATCTTCTATATTCCCCGGGGTAATTAACCGAGCATTTGCAGGTCTCATAAATGCTGCAGGTTGAACTAATGTTAATTGTTTAATCGCTGTCTCGGCAACCTGATTTCTATTACGGTTATTTTTTAACACCACATCCAACAAATACACAGAAATGCCAGCATTACTTATATGCGCGGCAATTCTTGCTCCCATAACACCAGCTCCAATAACAACTACTTTTGAAATAGCCATTAGATTGCCTCCAAAATGGTTGCAATTCCCTGCCCACCCCCAATACATTGGGTTGCTAGTGCATAACGCTTATTTTCACGTTGCAATAGACTGGCAGCTTTTCCTGTTATACGGGCGCCGGTCGCGCCTAAGGGATGACCCAATGCAATGGCACCGCCATCAATATTTAAATTATTTTCCGGAATTGATAAATGTTCTAATACTGCTAATGCTTGTGACGCAAAGGCCTCATTTAATTCCACAACCCCCAAATCATGGGATTCTAACCCCGCACGTTGGAGTGCTTTTTTTGTTGCGCCGACAGGGCCAATCCCCATGATCTCAGGGGCACACCCTGAAACTGCTGTACTTCTAATGCGGGCCATTTTAGGTAAATGATTTTGGTCAGCATACTGTTCACTGCAAACCAGTACGGCCGCCGCGCCATCGGTCATAGGAGAAGATGTCCCCGCCGTAACACTTCCTTTTTTCAGAAAAGCCAAGGGTAATTCAGACAATATACTTTCAGTGGTGTCAGGGCGAATACAACCATCCTGATTAATAGAGGTTGCCTGTGACGTTGTCATAATGGGAATTATTTCATCTTGAAAAAATCCTTTTTGTTGTGCAATAGTGGCTTTTGCATGACTTTTTACGGAAAATTGTTCTTGAGTCTGGCGTTGGATCTGATACTCCGTCGCTAAATTCTCAGCAGTTTCCCCCATACTGATATAGGCTTCAGGGTAACGCTCATAAAGCGTAGGATTAGGGAGACAATTAAATCCACCCATTGGAATACGAGTCATCGACTCAACACCGGCACAAATAAACACCTCGCCAGCATTCATTTCAATAGCCCCTGCAGCAATATGGATAGCTTGCATTGAAGAACCACAGAAACGATTAATTGTCACCCCAGAGACTGAATGCGGTAATTTAGCTAAATGTACGACAATACGCGCTAAATTCAGCCCCTGCTCGCCCTCAGGGAAAGCACATCCTAAAATCAAGTCTTCAATATCAGCCACATTCACAGCTGTCTTATCGACTAATCCCGTGACCACTTGTGCAATCAAGTCATCTGGTCTAATAACCGCTAATTGACCTTTGGATGCTGGTGTAAAAGGTGATCTACAGTAGCCCGCAATAATTGCTTTTTTCATACCTGTTTCTCCTTTTATTAATGGCTCAGGCTGCGACGTAAAATTTTCCCGACAGCCGTTTTCGGCAACGATGATTTAAACTCAATCGCTCGGGGCAACTTGTAATCCGTTAAATGATGTTGGCAATAATCCATTAACTGATCTTTATCTAGTAAGGGATCCTTCCTAACGACAAAAATCTTAACAGCTTCACCAGAATGTTGGTTCGGTATTCCTATAGCTCCACATTCACTCACTTGTGGATGTGCACAGACCACTGACTCAATTTCATTCGGATAAACATTAAAACCAGAAACTAAAATCATATCTTTTAAACGGTCGACTAAATATAAAAACCCTTTGCTGTCAAATTTTACAATATCACCGGACTTAAGCCAGCCGTGTTCAGAAAGTGCCCACTGCGTTTCATCAGAATGCTGCCAGAAGCCAACCATAACTTGTGGCCCACGAATATATAATTCACCTTTTTCACCGATGGGGACAAGTTGATTATTTTCATCACGAACCTCACATTCGGTAGAAGGCAACGGTTGACCAATACTGTTTGAAAAATCAGGCCCCTTTAATGGATTAATAGTAACCGCAGGTGATGCCTCAGTGAGCCCATATGATTCAACTAAATTACAACCCGTGTGTTTTTTCCATTGCCGTGCGATATGCTCCCGTGTTGCCATGCCTCCAGCGACACTTAATTTTAAAGCCGAAAAATCAATTTGTTTAAAACCAGAGGCCTGTAAAAGCGAATCAAATAAGGTATTAACGCCGGTAATACAGGTAAATTTTTTCGACTTAATGCTTTTTATCAAGAAAGAAATATCACGTGGATCACTGATTAAAACATTCTCAGCACCTAATTTCAGGAAACACAATAAATTCGCGGTTAATGCAAAGATATGATAGAGCGGCAATGCCGTAATTACAATTTCAGTTCCGGAAATTAATGCCTTTTCACCCTTATTTTGTTGAGTAATCCAAAGGTAAATCTGCTCTAGGTTACTGAGCATATTTGCATGACTTAGCATAGCGCCTTTTGAGACACCAGTTGTCCCGCCTGTATATTGTAAAAATGCGATATCGTTTAAACCAATGGTCGGCCTATCAAAGACCTGTTGTTCACCTGAATTCAATGTGTCATTTAAAAAAATAGCTGTTGGTAAATTAAAATCCGGAACCTTCTTTTTAATATATTTAAGGGTAAAATTAATAACCCCTGATTTAGGCCAAGAAAAAAAATCACCCATTTTGGTAATGACCACATGCTTTACCGACGTCTGTGAAGCAATACCCTCAAAGAGATGCCCTATACTCTCGAATAAAACCACGACTGTTGCGCCAGAATCATTCAACTGATTTTTTAATTCTCTTGCACTATAGAGCGGGTTCGTATTAACGACAATATGCCCTGCCCTGAGAATCCCAAACAACACAACTGGGTATTGCAAACAATTAGGCAGTATGATTGCAATGCGCGAGTGGCTTTCTAATTTTAATGATAATAAATAGTGAGCAAAATAACGGCTGTTTTTTTCAAGATCAACATAATCAAAGTCCAAACCCATATGAGAGAATGCGGTAAGGTCTTTATACTGCTGGGTTATTTGCTCTAAAAAATCTACCAAGGACGTATATTCCAGAGGCTTAATAAATTCCGGAACTCCATTGGGATAATGTGCTAACCATGGCTTAACCATCACACGACCTTCTTCAACTCCGTTACCGTTGCCATTTTTTCTGAATTATGACTGTCTTTATAAACCCAGGCATCGTGGACAAAATCTTCAATCCGATTCCAAATATTTTCGCTGTTTTGATATAAAATCCCGTGATGATCAGCATCAAGAATATGTAATGCCTTCTCATCGGTTATTAATTTATTTAAAACAACATCTGCACTTTTTATGGCAACAACAGGATCATTTTTAGAATAGATAAGTAAGACAGGGATCTTTATTTCCGCGAGCACGATTAATAACTCATGAATCAAACGCCTCAATTCATACAAACTACGCACGGGAATTGAACGATAGTTAACCAAAACATTCTCGGGTTCATTAGGTATAAAAGGTTTAACTCCCTCAAGACTTGAAACCCAGCTAACTAACTGATTAGTCCCATGTAATAAAGAAGCTAGCATCATCTCTGAATTTACAAAATGAACGGGTACAGAAACAGCGACGACAGCAATAACATACGGTTTTTGTTCAGCTGCCAGTTTGAGTGCCAAAGCGCCTCCCGTTGAGAAGCCAATGACTACAATTTGATTGACTAAATATTCTAAAATATCATGCGCTTGAATCACTGAGTCAAACCAATCTTCAGCAGTTCGCGTTCTTAAATCATGAGGTGACGTTCCATGACCTTTAATACAAACACCTAAAACCGTATAGCCTTGTTTATAGAGATGCTCACCTAAACCACGGACTTCCGCGGGTGAAGCCAATAAACCATGAACCAATAAAACACCACAACCATTTTTATGCTCAGGCATCAGTAAAAAAGGACTGACATCGGCCTCGATGTTTTCATATTGATTAACATCATCAAATTGTGGCTTTGAAAAATAATTCTTATCCCATTGCCAGGATACACAGTGATCATCAAATAAAGCCAAGGCTAATTGCTTATTAGAAATATTTTTTGCATCTTTAAATGCTTTTCTAACCGTTTTTACAACCGTGGTAATCGGTGCAACTTCATTATAATAAACGGCGATCAGGTTCTCCATTCGGATAGTTAATAAATCATGGGAAGCATTTAATTTTTCCTTTAAAAAATAAGTTGTGTTGTCTTCTTCGATTAAGTTCTGTCTTTTTGCAACGGCAAAGAAATCCAGTAATCGGGCATCTCCTCCGCTGAGTAATTTTTGATATTCTTCGGTATTCAATAAGCTAGCATGTAAGCGTAAACCATCGTGTTTCTGTAGTGCTTTAATGCTCAGATATAAGACCTTATAGAACTGTTCTTTTTTAACTTCAAATTGACCTTTCTTATAATAATAAATAATCAGTGTCGCCGCCAAATGACTTAAGTTAACGGTCACATTGATATAGATTATTTTCATATATTGATTGCGCGTTGTCTTAGCATTCTTTCTGAAATACTGGCCTAATACTTTTTGTTTGAAATTCTCAGGTTCTTGATGCAATGCAAACACATCGTCAAGTGAATTAAATTCAGAAGAAACCCATTCCAATAGACTTTGATTCCATGGGTGCCAAGCCTGATAAGGGTCAACCATTTGACCCATCGTGATATCCATATCAGTATCTCTAGAAATAATATTACCTTCTACTAATAACTCCTCTGTTTTTTTTAGCGTTAATCCACCAGAAATAAACTCAACCGCTTTTAACAATAGGTTTTCAGAAGACCGAATCGGATAAAAAGTTATGTTAGAAGGGACTATTAAGGTTGGCTTGGCTACTGACACAAGTAACGCATTGATATTTTCAAACTCTAATGTTTCTTGCCAAGAGATTAATTTATTGATATTTTTTTTCCGATAAGCATTCCTAACGGTGGCTTTAAATGCTTCAATGCCTTGAGCCAAAACCGCAGCACCGGTATGTTGTTTACGAATAACGCCAGACATTTGGTCAAGCATCTGAAAGGCCCCAGAATTATCCATAACTTGGTGGTCTTTAACCATCCCTCCCTCGGGGAAAATGATAACTTTTTTTCCGTGTAATATCTGTTTAGCCAATAGAGGAAATAACCGTTGGTGATCATGCGGTATGACCCCTAATTTTTCTAAATAGGTTGAAAAAATACTGTCATCGTTAAAAAATTCACTTGAGGCTATCGAACAACAATAATCTCCTGTGGTTTCATGGATAAGGTACTGGGGGATAAATGTTTCAATACGTGAAAAGTGATTAAATAGGAAGATACTCCCTTGCTGAATTTGGTCACTATCTGCATGAAGTTTAATATTGACTTTCAACATCTTTCTAAGCGTACGAAAGGCCTTTATTGACCAATCGTAAGTGGTCTTATCCATCTTGGACCATTGATCTTCATATTTCCGCCCATTCATAACAACCCCCTCACATTATGAAGTGAAACTATCAATATTTATAAATCAATCTAGTGCACATATTACTTGGATCAACACCAATACTTATAGTTCAAATTTAGTGGTTCAAAATATTCTACATAAATACAAAAAATGACCTAAAAAGCTACTTTCAACCAAAGGTTCATGCCCCTAAAATAAGGTAGTGTCAGTAATAAAAACGCTACCCTTACAGCACTAACGTAACGGTACTCTTAACCCAAACATAATAAACTTAAACAATAAAAAAAGGCGTAACCATTTACAATCTGGTTACGCCTTAAAACGATTGTAAAAAGGGAGTGCTCGCAATTCTACATTAGCTATTATGCTAACAAAGTAGAAAAACAAGGCTCAATTTATTCCAAAGGCTTTCAAATAGACCAAGGCTATACTGAAATAAATAATAACCTTCAATTAACTTATCAAAGATCCACTCATCCACACTAACTTGCTAAACCCAAAGCGCATTATTCCAATCCTTTTCAATTCAGCACCGTATTACTGTGCAAAAGATAACGGCCTCTATTAGCTAGGTTTCAACCGTTGCGTTAACACGACCATATTGATCTTCAAAACGTACAATATCGTCATCACCCAGATAGCTGCCACTTTGAACTTCAATAATTTCCAACAATTCACGACCGGTATTAGCCAGTGAATGCTTAATGCCTAAGGGGATATAAGTTGACTCATTCACATTGACGTTGAAAATCTCATCCCCACAGGTAACGGTTGCGACTCCAGCGACGACCACCCAATGCTCGGCACGTTGATGGTGTAACTGCAACGATAATTTTGCACCCGGCAATACTTTAATGTGCTTCACCTTAAAAGTGGCAGTCTCATCAATACTGTCATAAGTCCCCCACGGCCGGTGCACTTCTCGATGCAAACTACTTTCTTCTCGGCCTTGAAGTTTGAGTTGTTCAACCACTTCTTTCACCCGTTCACTTTCTGATAACGGCGCCACCAACACGGCATCTGCCGTATTGACAACGAGCATATCGTTAAGGCCTACGGTGGCAATTAAACCCTGACTGGAATGTAATAGACAATCCTGGCTATCTATCGCCATCACGTCCCCTTGAGTGCCATTACCCTGCCTATCCTTAGGGATAACCTCAAGCAAAGAATTCCACGACCCCACATCGCTCCACCCGGCCGCCATCGGCACGAGCTGTACTGGGATACCCAAGCCGATGACTTTTTCCATCACCGCATAGTCGATCGAATCAGCGGGGCACTGCTCAAAGAGTTGCCGGTCAGGTCGTACAAAGTCTCGATCCTGCTCAGACTTCTCCATGGCCGCCACACAGCCTTGATACATGGAAGATGCGGTAAGTTGTAGCGCCTTGGAATAACTTTCAGCACTAAATAAGAACATACCACTGTTCCACAAATAACGGCCCTCAGCAACATAGCCTTCCGCCGTTTTTTGATCCGGCTTTTCCACAAAGGAGTCGACCGATACCACACCCGATGGGTTGGTCGTAGCAACCTCACTCGATCGGATATAGCCAAACCCAGTAGCTGGATGCGTAGGGACAATACCAAAGATACACAAAGACCCCGTACTGGCCGAAGACATCAATTTTGCAACAGCACTGTGAAAGGCTTCGACTGACTTAATCACATGATCGGCCGGTAATACCAACATCAATATGTCTTCAGCGTGATGCTTTTTCAGATGGGCTGCTGCCAACATAATGGCCGGTGCCGTATTTTTACCACACGGCTCAAGCAAAATACCAGAATGGTCAAAGCCAGCATCTTGTAATTGTTGTGCCACTAAAAAACGATGCGCTTCATTACACACCACTAATGGTGGTAGTGTTTCCAACGCCAATCCACTGATGCGGGAGACTGTCTCAACAAATAAACTCTGCCCAGAAACAAGATTTAAAAACTGTTTAGGGAAAAGTGTACGGGAAAGCGGCCATAACCGGGTACCGGCGCCTCCGGAAAGAATAATGGGACAAATTTTCATGTTCTTTTCATTTAGCCTAGTAGAAAACGTAAGCGGCTACCGACTTTTAAACTCCTGTTATTAATAAAATATAATCTTTAGCGATGATCAACTTGAAGTTTAGTTTTAATATAGTCCATATGTGATATATGCAATAAATCAGCTATTTTACGTACTAGATGTTCTTCATAAATATCAAGTTCCCCATCAGCAAAAGCAATTTCCCAGAGCAACTTGATCACTGTTATTTTTTGCTCCTGAGAAAAACCTTTATTGATTAATGATGTAAATTGATAATAATCGATTGCCTGCGTTCTTTGCTCTTCTGCCAATGCAATTACAGTATTCGCTGCCTCGTCAGAAAGTACAAAATGTTCCTTAATACGATGCACAATCATCGCTTTTTCTTCGGGTCGAACGACATCATCCATATGCATCATTTCTATTAATAATGCAGCACACGCAAGGTGTAGTTCTTCATCCTCAACCTGTACCGACTCACTCGGTGCTATATGTTGATCAAAAAAGGACTTAATTTTATTTAACATGTGAATAACCCATCTTCGAAATGTAATATACCAAACTTAACAGACCTTTAAACCACTTAACCATAACATTCACACAAACGCTATAACACACTTAAAAAAATACTCAACTGACGTTTCTAGATAATTGTTTTTCTAAAAAAATAGCATTCCCTAAAGTCGGGTCAAGCTGATAACCGCTAAACCCAAACTTACCGTATACTTCACGGGCTATTTCATTCCCGTATAAAACTTCTAAGGTCAGTTTGCAACAGCCGCGTTCTATTGCTAATTCCTCGACACGTTTAATTAACTGCGTTGCTAAACCTTGCTGCCTGAAATCTGCGTGTACAACAAAATCATGAATATTCAATAACGGCTTGCATTGAAATGTTGAAAAACCCTCAAAGCAATTAATTAACCCTACGGGGGTTTCATCAAGATAAGCCAATACCGTTAATACATCTTGACGTTGAGCTAGTTTTTCAACCAAATGTTGCTTTGCATATTCAGATAACGTTTCGCCACCCCCCATAGGATCACATGCATAATGCTCTAATAATGCCATCACCGCTGAGGCATGCTGAGCATTGTTAAAATCAACCGTGACTAGTTGCAACATAACCTATGAATTATATCGACTAATATCAGCAAAAGAAACGTACAGGAACACACCAACAACAAGATAAATAAGGGGTGTCAACAAGGGGAAAAGTCCCGTTCCAACAATAGCCAAGAAAAATGAAAAAGCCAATTGCTTTTGGCAAACACCATAAAAGGCTTGTGTCATCGCTTTTCCACGTTGCTTCGCTTGAACCCAATTAGAGCCCTGACAAACCATTAACGGATAACTAAACCAACTCACAAAAGACGTCAACATTAGAACCAGAAAAATCAAAGTCACAATAGCCGCACGAAAAAGCCAGCCTAAATATTCACGCACCCCTTGATCCAAAATACTCTGATCAACTAATTGCCAATCAAAGAAAAAAGACATTATTTTCTCAGGCTCACCGCTATAAACATTAAAAACAACCCTAAAAGCCAGCCAACACAAGGCAAGCATGACTGCCATAGAAAATGCAACCGGTATATGTGACCGCATCATTTTTATAAATACCTTACAGGATTGATTTGACTGCTCTGGATCAACATAAGAGGCCATTGACACTGTCATCAAAAAACTAACTGTTGACAGTATAATTCCCAATGCTAACGATATACGCCCAACCGATAGCAACACAGTCATGACTAGGACGTAACTCAACCAAACCCCAGGTCGACACCATAACAATCGTAAACCGGCTTTAACCCAGTTCGAGAAAGTGACCTCTGATCGTTTCACTATTATAGCGATCTAATTTTCTGTATCCCTACTGAAGCTCGAATCTTCTGCATAAAAGGAACACTCACTTCCCGTGCTCTCACAGCCCCTTCAATCAACGCCTGCTCTATGACATCTGGCGATTGAATGAGCTCATCATAATGTGCTCTGGCCGGCCCAATCTGATCATTAATATATTCAAATAAATGTTTTTTCATTTCACCCCAAGCAATCCCCTCCGCGTAGCGTACCCGCATAGCATCAAGTTCAGCAGGTGTTGCAAAGGCTTGGTAAATACTAAATAAAGTGCAGTTGTCTGGATCTTTCGGCTCGCCTGGTTCTAAAGAATTAGTTTTAATTTTATTAATCATTTTACGAAATTTCTTTTCTGGGGCAAACAATGGAATCGTATTATTATAACTTTTACTCATCTTTCGACCGTCTAATCCAGAAAGTGTAGCCGCATTATTATCTACCACTGCTTCAGGTAAAACAAAATGCTCACCAAAAATGTGATTAAACCGACCGGCAATATCACGTGCCATTTCAATGTGTTGGATTTGGTCTTTGCCGACGGGAACTTTATGGGCATTGAACATTAAAATATCTGCAGCCATTAAAACGGGATAGCTAAAAAGCCCCATGGTTATCCCTTTATCGGGATCGGCTCCCCCTTCCTGTTCATTTTCATCCACCGATGCTTTATAAGCATGCGCTCTGTTCATTAATCCTTTCGAAGTCACACATGTTAACATCCAAGTTAATTCAAGAATTTCTGGAACGTCTGATTGTCGGTAAAAGATTGCATTTGAAGTATCAAGACCCAGCGCCATCCAGGTGGCGGCAATTTCTAAACTTGACTGCCTAACCCGCTCTGGCTCATGGCATTTAATTAGAGCATGATAATCAGCCAAAAAATAATAAGGGGTGACCTGAGCATCATTACTCGCAATAATCGCAGGCCTAATAGCCCCCACATAATTGCCAAGATGCGGCGTCCCTGTTGTTGTAATACCGGTTAGAACGGTTTGTTTACTCATGGGCCTAAAATCCACTTTAGTACTAGCCAACGGCTAACTGTTTAAAAAATGACCCTGTCCATGACAGCGCCCGATGCAAAGGGCTAGTCCTGAAATCCATCAGCCACTAGCTCTAATTAAACAGTTTAATATGCCACAGTCTAACTTGAATAGCTATATTTCAAGGTCACTCACCTTAGAATTAAGACCACCAAACGCAAAATATTTTTTTATAGTAAACTGATTAGTACCTAATCTACACTAGCGCCTCAAATTACAAAAACAAAGCAACTAAGCCATGTCCTTACCTATTAATGAGCTCTCGACAACAATTCCTATCAGTTATCGCTTCTTTGACAAAAATCAACAGTATCAGGGTATATGCACAACATTGACTGATAATAAGTTAATCTTTAACACCGACTCAAGCATCAAGACAGGATGGGCATTAGAAGTCACCTTATCTCCACAACAATTATCTGGCGTTTCTTTTACCGCACTGATTGAAGTAGAATCGAGCACACGCATTGATCACCAACACTTTGAAATTAGTGCTATTATCAGCACCATTAAAGCGCATTAAAGACCGCCATTACAGACTCGCTCAATCTGTCAATAAACTGAATTATGTACTCAATCACCAAAGAAATTTATTTTTGCTACGGTCACCGACTAATGAACCATGCCGGTAAATGCCAACATCTCCATGGCCACAGCGTAAAGGCCGCTATTACCGTTGCCGCAGATGAACTTAATAATCACGGAATGGTTTGTGATTTTTCAGACATCAAAGCCAGTGCCAGTGCCTACATAGAAGAGCAATTAGACCATAATTTTTTAGTCTATCAAGGTGACCCTATCATCCCATGGCTTACACAAAATAACGAACGATTCATGGCTTTAAACGAACACCCAACCGCTGAAGTTCTTGCCAAAATGATTTTTTTTCACATGAAAGAACAGGGCTTTAAAATTGAGCACGTTGTACTCTGGGAAACGGCGAGTTCATCTGCTTGCTACCGTGAATCCTAACAATGTCAAAACTACAGCTTGTCAATAAATCGTTTTGCCTAGAAAAAATATGCGAATCTAATTATCAAAAACTCTTCACCCTGATACCGCAGATCACCCAAATCAAAGAATCCGCTATAGGTGCCGCTAACGCCCCCTTAGCTTTACATTTATCAGTCATTGATCGCGCGCCATACACCTTAACACTAGAACTCAGCCACTGTTTTGAGCAACATAAAACACACGCTTTTGAACCCGCCGTCAACATCAAAGTTTACTTAGATGCCCAAATGGTCGAAGTCATTCGTCACCACGAACGGCCTCATGTCTTTCAAACCATCAAGAGCGCCCGGCACTCCATTGCTATTAGGGACTACAAGTGGTCTTTAAATTATTTCTTGGGTCAGTGGCTCGATCATTGCTTAAAAAATAACTATCATTTCAACAACACCGAACAACCTGCCAATATATAAATCAATCCACCAATGCTCTTTGTAAAGCGGCCTTAACACAACGAATTACACCGTAACTGTAAGCCCCATCTAATGCATCATAAACTCCACGCAATGTCTGATTATGTTCATTAGAGGACTCTAAAATAGCGTGTTCAATCACCATGACTTCTTGTTCTGAAACAGGTACAACTTCGATTAATTTAACCACCCCTGAAATTACCCCTTCAGCTAAATGTGCGTAAACCGTATCCAAAGTAATCTCTCTTCTTTGTGAAATTGCCTCAACAGTCAGACCTGCCGTAAAAAAATCCAATGTTGTAACAACTGTTTCGGTCATCCGTTTATCATCCGGCGACTTAACAAAACGCTCAATAACAGCTAGGAATTGATCGCCGTAGAGCGCCAACTTACGATCCCCAACCCCTGATAACGCCTTAAATTGCTCATTACTTCTGGGCAACCGGTCTTTCATCTGAACCAATGTTGCATCATGAAAAATTTGATATGGTGGGACTTTCTGCGATTCTGCGATCTCCCAACGTTTGGCCCGCAGAGCCTCCCAGAGTCGTTTCTCACGACGCCCCACGCTTCCTGAACGAAAAGTATTACCCACGTAAGCTTGTGGAACCCGCTGTTCTTTTCGTAGAACCAACGTAAGCTCACCGCGTAAAACAGGTCGACATCGTTCGGTTAATTGATAACTCCCATGCCCTTCTAAATCAACCGTTATTAAGCCTCTAGCCAAAAGTTGCCGATAAATTGATCGCCATTGGCTTCGCGTTCTATCCACGCCTAACCCATACACAGATAACTTATTATGGCCAAAACGAGTAATCCTCTCGGTTACTTTACCTTGAAGCACATCGACCAAATACTCTACGCCAAAACGTTGTCCGGTACGATAAACACAAGAGAGTGCTTGTTGCCCTGCAATAGTACCATCCCATGTTGCTACTGGCTCTAAACAGGTATCACAATTATTACACCCCTGATGCTCAATCGGCTCACCAAAATATTCCAATAAAACCTTACGCCGGCATTCTATTTGCTCACATAAGGCCAACATTGCATCGAGTTTATGTCGCTCAACTTGTTTTTGAACATCACCCAACGTGAGTGACTGACTCACCATCTGGCGTAAGGTCACCACATCTTGCAACCCATAGACCATCCAGGCATTCGCTGGTAAACCATCTCTCCCTGCCCGACCGGTTTCCTGATAATAAGATTCAATACTCTTAGGTAGGTCAAGATGCGCTACAAATCTTACATTGGGTTTATCAATGCCCATACCAAAAGCAATAGTCGCCACCATGATCACCCCTTCTTCCCGCAAAAACCGCAATTGATTGTTTTGTCTTTCTTCAGGCAACATTCCTGCGTGATATGGTAGGGCAGCAATCCCTTGACTGGTTAAGCGACTCGCTGTTCGCTCCACTTTTTTTCTGGATAAACAATAGATAATGCCAGAATCTCCACGATGCTCTTGTTGAATAAAAGCCGATAATTGATCATGGGGCTTTTGTTTTTGCAAAATTCGATAGCGAATATTAGGACGATCAAATCCCGCCTTAAAAACCTGCTCGCTACCAATCGATAACCGGTCAATAATCTCCTGTTGGGTTCGAGGATCAGCTGTTGCCGTCAAGGCCATAATTGGCACCTGTGGAAAATACTCTGCCAACATCGATAACTGCAAATAACTTTCTCGGAAATCATGCCCCCACTGCGACACACAATGCGCTTCATCAACAGCAAACAAGGTTACCTTAATGGTTTTGAGAATTGTCAAAAGCCCGGCTGACAGTAACCGTTCAGGGGTAATGTAAAGTAATTGTAATTCATTGCGCTGTAGCGATGCTTCTATCGACTGCGACACTACCGCTGTCTGGGTAGAATTTAACGTTTCCGCCTTAACACCAGCCTGGTGTAGTGCAGTGACCTGATCTTGCATTAATGCGATTAACGGCGATACAACCACACCGACCCCGCCATCAACCAAGGGAGGAATTTGATAACACAACGACTTCCCACCACCGGTGGGCATTAGCACGAGGGAATTTTTCCCCTTCAATGTGTGAGCGATAATGGCTTCTTGATGCCCTCGAAAACTGTCGTAGCCAAAAACAGTCTCAAGAACTAATCGTGCCTTTTCAAGATGATTATTATTTTCGGTCACATCAAGGTTTTTTTTAATTTGTATTTCAATCTATAATAGGAAATCATTATAACTGTATTGCAACACATACAGACATCCACGACTATTTTTACAAGGATCTTGTATTTTGGATAATCTAACGCCAAAGCGTTTCAGCCAATTAATCGACTCCGGCCAAGAAAAACTCATTATAGGCGGACTAAAAGGTATTGAAAAAGAAAACCTAAGATTATCCCAAACAGGTTTTATCGCTCAAACACCACACCCCAAGGCCTTTGGAGCAGCCCTAACGCACACCAGTATTACCACCGATTATTCTGAAGCCTTGATGGAACTCATAACACCGCCTTCTGCGCAAATCACTGATTCGTTAAATTATCTGAATAAGATTCATCAATTTGTCTATGACCATCTTCCTAATGAATTTCTACTTGCCGCAAGCATGCCCTGCGGTATTGATGGTGACAAAAGTATTCCTATTGCCCAATATGGCACATCCAATATTGGTCAAATGAAACATATCTATCGCCAAGGCCTTGGCCATCGTTATGGACGCACGATGCAGGCTATAGCCGGCATCCATTTCAATTATTCTATCCCCGAACAACTGTGGCCAACATTACAGGCCTTAAATAAGAATTCACAACCCGCACTAGACTTCATTGCCGATCAATACTTTAATCTTATTAGAAACTTCTTAAATCAAGGCTGGTTACTACTTTATTTATTCGGCGCCTCACCCGCCATTTGCAAGAATTTCTTTAAAGATCGCCCTTTGACCCATAATACTTTTGAGTCTTTTGACAACCATACCTTTTATCTGCCGTATGCAACGTCACTTAGAATGAGTGATATCGGCTATAAGAGTGACAACCAAGCCGACCTGGAAATTGATTACAATAGCTTAATCGGCTACGTCAATAGTCTCACTGCAGCGATTGAAACACCTTATGCAGATTATAAAAAAATTGGCCTTAAAAACAACGGTGAATATAAACAACTCAACACCAATATATTGCAAATAGAGAATGAATTTTATAACACGATACGTCCTAAGCAGATTAGTGCTTCTGGTGAAAAACCTACCTTGGCATTACAACGCCGAGGCATTCAATACGTGGAAATCCGTTCGCTTGATCTTGATATTTACCACCCGAGCGGAATCGATACCCATACCGCTCACTTTTTAGAAGCTTTTCTACTGACTTGCTTATTTCAAGAAAGCCCCAAAAGCACCCCAAAACAACAACAGATTAATAATCAGAACTTATCAACTGTTGCCCATAAAGGTCGCCGTCCTGACTTATTACTCAATCATAATGGCAAAAAAACAACCCTCACAGAATGGGCGACTAACATCCTAGAAAGCATGACTCCAATCTGCCAAACCTTGGACCAAGGTCAAATCGGCAATCCGTATCAAAATGCCTTAACACAACAAATCAACTGCACCACTCAACCTGAGCAGACCCCTTCGGCTAAAATAATAGCGGATATGCAAAAAAACCAACAACCTTTTGCTCGATTTGCCATTGAACAATCACGCCTACACGAACAGCATTACCGTCAACAACAACTCAACACAGAAGAAACTGACACATTCACTAAAATGTCAACCTTATCAAAAAAACGCTTAGCCGAAATTGAAGCAAGTGATCATATAAGTTTTGATGATTTTCTGGCACAATATTTCCAACAACACTAATGGATTAAATACCATCATCATGATTGACACTTCACT
The DNA here is from genome assembly GCA_030753675.1 of Methylococcales bacterium. Lineage (GTDB taxonomy): Bacteria > Pseudomonadota > Gammaproteobacteria > Methylococcales > Methylomonadaceae > OPU3-GD-OMZ. The sequence continues at coordinate 119,329 of JASMBU010000003.1, forward strand.
CAACACTGCACAATTACAAATAGAACTGGCTGATAAATCACCTCGCGCTATTCTTAAGCATGCATTGGAACAATTTGATCACATCGCCTTGTCATTCAGTGGCGCTGAAGATGTCATCCTCATTGATATGGCACTGAATATTAAAAAAGATATTCAAGTATTTTCACTGGATACTGGACGCCTACACCCTGAAACCTATCAATTTATTGAGCAAGTTCGCAACCATTACCAACTCAATATTGAATTATTAACGCCAGACTTTAAGACACTAGACCATTTTGTACAGCAAAAAGGCCTGTTTAGTTTTTTTAAAGACGGCCACCAAGAATGTTGTGGTATCAGAAAAGTCCAACCCTTACAAAGAAAACTGCTTAACCTTGATGCTTGGATAACGGGGCAACGCATGGATCAAAGTTTAGATACACGGCAAAACTTACCGGCTATACAAGAAGACGAAGTCTTCTCAACTCAAAATCATAACCTTATAAAATTCAATCCATTGGCCAAATGGAGCTCACAACAAGTTTGGGATTATATCGAAGCCTATCAGGTCCCATTCAACACACTCCATAGCAAAGGTTTTGTCAGTATTGGTTGTGAACCCTGCACGCGTAGCATTACCCCTAATCAACACGAACGCATTGGTCGTTGGTGGTGGGAAACAGATCAAAAAGAATGCGGCCTTCATGCTGGAAACCTTAAATAAAAAAATTAACTTCACTCACCAAACCTAGCCCTCAAAGAAATATCATGCCTGATAAAAACCTAACCCTTCACCACGTTAGCCTATTGGTTCAAGATACCGAAACTTCCGCTACCTTCTACCAACGAATGCTAAATCTAGAGCGCATTACTCGCCCTGACTTTGAGTACCCAGGCGCTTGGTTTCAGATCGGCAACCAACAACTACACCTTATTGAACTCAGCAACCCAGACCCAATTACTGATCGGCCTAAACACGGCGGTCATGATCGCCACGTTGCATTCACAGTGAGTAATATTGATCTCATCGTAGAAAAACTTGATGAAAATAATGTTGGCTATAGCGTAAGCCGTTCAGGACGGCGTGCACTATTCTTCCGTGACCTTGATGCTAATGCGATTGAAGTTTTTGAACAACCCTAAAATTAAATAATACCGAAAGTTGTGGCCATTCTAGCCACAACTTTCTCTTAAACAACAATTACCTTAAGGCCGATAATGCAATTGCTGCACTCGCTCTAGAATCGCTTCGGCATGACCTTCATGATTCACCCCATAGTAAGCTTCAACCAGTTCACCGGCTTTATTAATAATAAAGGTTGACCGAAGGATTGCCATTGACGTCACACCCGCTCTTACTTTTTCTCGCCAGACATCATAATCCGCACACAACTTACCACTAACATCAGACAATAAGGCAATATTTAACTTAAATTTATTAATAAAATCCTGATGGCTTTCGCAGCTATCTTTACTGGCTCCTAATACAACCGCATCAAAACCAGAGAATTCATCTGCCAAACGAGTAAAATCATTCGCCTCAATCGTACATCCCGGCGTATCATCTTTAGGATAAAAATATAACACCACATTACGTTTACCTTGATAATCATCAAGACTAATACTTTTACCGGCTTCATTCTCGACAGAAAATGCCGGTGCTTTTTGACCCTTTACTAACATACCCCCCCTTTTTTGTTTTTTAAACCAACCTTTTGCAACGGTTATAGCCTCAAACCGTCACACTTCTTTTCCTTGACTCAAAACATGCCGCACCCAAATAGCACCCTATTAATCACCTCCGAAAACTTTTTATAAGCGCCTTAATTCTTCCACAACACCGTCAGCGCCGATATAAACAACAGAAGCTAAATCACGAAAAATACCATGCTCAATAACCCCAGGCATCGCATTTAAAGTCGTGTCTATTTGTTCAGCCGTTAACAAAGATCCAAAATCAACATCTAAAAGCAAGTTACCATAACTGGTCACAGCAAGCCCACTGTTATTGGTATTAGGCCTTAACACAGCTTGGCCACCGACCCCTTGTAATGCCTTCACAACCAATTGCCATGAAAAAGGAATCACCTCGACAGGAACAGGAAAACGATCACCGATCTGCCGAACACGTTTACTCTCATCAATCAAAACGATGAACTTATCAGCTGCTGTTGCTAAAATCTTCTCCCGCACCAAGTCCGCACCTTGTCCTTTAGATAAAACTAAATCATCGGTCACCTCATCAGCACCATCGACATAATAATCAAGTTGATTCAAGTGTTCTATCGCCATCATCGGCAACCCTAATTGTTGAGCCTTTTGCATACTGACAATTGAACTGACAACGGTTTGCACAGCCAATCCTTCTTGATGATGCCGTTGAGCCAAGGCTTCAATAAAACAATCTGCACTGGAACCTGTTCCTAACCCAACAACCATACCTGAGCTGACTTCCATCGCCGCCTTTTTTGCCACTCGCTCTTTATCGTTCATAAGTACTTCACAACGCCATTTTCAACAACACTCACTCAAGGTTTAACTTGATATGTTTGTGAAAAAACCTTGCCATCAGTATCAATCACTTCGGCACGTAATTCACCGGCTGACTGAGGCACAAAATAAAATCTAAAATTAGGATCTGCACTGATTGCAATATCCGTCTTAGCCGTCAGCACCGGCTGACCATCAAACGTTACCTTTACTTTTTCCACATAATAAGCAGGACGTATAAAGCGACTGACTTGATCCATTTGCATCCCGGTAATATTAGGGTGACTGATTAATAATTGCGCCAAATTGGGTTCATTGGGCTGTACGCTGCTGGGGAACTTAAATTTCATTCGTCCTAATCGCTGCATCGCTGCATCTAAATCTGCTCCAATCGGGGCAGAACAACCACCACTGGCCTTAACAAACTTTTTCACCATAAAAAGTTGACCATCATTCATTTCTGCAATAGCACGCACATAGCTATAGGTATTAACGCGAAGACGCATTGCAACATCCGCTTTACCACTTAAGGGCGTAAAATTAAACTCAGCGGCAAAAGGTATCGGATTCTTATCCACAATCAAGGTGATTTTTTTTATATATTTCTCATTTGTCTGATTAATCTTACTGGTCACCCTAATCGGAACCAAGGCTGCATCTTCTGCACGGTAAGGTGCCTCAATAGCAATAATATTTTCAGCTTTACTGATCGTACGCCCTGAAAAAAACTGCCCCTTCAATGTGTTTTGCCAAACCGTTTCATCAACACCGGCAGAAGCAACGTTAATCAAAGACACTAAACATAAACTCAAAATCACTCTACTTATTCTCATAAAGAACCTCTTATCCTATTAATCTTCCCACTCTAATTCAGCAAAAACGAATGTTATATTTTTTTTATGAAAAACATCAAACAAGGCCCACTGCCCTGATGAATTTTGACCCACCTCAGCAATAGCTTGTTCAATAAACTTCCCCTCTTTTATCATTGCCCGCACTTCTCTCAATAACATTGTCAAATATGACTCTTGACGTTGCAATGCGACTCGCCAATTATCAAGAACCGGCCCATGCCCTGGAACCACATGCTTAATCTTTAAACGTGATAATTCTTTTAATTCTTTTAACCACCCCTTAAGACTGCCATCAACCACAGGTAGATGCTCAACAAACAACAAATCTGATAACCATAAAGTCTGACTGTTCTCATCAAGCACAGACAAATCACTGTCTGTATGGGCACTACCGTGTGCTGTAATTGTCAATACTCTGCCACCTAAATCCAACTTTAAAGAATCAGTCACCGCAATATCTGGCAGTACTATATCTTGCAACGTTAATTTAATTCCTAACTGCTCCACAGAGCGTTGAGTATAAAAAATCGCTCGCGCTTGCAGAGCACGCGCAAGATTCTTATGGCCGATAAATTGTACGCCGCTCTCTTTAAAACTACGATTACCAAAAATATGATCAGGATGTACATGACTATTTATGACATAACAAATCGGCACATCAGTAATTTTCTCAATTGCCTCTTTCAGCAATCGACCTTGTTCTGGATTAGCCCCTGAATCCAAAACAGCGACACATTGCTTACCAACCACAAACCCAATATTAGCTATCGCACCATGATTGGTTCGATTAGGTAGTTCATGGCTGCCTAAATGAAAAAACAATCCTGATGCGACCTTCTGTACCGTAAAAGCCTCCTTTATCTTGGCTTGGCATTGCACAGTGAAAAAACCCAACCATAGGCTTAAACTGACTACCCAAAAAGATTTCATTTCAAACCACTCTCCTTCTGATCACATAATTCTAAAAAAGCTTTCACTGCACGCGACTGAATAGCGACTTTCGGTGCAATAATATTCAAATGCCACAACAACCCATTGGTTGAATTTAATCGACGAGCCACTAAACCTTCGCGCTCATAACGCAAAGCCTGAGAAGAAGAAAAACCAATACCTAACCCGGCTCTCACAGCCTCTTTAATACCAGAAACACCCATGACTTCTATATTAACAGGAATCTCTAATTTCGCTTTTGCTAACGCTCTTTCTAAAACCTGACGCGCTCCTGATTCAGGCTCACGCCAAATCACCGGGTAATTAAGTAACGCATGAAGCGGTACCGACTCAGAATACATATGGGCAAGCTCATGGCCTTCCGGTAAAACCAACACAATTTCATCCTCTTGCCACGGTATTAATTGATAATTCTTAGGTAATAATTCTCGGTCAATTGGTCCTTCAATAAAGCCTAAATCGAGACTACTCAGGTTTTTCAGGATTTCATGGGTATTTCCCGTTTTCATAAAAACTTGCACACCGTGATGCAGCGTTTGTAATTGCACAACATATTTAGGTAAATAAAAGCTAGCTATGGTCATGGTTGAGCCAATCCGAAGCGTCCCTGCATTGATTTCCTGTAAACAACGAACAAACTCATTGGCTTCATTAAAACTTTTATCAAAATTACTCGCATACTCCAACAAGCTTTCCCCAGCCGGCGTTAAGACAATACGATGCCCCTCACGCTCATACAACGGCTCACCCACAGCGCCTTGCAATAATTTCAATTGCCCAGATACCGCCGGCTGACCAATATTTAACGACTGTGCCGCACGGGTTATACTACAAAACTTAGCGACGACACAAAAAGTCAGTAAATGCTGTGGATTCAACATAAAAGTGTTTCAAATAAGAGTAACTCTTAATAAATAATTGACCTCTAACTATATCATTTTTAATGATAGAAACGTCACAAATAATGACTTGAAAGCAATGTATGATCTACTGTAAAGTTTACCCATTTTTTAGCATAAGTCATTAAATTTGCTAATCATTTCATAACTATTAGGGGACCTGAGTGGCAACCATACATATTGATGCAGACCAAATCGTCAAAAAAAAACGCAAAGGCCGAAAAGGCCATTCCGTTGACTTAACGACCCTCAGAGAAATTCAAGACCTTTTAGGCAATGAACCACGTCGCGCCGACCTGTTGATTGAGCATTTACATAAAATACAAGACCGGTACCATCATCTTTCTGACCAACACTTAACCGCTTTAGCGCACGAAATGAACCTATCGGCGGCTGAAGTTTTTGAGGTTGCCAGTTTCTATCATCACTTTGATGTTGTTAAAGCAGGAGAAAATCCACCGCCAAACTTAACGGTTCGAGTCTGTGAATCTGTTTCTTGTGAACTTGCCGGTGCTAAAGACTTACTCAGTACGCTACAAAACACTCTAGGAGACACTGTCCGCCTACAACCGGTTCCTTGTGTCGGTCGCTGCCAAGAAGCGCCTGTTGCTGTTGTCGGTCAAAACCCAATTGCCCACGCAACAGTAGATAAAACCGTTTCCGCTATTGAAACCAAGCAAATTAACGCGCCAATAGCAAACTACATAAATCGTGACCAGTATGAGCAAGCAGGTGGCTACCAAACATTGCAAAGTTGTCTCGATGGCGACCGTGATGCCGAACAAATCATCATGCTCATGGAGAATTCCGGCTTACGCGGTTTAGGTGGTGCAGGTTTTCCTGCAGGCAAAAAATGGCGCATTGTCAATGGTTACTCAGGCCCTAGAATGATGGCCATTAATATCGATGAAGGCGAACCTGGAACCTTTAAAGATCGTCATTATCTTGAACAAGACCCACACCGTTTTCTTGAAGGCATGTTAATTGCGGCCACTATAGTTGATTGCGCTGAAATATATATTTATTTACGCGACGAATATGCCGGTTGCCGAGAAATTCTGACCCGTGAACTTCAGAATTTAATAAACAACCCACCGTCTACATCCCATCAACTGCCTAATATACAACTGCGTCGCGGAGCGGGTGCTTATATTTGTGGTGAAGAATCTGCCATGATCGAATCTTTAGAAGGTAAACGCGGTATGCCGCGTCTACGCCCTCCTTATTTAGCCGAAATTGGTTTATTTAACCGGCCCACGCTTGAGCACAACATGGAGACTGTTTACTGGGTTCGAGATATTATTGAAAAAGGCCCTGAATGGTTTAGTTCGCACGGCCGTCATGATCGTAAAGGCTTACGCTCTTTTTCCGTTTCCGGACGCGTCCAGAAACCCGGTGTTCACCTTGCCCCAGCCGGGATCACCATTAAAGAACTTATTGAAGAATATTGTGGTGGGATGCTACCCAGCCAACAATTTTATGGTTACTTCCCCGGCGGCGCCTCAGGCGGTATTTTACCTGCCTCTATGGGCGATATTCCTCTCGACTTTGACACACTCAATCAATACGGATGTTTTATCGGATCCGCTGCAATCATTGTACTTTCTGATCAAGATAGCGCCAAAGACTGCGCTATTAACGCCATGAAATTTTTTGAAGAAGAGTCCTGTGGTCAATGCACGCCTTGTCGCGTAGGGACCAGTAAAGCCGTTGGGCTAATGGAACAATCTCAATGGGATACTGAACTACTGGAAGAACTCTCATCAGTCATGTGCGACGCTTCAATCTGTGGTCTAGGTCAAGCCGCACCAAATCCATTACGCAGTATTATCAAATACTTCCCTGACGAATTAACATCTTCATAACATCGATACCACGACTATGGCCGCTAACCCAGAACCCACAAAAAACATCATAATCTTCTCTCTGGATGGGGATAATATAGAAGCCGCTGCTGATGAAACCATTCTCGAGGCGGCAAAAAGACACGGTAAAGAAATCCCCCACCTGTGCTACAAAGAAGGCCTAAGAACGGATGGAAACTGCCGGGCTTGCGTGGTTGAAATTGAAGGAGAGCGTGTTTTAGCTCCCTCTTGCTGTAGAGCGCCTACTGAAAACATGCAAATCAAAAGCCAGAGCGAACGAGCACTGAAATCACAGAAGATGGTTCTTGAACTGTTACTATCAGATATGCCGGAGCAGGGCCCCTCCCCGTACAAAAAAGATTCTGAATTAGACCTCTGGGCCAATAAACTAGACGTTTCAACTCCCAGGTTCCCCTGCCGCAAACAACCTAAAGCAGATACTTCACACCCTGCCATGACGGTAAGCCTAGATGCTTGTATTCAATGTACACGGTGCGTTAGGGCTTGCCGTGAAGAACAAATGAATGATGTAATTGGCTACGCCAACCGTGGCAAACATTCTGAAATTGTCTTTGATATTGCAGATCCCATGGGAGCCAGTAGTTGTGTGGGTTGCGGTGAATGCGTTCAGGCATGTCCTACCGGCGCCCTTATGCCAGCTCATCACGTGGGTCTAGAAGAAATCGACAAGACTGTTGATTCAACTTGCCCTTACTGCGGCGTGGGCTGCTTAATCAAATACCATGTCAAAGACAATAAAATCATGTATACCGAAGGTCGCGACGGTTATACCAATCACCAGCGGTTATGCGTTAAAGGTCGTTTCGGATTTAATTATATTAATAGCCCTCTGCGACTAACAACCCCACTAATCCGACGTGAAGGTGTTGCTAAAAGCACCGAACTTCTGGATCCCGATAATATTCATGACATCTTTCGCGAAGCCAGCTGGGGAGAAGCTCTGGATTTTGCCGCCCATGGTTTTTTATCTATCCGCGACAATATCGGCAACAACGCTTTAGCAGGACTGGGTTCAGCCAAAGGCAGTAATGAAGAAGCCTACCTTTTTCAAAAACTGATTAGAACTGGGTTTGGCTCAAATAATGTCGATCATTGCACCCGACTTTGTCATGCCTCATCGGTTGTCGCCTTATTAGAATGTCTTGGCAGTGGCGCGGTTTCAAACCCTGTGTCCGATGTCAGTGATGCCGAAGTTATCATCATTATCGGCTCAAACCCAACGGTCAACCACCCCGTTAGCGCCACCTTCATGAAGAATGCTAGTAAAAAGGGCACGAAAATAATCTTAATCGACCCGGCCAAAACCGATATTGCAAAATACGCGTCTTATTCTTTACAGTTTAGACCTGATACCGATGTCGGCTTACTCAATGCCATGATGTATACCATTTTGGAAGAACAACTCCAAGATGATGATTATATTCATACCCACACTGAGAATTTTGAGATTATGAACGATCATATCGCCGATTATAGCCCTGAAAAAGTGGCTCCGATCTGCGGTATTGATGCCGAAACCATTCGAGAAGTTTCCAGACTCTACGCTAAATCTAAAGCTTCTATGATTTTATGGGGCATGGGTGTTTCTCAGCATACCCATGGTACCGATAATGTACGTTGCCTAATTTCACTGGCCTTAATGACTGGCCAAATAGGGAGACCCGGAACAGGCCTACACCCTCTTAGAGGTCAAAATAATGTCCAAGGCGCTTCCGACGTCGGACTTATTCCCATGGTTTTCCCTGATTACCTCCCCATCAGCGATCCTGAAAATCGCATAAAGTTTGAAAAGCTGTGGCAAACACCACTCAGTGCCGAAGCCGGACTCACGACCGTAGAAATGATTCATGAAATCCTCCATGGTAATGTTCACGGCATGTATATAGAAGGTGAAAACCCTGCAATGTCTGATCCGAATCAGAACCATGCCAGAAAAGCCTTTGCTGCCCTCAATCATTTAGTTGTTCAGGATATTTTTCTTACTGAGACTGCTGGCTTTGCAGATGTTATCTTGCCTGCTTCAGCTTTCTACGAAAAAAATGGAACTTTTTCCAACACTGACCGACGCGTTCAAATGGGCCGCCAAGCCGTCACGCCACCAGGTCAAGCAAAACAAGACCTCTGGATTATTCAAGAAATAGCCAACCGAATGGGCCTAAACTGGAATTATCAGGGGCCTGAAGATGTATTTAATGAAATGCGATTAGCTATGGACAGTATTGCAGGAATGACTTGGGATCGTCTAGAACGGGAAGATTCACTAACCTATCCACTTGAGCAAGAAGACGACCCGGGACAGCCTATTATTTTTACCGATGGATTTCCAACCGTTACCGGACGAGGAAAATTTGTCCCCGCACCCTACACGCAGGCCGATGAACTCCCTGATGAACACTTCCCTTTTATTTTTATTACCGGTCGACAACTAGAGCACTGGCATACCGGCAGCATGACTCGCCATTCAGAAACATTAAATGCCTTAGAACCCGATCCTGTTGCCTCAATCCACCCTGAAGACCTAGAAAAATTAGGTATCAAAGCCGGAGAGATCATTACTTTAGAATCAAAACGAGGGAAACTGTCCGCCTATGCCAGAGCAGAAACAGGTATTCAAAAAGGAACTATTTTTATGGCTTTTTGCTATAACGAGGCTAGCGCCAACTTACTCACTAATGAGGCTCTCGACCCCGCAGCTAAAATACCAGAATTCAAATTTTGTGCTATTAAAGCTTATTTAGGCACCCAAATAGACACTCGAATTCATTAGGCATTTAGAAGGTACTGTGAGTAACAGTACCTTTAATAATTATGCTAAACGGAAAAACTCTCTCCACAACCACAAGCATCTTTCACGTTAGGATTATTAAAAACAAAGGCTTCATTAATGCCCTCTTGTCGATAATCCAATTCCAACCCTTTAATAAAAGAAAGGTGCTCTTCACTAACAATAACTTTAACGCCATAACCTTCATGAATGGAATCATGGTCAGTTAATACGTCAGCGTAGGCTAAAGTATAGGCGTATCCCGTACAACCCGATTCTTTAACGCCTAACTTCAACCCCAGACCGTGACCCCGCTGCTCTAATTGACGCTTAATCTGTGCAGCCGCCCGCTCAGTCAATGTAATAGAATTATTCACGATACCTCTCTTGTAAATCTCAAATTTTAAATAAAACAATATTGAATTATACGTTAAATTTTACTTTTAATAATCAATGTTTTATTAGCAATACCTCAAAATACTTAAGCGTTATTGATGATCGATTTAAGTAACTGTATAAACTGATCAATTTCAGCTTTCGTGTTCATTTCTCCTAAACTCACCCTGACTGCACCTTTGGCTAAGGCCGCATTAACCCCCATGGCCAGCAAAACATGACTGGCTTCACCACCATTGGCGCAAGCCGAACCACTTGATACGGCACAACCTTTTTTATCTAATTGCATTAAGATCATTTCGCCATCCATTGCAGGCATGGCAAACTGTACGGTGTTCGGTAGACGCTCAACCTGTTCTGAAAATATCGTCACGCCCGGAATCTGCTCGCGTAATTGTTTTTCTAAATAATTTTTCAACTGCCTTAACGACTCACTCCTGACTGCCAACGAGACCTGAGCAATTTCAGCGGCTTTACCAAAGCCAATAATGGCAGGTACATTCTCGGTTCCGGCTCGAAGACCATACTCTTGCCCACCCCCAATTAATAGTGGTGTAAGCGCATCCGGCTGACGTACGACTAAGGCCCCCACTCCCTTGGGCCCATAAATCTTATGACTGGAAAGAGAAAGCATATCCACGTTCAATGTTTTGATATCAATCGGGATTTTCCCTAAGGCCTGCACTGCATCCGTATGTAACATTATGGGGGCATGAAGGGTTTTAAAGTACTCGGCTAACGGAGCAATCGGTTGTATCACACCTGTTTCATTATTAGCCATCATAACTGATATCAGGTTTACACTCGTCGCTAATCTTGAAGGTGTCACCTTAAAATCAACGACGCCCTGATTGTCAACATTCAAATACTCAATCGCCAAAGCGTCTTTGACAGATAACGCCGCTTCTAAGACAGACGAATGCTCAATTTTAGAAATAAAGATTTTGGATGATACAGGATGAACTAAAGAACCCTTAATAGCTAAATTATTCGCTTCTGTCCCACCACTGGTAAAAATAATCTCCGATGGCTGTGCGCCTACCAATGCAGCCACTTGACAGCGCGCTGTATCCAACGCGCTACGAACAACACGGCCTAAACGGTACAAACTGGACGGGTTCCCATAAAAAGAGGTCATGAACGGCTGCATGGCCTCCAAAACCCTCAAATCCAATGGCGATGTGGCATTATGGTCAAGATATATCATCACGTCATCAACCCTTCAAAAGTTTTGTTAACACGCCCTCATTCATAAAAATTATTCTTTTTAATGCTTTTCTGAACCATCATCAATTTCATGAACCTCTAACTCAGGAATCGGCTCTTCTTTATATTCAATACCCGCTTTATTGAGCACCTGCTTCATGCCCTCAATTTGACCATCTAACAGATGAATATGATCCAACATTTTATTAATTGCATTAGAAACGGGATCAGGAATACCGTTTGCAGTACCGTAAGCATCAAAACCCATTTTATTGGCAATAGCATCACGTTTCGCACTGGATTTATTAACTCGCCTTTCAACAACATAAGCTGGAATACCGACTACCGTCACGCCTTTCGGCACGTCTTTCAAGACCACTGAATTCGAGCCAATACGAGCGTTCTTTCCAACCACAATGGGCCCTAAAACCTTAGCACCAGCGCCAATAACGACCCCATCTTTCAAACAAGGGTGTCGTTTACCCTTTTTCCAAGCCGTCCCACCTAAAGTTACTCCATGATACAAGGTACAATCATCCCCAATGACAGCCGTCTCGCCAATCACTACACCCATACCATGATCAATAAAAAAACGCCTACCAAGTTGAACACCGGGATGAATTTCTATACCGGTTAACCACCGCGACAAATGCGACACAAAACGCCCTAACCATTTAAACTTCATTACCCATAGCCGATGACTCACACGATGCAATAACACGGCATGAAACCCGGGATAAGTCGTCACAACCTCCCAAATCGAATGGGCTGCGGGGTCGCGATCAAAAACACAATCAATATCTTCTTTTATTCGATTAAACATAAAATACCTACTCTTTACTACCTTGAGACATTCGTAAAATACCGCGTAAAATATCTACTTCTCGAGTAGATAAACGACTTCGACTATATAACCGTCGAAGCCTACGCATCACGGAATTTGATTTGCCTGACTGAATAAAATCAATGGCTGTTAAAGTTTCCTGTAAATGTTGATAAAAACCTTCTATTTGTGTAGATGTTGCCAAAGGCTCAGAGTCAGAAAACACTTGCTCCACTGCTTGTTGATTAGCCTCAGAAAACAACTCATAGGTAAATACCTGTACCGCTGCGGCAAGATTAAGTGAACTAAAATCCTTATTACACGGAATACGAATTAAATACTGACAACAATCTAATTCCACATTGGTCAGCCCAGAATTCTCGCGACCAAAAACCAATGCCACCTGATTAGTTTGAGCGTCTTTTACAGCTTGTTGCGCACATTCTTTAGCTAGCAATGTCGGCCAACCAATGGTCCTGTCGCGCGCACTCGCACCCATGACCACCTCACAGTCTGCAATCGCTTCGTTTAATGTATCACACACCACAGCAGACGCTAAAACATCATCAGCACCTGATGCGCGTGCAGTTGCATCCGCACTTGGAAATGTTTTCGGTTTCACTAAATAGAGTTCCGTTAACGCCATATTTTTCATTGCACGCGCAATGGCACCGATATTGCCAGGATGGGACGTTTCAACAAGAACAATTCTGATATTAGCTAACAATGTTATTCCTTACGCGAAATGTACAAATTCTACCAAAATATTTGTTATCCTATATGGCTTTTACAAATATGTGATCTCTACTATGCAACCCATGTTAAACATTGCTATCCGAGCTGCTCGAAGTGCCGGTGAGTTAATACTTCGCTCAATTGATAACATTGGTGCTTTAAAAGTACACCAAAAGAGCAAAAATGATTTTGCTTCTGAAGTAGATAAATCAGCTGAGTATGAAATCATCCGTATCATTAACAGCGCCTACCCAGAGCACAGCATTATCGCCGAGGAAAGTGGACACCACCCCGGCAATGATTATGTCTGGATTATTGACCCGCTTGACGGTACCACCAATTTTCTTCATGGCTTTCCACAATACTCTATTTCCATCGCCTTAACACACAAAGGAAAACTCACTCAAGCTGTCATTTATGACCCATTAAGAGATGAACTATTTTGTGCTAGCCAAGGCGCTGGGGCTTTACTCAATAACCGAAAAATTCGCGTTTCCCAACAATCACACCTTCAAGGATCACTATTAGGAACCGGATTCCCTTTTAAACATCAACAACATCTCGATGCTTATTTAGAGATGTTTAAAGCATTACATGTCGATTCTGCTGGAATCCGTCGTACCGGTTCGGCAGCCCTAGATCTTGCTTACTTAGCGACAGGACGATTAGATGGTTTCTGGGAAATTGGCCTACGCCCTTGGGATATGGCGGCTGGGATCTTATTAGTACAAGAAGCAGGTGGCGTCGTAACCGACTTCTCGTTCGACCACCACTTCATGAAAAGTGGCAACATTATTGCTGGAAATCCTAAAATGCATCAAATTATTTATAATGCAATCAACCCGCATATCACAGATTCCTTAAAATAATAGCCTTGTCACTTCTCAAAAAAGCAAATAGGCCGTTAATTACGACACTGACAACGCGTACATTACCGCATCCTCACGACCATTACCGGTCGGATAATAACCCTTTCTTTCGCCTATTTTCTTAAAACCATACTTTTTATAAAGTCCAATTGCAGATTTATTCGTTTTTCTCACTTCTAAGAGCAAGGTATCAACAATCGGTTTTTCTTGCGCTACGCCAATCATCTTCTCCAACAAACGCGCGCCCCAACCTTCTCCTTGTAAAGAACTATTGACACAAAGATTCATAACATGCGCCTCATCAACACCAATGGCTAAAACTGCATAACCAAAAACAGCGTGCTGATCCTCACACACCCAACAATAATAACCAGGAACAACCATGCAATCGACCAGAATACCTCGCGTCCACGGGTATTTATAGACGGTCTGCTCTATGGCCAAAACAGAATCAAGATCTGTCGTTTTCATCTTACGAATATGCTTTAAACTTTCTGGATCAACTGAACCAGGAAAAATTTTCGCATAAAACTGCCGGTCCGCATCATAAGTAAAGAAACTCTTGATCTGTTCAACTAAAATATGACCAATCAATTTACGCCGTTCTTCAAACAATTCAATACCACCTGTAAATCTAACCATGTTTTTCGTTTCTCTAAGGGTTCCTGTAATAACTGTGCCGGATGTAAAATGGCCATCAGTGGAATTTCATTACGGTCATGTATTGTACCACTTATTTGATTCATGGACTTGTCGCTAGCAAGCAATGCTTTGGCTGCGACTTCACCGACCGCCAAAATGATCTTTGGATTAACCCATTGTATTTGCTGCTCCAAATAGGGCAAACATTCCTTCACTACTAACTGTATGGACTTTGGGTCCCCAACTACCTTACATTTTACAATATTAGTCAGATAGACATCCTCACGAATCCAGCCCATTGCACTAATCATTTCTGTTAGCAACTGACCCGACGCCCCTACAAAAGGAACTCCTAAGCGGTCTTCAGTTTCATCAGGTGCAGCCCCAATAAACATCAAATCCGCACGCTTATTCCCTTCACCGACTATGGCATGCGTTCGGTGTTGACAATGCATGCAACGCCGGCAAGAATCTACATTACTCGTGAGTTGTTGCCAATTCGAGCTATCCTTAGCGACATCATGACACTCTTCCTTTGGCGACTCTAAAGACTCAATACGAGCAGATGCTTTTGTTACCGCTGGTAAAGAATTATTGCGCGAAACCCAAACTTTAATCCCCATAACCGCTAAGAATTTTAGTCGCGCCTTTTCCTCCACACCGCCTCCTATCTATTAAACCGTTCCTTTTTGTGGATGCGACCGCACTGCCGAAGACTTAATTTTATTAATAGCGTTAATATAAGCTTTTGCTGATGCAATCACAATATCGGTATCTGAGCCTAACCCATTGACAATTTTACCGTCTTGTTCCAAGCGAACCGTGACCTCCCCTTGCGCATCGGTACCATCAGTTATATTATTTACTGAGTATAATCTCAGTGCTGCAGAATTATCCACTAACTGATCAACGGCCCTAAGACTCGCATCTACCGCACCACTACCTTCTGCATCTGCTGAAACTTCACGGTTATTAATACTCAAGGTAAGATACGCTCTAGGAATTTCTCCTGTTTCTGAACAGACTTTCAATGCAATAAACTTAATTTCCTCATCAGCGTCAATACTCGCCTCAGAAATTAAGGCCTGCAAGTCCTCATCAAAAATATCATGCTTCTTATCCGCTAGTTGCTTAAAACGAAAGAAGACCTCATTTAATTCCTCCTCACTGGAAAAATCAATGCCAAGTTCAATCATCCGTGTTTTAAAAGCATTGCGCCCGGAATGTTTCCCCAGAACCATACGATTGGCTGACCAACCGACGTCTTCAGCACGCATGATTTCATACGTTTCTCTATTCTTTAAAACACCGTCTTGATGAATACCCGCTTCATGCGCAAACGCATTGGCCCCGACAATGGCTTTATTGGGTTGCACTGGAAATCCAGTGATACTGGACACTAACTTTGAACAGGTTAAAATTTCTCGTGTATCCAAAGATGTCTCGCACGGAAATACATCTTGCCGTGTTCGTACCGCCATAACCACTTCTTCAAGCGAGGTATTTCCTGCCCGCTCACCCAGCCCATTTATGGTACATTCAATTTGCCTGGCACCATTAATGACTGCAGATAATGAATTAGCCACGGCTAAACCCAGATCATTATGGCAATGGACAGAAAATATCGCCTTATCTGAATTAGGGATACGTTCAATCAAGTTCTTTATTGTTGTTCCGAATTGATCCGGTACACTGTAACCCACTGTATCTGGGATATTTAATGTGGTTGCACCTGCATCAATCACCGCCTCAAGAATACGGCATAAAAAATCCTCTTCTGAACGGCCCGCATCTTCTGGCGAGAATTCCACATTATCTGTATACCGCCGCGCTCGCTTAACGGCTCTTACCGCATGTTCAATAACCTCATCCGGCTGCATATTTAACTTCACCTGCATATGGATCGGTGACGTTGCAATAAAGGTATGAATCCTAGCACTGTTCGCGTTCCTGAGTGCTTCACCAACACGATCTATATCTTGGTCAAGTGCGCGCGACAAGCCGCAAACGGTACTGCCCTTAATGACATCCGCAACTGCTTTTACCGCTTCAAAATCACCGACGCTTGCCGCTGGGAATCCAGCCTCCATCACATCAACTTTCAAACGCTCCAAGGCCTTCGCTATCCTAACCTTTTCATCTTTGTTCATTGATGCGCCAGGGCTTTGTTCGCCATCACGCATGGTGGTATCAAAAATTATTAACTTATCTTTCATGAGCACTCCATTCATGAAGAAACTTGAGTCCTAGAAAAAACCTACTGGTAGAGATGAGTTTCTTATGCTGAGACACAACCACAGCATAATTAATACAACCCATGACTGATCCTAATAAACGCTAACTCTTCTTAGCAGCCCGTCTTTGCCGTGCTAAAAGTGCCACAATAGGACCTGAAACTGCATAACACATTGCCATTAAAAATAACATGATTGCAGGTTCAGCAAAGATTATACCAACCACTAACATAACCCCAATGGTTACTACAAAACTCACACGACTTTTAATATCAATATCCTTAAAACTATAATAAGGGAAATTACTGACCATTAACAACCCTGTCATAATTGACAAGAGTAAAGCAAAGTATCTAAATGCACCTTCATCAAAACCAAAACTATAAGCCTCACTAATCCAAATATAACCGGCTAATATTGCAGCAGCAGCAGGACTTGGAAGCCCTTGAAAATAACGTTTATCTGCCACTTCTAGCTGCGTATTAAAACGTGCCAACCTTAATGCACCACCAGCAACATGAACAAAAGCGGCAAATAACCCCAATTGCCCAAGCTCAGAAAACGCCCACAAATACATAATTATTGCTGGAGCAATTGCGAAAGAGGTCACGTCCGCCATACTATCGTACTGCGCACCAAACTCACTTTGCGTATTAGTAATACGCGCCACACGCCCATCCATACCATCTAAAATTTGCGCCACAAAAATGGCTGCAGCAGCTGCCGCAAATTCACCATGAATTGCCGAAACAATGCCATAAAATCCAGAAAATATTGCTGCAGTAGTTAATAGATTAGGCAATAAATAAATACCACGCTGACGAATTGTTAGTTTTTTTGATTTCATATTTTCTTCAATTTTAGAAAAACACCTTCAGCCAAAACTTCAACCGTAACGGACAACTTAATTGAGTTCCCAGTACGGTTAAGTATTCGCAGACTAATGCTGAACGTCTATGCGCGCGCCCTTAGTCTGCCCAATTTCGTCTAATATTTCATTAAACCAATCTAACTCCAAATCAAACGGCTTGCCGCCTTTAATTCTTGGAAATTCAATAGCTCGTAAAACATTACCCTGATCTTCATCATGCCCCATCACACCCGACTCGCCGCGCAATGCACATTCAACAGCCAAATCTGCACAAGATTTTATTAACCGAATATCTTCAGCATTAGAAGCTGAAGCACGACCAAAATAACCCGATTTTTGAATGAGTGTTTTTTCTGCACCAATCATTTTAGAAAACTGCTCGCCAAACCATTTCCCTGGATTAACCGCATCTAATTTGATATGACCAAATGCATCACGCGGCACTTCTTCACCATTGGCCTGCATCTCCGCCACAATTGCTTCTACACCCGCACCTTCCGAGATAAAAATATTAATACAATCAACATCATCCATAATGTGACGCAAACGCCTCGCTTCTTCTGTAAAATCTATTTCCATTTCTGGAATATAAACCCCATGCACCTCATAACCATCACGGTTAAGACCCAAACCCGGCAACCATTGGCGTTGTTCTAATAATTTTCTATATTCCAGTGCTGTCGCCGCCGTCAACCACCCACAATTTCGACCCATGACCTCATGAACGATAAGCATTCTCGGATTCGAATTATTTTCTGCAACCACATTCTGAAAATAACGCGCCCCTTGCTCCGCAGCAGTCCAAGCACCTAGCGACTGCTTAATCGGGAAGACATCATTATCTACTGTTTTCGGCAAACCTATAACTGTTAAGCCGTAATCATTATCAGATAAAAAAGCAGCTAAATCTGCAGCAGCAGTATTCGTATCATCACCGCCAACTGTATGCAAAACGTCAACACCGTCTTTAATGAGTTGATCGGCGGCCACTTTCTGAGGGTTCTCGCCTTCCTCAACTAACCCTCGAGCAACACAATCCTTTATATTCGTTAACTTAACTCGACTATTTCCGATCGGTGAACCACCAAAACCATGTAGCAAGCCTGCGTTTTCTCTAATTTCAGGCGTTACCGAATAATAATCACCTAACAATAAGCCTTTATACCCACTGCGATAACAAATAATCTCAATCGTAGGGTCAATCTCACTATAACGTTCAATCAAACTTCCAATAGCAGAACTGAGGCATGGGGCAAGACCGCCCGCCGTAAGAATCGCAACTTTTTTTGGTTTACTCATATCTATTCAATCTTCTAATTAAATTTAAAACACTTGATAACTTAAGCTAAGAAAAGAAGATCTGACCGATAAAAGCTAGATCTTTAATGGCTCAAACTTATTAATTTTTTGACTTATCCACAATTTTATTGGCGCTAATCCAAGGCATCATGTCACGCAGATCTTTCCCAACCAACTCAATGGGATGCTCTGCATTTAAACGACGTTTAGCCGTCATTTCAGGATAACCTGTTTGTCCTTCCAGAATAAAACGTTTCGCATAGACACCTTGCTGAATATTTTCTAAGGCCTCACGCATAGCACGGCGACTTTCTTCATTAATAACCTTAGGTCCAGTGACATACTCACCGTACTCAGCATTATTTGAAATAGAATAATTCATATTCGCCACGCCACCTTCATACATCAGATCAACAATGAGTTTCAACTCATGCAAACATTCAAAATAAGCCATTTCTGGTGCGTAACCCGCCTCGGTCAATGTTTCAAAACCCGCTTTAACGAGTTCAACTGCACCACCACATAAAACCGCTTGCTCGCCAAATAAATCAGTCTCAGTTTCATCTCGAAAAGTCGTTTCAATAATACCCGAGCGACCACCACCAATGGCTGAAGCATATGACAAACAGATTGCTTTTGCCGATCCAGATGAATCTTGTTCAATAGCAATAAGATCTGGTATACCGCCACCGCGAGTAAATTCAGACCTGACCGTATGCCCAGGCGCTTTAGGTGCGATCATAATGACATCCAAATCTGAACGTGGCACGACTTGGTTATAAAGAATTGCAAAGCCATGCGCAAAAGCCAAAGCTGCACCCTGTTTTAAATTCGGCTCAATTTCTGCTTTGTATAACTGCGATTGAAACTCATCCGGTGTTAACAGCATAACAACATCTGCGCCATTAACTGCATCAGCAACTTCCTTAACCGTTAAACCGGAAGCCTCGGCCTTCGCTACTGATGTTGATTCCGCACGCAAACCAACAACAACATCGACACCCGAATCTTTTAAATTATTAGCATGGGCATGCCCTTGAGAACCATAACCAATAATGGCTACTTTTTTTCCCTGAATCACTGATAGGTCAGCGTCTTTATCATAATAAACTTGCATGTGTTTTCCTGTTTTCTTTAAAGTTAATCATAATTAACTATCGATACCTTCTAAACGGTATCAATAGTCTGTTTTTTATTCTGTTATTATCACAATATCAGGCTACCTGACCCTCTCGGTAATCCAGTAGCACCGGTACGGACAATTTCAATAATATGATGCGTGCTGATAGCAGCAACAAAAGCATCCAGTTTGTCAGAAGACCCCGTCATCTCAACCATGTAACTATTTGATGTCACATCAATCACCTTGCCACGAAAAATATCAGCCATCCGCTTAATTTCTGCTCGACTACTCGGCTCTGTCCGAACCTTAATCAACATCAATTCCCGCTCAACATGCACGACATCTGCTAAATCAGTCAATTTAACGACATCAATTAATTTATTCAGTTGCTTAACAATTTGCTCAATAACGTCGTCACTACCCCGCGTCACTAAAGTCATCCTAGACAATGTCACATCATCTGTCGGCGCAACCGTTAGTGATTCTATATTATAGCCTCGCGCAGAAAATAACCCAGCAACACGTGACAACGCACCGGATTCATTCTCAATCAAAATTGATATTATATGCCGCATTATGCCAACTCCCTATCAATAGGAGTACCTGATGCAACCCTTAACCGCATATCATGATGACCTTTCCCTGCTTCAATCATAGGATAAACATTTTCTTTTTGGTCAGTAATAATATCCAGAAAAACGGTTCTATCTTTCATTGCAAACGCTTCTTCCAATGCAGGCGTAACATCCTCTGGCTTTTCAATCCGCATACCCACATGGCCGTATGCCTCTGCCAACTTAACAAAATCAGGCAATGCTTCTAAATAAGAGTGCGAATAACGACCTTGATAGGAGAACTCTTGCCACTGACGCACCATCCCCATATAACGGTTATTCAAATTAATAATTTTGACTGGCGTTTGGTATTGCTGCGCTGTCGATAATTCTTGGATACACATTTGAATACTGGCTTCACCAGTAATACAAGCTACGTCTGCATCAGGATGTGCCAACTTTACGCCAATAGCCGCCGGCAAACCAAACCCCATCGTGCCTAATCCTCCGGAGTTAATCCAACGCCTAGGCTCATCAAAAGGATAAAACTGAGCCGCATACATCTGATGCTGGCCCACGTCAGAGGTAATAAAAGCATTACCTGCCGTTACCTTGTAAAGTTGTTCAACCGCATACTGTGGCTTAATTAACTCACTTTCACGATCATATTCTAAACAATTAACTGACTGCCATTCTTTAATCTGGTCCCACCACGCTGCCAACGCCTCTGTATCTATTCGACTGCCGTTAACGTTAATTTCAGCCATTAATTGCTTCAAAACAATACCCACTTCACCGACAATTGGCACATCAACTTTAACTGTTTTAGCAATTGATGCCGGATCAATATCAATATGAATGATTTTAGCGTACGGACAAAAGTCCGCTAACTTACCCGTCACCCTGTCATCAAAACGCGAGCCGATGGCAATAATGACATCACTTTCATGCATGCCCATATTGGACTCGTATGTCCCGTGCATTCCCAACATACCGATAAATTGAGAATCTGTCGCTGGAAAAGCGCCTAACCCCATCAGTGTACTGGTTACGGGATAGCCAAGCTGACGCGAAAAAGTTCGCAACTCTTCACTCGCCTCACCTAAAACAACGCCTCCACCAGAATAAATCATCGGTCGTTTCGCTGACAATAACAAATCAACCGCTTTCTGAACTTGTCTCTGATCTCCTTCTCGCGGAGGTTCATAGGATCGCATATTAACTGACTCAGGATAGACATAAGGCACTTTAATCTTCGGGTCCGTAATATCTTTAGGGATATCCACGACAACCGGTCCAGGTCGTCCTGTGGTCGCAACATGGAATGCTTTTTTCATCGTTTCAGCAATATCAGCCACATTGTTAACCAAAAAATTATGCTTCACACACGGCCGAGTAATCCCAACCATGTCAACTTCTTGAAAAGCATCACTGCCGATCACTGCCGATGGCACTTGTCCAGAAATCACCACTAGGGGAATTGAATCCATATATGCTGTCGCTATGCCGGTCACTGCATTTGTTGCACCTGGACCCGATGTCACCAACACAACTCCAGGCTTACCGGTTGCACGTGCGTATGCATCTGCTGCATGCGTCGCTGCCTGTTCATGACGCACAAGTATATGCTGCACATCATCTTGCTGAAAAATTGCATCATATAAATGCAATACCGCTCCGCCCGGATACCCAAACAATAACTCTACGCCTTCGTCTTTTAGACACCGGACAACAATCTGCCCACCACTCAGTTCCACACTCATATCCTCAAAAACTCTATTTAATCAAAACCACCCTTAGATTTAAGGCTTCCCAGTACCCAAAAAACCACACACTGAAAACCCACTAAGAACAAAAAACTCCAAACCAATTTTAATTCTCTAACCCTTAATCATACTTGTTCCTTGTAAAATTGTCATTTATAGACACAAAAAAAACTTTATTTTTGCGCCCGTAAACATCATTTCTCTGTTCAAAAAAAATCAAAATGTTACTATCCCCCTCAATGCCTTCATTAGCATCATTCAGCAAAAAAACAACAAAAAACGTTGGTTAAAATAATCTCCTATGCCCACTTCCACCCCAGCATTCACGGAATCAACCGCAACACGACTCCGCCAACTACTAGAACAACCTGAATTACTGGCAATCCCCGGTTGCCACGATGCTCTTTCTGCAAAACTGTGCGAACAAGCCGGATTTAGCAGTGCTTTTATGAGTGGATTTGCCGTTTCAGCGAGCCGACTAGGTCTACCAGACACCGGTCTCATTTCTTACGGAGAAATGCTCAATCAAGGACAAAACATCTGTAATGCTGTTTCCATTCCCATCTGGGGTGACGGAGACACTGGATTTGGCAATGCCATCAATATCAAACGAACCGTTCAAGGCTATGCCCAAGCCGGTTTTGCCTGCATCATGCTGGAAGATCAGATCGCACCCAAACGTTGCGGCCATACCCAAGGAAAATCCGTTGTCAGCCGAGACGAAGCCGCTATGCGGATTCAAGCTGCTGTAGATGCACGAAACGAAGGGGCAGACATTCTCATTATGGCCCGAACCGATGCCCGAGCCACTCACGGACTTAAGGAAGCCATTATCCGAACTCAAATTTTTCACGAAATCGGCGCAGACATTAATTTTCTAGAAGCCCCAGAAAGCCTTCAAGAAATGCAACAGTACTGCCAATCTACACCCGGCTATAAACTAGCCAACCTGATTGAGCACGGTAAAACCCCTCTCCTTAGCCACGCCGAATTACACCGGATGGGCTACAAAATAGCCGTCTACCCCCTCACCCTACTAAACAACTCTATTCAGGCCAT
The DNA here is from genome assembly GCA_030753675.1 of Methylococcales bacterium. Lineage (GTDB taxonomy): Bacteria > Pseudomonadota > Gammaproteobacteria > Methylococcales > Methylomonadaceae > OPU3-GD-OMZ. Next base: position 142,732 of record JASMBU010000003.1, read on the forward strand.
GCAGCATGCTTTAATCGCCTTAAAAAACGGCCACCCACCGACCGGACTCAACTTTAACGAACTGATAGAAACGGTTGGTTTTAACGCTTACTATCACGACGAAGAAAAATATAAAACCGATTAAAAATTACACTTCCAACTCAACCTCATACCCTGAAAATTTACGGATATTGATAACACCAGTATCTAAAATCAAATACTGCCCTTTAATCCCCTCCAGTTTTCCAGAAACTTCAGCCTGCTTATCTAGATTAAATGACTTCACTTTCTCCGGATACGCTGCCACCGGGAAGTGAATATCCACGACCGCCTCCGCTTCAAAGTATTCAATAGCCGCTTGATCGTACGATGCCACTAGCACCGCCAATTCTTCCTGACAATCTAGAACCAACTGATCACGCATCACCAGCAAATCCTCATCACCCACCTGATTTTTCAACATCCGCTGCCAATTAGTTCTATCTTTAACGTGTTTCGCCAAAATAACCTCGATTAGGCCCGATAAATACCGCGATTTTACTTTGAAAATTGGCAAGGCCTGGACAGCCCCCTGGTCAATCCAACGCGTAGGAATTTGCGTTCCGCGTGTAATACCCACCTTAACACCCGATGTCTTAGCCAAATACACAAAATGAGACTGCATACAAAACGCCTCTCCCCACTCAGGTTCTCGACAAGTGCCTTGGTTAAAGTGACATTGCTCTGGCTTCATAATGCACATATCACATCTAGCTAACGAAATAAAACAAGGATAGCAATGACCTTGGCTAAAGCTTTTCTTCGTCTGACGCCCACAATGCACACAAAAAATCTTACCGGTATGACGTAAAACAATAGACCGCCCAATCAAAGCATTCAAGTTAACGCTCTCATCTGTCAACAGCAATTGATAACCAACAGTCTCACCCAAACCAACGATCATCTTTCTTAACTGTCCTAACATACACCCTCTATAACACTTGAAGACTCAAAATAAACACCACTAGATAAATACTAACAATGTCTTAAAAAACAAGCTATTCTTTAACGAACTAACCATGTCGTGTATTTTTAAATACAATTTAACCCTTAAGGAATCCATATGCCCTTATACAACGTTTCAGCGGGTAAGAACACACCACATGATATCAATGTCATTATCGAAATACCCGCACAAGGAAATCCCGTTAAATACGAAGTTGATAAAGAATCTGCTGCTTTATTTGTCGACCGATTCATGGGTACTGCCATGCAATACCCTAGCAACTACGGCTACATCCCCCAAACATTATCCAGCGATGGCGACCCCGTTGATGTTCTGGTGATCACACCCGTACCACTCTTATCCCGATGCATCATTCGCTGTCGCCCTGTTGGCCTGCTTGATGTGACTGACGAAGCGGGGCCAGACCCCAAAATACTCGCTGTTCCGATAAAAAAACTAACCTCTTTTTATGACCATATCGATGAGTACCAAGATTTCCCTGATGCCTCTTTAACCACCATCGCCCATTTCTTTGAGCATTACAAAGATCTAGAAGAAAACAAATGGGTACAAGTCAAGGGATGGCTAAACAAAAAATACGCCTATGATGAAATAACCAAATCGATTACCCGCTATCAAATTAGCCAACAAGATCGCCGCGAATTATACCGAAGATCACCTTAACAATATGCCCTACCTTTTCAATGAGGCCCGCATACTTGTCTTCAGTAAAACCCCCATACCAGGACATGTAAAAACCCGACTCTGCCCCCCGCTAACCGCTCAAGCAGCAACTCAGGTACACAAACAACTAACCACCGAAACCTTAACGATGGCCTGTACAGAAACCATTTGCCCGGTTCAGCTTTGGTGCAGCCCATCACCTACACACAGTTTTTTTAAAACACTGGAAAAAAGATTCCCTGTTACCCTAAAAAGACAATCAGGCACTCATTTAGGGGGAAGAATGCATCATGCCTTCAATACAGCCCTTCAGTCTGCACAACACGTCATCTTAATCGGATCAGATTCACCGTCGCTATCACCTGAGATTTTAAAAAACGCTATTACGGCACTCAAGAACGATTACGATATTACTCTGGCTCCGGCAATAGATGGCGGCTATGCGTTAATCGGACTCAACCAACCACAGAAACAGCTCTTTAAGGACATTAATTGGGGGAAAGGAGACGTACTAAACACAACACTTAAACGCATCAAGACCTTGTCGCTTAACTACTACGAACTACCTCTACAATGGGATGTTGACACCCCTGAAGACCTAACACGCTATCAAACACTAAACACACGCCCTACTTCAGCGGCTTGCACTGGGATAACGTGTCCACAACGAACCACTTCATTGGCATCGTTAAAATAAATTAATTTGGGCTTAAAAGACTCCAGCTCTTGTGCATCTAGCGCAGCATAAGCGCAAATTATCACTAAATCACCCTTACTGGCTAGTCTCGCTGCTGCCCCGTTTACAGAAATAATACCAGAACCATCCTCTGCCCGAATAGCATAGGTCGTAAAGCGCTCACCATTATTAATATTATAAATGTGAATTTGCTCATACTCGCGGATTCCGGCCAATTCGAGAAATTTGCCGTCTATTGCACAAGACCCTTCATAATCAAGCTCTGAATGAGTAACACTCGCTCGATGTAGTTTTGCTTTGAGCATTGTTGTTTGCATAAGTAAAATATTTATATCTTTAATAACAGAATATTATGCCTCAACATAAATAAATGCACAACAAAAAAGCCCCACCTCAAGCTACTTTAAAGGTCGCTCCGCAGCACCTGAATATTATCAATTAAACGCGTTTGACCCAACACCGCCGCCACAAGGATCACCCATACTTGATTATCGCTGGCGGCCGGAAGTAACGTATCAGCACTACAAATTGAGAAAAAATCAACTTTAAACCCTACTCGCTCGAGTGATCTTATCTGCTCTTTTTCTAAAGCATCCCAATCCCTGCGGCCATTGTTTATTTGACCCTCCGCCTTAACTAAAGACTGATACAATAACGGCGCGATTTGACGTTCCAAGCCACTTAAATAGGAATTTCTAGAACTTAAAGCCAACCCATCGCTCTCACGAACAGTTGAAACCCCTACCACCTGCACCGGAAAATTTAACTCTGCAATCATTCGACGTATAATCAACAACTGTTGAAAATCCTTCTCCCCCAAGAATAATTGGTGCGGCTGCACAATATTAAGCAACTTACAAACTACTGTTACAACCCCTGAAAAATGTCCCGGCCTAGACAGACCACAATGACGCCCCGAAAGATTACCAACATCCACGACGGTACTCGCCCCAGAGGAATAAATAACTGAATCCATCGGTAAAAATAGCAAATCAACCCCTAAATGTTCCAGTTTTTGCCGATCTTGTTCCTCAGTTCGCGGGTAAGCATTCAAGTCTTCATTCGGGCCAAATTGCAAAGGATTAACAAAAATACTCACAACGACCTTATCGGCACTGTTTTGCGCTTGCTCGACTAAATGCAAATGTCCCGCATGGAGATTACCCATTGTCGGCACAAAGGCTACTTTTCTACCCTTAAAACGCCATTGATCGGTACATTGGCGTATAGAATCAATGTCCCTAGAAACTTTAACCTTCATCAAAAACCATGTTCTAGTAAGGGAAACTCCTGCGCTTTAACTTCTTTAACGAATGCCCCAACAGCGGCCTGAATAGTACTCGCTTCGGCCATATAGTTCTTTGAAAAACGCGGGCGCTTTCCAACACTAATATCTAAAATATCATACAAAACAAGAACTTGCCCGTCACAATGACCACCAGCACCAATCCCAATAATAGGAATACTCAAAGCCTGACTCAGGCGCTCCGTCAACACACTTGGTACACATTCTAAAACCAATAAACTAATACCTGCCCGCTCAAGCGCAACAGCCTCCTCAATAATTTTATCGGCAGCCACCACACTTTTCCCTTGCACCGCATAACGGCCCAATTGATTTATCGATTGTGGCAACAGCCCCAAGTGGCCACAAACAGGAACCCCCTCTGCGACTAAAGCGGAAACAATCTCCGGTTTCGACCCCTCCATCTTCACCATTTGGGCGCCGCTCTCGCGTAGCAATCGCGCCGAATTATGCAAAGCCGAATCATTGCTCGCACAACTCATAAACGGCAAGTCAGCAAGCACTAAAGCCCTCTTATTTGCTTTGACAACACATCGGGTGTGATAAACCATGTCATCCATAGAGACTGCCAACGTACTACTACTCCCTTGCACCACCATACCCAGAGAGTCACCCACCAAAATCACATCGACACCCGCCTCATCAACCAATTGGCCAAAACTAGCGTCATAAGCGGTTAAACACGCGATCTTCTCGCCACGCGCCTTCATATTAATCAAATCCAACACGGATAACAGCCCTTCTTGAGCGACCACTGGGTATAACGTCATAATATATTTTCTTTCATTTTTTAAGTCATTTTGATCAGTCCAGACAACGGACAATCCAAAGCCAACTGCGCTATTGACCCCAACCTCGGCACTTGAACTGCGTCATCAATCTCCGCCAAAGGGTAAACAACAAAAGCGCGCTCAGCAAGACCCGGATGCGGCACAACCAAATCCGGTACCCGAATACACTGCTCACCAAACAATAATAAATCAAGGTCAAGGGTTCTTGGCCCCCAACGCTCGCCCGTCCGCAATCGCCCCTGAACATTCTCGATCTTCTGCAAAGCACGCAATAAAATCAATGCAGACAAACCCGTAACCACTTTCATCACTGCATTAGTATAATCAGGTTGATTGCTGGGCCCCATAGGTGGACTACGGTAAAACGACGAAAAAGCAACCTCTTCCACCTCGTTAAGACCACTGATCGCACTACGCGCCTGCTCAATTTGCATGACAGGATCAGCTAAATTACTCCCCAACCCAACAAATGCTACAGTTTTTTCTTTATGGCAATCCATCAAGAGATCACAACGCGCTTATCTCGTACTGTTGTTGTTTTTCGTCGCCGACCTCTTTTCTTTACGCCCTGCACCGATCGAACCATTTCTTTTTTGCGCTCATCATCAGCCTCCTGAAAATCAGTCCACCACTGCGCTAACTCTGGATCCGCATTACCGGTATCTGCTCTAAGCACTAAAAAATCATAAGCTGCTCGAAAACGCGGATGCGCTAAAACACGAAAAGCACGTGCTCCTCCTCGTTGCTCAAAACGTGACTGCAAACCCCAGACCTCTCGCATAGATAGACCCACTCTTTTAGGAAAAGCAGTATACTTCACCTGAAACGCGATCACTTCATTACCGGCCTCCTGAAAAGCTAAAAACACATTCATGCCTTTCTGTACTTTTATCGCCACCAAACTTTGCACAGCATCCCATAAAAAAGTCGCTAACAGAAAATAAGGCGTCACCGGCTTTCCTTCTGCTATCCGTGAATCGGTATTGGCTAATGCTTGAAGTAATAATGCACGGGGATAATCACCTTTAGACTGCCTCAAACGCTTATCCATATCGGGGAAAAGAACTGCAAATAACCGATAGTTTTCCAATAACTCAAAAACCGTAACCGCTGTCCCTGATAAAAACAATTTCAAAATCTCATCATAAAGACGTGCTGACGGAACATCTTGCAGTAATCCAGCCATCTCACCAATAGCGCCAGCACTATCAGAATCTAACTGAAAATCTAACTTAGCCGAAAACCTAACAGCCCGTAACATTCTCACTGGATCCTCACGGTAACGCACTGTAGCATCGCCAATTAAACGTAAAACACCATGCTGATGGTCACTATACCCATCAACGTAGTCAATAATTGAAAAGTCACGAATGTTGTAATACAACGCATTAACCGTAAAGTCTCGACGCCACACATCCTCTTCAATCGTCCCATAAACATTATCACACAACAAACGCCCATTTTCGTGAACCCGATCGACCCCTGACTCGTCATGCGCTGATCCTCTAAACGTAGCTACTTCAATGATTTCACGACCGAAATGGACATGCGCCAACCTAAATCGTCGCCCAATTAATCTGCAATTACGAAAAACAGCCTTGACCTGCTCAGGACTCGCATCTGTCACTACATCAAAATCTTTTGGTTCAAGACCTAATAACAAATCCCTAACACAACCTCCAACAAGATAAGACTGGTAACCATGGCTTTTAAGCCGATAAAGTACCTTAAGCGCATTTGCACTAATTTGCGCTCTCGACACCGTATGTGCTGATCGTGGATAAACGACAAAACCTGATTCAAAATCAGAGACTTCTGACGGTGAAACAAATTTTTTTATAAAATCAAAAATAAACCTTTCCCTATAAATCAAATTCTTGGCAATATTCTACCAGTTAGATAAATTTTCGTACAAATATCACTAAATTAAAAACCAAAAACCTTGACCTTTTGATCAATTTATTATTAGCTAGTAGGTAGGTATAAATGACATTCACCAAAGGGGACTTTAACTATGACAACAAAATCATTACCTGATCTTAAAAGTATTACCGCTATTTTTGGCTCCGTTCAAGATATTTTAATTAACAAGGTAGTCAAAACATTATTGGAAACGCCACTTCTATCTAGCCTATTTGTTACTGACTTTGCCATTTTACTTTTTCTTCGCCCCCCCGTTCTCTTTTCACTCATCATGTTAGGTGGGCTCGTCGGTTTGGCAATGTATTTCGGCCAAAAACTGGCTTTATTCAAATAAACAAACCAGCAAAATATTCGCAGAAACCATGTCAATCAAGCAAAAAAACTCACCCGATCACCCGGGGTTTTCTCGCCGTTTATGTGCCATTTTCTACGACACATTTCTGCTAATAGCCTTATTGTTTATTTTTACAGCAATTGCCTTACCGTTTAATGATGGCGAAGCAATTACTCGTAGCCCTTTATATCTTGGATACCTTATCAGCATCTGTTTTTTGTTTTTTGGCTGGTTCTGGACTCATGGCGGGCAAACACTAGGTCTACGCGCATGGAAGCTACAAATCTTAACGACATCCGGACAACCCCTAAGCTGGAGAAATGCTTTTTTCCGATTCATTTGGGCAACTCTTTCTTGGGGATTATTCGGGCTGGGCTTTCTTTGGATTTTGTTCGACAAAGAAAAAAAGTCCTTACATGACAGGCTTTCTGGCACCCAAGCTTTTATCACCGCTAAGGATTAATAACGCCCATTCACCGCAATGATGAAACGACTACACTAGCCACAGCCAAAATAGTTAAACTCGGCAAAACACCCATTAACATCGGATCAAGACCATAGACTAAGCCTATATAGCCAACCACTTTGTTAAAAAGATGGAATCCAACGCCCAATATCGTACCCACCAGAATCCTAAAACCAATACTCGTCACCCGATTCACTTTTACCACAAAAGGAACGGCTATTAATATCATCACCATAATAACAACTGGGCTAGTTAAACGATTCCAAAAAGCTAACTCCAACACATCGGTTTTCTGGTCATTCTTCTTTAAAAACTGTATGTAATGGAACAAATTAACAGAAGAAAGCGTCTCAGGCTTTACCAAAACAATATCTAAAAACCGCTGGGTTAATGCAAAAGGCCATATTTTTTCTTCCGATTGAGTTAAAATTACCTTTTCAAGATTAACCTGAACAGCAGAAACACCTCGGGCCAACCATTCATTTTCCTTTACAAAAGTCACCTCATCCATAAATGAAAAAACCTTTAAACGACGCTGCTCATCTAACTCATAAACCACCAACTGTCCTAAATCACCTTCACCATTGAACTTTCTGACATTAATGAAGTTTTTTCCATCCCGTAACCAAAAACCATTCTCACTTTTGGTCATCAATTCTTTATTTTGCGCCTCAGAACGCATTGTTTTAGCTTCAACCATCGCATCGGGAACAATAAATTCACTCACGCTTGTGGCCAGTAAAACGACCACTAAACCTGCGCACATAACCGCTTTAACAATACCCGAAAGAGACAGTGATGCGGCCTGCATAGCCACTAATTCATGGTTATTCGCCATCGCACCCAAAGCAACCAAACTCCCCAACAAGGCCGCCGATGGGGTTAAAACATAAAAAACAGAAGGGGTTGTTAAGAGCAAATAATAAACAATCTGCTCAAGACCGTAATCCCCTTTTCCGAGATCCCCCAATTCATCCGCAAAAGTAAATAAATTGTAAAAAGTCAGTAAAATCAAAATCGCAACAAAATAAGCCTTTAAGACCTCTAAAGCAATGTAACGCGTCAACACAGTCATCTAGCAAACCTTTTTCTATAAAGCAGCTTTATCCATGGCAACCCAAAAAATCGAAGCATTAATACCACCCACACTCCCATCATGAGAACATACACCCACATAAAACTAACCCAAAATGGCAACACGCCTTTTAATAACCAGCCCTGGCTAAAGTGCTGCAAATTCGCATAACTAAAATAAATCAAGAATGCGACCGTGACATTACCGTAAACACCTCCACGTGGCGTTAATTGTGCCAACGGAACAGCTAAAAGCCCTAACATCAAAATACCCAGAGGAATAGTAAGTCGCCGCTGTATTTCAGCGCCATTACGCAATGAAGAACCCAACCATAACTCGGTTATAGACAAGGCTTCAATAGGATAACTGGGTAATTTCTTTTCCTTATGAAGCAACAATCCATACTTGTCAAAACGCTCAATCACAACATTTACTTGACTAGGTTTTCCACTGACTCTTTCGGCATCTTGCAATACAATATAACGCCCACCCGGCAGATCTTCGAGCCGGCCATATTCCGCGTTAATAACTTCAATATTTTTAGTTTTTTTATTAGTCGCAAAAATATTATGCATCCTATTATTTTCATCAATATCTTCAATGAAAAAGTTCAAATCACCATGCTGACGAAAATTGCCTGAAATCAATCCTCTCAACTCAAACTGCTGTTGATCTTGGTGTTGTATTTCAACTATATTGGATTCTGCCCAAGGAATGGCCCATAACGACAAGCACAAACTAACAAGACTTACGGGTAATAAAAAAATAGCCATCGATTGATAAACACGCGCTACCCCAGCACCCCCAGAAGCAATAGCATCTATCTCATGATCACGATACATTCGCCCCAAAACAACTAAAATCGCAATAAAAATTGCCGCCGGTAAAAAATTAATCCCAATCCCTAACGCCTTATAACCAACAATTTGCATCACTACCTCGCTGGAAACCTGACCTTCGACGGCCTGACGCAAAACTTTTGAGAACTTTTGACCCACCAAAATAACAACAATGACGAATAAAACAGATAATGCTGTTTTAACCAATTCCCACACGATCATTTTATCAAGCACCATAAACCAACGCTGGCGCCTGAACTTAGCTAACGAATTTATTTTCTGCATCTCTTTCTTAAAAAAAACTGTTATAAGGTATATTATACGCCGGTGTAGCACAGCTACACATACTGCCTAAAAACAATTTTGGAAAAATCATGGAATTTTCGCTAATAACATCGCCCGCTGAATCTACACATACGGACTGTCTTATTTTAGGCATTTTTGAGAATCACAATCATAGCCAGGAAAGCTCAAAGTTTAACACGCAAACGCAAGGCCTCATTGACAACCTCATTAAACGCGACAATTTTGATGGAACTCTGGGTAAAACGCTAACCATAAACTTCATTCCCAACCATACTTATCAGCGCTGTGTACTCGTTGGCTTAGGCCATCAAGACCAGCCCATTTCCAGTAAAAATTACCGCAAATTATTAACTAGTGCCATCAAGGCATTAAACAACACTCCGGCAACTTCTGCTACTTGCTGCTTAACAGAAACCCTCGTTGAAAATCAAAATTATGCCTGGAAAACACGCCAAGTTGTTGAAATTTTTCAAGGCTCTTGTTATCAATTTAGCGACTTAAAAAGTAAATTTGAGAGCACTATCAAATTAACCCATCTCGCTATATCCACACCCAAAGATAACTTATTAAATGGTGAAATCGGACTGACACAAGGCATTGCCTTAGCAAATGCCGTAGAATTTACAAAAAACCTTGCAGATTCTCCCGGTAACGTCTGCACGCCAAACTATCTCGCTGAAAAAGCTTTAGCCCTAAGCGAGCAAAACAACCACCTCTCCACTAACATCCTCGAAGAGGATGAAATGGCTGAATTAGGCATGGGCGCACTGCTCTCGGTTAGCCGTGGTAGCCGTCAACCGGCTAAACTAATCATCTTGAATTACCAAGGTGGCAAGCTAGAATCAAAACCCATTATCTTAGTCGGCAAAGGCTTAACCTTCGATGCCGGCGGCATATCACTTAAACCCAGCGCCGGTATGGACGAAATGAAATACGATATGTGTGGTGGCGCAAGTGTCTTAGGTGTCTTTCAGGCACTCTCCGAGCTCAATTTACCTCTCAATGTTATTGGCCTAGTTCCGACCTCTGAAAACATGCCCGACGGTGATGCGAACAAACCCGGCGATATTGTGACCAGTATGTCTGGACAAACTATCGAAATACTTAATACCGATGCAGAAGGCAGACTCATTCTATGCGACACCCTGACCTATGCGGAGAGATTCAACCCCGAAGTGGTCATTGACCTTGCCACACTCACTGGCGCTTGCATTACTGCTTTAGGTCGCCACCCTAGTGGATTGTTAGGTAACGACGACGCTCTATGTGCCGATTTACTTTCAGCTGCAACCACAGCTTGCGACCCAGTTTGGCGCTTACCCCTTTGGGAAGAATATCAAGAACAATTAAAGTCGAATTTTGCTGACATGGCTAATATTGGCGGCCCTGCTGGTGGCACTATTACAGCCGCCTGCTTCCTCTCACGCTTCAGCGAGAATTTTCGCTGGGCTCATTTAGATATTGCCGGCACAGCTTGGAAATCTGGCGACCAAAAAGGTGCAACTGGTCGCCCTGTACCTCTACTCACACAATTCTTAATCGATTTTTCCAACAATGCCCACGATTGATTTCTATATTCTCACGACCACCAGCGAACAAAAACGTTATCAATTTGTTTGCAAACTAGCCGAGAAGATTTTTAAACAAAAGCAAAAAGCTTTTTTTCTAACACCTTCAATTCAAGCCAGTAAGACCCTCGATGCCTTGTTATGGACATACAAGGCAAGTAGCTTTATCCCGCATCATATCGCCCAAGAAAAAAAACCTTCAACGAATGATCAATTACTCATTGGCGACCAAAGCATCCCTAAAGATTGGCGCGATACACTGGTCAACTTAACCGATCAACGCGTACCCAATATAGAAAAACTAAACCGTATTATTGAAATCATTGATGCCAATGACGCTCATAGAGAGGCAGGCCGACATCGTTATCAGCACTACAAAAGCATGAAATTACAACCCAATACACATAAAATTTAACCTTTTTTCGCTGAACCAATTTAGCTTCGAGCCACAATCAGGTTAAAATAAAAAAATTTACTTCGCTTAATTTAAATTATCCTCATGGAAAAAACCTATAACCCACACACAATAGAACAAAACTGGTACTGCCACTGGGAGGATAAAGGTTATTTCTCATCTCAAGAAGGTGAAAATGCCTACTGCATCATGATTCCTCCTCCCAATGTAACGGGTAGTCTACATATGGGGCATGCCTTTCAAGACACTATTATGGATATCCTAACGCGTTTCCATCGTATGCAAGGCGACTCGACCTTATGGCAAGTAGGAACTGACCACGCCGGAATCGCAACACAAATGGTTGTCGAGCGACTGATAGAAAGTGAGGGGAAAACACGCTTTGATTATGGCCGAGACCCCTTCATTAAAAAAGTATGGGAATGGAAAGAAGAGTCTGGCGGCACGATTACCCAACAACTTCGACGTATGGGATCCTCCCTCGATTGGTCAAGGGAACGCTTTACTATGGATGAAGGGCTTTCTGAAGCCGTGCAGGAAGTTTTTATAACGCTTTACCGTGAAGGACTTATTTACCGAGGTAAAAGACTCGTTAACTGGGACCCTGTCCTGCATACCGCTGTTTCAGATCTTGAAGTCCTCTCTGAAGAAGAAAACGGTTCTTTATGGCATATGCGCTACCCGCTCAGCGACGGTTCTGGCCATATGGTGGTCGCTACAACCCGCCCTGAAACTATGCTGGGAGACTTCGCCGTAGCCGTTCACCCTGACGATAAACGTTATCAACATCTCATCGGAGCATTGGTTAAATTGCCACTAACCAACCGAGAAATACCTATCATTGCTGACAGCTATGTAGATCCAGAATTTGGTACCGGTTGCGTCAAGATTACTCCAGCCCATGATTTTAATGATTATGACGTCTGGTTACGCCACCGTGATCAATCGACTATTCAGGCCTTACCGCATGGCGGACTTATTAACCTTTTCACGCCTAATGCAACCATCCGAAAAAACGACATCACCGAAGATCAATTAATTCCAACTACTTACGTCGGCCTTGACCGTTTCGAAGCCCGTAAAAAGATTATTCATGACCTTGATACCCTAGGTCTACTGGAAAAAATTGAAGACCACAAATTAATGGTTCCTCGTGGCGATAGAACCCACTCCATTATTGAACCTCTATTAACCGATCAATGGTACGTTAAAACACAACCACTGGCTGAACCTGCCATTGCTGCTGTTGAAAATGGTGATATCCGCTTCGTCCCTGATAACTGGAAAAACACTTATTTCGAATGGATGAACAATATTCAAGATTGGTGTATTTCGCGACAAATATGGTGGGGTCATCGTATCCCGGCTTGGTATGATGATAACGGCACTATCTATGTAGGACGTTCTGAAGCAGAAATTCGCCAACAACACCAACTGTCTGATGACATCTCACTTCGACAAGATCCAGATGTTCTAGATACGTGGTTTTCATCGGCACTGTGGCCTTTTTCAACACTCGGTTGGCCAGAAAAAACAGCTGAACTCGATCAATACTATCCGACCAACGTCTTAGTCACTGGCTTTGACATCATCTTTTTTTGGGTCGCCAGAATGATCATGATGGGACTCAAATTTATGGGTGACGTACCCTTCAAGGATGTCTATGTTCATGGCCTTGTGCGTGATTCTGAAGGTCAGAAAATGTCTAAATCAAAAGGCAATGTCCTCAATCCAATTCACGTCATTGATGGCATCGACCTTGAAAGCTTAGTCAACAAACGAACATCTGACATGATGCAACCCCATCTATCAGAAAAAATAGAACGCGCGACGCGCAAAAGTTACCCTGATGGTATTCCTGGTTATGGAACCGATGCTTTACGCTTTACCTTTGCTTCTATTGCTTCAACCGGACGAGATATTCGCTTAGATAGCCATCGCATAGAAGGTTACCGTAATTTCTGTAACAAACTATGGAATGCGGCACGTTATGTTTTAATGAATACAGAGAATCAAGATAATGGTACTAACAATAATGCCATTGAATTTTCTCAAGCCGACTACTGGATAACCTCTCGTTTCCAACAAGTTGTCACTGTGACCACAGAGGCCATTGATAATTATCGATTCGACCTTGCCGCCCAAGCCATTTATGACTTCACCTGGAATGAATATTGTGACTGGTATCTTGAATTAGCCAAAATATCTTTGCAAGACGGCAATCTAGAACAACAACGTGGCACCCGAAAAACACTGGTATCAACGCTGGAAAAATTACTCCGCTTAGTACACCCTTTCATGCCTTTTATCACCGAAGAGATCTGGCAACGTGTTGCACCACTGACCGGCAATCATGACGACTCAATTATGTTGCAGTCATACCCCAAGACCGACAGTCAACTTATAAATAACACGGCCATCACAGAAATTAGCTGGGTTATGGATTTTATCCTCGGTATACGCCGTATTCGTGGTGAAATGAATATTGCTCCCGGGAAAAAACTTAATGTTCTCATACAACACGGTACACCTGAGGACCGTGAGTTAACGAATACAACGCAACATTTTTTAACTAAACTAGGCCGCCTCGAATCCATTACTTGGCTAGAAAATAGTGAAACACCTCCTGAGTCAGCTATTGCTTTAGTGGGCACCTTACAGATTTTAATACCCATGTCAGGTCTAATCGATAAAGCGGCAGAAATAAGTCGTCTTGAGAAAGAAATAGTAAAAGTCAGCAAAGAACTCCCCCGCATTGAAGGAAAACTGACAAACCCTAATTTCATCGAGCGTGCACCACAATCCGTTATTGACAAAGAAAAAGAAAAACTGACAAACCTAAACCTTTCACTCTCACAATTAAACGAACAACTTCAAAAAATAACACAACTCTAAGCGCCAACAATAAACCAATAAATTTCAAACAAACAGTAAACAACACGGCTATTCCTTCTATCTTTAGCAAGATCAAAAGGAATAGTCGCCGTGTACACCAAAACCGTACCTAAAATAAAATTCGGACTCATTAGAACCCTTATTACCAGAGGGCTTATCAATGAAACAGATACGTCTGAACTTATTAAACAAGCTAAGAAAAAAAAGATCTCAGTACTGCGTTATATTCTGAATCAACAACTTGTTGATAGTACGAGCATTACAATGACTGCTGTTGAAGAATTCGGCTTATCCTATTTAGATCTTGATGCTATCGATGCACTCCAACTGCCACTTACAGAATTAACAAATTCATTAATTCGAAAGCACCAAATCTTACCGTTATTTAAAGCGCAATAACACCTTATTTATTGCTTTATCTGACCCAACGAATAGCCATGCCATCGATCAAATAAAATTTCACACCCGTCCACAGACTGGAATTATTATTGTTAAAGATCATAAGCTCAATGCAAAGATACAAGTCTGTCTTGATGCTCAGGAATCGATCATCGAAGACATACTTGATGAAAACATTAGCATTATCGAAGAGGAAGAACCTGTTGATGCACAACAAAATCAAGCCAAAAACTCACCCGAAATTGATGATGCACCCATTGTTCGATACGTCAAACAAATTCTCGTAGATGCCATCAAAAAAGGCGCCTCCGATATTCATGTTGAACCTTACGAACACTTCTTTAGAATCCGATTCCGAGCTGACGGCATTTTACAAGAAATAGCAACCCCTCCTGACAATATGGCCAACCGCATGATTTCACGCATAAAAGTCATAGCAAAAATGGACATTGCTATACGTCGCATCCCTCAAGACGGTCGAATAAAAATCAAATTATCGAAAGATAAATTTATCGACTTCCGTGTCAATACATGTCCTACTTTATACGGTGAGAAAGTAGTGCTTAGAATCTTAGATCCCAGTAGTGCCACATTAGGTATTGAAGCGCTTAATTCAAAAAAAGCCTAATGAAAAACTTCATTCATGCGATCAATCAGCCCTATGGCTTATTCCTTATTACTGGACCAACAGGTAGCGGTAAAACAATCACATTGTATACGGCACTTAATATCCTCAATTCGCCGCAGTTCAATATATCAACAGCAGAAGATCCCGTTGAAATAACGTTACCTGGCATTAATCAGGTCAACATGAACCCGAAAGCCGGCATTGACTTTGCTACCGCACTACGCGCATTCCTAAGACAAGATCCCGATGTCATTATGGTTGGTGAAATCAGGGACCAAGAAACCGCTGAACCACCTTATTCAAATGAGAATCCCTCCCTACAATATTATTTCATCAATACAATTAATTGTTGCTCAACGACTAATCCGTAAATTAGGTGAACACTGCAAACGCCCTGAGACTCTGCCTGATCAAATTTTACTAGATACCGGCTTTTCTCAAGATTCACTTAAAAAGCTAACACTCTTCAGCGCTCAAGGCTCTGAACATTGCACTCACGGTTATATCGGCCGAATAGGCGTCTATCAAGTAATGCCTATCAGTCATAGCATGCAGCAACTTATTTTAAACAACCCCGATTCCAGTCAACTCGAAGCACAATGCCAATCAGCCCTGATAAAAGTCGGCACCGGCATCACCAGTCTCGAAGAAGTTAACAAGATCACAAGAGGTTAACCCTATGGCTAAAAACAATACACCTAGTAAATATATTTGGTGCGGCATTAATACAACAACAGGACTTCCCTCCAAAGGAACCATTAGCCGCTAAAATTTAATCAATGCACAGGCAAAGCTTCGTCGACAAGGCATACGAATCATCAACATAAAGATTAAACCCAAACCCCTACTAACCACACGAAATAAAAAAATAACCAGCAAAGATATTACTATTTTAAGTCAGCAATTAGCAACTATGCTGGAAGCTGGTGTTCCATTAGTGCAAGCCTTTGAAATTACAGGCCAAGGCCATGACAATGAAAGTATGAAAGCTTTACTACTTGATATCAAACAAAACATTGAAAACGGCTTATCGTTTACCGAAGCACTCGAAAAAAGACCCTACTATTTTAATGACCTCTTCTGTAGCATAGTGGCAGCGGGTGAACAAGCCGGTATTTTAGAAACCTTACTCGATAAAATTTCAACGTACAAAGAAAAAACCGAGTCACTCAAAGCAAAAATAAAAAAAGCACTAACTTATCCCATCGCTGTACTGGTTGTCGCGGTCTTAGTCACCGCTATACTACTGCTTTTCGTAGTTCCCGTCTTTGAAGAACTTTTTCAAGACTTTGGTGCCGATCTACCACTGTTTACCCGTTTAGTTATTGACCTATCCGATTGGTTACAAGCCTATTGGTGGCTTGTATTAAGTGCCTTATCAGTAATCATAATGACTTTACGCTTTTATCATAAGCGCTCGGCTCGTTTTCATCATACCCTTGATCGCATGTACTTGCACATTCCGGTGATTGGCCCAATTCTACGTAAAGCGGCTATCGCTCACTTTGCCCGAACGCTATCAACAATGTCAACAGCGGGCGTTCCTTTAGTAGATGCTCTAACATCTGTTTCTGGTGCAACCGGCAATCATGTCTATTGCCAACAGGTCCTTGTTATTCGCGACAAAGTGTCAACGGGGCAACAACTACAACTCAGTATGCAACAGACTGGTATTTTCCCTTTTCTTATTATTCAAATGGTTGCTATTGGTGAAGAGTCAGGTTCTATAGATAAAATGCTCAGTAAAGTAGCTGATTTTTATGAAGAAGAGATTGATAATACTATTGATAACCTAAGTGACTTATTCGAACCTTTAATCATGGTTATTCTAGGCGGATTAGTTGGCAGCCTAGTAGTTGCGATGTATCTCCCTATTTTTAAATTAAGATCCGTCATTTAAACGCCAAATCAGCGCTCCGGACGGCCCAATTTTTATCTTGATTAAGTTTCCTAAACGTTATAATGTCTTTTAAAATTTATTTTTTGATTATAACGACCATTCAAATAATTAATTATGCTAAAAATTGGACTCACTGGCGGCATTGGTAGCGGTAAAAGCACTGCAGCAAATCATTTTGAGTCACTAGGTGTTCCTGTTATTGATGCCGATGAAATAGCCCATCAACTCACACAACGAGGACAACCTGCCCTGCAACAAATAGCCGTACATTTTAATTCCTGTATCGATAGCCAAGGACACTTACTACGAGCCGAACTACGCGAACTAATATTCTCAAACCAGACTCAAAAACAACGTTTAGAAAATATTCTTCACCCCCTCATTCGCAACGAAATACTGACGCAACTGCTACAATTAAAGAGTGACTACGCGGTACTGAGCATCCCGCTACTCGTCGAGAAAAGTTTATTTAGCTGGGTTGATAGAACGCTTGTTATTGACTGCCCAGAAGCACTCCAGATTAACCGCGTTCAAAAAAGAAACAACCTATCAATATCTCTAATTAAAAAAATTATCGATTCTCAAGCCTCACCAGAATCCCGATTATCAAAGGCTAATGATATAATTACCAATAATAGTAGCACTCAAGAACTTGCAGAAGCCGTCAAAAAACTGCACAATTTCTATCAATCACTGTGCAACCCATTAACTGATCAATAGTCCGTGAATAATTTCCTATCCTACGAATTTCCTCTCAAAGAACGCATTCGACTCTTTATGCGTCTGGAACACCTTTTTCAACAATTTGACCATTGTTTACAGGGCACAACCGTTTGGGATCGGCGTGCTGCAATTGATGGGCTTCATTCAATTATTACTTTATTTGCACGAAACGATATTAAATCCGCGATTTTAAAAGAATTAGAGCGTCACACTTCAATCTTAACCATGATTTCTAAGAATGAAGATGTTGATGATTCCAAACTGGAATCTATCTTGCAAGAATTACAAACCGTCAGCCAATCGCTCTACCAATGTAATGGAAAAATAGGGATCGCTATTATTGAGGGTAATGAACTCTTAAAATCCGTCACCCAACGAACCTCTATTCCAGGTGGCAGTTGCTCTTTTGATCTCCCTGGATTTCATTATTGGTTAGAACAAAGTCCAGACCAGCAATGCATTGACCTTAATAAATGGTCTGAATCATTTTCTGACATTCGCCATGCTATCGATCTCGTACTAAAATTTATTCGCCAAAGCAGCACGCCTTCTCAAGAGGTTGCAAAAATGGGCTTCTATCAAAACAATCTAAGCCAATCCTCTTCCTACCAACTCATCCAAATACGTGTCGATAGAACTATCCCATGTTATGCTGAAATCAGTGGCGGCAAGCATCGTTTCTCAATTCGCTTCATGATACCTTCTAAAGATGGCGGACGACCGACTCAAACACAAGCGGATATTCCTTTTGAAATTACGCGTTGCTTATTATAAATACCGCCCTACAACAACAAAAACTCTCTACGCTAAAAAAGTACGAATTCCTGCTACCCCCTGTCCTCCGCATTCATAGACTGAAGTTAAATCTGAGTCCATCATTCCCCCTAATGCATAAACAGGTATATTTACTTGTGCAACTAATTCCTGAAAATACAACCAACCCAGTGGTTTAGCTTTAGGGTGAGTGGCGGTACTTTTTACCGGAGCTAAAACCACAAAATCTACACCGATCGCTTCTGCCTGTTGCAATTCAGCACGGTTGTGACAAGAAGCTCCCACCCAACCTTCAACCTCAGGGCGTTGATCAAGTACCATTAAATCCTTACTGGTTAGGTGTAAATTAGCTATTGGAAAATCACCTACCCGAAGAGCAGAATTCACCATTAATATCACCTGATTCTTATTACAAATAAACGTTGCATATTCAAGTAACTCTTGCAAATCAGTTGCGTCCACTAATTTTGTTCGCAACTGAATCAATTTAACGTTGTTCTCAACTAAACGAGGCAGTGTTCTTTGAAGTGAAATTAGACTGTCATCACCCACTATCGCATATTGACTCGGCAATTGAACGGCATTAACAATAGCGCTATTGGCTGCAGGAAATGCATAATGTTTTAAAGCCTCAACAGGCACCCAACGAATAACTTGACCTTCATTAGAACAAACAGGACCAATAAACGCATCAACGTTCCAGACCCACAACTTTACCCGTAAATCAGAATATTGATGATTGATAACAATCAATGGTCTTGCATCTTTGACGGTCAACCCTAACTCTTCTTTAAGTTCCCGAATTAGGGCACCCTCAGCGGTTTCTCCCAACTCCAACTTACCACCAGGAAACTCCCAGCGGTCACCTTGATGAACTGACTCAGGCCGATAAGCAATAAGCACTTCACCGCGCGCATTCGTGACAACACCCACGGCCACCTGCAATACATCATTAGACACATTTACGTCCGATATTCCGCATTAATACGAACATAATCATATGATAAATCACAGGTCTTGATCGTTTGTTGCGCAACCCCTCGGCCTAAACACACTGTAATTGTTATTTCTTCAGCATCCATTACTTTCTGACCGGCCGCTTCAGTGTATTGACTATCTTTAGTGCCTGAGTTCACAACACAAACCTCACCTAGAAAAATAGAAACCTTATCTAATGCAAAGTCCTCAATACCTGCTCGACCGACTGCTGCCAATATTCGTCCCCAATTCGGGTCACTTGCAAAAAAGGCTGTCTTGACCAAAGGTGAATGTGCAATTGTTTTACCCACCCGAACAGCTTCCTGATCATTCTGCGCTTGACTAACAACAATTGATATTAATTTTGTCGCGCCCTCACCGTCCCTAACAATAGCCTCAGCCAACTCAGAAAAAACGTCATTAACAACATCACAAAAATGCTGATAAGACTGACTTCCTTCAAGCAACTCAGGCACATCTGAGTGACCGCTTGCCATTAACACACAAGCGTCATTAGTTGACGTATCTCCATCAACAGTAATACGATTAAATGACTGTTCAACAGCATGCTGTAAACACCGTTGCAGCAATCCATCTTCAATCTTAGCGTCGGTAGCCACAAAAGATAACATGGTTGCCATATTAGGCTGTATCATTCCCGCCCCTTTAGAAATGCCGGTTATGGTAATACTCCCCTCATCCAATGACACTACTTTCGAGACACCTTTAGGAAAGGTATCGGTGGTCATTATCGCCTCAGCAGCCTGCGCCCAATTATCTTCTGATAAATTGTCAATCGCTTTAGGCAAAGCTTGAGTTATTTTTTCAACCGGTAACGATTCGCCAATAACGCCTGTCGAAAAGGGTAAAACCTGCTCCATACGCCCTCCAGCTATCTGTGATAAGGTCAAACATATTGATTGCGCATCTTGAAGACCTTTAGCCCCGGTACCAGCATTCGCATTACCAGAATTAATAACTAACCAACGCGGATCTTTTCTCAAATTCTGTTTAGCCAATACCACGGGAGCTGCACAAAAGGCATTCTGCGTAAAAACCGCACTACACGTAGATTCTGGATCCATCTCAACAACCAATAAGTCGTCACGCACACATTGTTTTATTTGCGCACAATAAGTACCCAGTAACACACCATCTACTGCACGCATAACTGGAAATTTTGGAACCCCTACTGCCATTACTTACATCCCATTATATTTTTTATTTTCTACCGAAAAAAAAGAATCCGTATTTCCCGAACCGACGCTATTTCTTGCGTTATTTTTTCACAGTGTTTTTTACAATTATCAACAACCAAATCATGTTCAAGGGGCGACAATAAAAATATGACTTCCAGTTCTACCGCACCATTAATATAATGAATTTTAATATCATCCACTAGGCTGTAGTAATCCCCCAGACAATCTCTAATACCATTGATCAATTCTTTTCTTGATGGCAACCAATCATCAACTGACTCTTTTTGCTCATCATCTTCAGGATCAGTATGCACTAAGACATCAACGATATTGTCAAATTTTACTAACAATTGATTACGCACCGTATCGGCAATCATATGACCCTCTGAAACACTGATATACGAATCAACCTGAATATGGAGATCTACATAAATATCTTCGCCCATACGACGAGTCCGTATCAAATGAATATTAATAACCCCATCAACAACTGAAATTGCTTGGCGCAAAGCATCAAGCTCATCATCTGAAATAGCCGTATCCACTAACTCTTTTAAGCTCTCCATAATGAGTGACACACCAATCTTAGCAATCATTAAACTCACTAAGACAGCGGCAATCGCATCGGCATAGCCATAACCCAAAAGCATGGCCGCGATGCCTATCAAAACTATAATGGACGAAATAGCATCACTACGATGATGCCAAGCATTGGCCAACAACAATTTAGAGCGGGTTTTTTGGGCAACCTTTTTCGTGAAATGGAATAGCCACTCCTTACAAAAAATCGATATCCCCGCGATATACAATGTTAATTGATCGGGAATGAGCAATGTACCATCGCCTAAAATACGACTCACAGCATCCCAAGATATCCCTGCAGCAACAACGATTAACCCACAACCTAGAACTACCGTTGCTATGGTTTCAAACCGGGCATGCCCATAGGGGTGATCTTGATCAGGTCGTTTACTTCCTAGCTTAATAGCGACCAAGACAACGGCATCACTCAGTAAATCAGCGAGAGAATGAATACCATCGGCAATCAATGCCGACGATTGCCCCAGAACACCTGCTGACACTTTCATGACAGCTAAAAAAATATTAACTAGCGCTGCAACCAACGTTGCGTGAGACTTCATTTGAACATCGTTACGCTCTGTCATCATTATATTTTAGTCACCCACGACAATATTAATTGTGAACTCACCGGCATTATTATTTGCTGATAGAATCTGATGCCCATTAATACGGCACCAAGCCGGAATATCTTGCATAACACCGGGATCCGTACAAGCCACTTCTAATTGATCCCCCAAAGCCATCGTTTTAATTTTATCCTGCACCCGTATGACTGGCATAGGGCAAAGTAAACGTCGAGCATCTAAAAATTGCTTATTCATACATGCCATTCTTTAGCTATTTCATCACTTGACAACGGCGTAACCAAAAATGACTTTTCTTCCCCTTGCTGAGTCATTTTAACGTCTACTTGTTCAGCCTCCCGCCCCTGACTATAACGAGCCGTTATCTGTGCAGCTAACCAACAATCCTGCTCAGAAAGAGTACCGTCAATTAACACTAGTGGGCCTGGATGACTAACTGTTGTCATCGTTTGAAAAACATTTTTATAGCCCTGCAAAAAATTATTCTCGCCTTCTTCTCGAGCAATAATCATCTTAAAATGAGCCTTCGGTCGCAGATGACGCCCCACCTTCAACAACATAATGTCATCTAACTCATACTCTTTCTTACCTCTTGCTGTCCATAAATCTACCAACTTGTCGGAATAGCTTTTATCTGTTAAAAAACAACACCCCCCTGCGGGTTGTGCATATTCAGTAAAACCAAATTGTTCTGCCAAAGTCATTTGGGGCTTTCGTGTCCGACCACTAAAATCATACAACTCTTCTCGGTTGACCCAACCTTCTTTCTCGGGCAGGGTTTCAGGTAGATTTTTTGCACACAATGGCCTTAACAACCGCTCATTGGCACCTGACTCTCTGGCTATAACCGGCATCGTATCTTTTCGTTGAGACATCGGTCGCTGTCCGATCACCTCACCGGTAATGATAAAATCAAAATCATTCTCTTCTATCCACTGCTGCGCCTTTTGCACCATAAAAACCTTACAATCCAAACACGGGTTCAAATTAGCACCATACCCATGCTGTGGATTTATTAACACATTCTTATACTCCTCAATAACATCAATAATGTGCAGTTTTATCCCCAGTTGCTCAGCAACCCATAATGAATTATTTCGTTTAGGCTTGGCTTTATTTTTTTTACGAATAGCATGGGTATGACCCTCCACACAAAAACCCGTGAAAAAGTTAATCCCTTCTACGTGAACCCCTTGTTCCATAATCGCTTTGGTCGCCAACATGGAGTCAAGACCTCCTGAGATAAGAGAAACGGCTTTCTTCTGTTTTTTCATTGCTTTTTTGTTATTAAAAGTGAACATTATACGTTAACTTTTCCCCATAAAGCTAACAGACGGAGCACTCGCACGCCTTCTACTGACAACACTATTCATTCTGTTTTTACATTAAAAACCAACCTTTCATTCGACATAATCCTGTTTATATAGCCACTCAACACTTCAACAAACAACGTTCACTATAAATTTAAGTTATAATTATAATTTTTTATCGCCTTAAAAACCGTGCCAAGTAACTACAAAAAACCCACTACATTTCAAAACTTAATTCTTGCTTTGCAATCCTTTTGGTCTGAACAAGACTGCACCATTTTACAGCCTCTCGATATGGAAGTTGGTGCCGGTACCTTTCATCCCGGAACCTTTCTCCGCGCCATTGGCCCTGAGCCTTGGCGTTCAGCCTACGCACAACCATCACGTCGTCCAACTGATGGTCGCTTTGGAGAAAACCCCAATCGATTGCAACATTACTATCAATTCCAGGTCGTCCTAAAACCCTCGCCTGATAATATTCAGGAACTCTATTTAGACTCTTTGCGTTACTTAGGTCTCGACTTACTTGAACACGATATTCGTTTTGTCGAAGACAACTGGGAATCCCCTACCTTGGGTGCATGGGGTTTAGGCTGGGAAGTCTGGCTCAATGGCATGGAAGTCACCCAGTTTACCTATTTCCAACAAGTCGGCAGCCTAGATTGTCGACCGGTAACCGGTGAAATCACTTATGGTCTTGAACGCATTGCGATGTACTTGCAAAATGTACAAAGCGTTTACGATTTAACTTGGAACACAAATAGCCAAGGCCGCGTCAGCTACGGCGATATTTTCCACCAAAACGAAGTTGAAATGTCACACTTTAATTTCACCCACGCCAACACTAACTTTCTCTTCTCCAGTTTTGATAACTACGAACAGGAATGCAAAAAACTCATTGACCAGAAACTCTCCTTACCGGCTTATGAAATGATTCTGAAAGCATC
Source organism: Methylococcales bacterium (assembly GCA_030753675.1). Taxonomy (GTDB): domain Bacteria; phylum Pseudomonadota; class Gammaproteobacteria; order Methylococcales; family Methylomonadaceae; genus OPU3-GD-OMZ. The sequence continues at coordinate 167,019 of JASMBU010000003.1, forward strand.
CCATGTTTTCAATCTCTTAGATGCACGTCATGCAATCTCTGTAACCGAGCGTCAACGCTATATTCTACGTGTCAGAGAGATGTCAAAGGCCGTTGCCGAAAACTATTACCAAGGAAGAGAAGCATTAGGTTTTCCAATGCTTAACAATAAGAAGACTCAAAATGACTGATACCAGACCCCTACTTTTTGAACTCGGCACAGAAGAGTTGCCCCCTAAAACCTTATTAACATTGAGCAACGCTTTATTAGCTAACATAACGCAAGCGTTATCAGACGCTGAATTAACTTTCGGTCAAACCAGCATTTTTGCAACCCCCCGACGGCTAGCTGTTTTAATTGAAGACGTTCTTGTTCAACAGCCTGACAAAACAACTGAAAAACGCGGGCCCGCTATTAAGGCTGCCTTTGATTCTGACGGCAATCCAAGTCGTGCTGCACTAGGCTTTGCTTCAGGTTGCGGAACAACGGTTGATCAATTATCCCGTTTAAAAACAGACAAGGGTGAATGGCTGTCTTTTAATCACCAAGCCAAAGGACAACCAGCCAGTCTTTTAATCCCGGAATTTATCACTCACAGCCTTAAAAAACTACCTATTGCCAAACGAATGCGTTGGAGTGATTCCGCCACTGAATTTGTACGCCCTGTTCATTGGGCCGTCTTACTCTTCGGCTCAGAACCGGTAAACTGTGAAATATTAGGTGTTAAATCCGGCCAACACACTTTTGGTCACCGCTTTCACGCACCAAAAGCTATTTTTATAAACCATCCTTCAGACTATCAGCAGTGCTTACTTGAAGACGGTTACGTTATCGCCAATTTTGAACAACGCAAGCAAATTATCTATAACGCCACCCTGAAAGCCGCTAAAAAAGTAGGCGGTACAGCGGTTATCAACCCATCCCTCCTTGAAGAAGTCACCGCCCTTAATGAGTGGCCAGTCCCTGTCACGGGGAACTTTGATTCACGTTTTCTTGCCCTACCCGCTGAAGTATTGATTACCACAATGCAAGTGAATCAAAAATATTTTGCTGTAACCGATAATAATGGAAAATTATTACCTCACTTTATTACTTTCAGTAACATTGAAAGCACCCATCCTCAATCTATTAAAGAGGGTAACGAAAGAGTCATTCTTCCACGCTTAGGTGATGCCGAATTTTTCTGGAAACAAGACCGTCATTTAAAGCTATCAGAACGCACGCCCCAGCTGGCTAATATTGTTTTTCAAAAAACACTCGGCACTTTACTTGATAAAACGCGGCGACTAGAAGCGTTAACTACGCATTTATCAACAAAGCTTGATATTGCTCCAGAGCACAGTTTACGTGCTGCATTGCTAGCTAAAACAGATCTAATCACCGAAATGGTGGGTGAATTCCCAAGTCTTCAAGGCATCATGGGGCGTTATTACGCCTTAGCGGATAACGAGCCCAATGAAGTCGCTCAAGCACTTGAGGAACAATACTACCCCAAACAATCCGGTGGCCCTACACCTGAAAGCCCAACCGGACAAATACTCGCTCTCGCCGACAAAATGGACACGCTCGTGGGTATTTTTAGTGCCGGCCTTATTCCTACCGGTGACAAAGACCCCTATGCATTACGGCGTGCAACTCTCGGAATTATTCGTATTATTATTGAGAAACACCTGAACATTAACATCACTGAATTAGTTAGCTTCAGTCTTAGCCAATTTAACCATAACTTTGACCGCAATCTCACCGAACAAAAAATAACCGCCTTCGTCAATGAGCGACTCAAAGGCTACACGCTTGAGCAAGGCTTTACCATTGACCAATTTGAATCAGTCATGGCTGTTTCGTCAGGGAACCTACTGGATTTTTATTTAAGACTACAAGCTGTTCGAGACTTCCGCAAACTACCTGAGTCTAACAGCCTATCTGAAGCCAATAAGCGTATCAAAAATATCTTACGAAAAGCTGCAACATCGCCTCATTCTACTGTTGACAGTCTTGTTGAAGAACAAGAACTCGCCTTACTAGCCGCTACACGATCTGCAGAAGAAGATATTCAACCTTTCATTGCGGCGAGCAATTATACCGGGGCATTAAATCGCCTGGCTCAACTTAAAGAAGACGTTGATTTATTTTTTGAACACATCATGGTTAATTGTGATGACCTCCCTTTACGTGCTAGTCGATTAGCTTTATTGCATAAAGTTGAAAACTTGTTCCTAAAAATTGCTGATATTTCAAAATTACAATAGTGTCTGCCAATAAATTTATTTTATTAGACCGTGACGGTGTCATTAACCACGACTCAGATCATTACATTAAATCAGCTGAAGAATGGCTTCCGATAGCACAAAGCATTGAGGCTATTGCCTTACTCAATTCGCACGGCTACAACGTTATTGTAATCACCAACCAGTCAGGTCTGGCACGTGGCTATTTCAACACAACAACACTCCAAGCCATGCACAATAAAATGCATGCTATGGTCAAACAAAAAGGCGGTAAAATAGAAGCTATTTATTACTGTCCACACCAGCCCGAGGACCACTGTGCCTGCCGAAAACCTAAACCAGGACTATTAAAACAGTGCAGTGAAGATTATAATTTCCAGTTAACAGAAACCTTTTTTATTGGTGATAAACTCAGTGATGTGAAAGCCGCCCAAGCCGTTGGCGCCACCCCCCTTTTAGTGAAAACTGGAAAAGGACAAAAGACGTTAACCAACAACCCTAACCTTACGATTAACTTTTTTAATAATCTCTATGACTGCGCCCAATTCATCATTTCAAGGCAATAAAACCCCACTTTATATACGATCAGCCTTACTTTTTTTTTGCGTTCTCTGCCTGACTCTTTCCATGGGCATTATTATACTGACACTGACAGTCTTTCCCTTTAGCGTACGCTATAAGTTAGCCCATTTTTGGGCAACTACTGTCTTATGGTTAACCAAATTAATCTGCCAATTAGATTACCGTATCGAGGGTCTGGAAAACATCCTTAAAAATCAAAACGCAATTATTTTGTGCAAACATCAGTCAGCTTGGGAAACCATTGCCTTATATGCCATCTTTCCCCCTCAAGTCACCGTCTTAAAAAGGGAATTACTTTGGCTACCTATTTGGGGCTGGGCTGCGGCGACATTAAAACCCATTGCGCTGAACCGTCAAAACCAACTTTCTGCATTAAAAAAGTTAATACGCGACGGTAAAACAAGACTTAATGAAGGATTATGGGTTCTTATTTTCCCAGAAGGGACCCGAACAAAACCCGGTGTAGCCACAAAATTCAATCTAGGCGGTTGTTTACTTGCTGAAAAAAGTCAATACCCTATTGTACCTGTCGCCCACAATGCTGGAGAATTCTGGCCCCGCTATAGTTTCTTAAAATACCCCGGAACAATTACCATTCGCATAGGCCCTGTTATCGCCAGCGAAGGTAGAAAAGCCATTGAATTAAACTACGAAGCCGAAACCTGGGTTGAAACTGCCATGCAAGATATTCACCTCACAAACACACACTAATTTTGTAAAAATCACGCACTTAAGAAGCAAAATGAAAAAGTCATTAAAAATAGCCTATGAATTAACGTATAATCACCCGCTATTACTAACTATTATTTAACAAATACTTATGAAACAACTGGCTTTCATGTTTTTTTGCGCATTACTGCTTACCGGCTGTACTGATGAAAAAAACCAATACCAAGAACACATTCTTAAACTGATGAAAACCGATCAAGACCTAATTGATTACGAGCTCGACCCTGAAGAAGTCACGAGATGTGTTGTTGATACAAGCGGCAAAAAAATGATCGGATTTTTTTCTTGGGACCCTAGACGTACTCCAATCTACTTGGCCTATACCAAACTAATTCAATTCAAATTAAACCTGACCACACTGTCCAATCAAGCAGAAAAAAATCCGCAAAACGACCCTAAAAATGAGCTGAATGAGCTTAGAGAATTATTTGGTTCTGCACAAGCATTAGCGGATGCCCATAGAAACTTTAGTGACAGCGTTTTAGGCTGTTTTGAATCCCTGACTTCAAAAACAGATCCTGATAACAAAAAGCTTCTTTAACTAATCTGTACCGGAAGACACGGGGTGTCTTCCGGTACACCCTCGATTTCACACCATTTTAATTAAAAAACACTAACTCGCTTTTTTTAGATCCATTTCAATCCAATATTTCTGCAACAAACAACTGCACTTGTTTTTCCGTAAAAGGCCAATGCAACTCTTGTTCTGATTCAACGTGACATAACACTGGAATAATCAATTCATAAGCTGCTAAATACTCGGTCTCAACAACTATGTCAATTTTGTTCAATGCGAGTTCTGTTGAGGATTTTGCAATGACCCATAAAACCAACTTCTCAGCCTGCTCACATAAATGACAACCTTCAGTTCCCAATAAAACCAGTCTCGAATTCATCACCTCTTTAGTCCTGTAGATTAGGTGATAGCCAACGCCTCGCTTCTTCCATTGACCAGCCTTTCCTCTGCGCGTAATCAGTTAACTGATCCGTCGTTATTTTACCAACATTAAAAAACCGCGCATCAGCATGCGCTAAATACCAACCACTCACAGCTGCCGTAGGATACATCGCATAACTTTCAGTTAATTCAATCCCGGTATGTTCTGTGGCTGACAACAAACTAAAAAGCTTATCTTTTTCAGTATGATCAGGACAAGCAGGATACCCTGGAGCTGGCCGAATGCCCTCATAAGACTCATTAATCAGCGCTTGATTATCGAGCATCTCATCACTGCTATAACCCCAATAATTTATTCGAACCTGTTGGTGCATATATTCTGCGAAAGCTTCTGCCAATCGATCTGCTAAGGCCTTAAGCATAATCGCACTATAATCGTCTTGCTGTCTTTCAAACTCGGCTAATTTTGCTTCTATGCCTATGCCAGCAGTCACTGCAAATGCCCCAATATAATCCTGACTCTCTGCCTCAACAGGCTCCAAAAAGTCCGCTAAACAATAATTAGCTTTACCCGGAACCTTACTGTTCTGTTGGCGCAGATGACACAACGTTTCGCGTATGGAAGATCGTTGTTCATCGTCATAAATCACAATATCATCGCCTTGACTATTTGCGGGGTAAAAACCGAAAACTCCTTTTGCAGATAACCAATTTTCAGTAACAATTGATTCCAACATCACTGAGGCATCTTGAAATAGAGCCTTCGCATGCTCACCAACGACACTATCCTCTAAAATAGCTGGATAGCTCCCCGCTAACTCCCATGTCTGGAAAAACGGAGACCAATCTATAAAATCAAACAATGTTTCTAACGATATATTATCTATAACTTTAGTGCCCAAAAATGATGGCCGACATGATTGGCTATTGGTAGACTCAAATTTATTGGCTCGCGCCTCCGCCAAAGTCAGTAAAGTACTTTTTGATTTTCGCCCCTTATGACGCTCTCGAACTTGTTGATATTCCGTCTGAATAGCTTTCACAAAAGCCTCTTGCTTATCCTGACTTAATAACTTATTGGCCACCCCTACTGCTCTTGATGCATCGGCAACATAAACGGTAGGGCCGTGATAATTATGTTCAATCTTAACCGCTGTATGTGCGCGTGACGTAGTTGCACCACCGATCATTATCGGAATATCAAATTCCAGACGCTCCATTTCCTTGGCAACATGAACCATTTCATCCAACGAGGGTGTGATCAGTCCGCTTAGACCAATAATATCGACATTTTCTTCTTTTGCCCGTTGCAAAATAGTACTGGCTGGCACCATCACACCCAAGTCAATCACTTCATAGCTATTACACTGTAAAACCACACCGACAATATTCTTACCAATATCATGAACATCGCCCTTGACTGTCGCCATTAATATTTTACCGTTGCTTTCAACCTTACCTGCCTTTTCTTTTTCCATAAAAGGTAATAAATAAGCTACCGCTTTTTTCATGACTCTTGCCGATTTAACCACTTGAGGCAGAAACATCTTGCCTGCACCAAATAGATCTCCTACCTCATTCATGCCATCCATTAATGGCCCTTCAATCACTTTTAACGACAGATCAAAGCCTTGACGTGCCTCCTCGGTATCTTCCTCAATATACTCAGTAATGCCTTTAACCAACGCATATGAAATTCGTTTATTAACCGGCTCATTTCGCCAACTTAAATCCTCTTTATTAACTCCGCTACTACTGCCCCCTACAAATTGTTCAGCCAGTGCCAATAATTTTTCCGTCGCATCAGCATGCTGATTAAGTACAACCTCTTCCACTGCTTCTTTTAATGCTTTCGGAATATCATCATAAACCGCTAATTGCCCTGCATTAACAATCCCCATGTCCATGCCTGCTTGAACAGCGTAATATAAAAAAATGGCATGTATCGCCTCTCTTACCGGTTCATTGCCACGAAAAGAAAAAGACACATTAGAAACACCACCAGAAATTAATGCATGCGGTAATGCAGCTTTTATTTCCCGCGTTGCTTCAATAAAATCCACGCCATAATTATTATGCTCGTCAATTCCAGTGGCAATAGCGAAAATATTAGGATCAAAAATAATATCTTCCGCAGGAAAGCCAACCTCTTCTGTTAGAATTTTATAAGCCCTTCGACAAATCTCAACTTTTCGACCCTGTGTATCTGCCTGTCCCGTCTCATCAAAAGCCATTACAATCACAGCAGCACCATAACGCTTAACTAACCGAGCCTGCTGTTTAAAAATTTCTTCACCCTCTTTAAGGGAAATAGAATTAACAATCCCTTTACCCTGAATACACTTAAGTCCAGCTTCAATAATGTCCCATTTAGAAGAATCAATCATCACTGGGACTCTTGAAATATCCGGCTCAGAGGCAAGCAATAATAAAAACCTGACCATTGCCTCTTTTGACTCCAACATACCCTCATCCATGTTGATATCAATAACCTGCGCACCATTAACCACCTGCTGCCTGGCAACATCTAAGGCTGCCTCATAATCTTCTTCAACGATTAATCGCTTAAAACGCGCCGAACCCGTTACGTTAGTCCTCTCACCAACATTAACAAACAAAGACTCAGGTCCAATATTAAATGGCTCTAAACCAGAAAGGCGACATTTTTTCTCTATCGTTGGTAATTTTCGAGGCGGGTGTTTTTCTACCGCTTTGATAATAGCTTTAATATGCGCAGGTGACGTTCCACAACAACCACCAATGATATTAATATAGCCACTTTTAGCCCAATCATTTAACTCAACGGCCATCGCCTCAGGCAATTCGTCGTACTCACCAAATTCATTTGGCAATCCTGCATTGGGGTGTGCTGAAATATTCGCTTCAGCAAACGTACTTAACTCTTCCACATATTGGCGTAATTCGCCGGCACCTAGGGCGCAATTAAAGCCGATTGATATTGGTTTAATATGACGAACCGAATTCCAAAAAGCTTCCACCGTTTGCCCCGACAAAGTTCGTCCTGAGGCATCGGTAATCGTGCCAGAAATCATAACGGGGTAACGCATATTGGTCTTCTCAAAGTACTGATCAATAGCAAAAAGAGCCGCCTTTGCATTGAGCGTATCAAAAATAGTTTCAACCAATAAAATATCTGCACCACCATCAATCAGACCCGTTATCGCTTCCGTATAGGCTACAACAAGAGTATCAAAATTAACATTCCTATAGCCCGGATCATTTACATCAGGAGAAATGGAGGCTGTTCTGTTTGTTGGACCTAAAACACCAGCAACAAAGCGTGGCTTATCAGGACTGGCACGGGTAAACTCATCCGCAACTTGTCTTGCTATTTGTGCAGATACTTTATTTAATTCATACGCTAATGACTCCATTTGATAATCGGCCATTGCAATCGTTGTCGCATTAAACGTATTAGTTTCCACAATATCTGAACCAGCATCATAATAGGCTCGGTGAATAGCCTTAATAATATCGGGCTGAGTCAATGATAAAAGATCATTGTTACCTTGAAGATCACAGGGCCAATGCGCGAATCGATCCCCTCGGTAATCGGATTCACTTAATTTATATTCCTGAATCATTGTCCCCATTGCACCGTCTAGGAATAAAATCCTTTGGGCCAGTTGATCCGCTAATAAATCTTGTTGCGTATTCATTGGTAGATTACATATCCATCTAAATTAAGTGTTTAATTCGCTGATAACTGCAGCCTGTATATACAAGAAAGCCTAGGCTAAACCTAGGCTTTCTTAATATCGAACTTCTTTATCAGTACAGATTATTTTTGTTCGGTATTACTTTCATCTTCCGAAACTTCAGATGAACTGTCTACTGCATCTACAGATTCAGCCGTTACAACCTCTTCTGCTTTCTCAGAAGAGATTGAACCCTTGAAAATATTCATATAGCTAAACATTGTTGAAGGCCCTAGACCTCCTTTCAATACAAATTTGGCGCGAATAACTGCCGCAACTAAAAACCCCATTAGCGGTGCCGCTAGCTCACGAAAACTTGACATTAAGCGGTTAGATAAATCTTTAGTTTGCATCGCCGCTAATTCTGCTTGATCAACGCCAGTATCATCATTCTCAGTTAAAAACAAAAACACATCAATCCGGATCCAGAGAAACTGAACCAGAAACAACGACCCTGCTACAATTGCAACCCATTTAAATACACTAGGCGTTCCGGCCCGGACGGCTGCCTGATATGTCCAACACGCCACATAAATTGTTAATAAACCACCTATCATAATTTTCTCTCTCGTTATTTTTTTTGGTTAGTAAAGATAAACAATCAGTCCTTTGAATTTTTTTTAAAAAGCTAAGATTACAACAACATTTTAACATAACCTTTTAATTTTAACTCTGCCAATTACCTACCCCAGTTAACTTTCTAACCTCCCGCTACTTAATTTAAACATTGCCTAACTTTATTTATTTTGGTATCATCCGAAGTTCTTTATGCTCTCAGCATAAGCAAATTTTATTAATTATTTATTTGGAGGGTCCTCGATGGGATTTATTCTTGAAATGGCGGAAACGTTAAAAACACCAGCTGGTATGGTTGGCCTTGTTGTCCTAGTTGGTATCATTTATGTATGGTACAAATGGATGTTCGCTCCTCATCCAGACGACGAAGACTAATATAGAATACCAGTCTATATAGACTGAGCACTACGTTCAAGTCTAATTAGTTAAAAATTATAATCCGCTGAATGTTCTTAACTGAACTTCAGCGGTTTATTTTTTTCTCGCTTAACATTATCCCCCCACCACAAACCTACAAACTTCTTTTCTTTTGCAGGTGTTGATTTAAATCAACCCCCAATAACACTTACTCTTGTTATCCTTCTTAATACCTAAACGTCCCCGTAAATTGAAACCATGCGCCAATTTATTGCCAAGCTTATCAAACAAAACATTAATACCACCGTTCCTGCCACAGGCCTGGCTATATTTCGCTGCCTTTATGGAATCATAGTTTTTCAAGAAGTTATTTTCTTATTATTTTTCCGTCATCTAATCTTTGACCCCGTCCCTTTTATTGATAATGCGTACCCCATTATTCCTCTATTTCTGATATTTTGGGCGTTCATTGGTCTTTGTTTAATTGTTGGTCGCTACTGTCAATTTGCCAGTATCAGTAACTACTTGCTCTGGCTCGTTTTTCTGAATTTTACGCCCATGCGCCATGAGTTTGGCGGTGGCTTTGATCAATTTATGCTCGCCTGTGGATTGTTACTCATATTCCTCCCTATTAACCGCGGCTGGTCACTTGATTTACTATATTATCGCTTACGTAACTTAACAATTAATTTTCCGAAAACACAAGACGTATCTATTCTTTGCTATTATTTACCGATCATATTTTGCTTATGCTTCCTGTATCCCGATTCAGCGATCCACAAACTGTGGGCGGAGCATTGGTTAAATGGTTTAGGTGCATGGCTCCCCTCCAGTCACCCCTATTATATTTCGGCAGTTGATCCCTCATGGCTACTTAACAATGAACTTTTACAACGATGCCTAGGTTATCTAATCATTATTTTTCAACTTGCTTTTCCTTTTTTTATTTTTCGCCGACACTTTCAGCCCCTGTTTCTTATTGTCGGCGTATCATTTCATTTAGGTATCACCCTATTCTTCAACATTTATCCCTTCGGCCTTATGATGTTTTTTTTCTATGCGCTCGTCGTCCCTCCGCATTGGTGGCGCCTACTCAAAAACAAAATAAGCTATAACTCCCCATTACTAACTGTTTTTTTTCAACCGAGCAATCCTAACCAAATTCGCCAGATAGTTCTATTACAACATTTTGATTTTTTTAAGGCCCTTCAATTTAAAGAAGATACTAACAATAAGTCTCCATCTATTTATACCTTAAACAAACATCAACCCTATTCCAGCCACCTGTCATACGCCACTATCTTTTGGCACATGCGCTACACGCTCCCACTCAGCTTACTGCTTTTTACTCCCGTACTCGGACCGTTTGTCATTAAAAAACAAACAAATAATACAAAGCCCCTAAAACCAAACTACGCTCTAATGTCACCTCCTACTGTTCTATATGACGTTCTACACCAACAATTCCTCAATTACCCTATTAAATTTATTTATAAATTTTCTAAAATACTTTGTTTTTTGGCCCTTCTACAACTGAATACCACTATTAATTATGCATTCTTATACCGACTCAATTTACATGACAACCCCACGCTAACCCCCCTGACCAATGCCAGCAACATAGTCTGCGTCTTAAGTCATACTTTTTTAGGCATTACCCCCCACGCACTTTATGTTCACGATCATTTTGAAGGCTATAACCGTATTTTTGCTATTCAATATTTAGGGGAGGACAATAACTACCACTGGCTACCCTTTATTAATGAACAAGGGCGTATTCTTTCTCCTAATTGGGGACGAGTCCACTCGATGTGGGCCAACAGGGCAGTAACTCCTCATATCAAAGAAAACAACCTCAATAAGGCACTACTCAAAGTGACCGCTTTTTGGGGTACTAAAGTCGGCCTATCCCTTAACAATGCCCAATTTAAAATTCTTTCCAAACCTATACGGTCTCCCTCACAGTGGGAATATGACTTGCGATCTAACAATCTAAATGGTCCATGGAAAACAATAGGTTCTGTCAATTGGATTAACAACCGATATCAATCCAACTTTCCTAATTTGTTTACCCCAAATAAGTAGTGCGCCAATTTTTGAGAAACTTCCATATGGACGGTTGAATATGGTTTAATTAGCTATGCGACAAATTGACGCACTCACATTAAACATTCATTTATAATATTTTCAAGGAGTTTAAAATGTCTCAAATAGAAGACGACAGCATGGTTGTATGGTTAATTGCACTAGTTGTAGTTACCATTACCTTAGTAATATTGCTAAAACAAGACGAAACAAAACATCTAACCGGCGGGTATGAAGAGTTAGACGTTGAAGTTAGTCAGCAACTTGACGCTGGAAAATAATTTTATTTAAAATATTTTTTATTTTTTCTTGCACACCACTGATTAAATGTGTTTCAATGGACCTGTGACAAATTGTCGCAGTAAATAATAATAATAATTCTTAATAATAATTCTTTTAAAGGAGATTATCATGAAAAAAATCTTAACCGCATTAGCTATGGTTGCTATGGTTGTTGGTCTTACTGGCTGCTTAGATGATCCTGACGGCGGACAACAACGTCTTACTAGCTCTACTTCAGTTACTCTTTAAGTAGTTTTAGGTATTAATTTAAAGATTTACTTTAAATAATTTAATTTATAAAAATAAGGAGCTTATCATGGCTGAAGAACAAGGTGGATTTTCAATTTGGTATGCAATGCCAATCGTATTTATTTTAGTTTTAGTTTTCATGTTGAAAAAAGATGAAACTAAACATTTAACTGGCGGTTACGAAGAGTTGAACTCTGAAGTCGGTAAACAATTAAATTCAGGTGCTGCTAACAGAATGTAAGCTAATTCTGATTTAATGAAAAAAACCCTCTTATAGAGGGTTTTTTTTTACCTTTTTTTGAGAACTAAAAGCGATACTTTCTTTTTCACCCATATATCAAAATCTGTTTACCACTACCCACCTCTCGTCCATCATACAGTGCATAGTTACCTACAATCCTCATGAGTGGGGTTATTATTGGCTTAAATAATACAATATTTATAGTGAAAACATTATACCTGTCTATAATTTAAAATTTTTCCTTTTGATCTATCTGACACACCAGGTGTAGCTAAGCTAACCTTCCATTTAATCACTATAATTCTTACTGACCATTCCATAACAACCAAAAACACACCCTTAGCCATCTTCTGCCTTTTTGAAATCCACAAATTATATCCTGAATAACTTAACCTACGAACTACGGGTATACGTACATTTTTTATCTCAGATCTATAGCCTATAGTTATCTCCATTTTATTATATTAAAAGATATTACAATAAACTAACCCATCTCCATCAAAGGCTTAAACCCCTCAAGTCCACGCATTAAATGACACCCAAGTGAGCTAAATAGACTTAATACTGAGCTGTCAATAGATTAACTGTTTTATGCCACCTATTGCGCGGTTGAAACGCTCAATGAAATAATTACAGCCCCTAAAATATCTTCTGTAACATTTTTGAAATTTCGACTTAAATGACATCTTTTAATACTTCACCACCTAATGATAAAAAAAGACTGGCTTTTAATATTTATGATTTAAGCCAACAATTACACTATCGGCTATTTAACCCCCCTACAACGCGAATAACTCGACTAAATCAGTGAGTGCAATACACTACCAATCACTCTTATATCCAATAGGTATATTAAATTATAAAGGCCTGTATTAATGTAATCATTCCAGTGCAATATTAATTAGATTAACCTTCATCTTATTTAAACTGTCACTTCAGCGATCTTTTACTTTAATCGTATAAAGCTAAAACAATGCCTCCAACTTAATCATCTATTTCTCTTATCATTTAAATATCCTATTTACACGCATACCCTCACACACCTGCTTGATTTACTATCCAAACATTATTAACGTTCCGTCATACAAGGACAAAAAATAAACATAAAAAAACCCCCAGTACCTTGCGGTACCGGGGGTCTCTTTTATCCCAAACTCTATAAGGTGTTCTTTATAGAGTAATCATGATTAGATGAAAGATGGGATTAATGGTGCATCGATACCAACCATTTGTCTGTCACCAGCTTCGTCGTAGAAGAATAGTAGACCAGCAAATCGGCTGTCTGGATCATAGATCAAGTCAGCAAGACGATATACTTCCCAAGCAGCATCACTAGCCTGCACAGAGATAGTTTTTGTTTCGCCTGGAGCGATTGGGCTGTTATCACTTTGGGTTAGACCATTTTCAGCCAATAAATCAGCTGGGTATACACCTTCGTCTTCAGTAACATCAGCGTCTAGGAAACGTACAGAAGCTGTATTGAACTCACCTAAACGAACAGCTGTATCGCCATTGTTAGTGATAGTCAATGTCATTTCCATAGAACGTCCTGGAACACGGTAAGATGCATTGTCAACGGAAACAGCTACAGTAGGCTCTTCAACTTCTAGAGGAACCATATCACGCATTAAACCAGCCTGGATAGGAATCGTAACTGGGTAAGCGTCGTTAGTTGAAGCCATTAGCATTGCAGTCAAAGCCAAAACACCTCCACAAAATCCCATAGTGACTTTTTTGTCAGTATCAGAAATCAAAGAGTCTTGTTTTCCAGCATTAACAGCAATCAAACGAGGTATGAATATTGGAGATTTACACCAGTAAACCAACCAAGCGATACCAATTGCATACCACAAGAAGCTGTAGAAGTAAATGTCACCTAAACCCCAATTTTCAATATCGATAGTTTGACCTGTCAATGTTGTAACTGGGTTTCTGAACTGACTCATAGAACCAGTAATACGGATGAATTTACCTGGGCCAATAATTGGACCACCATCTTCAACGTTCATCATAGTATGAACGTGCCAGTCACCTGGACGACGTGCTTTTAGAAGAACTTTAAAGTCATAAGTTTTACCTAGCTCAAGTGTTACTGAACGAGGAACTAATTGACCACCGATGTAAGAAGCTGCACGAATAAATACAGGTCCTGGAATACCGATGTTTAAGAAAGAAACTTCTGGTTTAGCAACAGTTTCAGGCCACCCTTTAAAAACGTGGAATTTACCAGATACTGTTACTGTGTCATTCACTGCAACTTGGCTTTTTGACCAGTCAAGATCATACCAGTGAATAGTACGCATACGCATAAACGCAGCCTGAGACTTCTCACCGTGTGCCGAAGCAGTTGGTGTGTAAAACATTGCTGTTGATACTGCTATCAACAGAGCGACAAATGAAAGTTTTGCCACTTTGTCTTTAATAGTTTTCATATATCCTCCATCAGAGAAAAATATTTTCATTTTCTAGCTTGATAACTTTAGCTAGCATTCGTTTTTTGGTACTACTTAACTTATAAATCTAGACCTAAATACTAGGTAGATGTTACGAAGTCAGTTTTACCGAACCACAATCCGAAAAAGTGCCATACGAAATAAACGATGATACTAACGAAAGCAGAGAAGAATGCTGATACAGGAGCAACGTCCTTACCAAAAGTTCTCAAAGTACCTTTTTCTACCATTCTGATATACTCAGGAGTACCAGTTCTTACATAGTGGTAACCAGATAAATCAGCAACAGTAAACATCATGCCGTTGTATTCAACAGGTAAATGTAAAGGTGCAATGATAGGCCAGTTAGATGGGTAGAACAATAAACCCCAACCCATACCACCAGCGATAGCTGTCAAAGTGAAGCTAT